>CAJTFB010000016.1 GCA_910575665.1 Eubacteriaceae bacterium
CGTGTTCTGTAGTGTGTCAGTCTTATAAAAAGATTATATCAAGAGGTAAAGAAAATAGAAACGAGCGAAGCGAGAGAAACTAAGGTTTCATGACCCCATCGGTGGCTTTCGCGAAGCGGAAAGGCGGATTATAAGTATGAAAGACCTGAAAGAAATCAAATTATTTGCCATGGACGTAGATGGTACTCTCACCGATGGCAACATCTATATGGGAAACGACGGAGAACTGTTTAAAGCCTTTAACGTCAAAGACGGTCTCGGCATCAAGCTTCTAAAAGATGCCGGCATCGTTCCTGCCATTATAACCGGAAGAAACTCCCAGATCGTCGCCAACCGCTGTCAGGAGCTGGGTCTGACGGAGTTCCATCAGGGAGTGAAAAATAAGGCAGAAAAGCTCACGGAAGTGATGAACAAATATGGTCTGGCTCCGGAGCAGACCGCCTACATCGGAGATGACATGAATGATCTCAGCGCCATAAAGACCGCCGGCATCACCTTTGCCCCCTCAGACTGCGCCGAAAGCCTGAAACCCTATATCGACATCCTCCTGACCAGACCTGCCGGACAGGCGCCGGTACGGGAGGCCATCGATATGATTCTAAAGGATCGGTATGATTTCAGTGAGTTTCTGGATCTGTAAAGGATCAGATAAAATCATCCAGATCCACCCGGTCAAACACTTCCAATGCCCCTCCTCTGGTGGCATTATAGATCGTCACACCGTGCTTAATTGCATGCTCTTTCAAAAGCGTATAGGCATTTAGTGAACCATCCAAAAAATATTTTTCATAATCATCACTCTGGATTCCCAGACGACGCATCCGGTCAACAATCTTTTTTGCATCTCTTGCCTTCAGTTTATCATCGGTATACCCCTTGATAAAATGGGTGTTGCCGCTGAAGGTAGAGGTACAGTCACAGCCGATCAGATAGATCTCGGAAAAACCCATGTACACCGCCATCTCGATCATTAATGACATCACCGTAGATCCCGACGGGATATAATAGGCCAGCGGAGAACGCTTCACCTTATATTTATCTTTGGCAATATTATAAAGAATCACCGGATTTTTAGGCTTTTCACGGAAAATATTGTAGGTAGTGATATTCGTAAACAATGGAATCTCCCCGATGGCCTCGTTGATCTCCTCACTCTGGAATTTGGCACAGATGCGGTCGATCAGGAAATAATAATCTGGACGCCAGCTGGTCTCGCCAAATACTTTTGTCACCAAATTACAGCCAAAGGTGATCTCACCTTTCTTGTTCAGGCCCTCCAGGTCAGAGAGCTGCAGACTGGGACCATTTCCCACGAGGAAACACCTCTGCCCCTTATGTTTATTTTTATAAGAATATAGGAGCTTACTATTTTCCGTGCGGCAGAGCCCCATACAGCGAAGCATGCCGGAAAAGGCGATATAGCCATCCCGAAATGCCTTGCGGATGACATTTTTTGTATGGATCACCCACTTATAAAAACGAAAGGCAGGACCCATTTTTGTCTTAATCGTCGCTTCGATCACTCTTTTGGCCCCATGGGCATCGTCGAGATAATTAAATTTCTCCGTAAAAGCACGATATTTCCCATCATAGACGAAGTTGGCAAACTGGTCTTTGATTGCCTTTACCAGCTCTGGCTGGGTCTTGACGATGGGTCCCGGAAGCTCATTGATATCAAAATAAAAATCCCGGATCTCACCCTGGTACTCATCCAGGTCATACATATAAAATACCATCGGACGCCTGAGATCGCCGTAGTCAAACATGGTAGAAGAATAATCTGTGATCATCAGATCACTGATGATATACAGGTCATTGACATCATCCACCTCCGTCACATCGATCACACCTGGTACATCCGAGGCCACATTCTTAAACCCAATCTGATGATGGGCGCGGAACAACAGGACATATTCGTCCCCCAGCTCCTCCATAAGAGTCTGGAAATCCAGCTCCGTATTGTACTGGAATCCCTCTCCCTTTTTGAACTGGTTATCCCGCCAGGTCGGTGTATACAACACCACTTTTTTGCCTGCTGGCACGCCGATCTCCTCTTTGATGCGCGCCACATCCTCTTCGGTAAATTTAAACAGAGCATCGTTTCTAGGATAACCGGTCTCTAAAATAATGTTTTCTTTATGTGACTTGTCCAGCCGGAAGGACGAGATCATTTTCTCGGTATAAAACCGGGAGGGGGAGATCAAATAATCCATCTTTCTTCCCTTGATGTAATATTTTTTGTGCATCTCCGCCAGAGACTGTCTCGGATCCACCTCATACTGGATATCATTTCCCAGCCTTTTCAGAGGCGTTCCGTGCCATGTCTCCACATATACCTGATGGGGTCTCGGAATGAGGTAGTTAGGCAGCGCCACATTGTTAAACCAGTACTTTGCCTTGGCATACAAAATAAAGGCAGAACGGGAATCCTTCAGCACAACCCTTGTATGCCGTCTCACTTTCAGGTCGGTATGGGCTTCTACATCATTTACGATCCACACAAAGCGGAAATCGCGGTAACGCTCATCCTCCATCAGTTCTTCATAGATCGCCCGGAGATTGCCGCCGCACCGCTTGCCGCTGAATGCCTCAAACACGATCAGATGCTCATTCAGGATCGGATGTGTCAGGCAGTAAAACCAGAATTTCAGTCTTTTTTTCAAAAACCGTTTTGTCTTATTCGATAGAAAACCACTCATCTCTAAGCCTCCCAGATCATAATCGTTTTTCCAAATTCTTTATAAATATCAGCTTCAAATGCCTTCTTCATATCCTCGATGGTACGCACTCGCATCCGGACTCCGATCAGGTTCTGCAGATAGGCAGGAATCTCCGGATTGGACTGGTATAATTCGACGGTCCTTATAAAATCCCCTCGTCCGCTGCGGCTGCTGCCAAACATCCGAAGCCCTTTCTCCAGCATCATCCGCGTATTGATCGCCGCCTCATTCTCGGAAACTCCAAGGATCGAGATCGTCCCCTCCGGCAGAATGTTGTCGATAATCTGATTGATCGCTTTCGGGGAGCCCTCTCCTCCCACGCACTCAAAGGCATGGTCAAATTCCAGTCCCGCCGGAATGTGTGTCACGAGAAAGGTATCATCGGCAAAGGTAAAATCCGACAGCTTGTCCCGGTTCAGCCCGAAGACATACAATTTTGTCTCTGGAAACATCGCCTTAAAAAGCAGCGAAGTGATATACCCCAGGTTTCCATCTCCCCAGACCCCCACTGCCTCCCGCTTCTTATGGGCGATCTCATCAAAGCGGCTCAGGGCATGGACACTCACCGTCACGATTTCGGTAAAGGCCGCCACACAGGGATCGATACCCTTCGGAAGCCGAATCAGCCGGTCCCGGCGGATGTCCACCGCATCCTGCATAAAACCATCAAAACCACTGGCGCGGAACCGGGAATCCAGCCGGTAATTTTCTGCCACCACATTCCCGTCTGCCACACCTGTCATGTCCTCTGCGATCTGCTTCGGGGTATTGGGGATCATAACCACTCGTTCCCCCGCCGCAAATTCGCCCTCTGGATCATACACCACCTCACCGATCCCCTCATGGATCAACGCCATGGGCAGCTTTTTCCGCAGAATATCGTTGGCCCGCTTCCCCTGATAATACCTCTGGTCTGCATTGCAGATGGACAGATGGGTAGGGCGCACGATCACAGCCCCGCTGCACAGATCAATATCTGTAAATTCCACCTCAAAACGCCTCGGCGCCACAAGGCGGTACACTGCATTTAACATATTTCTTCGTTCCCCTTCAACAATGCTTCTGCCACCCGCAGATCATAGGGATAGGTAATCTTTATATTAAATACCTCTCCATCCACGATATGCACCTTCTCCCCCTTCATGACAAAGATCTTTGCTGCATCAGTGAGAAGTTCTTTCTCTGCCGGCGTCAGAGCGTGGTACAGCTCTTTGAGCTTCATGGCCTGGAAGGTCTGGGGCGTCTGTCCCTGGTACATCTTCCGCCGTTCCGGAATGTCACTGATCACCACATTGTCCTCACTGCACACGATGGTATCCGTCGCCGCCACCGCGGTATCACATGCCCCATACTCCTTGGCATAGCGGATATTTTCCTCCAGGATCCTCTGGGTGACAAAGGGACGCACCGAATCGTGGGTGACGATGATCGTCTCCTGGTCCAGATTCCCCTCCTGCTCGATATAATCAATGGCATTCATGATCGTCTCATTGCGGGTATCACCGCCCTCTAGCACCACGATCCGGTCCTTGTCCGGAATATATCTGCGGATCAGATTCTTCGTGTGGCTCAGCCATTCCACCGGACAGAGCACAAGAACCTTTTCAAACTCACTCTGCATATAGAATTTTTCCAGGGTATGAATGAGGATTGGCTTATCCCCGATCAAAAGATACTGTTTTGGTTTTCCCATATTTCCCATTCGGCTTCCCACTCCGCCGGCAAGTACTACTCCGTATATCATAGTTTCCTCGTTTCTGCGCTGTTTATGCGAATAAGCGGTGTTTGTGGCAAGCAGCGCGCAGACCACAAACTCGTTGAGTGAATTTATTTTCACACTTATATCAAACTATATTTTAAAGCTTTTCCACGGAAATGTAAAGAAAAGCTTTATCCGCGTTCTTTTTTGCAGGGGCGCTGCAAATAAAATCCTCTTCTCCGCCTTCCAAAGATATCCGTCCTGCAGCCGGAAATTATGCCTGGTATCCGGCGCCATGCCAAGCCGCTCTGCAAACTCCATCCGCACCCTCGCCTGATACATTCCCCGGTAACAGTACATAAACCGTATCCCCGCCGGTTTTTTCCCGGCTGGAAATTCCACCAGAAACCGCTTCCTCCGGTGGAGCAGCTCACCGAGAAAACAAATCTCCCCGTCCTGTTCCAGAGACAGCTCATAACGGCGGTTCCGGTTGTCCATACAATAGTACTCGATCTCACTGTGTTCCAAGGGCAGAAGGACATGCCCAGATATTTTAAATCTGCCTTTAACCAGTTTCATTTCCGACACCACAAAAGGGATTTCTTTCAGCGGAAACAGAGACAGGTTCTGATATTTCAGTTTCCCGCTCCGGTAAACCAGCTTTTCTTCCACATCCTCCCCATACTTGAGAGACAGGATCTTAAGCAGCACATCTTCGTAAATACAGCCAGTGCCACAAAGGATATCGTCATCAATATCCGCAAGAATCTGTCCCAGAAGAGATTTATGATTATCATCCTCTTCAAAAAACAGAGGGAGCATATCCACGATGATCATATTCTGAAAGAAGGGAAGAAGCTCCCCATATCTTTCCCTCAGTTCGCCGCATATCTCCATGTATTTTTCCGGGTCTGTCCCAAAACTTCCCGCATTCTGCTTCACATAGGGATAGCCTTTTTTCTTCGGCTGCCCGGGCTCTAACTCCCAAACAGCAAAGCGCCCTTCATCCGCAAACAACCGGCAGAGCCCTGAAAAATCCAGAGGCGAAAGCCTCTCTGCCAGGTTTTTCCGCAGATAAATCTTCGCCGGATCTATCGTGGCAAACTCATAGTGCTCCCTCACGTCCGCGATGTGGTTCCGGCATTCACAGGGCTCCCTGGTAAAGACAAGAAGATTGACTGTCGGATCAGTCCTCTTCTCCACCTTGAGAAGTCTCCGCTCACACCTCTCATCCAAGGTTCCACTTCCCTCTGGTCCGTGATATGCCTTAGTATAAAGTGCCAGGCAAACAAACTCTTCCATCCAGCATCCCTCCTCACGACTGGCGATCCAGTGCTTTTATATCCTCATAAACCCGCCGGCAGTTTTCCGCGTCAAACCAGCGGTAAAACCGGTTCCCTCTCTCATCATAAACCGGTTCCAGCCGACAGTCATTTTCCACATAATCAATGATGGTCTGCAGAGTGGTCTCATAGTCATAGCAGACCGGTCCCAGTCCATCCCTCTCATACTCAAAATATCCCTTGGAATAAACCTGTCCCTGAAAAAAGGTATCAATATCAAACTGGGTGTAGACCACCGGCTTTTTCAGGTAGGCAAAATCAAAGGCCACACTGGAAAAATCCGTGATCAGCAGGGCATTGTTCTGGAATTCCTTCTGATAATCAATGCCCTCCCGAAGCACTTTCACCGCCTCGCCGTCGGTAAAATCACCGATCTGAACCTTATGGTGGGTGTGCAGGAAAAACTTTCCCGTATATCCCTTTTCTTTCAGCACCTGGTTTAACCGCTCATCATGGATCAGGCGATCATAAAAGCGATAAAACTCCGACTGTTTAAAGAGGGGATTATAAATCCTCTCTCCGGTATCATTGTCCAAGCGACAGGCCAGGGAAAACCGCCAGGTGGGCATAAAAATGATGGATTTCTCCGGCGCTATATCCTGTTTTAAGTTATCGTATCTGGGCAGACCGGTCAGCCGCACCACCTTTTCATCATAAAAATAATCCCCTTTTAGAATGGACTCATATTCTGGTTTTGCTGACGTCACGAACATCTGCAGGTTTTTATTGAATTTATTCAGCCATTCTGAGAGGTCATCCTTGATGATGCCATGCTGCAAAAACACAAAATGATACTTATATAGATCCCGGATATAGACACTGTCCCTGTCCCAGGGATTAAAAATGTTATCTTCTCCCTGGGAAGAAATAATATTTTTTGCTAAGAGAACATTTAACTTATATCGAAACTTTCGGAAGGGAAGCACCCTGCCGATCCGGCTCATTTTCTCAAAATCATCACTATCCTCAGATATGGTAAAATAGGATATTATGTCCCTGTCGCCGTGCTCCTGGAGAAACTTGAAAAAGTGTTCTGCGTTATCCCCTGCCACATTGATCCGCTCCATAACGATCCACCGCTCTTTCCGAAGAAAAGGTTTTACCAGATGATAGAGGCAGCGATAGCCGGCGATCTCATATCTTTTGTTCCGCACACAGCGCAGAAGCAGCCTCAGCTCTTTTGCCAGATGGGGCAGCGCATGTTTCTTCCGCACACAGAGCCTTGCCCCCTCTACATCATAGCTGACCATATATCCGTCCTCGTGATAGTAGAGCTCCGGCACCTCCTGGCTCAGATGGGAAAACTTCCCCACCCGGATATACAGCTTCTGGGGGTATTTGTCCTTATACTGCCCATATACACAAAACTGCTTCACCCCTTTCAAGGGAAGCTTAACCTCATACCCCCGCACCCGGACCAGTTCTTCCCCGAAAATCACCGCTTTGCGGAAACCGGCAGGCTTAGACTGCACCTCATAGCAGTCTCCCCGGTTATTTTCTATGGTGACGGTCAGATCCTCCGCAAAGGGGCACCAGATCCGTCCCGACAAATGCAGCACACCATCCTGAATCTGCAGAACATCCGCTGTAAAGAGAGATTTCGCCTGCAGGCTGTAGATCTTAATGTTGTTAAAATACAGGCTCCCCTTACGGTATTTCAATTCTTTTCGGATATCGTATCCGTATTTCAGGGAAAGGGCATAGATCTTGTATTCGGCATACATCTTATCCAGGTGACAGATCAGGTCATCATCCATATAGGACAGCATTTCCTTCAGACAGTCCTTATACCAGCCCTGTTCCTTTTCACTCAAAACCCTGGTCAAGTCATCCCGCAGCCTCCACTGGAAATCATATAGGATCAGGTACTGGATGTAGAGCAGAACACTCCCATACTTTTCGATGGATTCCTGGATGATCTCCAGATAATAATGCCTCGGAGTATCCAGATACCACTCCTTGGAGGTCCCCTTATTCTGGATCGCCGAAGAGGCATTCACCCGCTTGCGGTACAGATGAAGCGCCTCTGCCACCACCCCGTACTTAAGCTTATCTAGGATGACCGAGGTCACAAACTTTGAATCTTCTGCATATTTCAATTGTTCATCAAAACGATGATGTGCCAGCACCTCTGCTTTCACAAACGTAGCAGTGACATGCATCTGGATATAATTATACTTATCCAGTACATCAATGATGCGGCTGCCATTTTCATATTTAAACCGCAGCCAGTGATACTCATTCCTCGCCTCAAAAAATTTCTGGGGACAGGAGACCAGATCGATCTTATCCCATCGCTTTTCAAAAAATTCATATACTGCCCGGAAGCTGTTTTTCGTCCACTTATCATCGGAATCCAGAAAATTCACATACTTTCCGCGGATGTAGGAAATGGCATGGTTCCTGGCCGCACTCACTCCCTGGTTTTCCTGCTTAAGATAGACAATATTATCCGGATACCGCTTCTGATATTCCAGACAGATCTCTTCACTCCGGTCCGGACTCCCGTCATTCACCAGAATGACCTGAATGTTTTCCTCAAATCCAATATCCTGTTGTATGACGGAATCCAGCGTCTCACGAAGATATCCGTACACGTTATAGACCGGTATCACCACCGAGAACTTATATTGATATTCCACCGCTTCTCTCCTTCTTTCCTGCCGCTCTCTTTGCCAAAATGCTGCAGGTGATCCAATAACCGGCACATGCCAGAAGTCCTGCCAGGCTGATGGCAAGCCCCAGCCTGAGATAAGGTGTCTCATAATACAGCTCCACAGCATTGTCCCCCGCTTTCAGTGGCAGCGCCATATACGCCGTATTGGCACGACAGACCGAAGTCTTCTTTCCATTGACCAAAGCCTTCCACCCCTCACTGTAGGGAATGGATAAGAACAATAGCTGGTCCGACGGCACTGTTACATCGCCGCGAATGCAATTTTTATCAGTCACCACATGTTCCATTGCGTGTTCTTGTCTCGCCTGCATCGTTTCCCCATAATTCTCCATACCCTGGGCGATAATCCTTAACTTCTCCAGTTCAAAGCTGCCCTTGAACTGGAAACGGATCTTACAGAGGGTTTCTCCTTCCTCTCCCTCTGCCATGCCGAGATGAAACAAATATTCCTCTCTGCCAAAGTACCAATTCCACTGATTTGTCAGCGCACGGATGGTCTTTTTCTGTTTTCCTCTGACCGCTGTTATGTCACAATAGGTCCGGTTCTTCTGTGCCATCTGATACCCCGGAAGATACAGGTACAGCTCTGCCTCTGACACAGGCTCCTTCAGGCGAAGGGTGAGGCTTCCACCATTTTTCTTCACCACAGCCTTTCCTTTCCGGATCTCAACTTGATTCGTAGATTGGATCTCATAAGGGATCTCTTTGCTGCTTAACGCCGGGGCACTGCTCCTTCTGTTCACTCCTGCGATCTGTTTCTGAAAACCAGAAGTCTCATCTGTCAGGGACGCCTCATCTAAAATCACCGTCTTCAGCATAAGTTCCTGCAGCTTCACGCCATCTTTCCGGGTCTCCTCTTCCAGCTGACTCTCTGTCATATAACTGTCATAAGTGATGCCAAAAGGAAGAAAATACTGATTTTCGTATAGTCCATAAATCTTCTTTCCTCTCTTAAACTCCCTCACCAACTTATATCCATAGGGAAGCTGGAACTCCTTCCCCTGTTCCACCGCATAGTATCCCACAGAAGCCAGGGCTGCCAGCCAGGCACGGTCATCCAGACCCGCGATCTTAAACATGCTGTCTAACACCCCGCCATCTTGCATCTGGAGAAGATACTGAATCCGATAAGGATTGGACATGCTGAAATAACTGGATACCCCGTACTTCCCAGTGATCATTCCGGTGTTTTCCGTCCGCTTCGCCGGAGAATCTGTCCGGTAAATCCCCTTGACCACACCGGTCTGAGAGGCTTCTTCCTCCGCTGCTTTCTCCACCTCTGCTTCCGGGGAGCCTGCGACGTACTGGTATGCCCTTCCCCGGTCGATAAAACTCTCCGCATACCCCTGTCCTTTATTACTGAACAGAAACCATCCATTGCCTATGATGTTCAAGGCAACTGTCAGGGTAAGCAGCACATAAATGTTTTTTTTCAGCCATCCCGCCACGGAGAGGGGCAGCTGCTTTCCCCAAATGCTTTTTTCTGCACGGCACCAATTCCAGACCAGCAACACCAGAAACGTCATCACCAGCATGACAAAACCAAACCAGCCGATAATATGATCCGCATCCGAAGAAAAAAGCACCAGAACCAGATAGATCCCTGCCCCGCCGATACAGAATAAAAATTTCTTCCTTGTCAGTTTTAATAGCTCCGGCAGCCCATATACCATACCCAGTGCAAATACAAAGGTGGTTAAGTACATAAAACGCCCGGAAACATAAGAAAAACCATTCATCATATAGCCGCCAAAGGGAACCAGCATCAAAATCGTCCAACACAGAATATTGGCCTTTAACTCCACATTCTTCCTTCGCCCGACGGTAAAGAGCACAAGAATCGCCGGCAGCACAATGGATGCTATCCCCAAATAATCCCAGGTAATTCTTGGCGGTCCGATGATTCTCGTCAAAATGGCATTATAGCGGCTGGCATCAAAAAGCAGCAGGTTCCCCGGATCAAAAGCACTCTCACTCCGGGTACTAGACAGATACGCCGCAATGGATGGCACAAAAAGTACCCCCGCCATCGCCGTCCCCATGACATACGCCACGACGCAGCGCCAACACCGGACAAACAATTTTTTCTGGCAAATCATCCGGATCAGAGCGTAGATGACCAAAAAAATCGTGTTCATATAGAAAAAATAAAATCCGTTCAGTGCGGTAAAAAACGTGACAAAGATCAAAAGTGTCAATTTTTTATTCTCCAGCGCCCGATCCACTCCCACCACCGCCAGCGGCAGGAAGATCATAGGAATGACAAAGAAGGGGTGTTTCACTGCCACATGCAGTATATAACCAGAAAAAGCATACACCAGCGCCCCGATCAGGGTAACGCTCCAGCCTCTTCCCTTTTTCCGGCAGCACCAGGAAAAGGAAATCCCCGCCAGATACATCCGGAGAACCACCAGAATGTCATACAGATATTCCGTCTTCTCCTGCGGCACCAGCGCTGCCAGTAAGGTCAACGGATCTCCCAGTCCATAGAAATTCAGGGTGGTAATTATATCTTCCCCCATTCCCAGGGAAAGGTCAAACATTGGCGGCACAAAATCCCCCCGCAGCATACCAGAAAAAAATTCCTGATAATATCTGCCTAGGTAACAGAGCGCCGCATAATGCTGTTTGATGCCGTCATAATTCCAGATAAAGGTCTTTCCATTCTTCCAGAAAACGAAATACGTACAGCCAAAAACTACCACAAAAACAACGGAAAATAAAAGCAAAAAGCAGAGTGCCTTTTGCTTTTTATTTCTTTTCATCCCTTACATACCTCCGTAAAATATGCTTCCAGAGAGGCGGTGATCCGATCTCCTGCCTCCTCGCTGTCTCCCTTCACCAGATAATACATCTTGATCTTCGGCTCCGTTCCCGACGGTCTTACCAGCACATTTACGTCATGTTCCATATTAAATTCCATCACGTTGGATTTGGGAAGATTTCCCACTCCTGCCCCATAGTCTTTCACATCCTCCACCTTAAATCCGGCGATCTCTGAGGGCGGGTTCTTTCTCAGGGAATCCATCAGTTCTGTCATCTTCTTTGCCCCGCTGGCGCCCTCAAAAGTGATGGACTGCAGCGCCTCCTTAAAGTACCCATACTTCTCATAAAGAGCGTTCAATACCTCCACAAGAGAACGGCCTTTTGCTTTATAATGGGCAAACATCTCACAAATCAATAAAGATCCATTGACGCCATCCTTATCCCTGACGTGACTGCCGCTGAGATAGCCATAACTTTCTTCAAAACCGAAGACATAACGGTCCGCCTCTCCCGCCGCCTCCAAAAAACCGATCTGTTCACCGATAAACTTAAATCCCGTAAGCACCCGCCTTACCTCCACGCCATAGTCGGCAGCGATCTTATCGATCATCTTTGTGGACACGATGGTAGTCACTACCACCGGATCTTTTGGCATCGTTCCATTGTCGGTATAAGTTTTGCAGATATAGTCAAAGAGCAGGATTCCCATCTGATTGCCGGATATGAGCTTATAATCTTCTCCATCCCTCACGGCGATACCCACGCGGTCACAGTCCGGGTCCGTCGCCAGCAACAGATCGCTTCCTACCTCTTTCGCCTTTTTCAGACCGACCTCAAGAGCTTCTCGGATCTCCGGATTCGGATAGGGACAGGTGGTAAAATTCCCATCTGGCATCTCCTGTTCCGCCGGGATCGTGATCCTGGTATACCCATTTTCTTTGAGACATCTCGTCACTGGCATCCGTCCGGTCCCGTTCAAAGGCGTATATACGATGGATACATCCTTGTCAATCTCTTTCGGGTTCAGCGCCCTCTCAGACACTGCGTCAATAAAACCTGTGATGACATCTTCCCCGATAAAATGAATCTTTCCCTGGCCGCAGCCCTCTTCAAAATCCATCTGCACCACATCATCAAATACATCCACGCTGTCGATCTCGTGCAGAATTGCCTCTGCCACCTCCAGCGTGATCTGGCAGCCATCTGCTCCATACACCTTATAACCGTTATATTTCGCCGGGTTATGGCTTGCAGTCACCACGATACCGCCGTCACAATTCAGGTCGCGCACTGCATAAGACAGCGCCGGTGTCGGCATCAATTCTTTATAGATATGAACCTGGATTCCATTTGCCGCAAAAACCCCGGCGGCTGTTCTGGCAAATACATCGGATTTGATCCGGCTGTCATAGGCGATGGCCACCGAAGGCTCTGCCGCAACCTTTTTCAAATAATTGCTGTAGCCCTGGGTCGCTTTTGCCACAGTATGCACATTCATGCGATAGGTTCCAGCGCCGATCACGCCGCGGAGCCCACCTGTACCAAACTCCAGCTCCCGGTAAAAGCGATCGTTAATCTCTTCTTCCTTCCCCTCCACACTCTTTAATTCTTCCAGCAGATCCTCTTCCTTTACCTGCTCCACCCATCTTTTATAATTAGAAATAATATCCATCATCTGTCATTCCTCCTTATATATCCTCCGCTATGAAATCTGCTCTCTCCAATAATTCAGTGTATCTTTCAGTGTCTTTTCCAGACTGATCTTCCGCGTCCAATCCGTATGCTCTGTAATTTTCGTTATATCCGCTGAGATGATCGGCACATCGATGGGCCGCAGGCGTTCCGCCTCCACCTCCACCCGGATCTCCTGTCCAGAAAGAGCGATAATTTGATCTAAGATCTCCTGGATCGAATACGCATTTCCCGCT
Organism: Eubacteriaceae bacterium; assembly: GCA_910575665.1. Taxonomy (GTDB): domain Bacteria; phylum Bacillota; class Clostridia; order Lachnospirales; family Lachnospiraceae; genus Eubacterium_F. The sequence goes on from CAJTFB010000016.1 coordinate 13,134, forward strand.
CCCACATTGTAGGTCTCCCCAGCGTGTCCCTGACGTACCAGGCACTCATAGGCGGCGATCACATCTCTCACATCTGTAAAATCCCTTTTCGCTTTCAGATTTCCCACGTGGATCACCGGCTCCCGAAGCCCTTTTTCCACTTCCACTACCTGTTTGCAAAAATCCGACACCACAAACTGGGGAGACTGCCTCGGCCCCACATGGTTAAAGGCGCGGACCATTACAAGATTGAGCTGGTATGCTCTGGCATAAATCGCCGCCAGCATATTCTGGCATCCTTTTGTGGCGGCATAGATATTTCCGGGACGCAGAACTGTGTCCTCAGAGATCGGGACCTCTTCTGGATTGACATACCCATATTCCTCTCCGGAACCGATCAAAAGCACTCTTCCCGGATACTTTATTTCTTTTAACACATCCAGCAGATTCAGAGTTCCCTTAATATTTACATCCACCGTAAGCTGTGGATTGGACCAGGAAAGGGCCACGGAGCTCTGGGCCGCGAGGTGGAAAATATAATCCGGAGCACATTTTGCCAGCACCTGCTCCACCTCTTCTTTTGCCAGAAGATCCATATCCAATATGTCAGCGTCCGCATACTCCAGCACTTCCTGTTTCATTTTTGTAATACTGACCTCATATCCGCATTCCCCGGTCAGATATTCTGCCAGATACCTCCCCACAAACCCAGCACCGCCGATAATCAATACTTTTTTCATTGTTTCCTCCAGTTAGCACTTATTTTCCTGCCCTGGCAGGATTGCTGCACTCCCTCGTTTTATAGAGGAATATATAAGGCGGCGCGAATTCTCCGTTTTCAGGCGGGTTCCAATTCGCGCCGCTAAGCTAATGTAACAGCGCCTCATGATACCTCATGTTTGACGCCGAATCAATTTATATAGACTGTACTTTGATTTCCTTCTCTACCAGTGCCAGATCGTTCTTTACCATTCCCTCCACCAGCTGGCTGAAAGAAATGTTTCGTTTCCATCCCAGAACCTTCTCTGCCTTCGCAGGATCTCCCAGAAGTACTTCTACTTCTGCCGGACGGAAGAATTTCGGATTGATCGTGACAATAGTCTTGCCTGTAGCTTTATCCACTCCGATCTCATCCACACCCTGGCCCTTCCACTCAACATCGATACCAACATGGCCAAAAGCCAGCTCGACAAACTCACGAACGGTACGGGTCTCTCCAGTAGCCACTACATAGTCATCTGCTTTGTCCTGCTGCAGCATGAGCCACATCGCATGAACATAATCCTTGGAGTGTCCCCAGTCTCTCTTGGAATCCATATTTCCCAGCTCCACATGATCCTGAACACCCAGCTTGATCCTTGCTACCGCGTCTGTAATCTTACGGGTAACAAACTCCAGGCCACGCCTCTCAGATTCATGGTTGAAAAGGATACCAGAGCAGGCATACATATCATAACTCTCACGATAATTCTTGGTGATCCAGTGTCCATATACCTTTGCTACACCATAAGGAGAACGGGGATAAAACGGCGTTGTCTCCTTCTGTGGCATCTCCTGAACCAGTCCAAACATCTCACTGGTGGACGCCTGATAAAATCTCGCTTCCGGTTTTACGGTGCGGATCGCCTCCAGCATATTGGTCACACCGAGGGCATCGATGTCTGCTGTGGCAAGAGGCTGCTCCCAGCTGGTAGCTACAAATGACTGTGCGGCCAGATTGTAGATCTCATCCGCCTGGCTGATGCGCATAGCGCGGATCAGGGAAACCACATCCGTCATGTCGGCATAGATAAAATTCAGCTTGTCCTTAATGTGTTCTACATTTCCATAATCAACTACGCTCTTACGGCGCATAATGCCATATACTTCATATCCTTTCTCCAGCAGAAGCTCTGCCAGATAAGAACCATCCTGTCCTGTTATACCTGTAATTAATGCTTTTTTCATGATATCTCCTTTCAAATTGCATATTGCTATAAAAAATCTTAGATGTATTCATTTCTGTTACAGATTCTAAGATTTTCAAGAACTTTTTTAATGTCACCGGCATGATTTTTATCACAGATCAGAAGAGCATCCTCTGTATCCACAACGATCATGCCTTCCAGTCCCACTGCCGCGATGAGCTTGTCCGATCCCTCAATAATTGAATTTTTGGTCTCCACCGTGATCACATTGCCCTGGACCGTATTGCCAAATTCGTTGGTGGAGCGAATCCGTCCCACCGCCAGCCAGGATCCCACATCGTCCCAGCCAAAGGTTCCTGGAAGGACATAGATATTATCTGCCTTTTCCATAATGCCATAGTCGATAGACTCCGATTCAAACTGCTCGAATTCTGTCTCCAGCACGGTCTCCTGGTCTTCGGTTCCAATGGCATCTTTGATCTTCAAAAGCCCCTCATAGGTCTTCGGAAGAAAGGTTTGAATATTTTTAATGATGGTGGAAATCTTCCACACAAACATACCGCTGTTCCATAGATAGGACTCGTCTGCCAGGTACTCCTTTGCCGTCTTGAGATCCGGCTTCTCCACGAAACATTCCACACCATAGGCACGTCCCTCACTCTGGTCCGGATCAAATTTGATATACCCGTATCCAGTCTCTGGATAATTTGGCGTAATACCGATGGTGGTAAGGTTGTCTCCTTTTTCCGCCACGGCACAGGCATCCTTTAGTACATCCACAAACATAGAGTTATATTTGATCAGATGATCCGAAGGAAGTACGATCATCAGCGCGTCCTCATACTTTTTGCTGATATGCATCGCTGCCAGCCCCACACAGGGCGCCGTATTTCTGCCAATGGGTTCACACAGGATATTTTCCTCTGGAAGCTCCGGAAGCTGCTCCATGGCAAGTCCTTTATAATCCCGGTTGGTAACGATGTAGATATCTTCCATATTCACCAGAGGCTGGATTCTCTTCACTGTGTGCTGAATCATCGTCACGCCATCATCGGTCAGACTCAAAAACTGTTTGGGCAGATTCTTTCGGCTTTTGGGCCAGAATCTCTCTCCCCGGCCTCCTGCCATGATCATCGCTGTTATCTTCATACTCTTTTTCCTTTCTCAATGCTTTATATCCGGCCAACGAAACCATCGGCCAAAATTGTATCTTATAATTTAGACATTAGTACCTCACTCGTTCCATGTATATAATACTCCCCAAATCCTGCCGGAATAAACATACTGTCTCCTGCCTGGAAATCATATCGTTTTCCCGCATGCTCCAAATAACCATTTCCAGAAACGACAAGAAGGGAGTGAAAGCTACTCTTGTCACACCAGAATTTAATCTTTCCATTGTCTACCTGGATGCGCAGCACGCTAAAATAATCACACTCAAAAAGTCTTCGTAGGCTTCCTGATTTCAGGCGTACTTCATTGTTGTCAAACACCTGGGAAGGAATCACCGGCGTCCGGTCGATCACATCGATGGCTCGTTCTACATGCAGCTCCCGATAATTACCGTCCTTATCCTTCCGCAAATAATCATAGACCCGGAAGGTGGTATTAGAATTCTGCTGAATCTCCGCGATCACAGCCCCGGCCCCGATGGCATGAATCGTTCCGGGATGAATAAAGAACACATCTCCTGCGTGTACCTCAACTTTATTCAGTACTTCACATACGGTACCATCCTGAATCTTCTTTTCCAACTCTTCCCTGCTGATCATCTGGTTCAACCCATAATACAAAAAGGCACGGGGTTTTGCCGAGACCACATACCACATCTCCGCCTTTCCCTCTTCTCCCCGTTCCCGCAAGGCGGTATCGTCCGAAGGATGAACCTGAATGGACAAATTTTTCTTAGCATCTATAAATTTGATTAAAATCGGAAATTTATCTTCCGGCTTAAATTCCGGAGATACGTATTCCGGAAATTCCTTAACAATATCACTCAGAAACTGCCTCTTAAATCTGCCGTTGACGATCTTGTTCTGTCCATCCGGATGGCAGCATAGTTCCCAGCTCTCCGCTGTACAGAGACCTCCTCCAGACTTTCCATACAGCCGTTCCAGCTCTCTTCCGCCCCAGAGATATTCCTTATACACAGGAGATAATTTCATCGGATACATATATAAACCTTCCTATCATTTACCGGCGATACGCGTCACCGTAAGTCGGCATAATGTCTTGATATAACTCATAATAAATGGAATCAGGCGTCTCTTCGATTCCCCATAAATCCGCTTGTCAAATTCGATCGGTACTTCGCCGATCTTCAATTTTTTATCTTTTTTATTCAAACGAAGGCGCAACAGCACCTCCTGTAGTACGTCATAGTTATGGCAGGATAGCGACACCTTCTTGAGCTCATTGGTGTGATACATCCGGTAATCCGTGGAAATATCCTTTGCTTTAATTCCAAGAAAGAACCGAAACATACCATTCAATATATGGGACATGATAATGGAACTCTTGGCATCGTTGGTCTTTCCGCCTTTCACATAACGGGAACCGATGACTACATCGCAGTTTTCCTTCGTAAATTTCTTATAAATTCCAGGAATGTATTTGGGATTGTGAGATCCGTCGCTGTCCAGGATAAGAAATTTATCCATTTCCGCATATTTGATCCCTGTTTTAAAGGCGCCTGCAAAAGCGGGCTCCTCCTGATTGATATATCTGGCTCCAAATTCCTCGCAGACACCTTTGGTATTATCCAGCGGTTCCGCCGTATCTATTACAAGAATTTCAAATTCTTCTCCTGTCTTTTTTACATTATCGATTATCTGCGGCAAAAGGACCTTAAGATTCTCCTCTTCTTTGTATGCCAGCAGAACCACACTGATTCCCATGAGCTTTCCTCCAAATTTATTCTACTATCTTCTTCCTTACGTTTAAGCAACTTCTGCATTTCTCGCATAAGCACTTCCGTGCTTCTCGCATAAGCAGCTTCGTGCTTCTCGTATAAGCACTTCCGTGCTTCTCGCATAAGCAGCTTCGTGCTTCTCGTATAAGCACTCACTAAGCTCCTTCGGCGCCCCGAAGGAGCTTAGTGTTCGTTGCACTCACATACCATCTCCTGGAGACAGCCTCTCCTGCAAGCAGGAGGCTGTCTCCAGGAGATGGTGCGTTCGTGCTTATGCGTTCATTTTACCATATGTTGGCGGATTTGAAAAGGATTTTTACTTGTTTTCCGTTTTAAATGCCCAAAGCTTATTCATGATAAAGTTGATCGGTATCGCTATGATCAGGCTGATCAGCGGCGCTATAAATTTGCTTATTCCCAGCACATTCACCCACAAATAGGCAAGAAGGTTGTTCAGAATGATACCAGTAAAACCATAGGACAGATAGCTCTTCATCAGCGCCTTCCAGAAATTCCGGCTCTGACCTTCCTCCAGCGTAAACACAAACCTGCTGTTGAGAAGAAAAGATACCAGAACGCTTATAATAAATGCAATAGTGTTAGATACGTACATATCCAGGTCTGCGGTCTGCAGAACTCCTGTTTTTTTAAATAAGAGCAGACACAAGACATTTATTGTGTAGGAAAATACGGTATTCCATACACCCACCAGACCAAATTTTACGAACTGTAGCAGAGCATCCCACTGTTCCTCCGTCGGCTCCATTTTGATCAGCTTGAAAATCACACCAAAGATTCCTCTGACTATCGTTTCTATTATGCCCCATAATTTTTCACTAATTCCATTCATCATCTTTCATCCTTTTTGTCTATTCATCTTTCTCTTGTTCCATAGCATATTCGCGGATCCTGTGTTTCTTATCTCTCGAGACCATGTGATACTCCGTAAACAACTTTCTGGTCTCCTCCACCAAAGGTTGTTTTCCGATAAACAAATACGCTTTCTTATAATGTTTTACAATTTCCTGGAAATTATTATCATGTTGGGAAATAACCTGTGGCCTGGTTCCATAAAATCCTTCAAAATACATCTCTATCCCAGCTCGAACATAGGAATTATCCGTCGTCACAACGACAACGCCCTCTTCCATAATATCACTCTTTTCTGCCAGTGCACCCACAGAACCACGATAAGAAATTTTTTGCTCCTGATGAAGCTCTTCTAAAAGCAAAGTTCCATTCTGTACCGCCAGTACAAGAGCAATCCCCACGCATAACGCCGTAAATTCACGATTTCGCTCTCTGCCGACAGCCAACTGCCATCCCCACAAAACCCCCTGCGCCATCATCAGATAGCAAAAAGGCAGCAAACCAATAAAATAGCGGTTATAAAAAATTCCACCAGAAGGATTGATCACGGTACTATAAAGATACATAATCGCTGGCACTGAGATCACAAGCCCAGGTAGAAAGAGTTTTTCCGCATCCTCTTCAAAAGTAAACCTGCCAAAACGGCACCTCGTCAAAAAGCAGACAAAGCATCCCGCGATCCCCAGACAGAGAGTCCAGAGCTGAAACTCACTCTCGCTGCACATAAAACGAAGGAAATCAAATAAGGCATTCAGATCTGGCGGCTGAATCCAAAATTCTGTGATACTCCTCGTGTGATTGATAAAAACCAGTAGTAGCCAGGGCGCAAAGCCTCCACCCGCTGCAAGATAAGGATAAATACTTTTAAGACTTTGCTTTTTAGCGATGACAAAGACCAGCTCCAATAGGAAAAGCATCCCTGCAATCACACAGCCATAATAATGGGAATACAAAAGCAAAAGCAGAGATATCACCAAAAAAGCATTTCCTTTCTTCCCTGAACTGCGGATTCGTTTTGCCATGGCATAGGCCAGCAAAGCCGCCGACAAAAAATACAGGGAGTAAGAACGGAATTCGTATCCCGCATGTAAAACCAACACTGCAGAAGACGCAGAAAGGATCTCTGCCAAGAGTCCAAGTTTTTTACCCCCCAGCTCCTTACCGGCAAGGGCAGTAAAAAATATACCTGCTGCGGTAAATCCTTCCGAAATTAGAAGCAACCAGGGAAAAGAAAATGGAATCACAGCCCTCCATATCCATACTATGATGGCATACAGAGGAGGTGTATAATCTTTTAGCTGCATATAGGATCGAAGCACCTCTCCAATCCCCTTGTCTGGTCCCACAAGCCCAAGCTGATACACCTCATCGTACCAAAACTCTTGTACGCCTGAATACGCTAACATTCCCACAAAGACCAGCGCGGCAATCACTGCATAGACAAAACTGCAAAACTTATCTTTTTTCTCCATAACTTTTCCTCATAGTCACTTAAAGCAGTATCCGTTTCTATAGAAAACAGATCAGCAGAGAATACGCCATAAAACCGACAGCAGGAAGAACTCTGCACCAGACAGCATATCTCTCCCATTTTCTCATTTTCTCTGCCGCCTCGCACATATTCCTTCGCTTGTAGCAGTCAAAAGCAAAGACACCGATCATCCCCAACACAACCCCGCATAGAAGGGATGAGTAGATATCAATCGGAATGTCCGGAAACTTTCGCAACAACACTTTGTGTATCATATAGTTTTTATTGATTTCCAGACCGAGAAGCTTCGGAATAACGCCTCCATTGAGCATTCTCACATCATAATTATGAAGCCAGCCCAGCGCTGTCACAACAATGATAAGCAAAGAAAACAGGCATTCAAAAATACATGTTATACGGATATTGCAGGTATACAAAAGCATCAAAGCGCTAAATGGAACCACCAGAACCATCCAATTCGGATGCCACTGGACAAACATTACAAAAGCCCCCATCACCATAAAGGGAAGGGCAAAAACCAGTTCCCATCTCACTTTCCGGATCATGTAAGCAGCTGTACAAATCAGCACAAAAGCAACGATAAAATAGCTCACAGTAGAATCATAACAATTCCTCTTAAAAGCAAATCCCACTCCAAAAAATCTTCCAATAAAGCCATAGGTTTCACTCATAAACTTCTGTGTTTCTTGATATCCTGGATCAAAACCATAAACCACACTCTGGAGGAGGATACCAAACATCACTGCGACAGCATCCCGGATCAGATAGAGAATTCTCTTTTCTCGAAGAAGCAAAATCGGTATGATGCCCAGCAACACAAATGGCTTATAGGAAGCTGCCAGCATAAAAAACAGCAGTTCCAGCCAGTGATTCCCTTTGGCCATATATTTTATGCCAAGAAGCAGAAATAGAATCGAAAAAATATCTAGATGAGATATAATGATCGAGGCAAACAAAAATACTGGGGATGTTAAAAAGCAAAGAGCTGTCCAGCCAGCATCCTTCTCATCTGATTTCAGAATCTTACCAATATCAAACACAATCTTTGACATATAGATCATGATAGCCGCAAAGGCAGCTTTCACAATCGCTTCATACACAAGAAAAGAAACCGAAAGATCAAAAAGTCGATCAAAAATATATACTGGCAGACAGATCAATCCAACCGTAGCATAGTTAATGATGGAATAATTGGCTCCTGCCAGAAGCGTCTGGGGCCATGCCTTGCTGTAATGTCCCGACAGCGCCAGTTCGTTGATCTCACTGTAATAACGAAACAGCTTCCCATGGAATAAACAATCGTTAAAATCCAGAGACTGTGTAACCGTCAGCTTAAAATCCTTCGTAAAACAAAACATAAAGGCCGCAGCGATAACGATCAGGGCGCCTACAATATATTCTGCCCGGTAAGGACCTGCCGTCACATGGTTGAAATCATTAAAATACTTTTTGATCTTCTGCATAGTTTCCTCCACTTGCACTATTCTAGATACATCACTGTCATCTTCTTCACGAAAATTCCCCGGTCTTCCTCGGAACCATTCTGTTTCACTTCGAATATATCATCCGTGTTCAAAAACAGCCAGTTTACACCGATCCGCCGTTTCTCATCAACAGTTTCCTTTAGCTCTGTATCGAAAGAGACGGTACCAGACTGCTTATTATTGATACTCAGCTTTTTGCTTCCATTGACTTTAACCGTAGTCTTTCCTCGCTTTTTGCCCGCTTCATACTCCAAAGTAATACGTACTTTTTTCGCTCCACCGGAATAGATACGCAGTACGCTTTGTTTGGTGGTCCACATTCCCTCTTCTCCATAATCCGGCAAATTCCACCCATTGTGAGCAAACCGCCTCGCCTGTCCGGTATAGGAAAAGTCCATCTCCAAATAGGGATCCTCTTTGCTGATGTATACATCATTATAAGGTTTCAGACCCTCTACCGGTTTTTTAAAAGCAAGGATCAGATTGTCAGCCAAATACAGATGACATCGATCTTTAAATTTATGGGCATTGGCATAATCGGTAATATAGACCGTGTCCTCCGCCAGTTGATTTTCCTCAAATACCTTCTTATTTTTCCGGTCTTCCTGCTTCGCCAGCTTGTCTTTATAATAGCGGGACATATAAAAATAATTCATATCCATGTTAAAATACGATGCCTTTGTCCCGATCTGAAGCATATGGTAAAAACTACAGGAATCCAAGGGATAATACACGATGTGACGATAGTTGCCAAGCTGAGTTGTCCAAAAAGCGTCCTTTGCGTAGATGTCCTCTTCCACTGCTTCTCCGGTATACTGGCTGTGTATTTTTACAACAGGTTTTGCCAGATCAGCGATCTGAAGAAAAACGCATACCAGCAATATTATTTTCTGAAGTTTCTTATTCCGAATGAACCGGGTGATCACATACAATCCCAGGAGCATCAACAGATACATAATCACCCACATAAATCTGCCGGAAGAACGAATCACCGCAAGCAGATCCAGCAATTTATCCGGAATATATACCCACATTACCATCCGGCTGCCAAAATAGACCGAAGCCGTAAGCGCCAGCAGCCAGAATACGATCACTACTACCGCCAGAGAAATCACGCCGGCTCTGTGCCTGCGGTATTTATCCAGAAGGCACCGCCTCGCAGCCAGAACCCCGCCAAGCTTTACGATCTTTACCACCAGCAATACAGCACAGACCAGATACAGCAAGAGGATTCCCAGGCCCAGATAGGAAAATCCTTCATACTGTCCGGAATGCCAGGGTAGTTTATGCAAAAAGGTTGAATAATTAAATGGATTCACCAGTGCATTGATATTGGCGGAATACAGACCAAAACCGCCCGCCGTAGATTTCAAGATATTGGAAAACCCTCCTACCACATAAAAAGCAGCCAGGGAACATATCATAAAACTAGGAAATACGATCACTAGCCGTTTCCAGTCTTTATATTTCAAAAGATAGTGCAGGAGATAACCGCACATGATCCCTCCCACCATAAAAATAATGTACATCTGGATCAGGATACACAGAACACCGAGAACACTAAAAGCTAAGGCTGCTTTCCAATACTTTTCGAAAGATTCTTTATACATCCAGATCCCCAGCGCCGCCAGAATTAAAAAATGGGCTGCCAGAGAAGTATGTCTGGAATCTTCTGACAACAGACCAAATAATCTCTGGAGAACTGGTGTGGACAGGATAAAAAAGACCGTTCCAAAAAGACAAAACAATCTGCTTTTGTTAATTTTCGCAACCAGCAATGCTCCGATTCCACCATTGAGCATAAAACACATCAGACCAAAGAGTCCAAAATACTGAAATGTCTCTGGCAAAATCGGAGATAGTAGTTTAAAAAATATAGCAAATAATGGAATAGAATCCGTGTAGAGTACGCTGACATAATATGGATAAGTTAGGCCATTATGCATACCGATGGGAAATGTCCAATCGGCATCCCTGAAAAATTTCCATCCGATGTAATGCTGCTGAAGATCCCGTCCCGTTAAAAGCCATGAATCATTTGTGACATTCAACACGTCAAAACCGTATATTACAACAAAAAATACAGCCCCCAGCAACATCCCCAGTAAAAAACTCTCAAGCCAATGTTTTCTTTTTCTAATCTTCATACTCTATACTCTCTCTCTAAACCATCTACTTTTTCTCTTCTAATTCTGCCTTGTCAAAATTCACCCGTTCTTCTTCAATAACAAGGGGCCTTCTTGTCACTCTGGAATTAATATTCATGATATATTCTCCCAGCAGACCGATAAAAAACAGCTGAATCGAACCAAATATAAAAATGCCTAAAAGTATCGGTGTCATACCCGCCACAAAACGCTCCCAGAAAACCAACTTCATGATCAGATACATCAGCGCCACCAGTATACTTATTCCGGACAGGATAAACCCCAGAATCGTAGCGATACGCATGCCAACTTTGGTGTAGGAAGTAAAGCTGAGCATTGCCGCATCGTAGAGACTATACCAATTATTATGAGTTTTGCCCGCCCGGCGTCTCTCCTGCTGATACTCGATATCCTTTCTCTTGAAACCAAGTTCGGCCACGATTCCCCGCAAAAAGGGAGTGGGGTCATCCAATCCCCTGAGCACATCGATAAACTCTTTATCATAGAGTCCAAAACCGGTAAAATGTTCGATCTGTTCCACACTGGACATCCTTTTAATCAGCTTATAATAACAGCTCCGAAGGAAATACATGATCTTATTTTCCTTGCTCTTAGACTTGATCCCGATAACGATCTTATTGCCCTGTTCCCACTCATGCACCAGCTTGGGGATCATATAGATTGGATCCTGAAAATCTGCACACATCAATATCGTACATTCACCATTGGTCTGCAAAAGCCCATAATACGGGGAATTAAACTGTCCAAAATTCTTCGCATTGAAAATAGCGCGAATCTTAGGATTCCCCGCACACAGCCCTCGGATCTTCTCCCGCGTCCGGTCATTGGAATCATTATCAATAAACACGAGTTCATAATCATACTGGGGAAGATTTTTCCCCATCTCTTCGATGATCGCCTCACTCAATGGTTCTACATTTTCCTCTTCGTTGTACGTCGGTACAAGTATACTGATTACTTTTTTCATAATTTCTCCATTCTGTTACTGCTGCAAAGCCTCTTTGATCACCTTTGCCATATAATCGATCTTCGCATCTGTCATGCCCGGATATACTCCCAGCCAGAATGTATCCTTCATGATCCGGTCCGTCACCGCAAGATCGCCAATCACACGGTAGCCCTTGCCAGAAGCGCGGAACTCATCAAAACATGGCTGCTTTACGATATTTCCAGCAAACAGCATACGAGTCTGTACACCGTGGTCCTCAATATACTGAACGACTTTATTCTTATCTACACCCTCGCGGCAGGTAAGCAGGAATCCAAACCAGCTTGGCTTGGAATTCGGACATGCTTCTGGAAGGATCAGTTTATCTTCCACATCCTCCAATGCCTTTCTCAGACGGTCAAAATTATGTCTTCTCTTTTCTACAAATGTAGGGAATTTTTCTAGCTGCGCACAGCCCACTGCCGCCTGCATATCCGTTGCCTTCAAGTTATATCCGAAATGGGAGTACACATACTTGTGGTCATAGCCCAGGGGAAGTTCCCCGTACTGTTTATCAAAACGGTGTCCGCACATATTATCCCTTCCAGAAGGACACACGCAGTCTCTTCCCCAGTCTCTCAGGGATCGAACCGCTTTATGGATCAATGGATTGTTGGTATAGACAGCTCCGCCTTCTCCCATCGTCATATGATGTGGTGGATAGAAACTGGAAGTTCCCACATCACCGATGGTTCCTGTAAACTTTTCTTCTCCATTGATGGTGTATTTAGACCCCAGTGCATCACAGTTGTCCTCTACCAACCACAGTCCATGCTTGTCACAAAATTCTCGAATAGAACCCAGATCCCATGGATTTCCCAGCGTATGAGCGATCATAATCGCCTTGGTCTTATCGGAAAGCGCTTCTTCCAGCATAGAGGCATCCATGTTATACTGAGGAATGGTCATATCCACAAATACTGGCACCGCGCCGTATTGAATAATCGGTGCAATCGTGGTCGGAAATCCGGCTGCCACGGTGATCACTTCATCTCCCGGCATAATCCTACGATCTCCCATCAGCGGGGAGGTGAGGGCCATAAATGCCAGAAGGTTGGCAGAAGAACCAGAATTTACAAGAGAACAATGTTTGATTCCCAGATACTGTGCGAATTCCTTTTCAAATTTATCCGTATAACGGCCGGAAGTAAGCCAGAATTCCAGTGAACTGTCTACCAGATTCACCATCTCCTCGTGTCCATAATATCTTGACGCGTAAGGAATACGGTCTCCCTCTTCAAAAGGCTTTTCCTGATTGTGGTATTTATCACAATACTCCTTTACCTGCTCCAAAATGCTCTCTCTCGCCTGTGCCTCATTCATATTTTCAAACATAATATCATTTCCTTTCACTTCCGTTTTTTCTTTATCTTCCAACAAACTCCTGGATCTGACGATCCATCACATCCGGGATATTTTCACCGGCAAACCATGCCTTGGTCCACTCCACCGTCTTATCCAAAGCTTCCGAAACAGACCATGTCGTTTTCCAGCCAAAGGTTTTCTTAAGTTTGGAACAGTCCAGCTTAAGGAAACCTGCCTCATGGGGACCTCCATCGTATTGATCAATCCACTTGAGACCCTCTCCCCATTTTTCCACAAACATCTCTACCAGATCTCCCGTGGTCACACAATCCACCTCATCCGGTCCTACATTATAGTATCCCTGAAGTTCGTGATTCTCATACTGCTCTTTTACGATCATCAGATACGCGATCACTGGCTCCAACACATGCTGATAGGGCCTGGTAGAAAAGGGATTTCTTATAATGATATCTTTCTTTTGCTCTGCCGCCCTGACGCAGTCCGGTATAATTCGGTCATTGGCAAAATCGCCGCCACCGATGACATTACCTGCCCTTGCAGTAGACACTGCCACCCGGTCGTCGGTAAAAAAGGAATTTTTATAACTGTGAGTCACCAGCTCGGAACAGGATTTACTGTTAGAATAGGGATCGTACCCATCCAGAGGTTCGTTTTCCCGGTATCCCCACTCCCACTCTCTGTTCTCATAAACCTTATCGGTGGTGACATTCAAAAAGCTCTTTACGCATTCATTCTGTCTCACGCATTCACAGATATTTACGGTTCCCATCACATTCGTCTCATAGGTATAGACTGGTTCCTTATAGGAATCCCGAACGATGGGCTGCGCGGCGAGATGGATCACGATCTCTGGTGTAGTTTCACGAAATACTTTGGATAACTTGTCCAGATCTCTGATATCTGCGATCACAGAGTTCATCTTATCCTCTATTCCTGCCATAGTAAAGAGATTAGGATCTGTGGGCGGTTCCAAAGAATATCCTGTCACCTCTGCCCCAGCTCCAATCAGGGTGCGGCACATCCACGTCCCCTTGAATCCGGTATGACCTGTAACCAGAACTTTCTTTCCTTTAAAAAACGATAAATCGATCATATATTTTCCTCCATATTTGCTTTACCAAGCCAGTACCTTGAAACTCTTAATCCCAGACCTTCCACGGAGCATTTCCGTCGGTCCACATCTCTTCCAGCTTCATCTTGTCTCTCTGGGTATCCATACACTGCCAAAAACCGTCGTGTTTACGTGATACCAGCTGTCCTTCTTTCGCCAACATTTCTAAAGGTTTTTTCTCGAAAACCGTGGAATCTCCTTCAATGTAATCAAAGATCGCCGGTTCGAGAACCATGTAACCTACATTGATCAGTCCGCCGTCAATATTGGACTTTTCCCGGAATGCCGTGACAAGACCATTGTCATCTACATCCAACACACCAAACTGCTGTCCCACATTATAGGAACTCATAGTAGCAATCTTGCCATGTTTCTTGTGAAATTCGATGAGCTCTTTGATATTGATATCACTGACGCCGTCGCCATAGGTCAACAAAAAAGGCTCGTCTCCGATATATTTTTTAATTCTTTTCACACGGCCACCAGTCATCGTATTCAACCCAGTGTCCACGATCGTCACCTTCCATGGTTCTGCAATATTATTGTGAACAATCATCTCGCCACCTCTGGTATAATCAAAGGTGATGTCACTGTTATGAAGAAAATAATCGGCAAACCATTCCTTGATCACATGCTGTTTATAACCAGCACAGATTACAAACTCATCGATACCATAGTAAGCATACAGCTTCATGATATGCCATAAGATTGGTTTCTCTCCGATCTCAACCATTGGTTTTGGTTTCAGATAACTCTCCTCACTGATTCTCGTCCCAAATCCGCCTGCAAGCAAAACTGCTTTCATATCTTTTACCTCCTAGTATTTACTCAAATTTCCAAAAGTATAAATTCTCATTTTTGCTATGGCTGGGCTCGTATCCAAGACATACATTGATAACATTATATATATTGTCAAACACAGCCTCCTCATATGCACGCTTGTCCAGATAAATCCCAGCAAATCCCTCTTTCTTCAACGCCTCTACCATATCCGGCAGCTCCTTTTCTGACATCTCCCTGTTCCACTGATCACCCTCCCGGCCCTTGCTACCGCCATAACTCCAGCGCAGGGTATCCGAGTACAGATAACCGATCAACAGGTGATAGTCTGCCAGATCAAATACCGGACCTCCCTCTGGATACGGATGATAGGGCAGCTGGTAGATCATGGCTCCCTCCGGGAGCTGACTCTCGATGCTCTGGATAAATTCCTCATCCGAAGCCCTTTCCTCTGCGTATACCCCAGAGTTTCCCGTATAATTTTCTGGGATCTGATCCCTCAATCCCAAAACAACAAACACGACAAACAGGACATAAAGGATACCTTTTGCCCTTTTAAATCGAACAAATTCATGTTGTACCATCTTTGTCATCACAATACAAAGCGCCGCGATCGAAAAGAAACCGATAAAAATGGATATCCGGTTCACTCCCCGGATTAGGCCGATAACAAAATTGGCAAAAATACTGCTAAATCCACCCATGGTAGCAAATAACACGGCAAAGACATTCAGTTCAACCAATAGTGTCAAAATACTCTTATTTTCGCTTTCCTTCGTTCTCTTCCGCAGAATGGAAAAAAGAAGGAAAAGAAAACCAAGACTAGCCACCAGTCCCAGATAGGACATAAAGGCTTCTGTAAAAGTAAATACCTCATAATATTCACTGTGAAAATCCTGAAGCTTCTGAATCCCATAATCCTTATATGGGATCAGGAGCTGTATGATCTTCATTGCATACAGTTCAGAATCCCCGACCTGACGGGAGGTAAGAAGAAAACCATTCTTCAACTGATACATCATCGACGGAATCAGAGACAAAGCCATAAAAAAGATGATCGGTGCGATCATTCCACACATTTTTGCCAGATATCGAAATTTCTTTTCTTTTATGGTCTTAGAAATTCCTGTGATACCCAAAAACATACAGGTGAAAAAGGCATAATAGGCGATACCGTTATTCGCGATCAGCAAAGCAAACAAAATAACAAGATAATTTTTCTTATAGCGGAAAAACTCTTTCCCGTACACAAAGAGCTTCTCATCCTTCCAGAGCCACACGCACAAAAGTACCGAAAGTGGAACAAACTCATAGGCTCCCAGTGAGAAATGCGCGATCATCCGCATAAAATGATAATACATAAAATCAAAGGTCACCGCCCCCATGATGGCAAAATCATTTCTGACTCCCATCTGTCGCAACGCATAGTAGGCAGTTCCCGCAATGGCAAAAAATAAAAAAAATACAGTAAGATTTACATTTAAAATGATATCATCTGTAAAAAATCCAAAAAATTTAATCAATAAATTATCTACATTCATCAGGGCATCTGGCATAAAGTCATGATATTCTGCCCCATAAGGCGCCCCCAGACGCTGGGTTTCACTGATCCAGCCAGAACCCTCTGAAAGCATTTTCGCATTTTTATAAACGGAAAAATCATCCCCGCCATTATAGGCAATGGGCATAGTTATATTATATTCTGGAAAGCCAAAGGAAAGAAACAGCACAATAAAAACCAATGCAAACAGAATAAGAATAGAGAATCCTTCTTTTTTAATATTTTGTATTCTAGAATCCAAGATTTCTTCCTCCTCTTCTCCTTCGACCCAAAACATTGGCAATCCTAGCCATCTGACACATCTTTCAATAGTATAAAATACATTTCGTATGTTGTCAACAAACAACTGCCTGATTTACTGTTTTCTGACAAAATACCCAAATACTACATCATTGTAGGCAAACTGCTGAACCATCTGAAACTCTTCCGGCACAGAGGGAAAATACCGGTCAATGACAAATATTTTATCCTGTTCCTGCATCTCCTCGGCAATCACATCACCAAATTCATAGGCCTTGTTGTCTCTATCCAATTCCATATAAATCGCTGTGGTCCCCTCTCCTTTTGCCCAGGTATCTTCTGGAACCGCCTGGCCGATCTGACTGACAAAATCCTCAAACCTGTCATAATCATAAACACCTGTATTATATTTTTCCTGAAAATTTGAATATACAGTCAGATTTGCCATCCCACATCCCGCAAGAAGCAGACACGCATAGACTCCACAAACTGCCTTCCCGATCCCGGCAAAGGAGCTTCGTCTCAGATTCCATCTGAAGGCGGCCAATTCATAAGCTCCACTCACAATAAATCCCAGACATAGGATAAAGAACAGATTTACAAGAGCATGTCCGGCAAGCGTTCGATTCATGTAATAGGTAAGAAGTCCTAATCCCATCACCGACACAGCGATGCTACAATTTGCTTTTGCCTCATTCCCCTGAATCCCAAACAAACGGTTATGAAAAATCCCCCAGCAGAAACAAAGTAAAAAGACTAAGATCTTATGAATATAGAACTCATTTCCCCAGACCAAATCCGTCTGGAGCTGGGAAATATAACCATCATCAACTACCATTCCCACAAAATCCCGCAATCCCAAAAACTTTGCTTCGGAACCTGCTACGATCCAATTATAGAGATTCACACTTCCCAATGCCAGCAAGAAAGGGACCACCACATCCACCAACAGGAAAATCCCACAGAACAAAAACTTTTTCTTCGTCATCTTTCCCTTCTGCAGCAGAAAAATAATGCTGTACACAAACCACGCTGCGGCGCAGATGATGCCAGATTCAAAATTCCAAAGCAGAGCCAGGGCAATCACGATGCACCCTGTCACATACTGCCACTTTTTCATCTCCCTGCGGCTGAAATAAGTTATCATAAAGATCGTGATCGCCGGAAAAACCAAACGATGGGGATAACACTGCCAGTAAATACTTCCCAATGCAGGATTTAAACCGGCGATGCCGGCGATACAGATCACAGCGATCTGTAACACCGTATTTCTTACGACCATACAAAAACTGGTCATACATAAAATGTACACCATCGCTGCCAGAATTCCTAATATAACAGCAACGGTAGCGCTGGAACATCCAAAGATCTTTAGCGGAAGGTAGAAAAACAATCCATAATGCCCATACTGATCCGTAAGACCTCCCTCATAACCCATATGGCGGTACACATTAAAGATCGAGTCCATATATGCTGACGTATGGTGCAAGTCATAAAAGGCGCCGTGGGGTGCAGAGCGAAAGGTATTCACGGTGGCCATTGCCACTCCCCACAACAAACCAAATAGCAAAATGAGAAAGAATACAGAAATCAAGCTCTTTGATCGACTGCAAAGTCCGGCGCAAATAAAGACCGTAAATAAAGTTCCCATCCCCACCGTAATCCAGACCGGAAACTCCCAAACTGTTTTTACATGAGGCAGCAGTATGTATACAACAGCGCCAATCCCTGCAGCTGCCAATACATATCTCATCTGATCTATGCCTTTGTTCGTCAGACCGGTCCAATAAAAAATCATATAAAAACCGAGAAAGAAAAAGACCAGTAACATCACCAATACTGCATAACATTTTATATTCCCTAAAGAATGAACCCCCAGCACTCCATCCGGCGCTGCCACAAGGGCATAATTCCAATAAGCCATAGCTGCAATGACAGCAAGCAATCCGCTGATCATCGCATAGGTCCGTTTCTGTTGCATTTTCTTTCTCCTTCTTACCATAAATGTTATCCGAATTTTAGAATATCCTATTTTTAACACTCAAACAATGGCCTTGAGCATGCTTTTCTCCATGCCACTGTCTTTTCTATGCCCTCACGAAAAGCGGTCTCCGGTTCAAACCCAGTATCCCGCTTCAGATCTTCTATATCGGCACACAAATACATCACCTGTTTATCGTAATATGGAACCTCTCCAAAAGTGATCTCCTGCCCTGGGCATACCACATCACCAATATCCTGTATATAATCCTTTAGAAGTCTCTCCTGCCCGCTTCCCACACAGTAAACGGCACCATCCCTGCCTTTTTCCGCAGCCAGATAAAAGGCCTTCGCCGCATCGTCACAATACAGATAATCCCAGATCTGCTCCCCCTTCGTATACTTGGGGATCTCACCCCTTAGCATGGAACAGATCCCGGACATCACCATGGTTCTATCCTTGTCCCCTGGACCATATACGCTAAGAATCCGCGTCCAGATATGGCGGATTCCATAATCCCTGCACGCAGCACGGCTCATATGCCCGGCACACAGTTTCGCGATGCCGTACCCTGTCTCCGGGTTAGCAGTTAGTTTTGCCGAAAGCTTTACCCCTTCCGGTACCCGGCCAAACTCCGCCTGAGATCCCGCTCCAAGAAATACACTGCATCCCAATTCTTTAGCCGCCTCAACAGCATCCAGCGTGTAACTTACATTTTGCAGCTGCCCGTAATAATTATTTCTCGTATTCCCAAAGGTTCCTCCCCATCCAAAATGAAAAAAAGCATCACATGTCTGTTTGATCTTTTCTGGCAGAGACGTCAATTCTGTCAGATCACATTCTACAGGAATCACTCTATCATCATGAAACGCCTCCGCATTTTGCTCGGACCCCGGCCGCAGTACCGTATACACTTCGATTTCATTTTGTACCAGTAATCTAGAAAGCGCCTGGCCAAGCATTCCGGAAGCCCCTGTTATAACCGCTCTTTTCATTCTTTCACCCTTTCTTCTGTCACCGCTGCTCTCACCCTATGTATACCAAATCGTAAAACCGCCACAACTCCATAGACTACCAGTGCCGTGAGCAGGGAAATAACAACATAATATACCATCAATTGGCTAATAGACGCCCTGGGAAATATCGTCCGCATGCATTTACTCCAATAAAAATTATTGAGAAAGACCGCCATACTCAATGTTCCTAACACTCCAAATATTTTAAAATTAAAATATTCATACCAGATACTCTGCCTGCTGGTGGTTATCGCGATCCCGGCAAAAAGCAGCATTATTGCCAATATGTCCGTTTTCCCCGGCTGATATTTATAGGCGATATAGGCCACCCCTGCATAGCAGAACACTTCTGCGATACCAAAAAGCACCTTTGAGACAATAGATGACTTCCATCTGCTGATATAAGAGGATACCCCAAAACAGACAGCGCCCAGCGCGATCTCTGACACGGCGCGAACCAGGCCTTTTCCAAAATATCCATCCCAAAGCCCTGGATCGTTTCCTACACTGCCATAGGTCAAAGTAAGATGACCTAATATCAAAACAGCCATCAAAGGAGCTATAACGTTCAAAAACATAGACCGAAACTTCATCGCTATGGGAAAAAGAAACAGCAGAGCCAATATCAGTGCGGACAGGTACCAGGCTGCCCCCGTGGGATAATTTCCCCAGAATCCTGCCATCTGCAGCATCAGCAACTCAGAATAGGCGTACACGATACCATGAAGAATCCCCTCTTTTAAAACGATAAAACAGACGACGATGGACACCACATCAGAAATAAGTAAATAAGGCCATATCTTTGTTAATTTTTTAAGAACAAAAGTTCTCGTCTCACCGCCAAGATCCATAGCCTCTGTCTGCTGCTCCCTCCACCGTCTTTCTATATGGACCATCATATAATAACCGGTCACGATGAAAAAGAATTCAACTCCGATATAACCGCTGGGGGCATACCGGAATTTTCCATCCGTGATCAAATACGAGTGATGGATCAGAATCATGATACTAAATAAAAAGCGCATCGCGTCAAGAACATAATTTCTTTTGTGCTCTATCCTCATACATTATTCCTCCGAAACCGGATCTATAATCATCTCATTTAAGAATGTCTCTCTGTCCAGGAACGGCGCCAGGTCCTCCAGTGGCGGTGACACCAGTGTGCCATCCTCCAGCCGCTTGGTAGAAGACTTTGGCTCAAAGTTCTGATCCGTAGACACCATAATCTCACAGATCACTGCCCCTTCCGTAGCGAAGGCCTGCCGAATCGTCTCCTCCAACGTGTCATTGCTCTCACAGCGGAAAAACGGATAATCATAGGCATAGGCGATCTTTTTCATATCTGGAAACTCAAGATCGTGACTCTGAGGTCCGATTCCCACAAAAGGCTCTCCAAAGAAATTGGTCTGGGTCTGGCGTATGGAATGATATCCATTGTTGTTGATCACAAAGATCTTGATGGGCAGTTTATTGGTCTTGATCGTCTGTAGTTCCTGAAGATTCATCTGGATGCTTCCATCGCCGCTCAGGCACACCAGCTCCCTGCCCCCCTCAGCTACGCAGGCACCGATGGCGGCTGGCAGATCGTATCCCATGGAAGCGATGGCCGAATTGATAATAAACCTCTGTCCCTTTTTGATCTCATAACCATGGCTACCCACCACACAGGCAGAACCATTTCCCACCACCGTCACATAATCTTCTGGAAGGACTCTGCTCACTTCCTTGATAAATGCATAGACGTTAGCCATTCCTTTCTGTTCGTAATGTTTCGGCAGAACAACAGGATAGGTTTTTTTCCAGTGATCGCATTTATCCAGCCAAAACGGATCTGTGTCCAGTTTTGTATCCCCAAGCTTTTCATTGATCATCCGCATTACATCTCTGACATCTGCACATACCGGCATGTCCACATGGATCGTAGGTTTTTTCAGCTCCTCACCATCCACATCCACCACGATGGTATACGCCTCTCTCGCCCAGGTCTTATAATTGTAACCCACCTGGCGGATACTCAAACGACTTCCCAGAGAAAGCACCAGGTCACTGTTCTGGATCGCAAAATTTCCTGCCCGGTCTCCCATGATACCACCCCGGCCCACATACAATGGATGTTCGTCAGCGATCAGATCGATGCTGTTCCAGCCAGTCACCACCGGAATATTCAGCTTGTCTACCATCTGGCAGAAATCCTCATAACCACCGGAGATGCGAATTCCATTTCCGGCATTGATCACTGGACGTTTCGCCTGTTTGATCTTTTCTATAATCGTATCAATGGTCTCCTCCGATGGCTTTGCCGGAACCTCTGCGGCGCATTCTGCTGGATCAAATGAACGAAGCTCCTCAGTCTCGATCATTGCTCCCTGCACATTTACTGGAATATCCAGCCAGCAAGGTCCTGGTCTTCCGATCTGCGCCAGATACAGCGCCTTTTCCAGACAATACCGAATATCCAGAGGATCGATCACCATCTGGCAGTATTTCGTCATACTGTCCACAGCCTTACAGATATCAAATTCCTGGTCTCCCATCGCCCGGATTCCAAGCCCGGTGCTTCTCGCCGTAGTGTCATAGCGGACCTGACCGGAGATCACCAGCATGGGGATGGAATCCAGCCATCCTCCTACTACACCGGTAATGGCATTGGTCCCTCCTGGCCCCGTGGTCACGCACACGGCACCAATCTTATTGTGCATTCTCGCATACGCCTCTCCCGCAATGGCGCATGCCTGCTCATGGTGCTGATAGACACAGTGCAGTCCCTCTTGGTGCCCCAGCCCGTCATTCAGGTGCATGGCGCCGCCACCGGTCACAGTAAACACCGTATCAATCCCATGTTCTACTAAAAACTGTGCTACATAGTTGGATAATTTTATCTTCATGATCGTCCTCCTGAGCTTACATTTCATTCATCAATTTACGCATATAGAGATAGTATACCACTTTTTGTCTGTTCTTTCCATAGAAAATGTCAAAAACCAAAAAATAGCCGCATAATTCCCCATAGGAATATACGACTAATTTTTATATAAACGAATGAAAACTTATTTTCATTGTACCTACTCAATGGTGCCATAGAACTAATTTAATACCAGTTCCTTTTTTCCAGAATCTGCTTATTTGCCAGCAGTCTTTTACATAACTGATCATATGACGAACAGATTTCTGATAATCTCTTTGCAACAAACTACAAACAGTAAATTACCACTCCGGTCAGTGTCACCAAAATAGAAATGATCTTTATCTTTGAAGGCTTTTCGTTTATAAAAATAGCAGCAAGTATAGCAACCCAGATCAGTCCTGTGGAATCAATCATAGGCTGGTATTTTAATGAAAGTGTCCGGTAGGCAAAAACATTAAAAACCGTTGATAAAAACAATAATCCATAGGCAAAAATAACTTTTATATTTAAAAATTTCTTAATGAAACTTCGATGTTTTTGATTCGCGGAACTTTTTAAGAACAGCTGCGATACAGCGGCTATTATGGTTGCACCAAAAGCGAGGATAAATTCAATGATCATAACTACAAATTACAACTCCTATAATAATTATCACACTTCCTAAAACATTATTCCATGTGATGTTTTCATGAAAAATCAATACGGACCAGGCGAGAACTAGTATATAAGAAATTCCTTTTCTTAAATATGCTGTTGTCAGCGGAATACGCTCTAGCAAAAACTGCCACATGATTGAAAAAAGTCCGAGACAAAGTATGGCAAGTCCATAATAAAGCAAAAATTTTTCCGACATAACTGGATATCTTCCTGCTATTTTTATAAAAACAGAACTAAAACTTTGTACCAAAAGTGTTATTGCCAACAATGCAAAAACACTTCCACCCACCTTATTTTTTATTCCCATATCGGATATTTCACTCCCTCTTCAGTATCTACCTCAATCAGCAGGGTTTTCCGTATCTGCTCCATATGCTCTTCCAATTCTTCGGCACTTTTTCCACTTACAATAATAGAAAACCGGGAAGTCTTATCTTCTATTGTTCCGATCTGCATACCTGTATGGATAGTATAAAGAATATTTCTATGAACAAAATCATAATTTTTGATAGATTCGATTCCTTGTATGGATTTTACCGTACCCTGTGGAAGATAAAATGCCATATAGCCGCAATGGCACTGGCCCTTTTGCACTTCAGGCATGACATTTAATTCCCCTAACGCAATGCGAATAAGAAACTCTTCTGTATTCACCCCGGCGCCAAGGTGTATCAAATCACTGGAAATAAATACACCACCACCGCGGGCCGCCGTCTCGATCAGATATACCTCATCGCCATCCATTACATACTCACTGTGACTAATTCCCTGTTTCAAACCAAATCCTTTTATAATCCTCTCATTGAGCAAAGATACCTTTTTACATATTTCCTCACTGGCATTTGATGGGAAAATGCGGTTCTTCGCTGCAAATGCATTCTCTATATCAAAATAAATCGTATCCCCAAGGATCAATTCCTGGTATTCATAATTCAGGGACATCGCCTCAACCACAAATTCTCTTCCCTCTGCATACTTTTCTATCACCACCTGACCAGTCGATGATTCACTCTTGGAAGAAGCAAAATATTTCTCCAATTCCATTCTGGATGAAATCTTATATACCCCTCTGCTTCCTTGGTTGTCCGCTGGTTTAATAATCGCTGCACCTTCCAGGGACTCAAAAAAATGAACTGCCTCTTCTAATGATTGAATAGTCTTATTGGGAAGCACCGGAATGCCTAACTCTTCCAGCTTTTGACGCATTTTTCCTTTATCCGTAAAAAGACATGCCGTATCATAGCCGATTCCCGGAAGTCCCATGTTATCCGCTACATAAGCCATGGTACGCACAGGAATATCGGTTTGATCCGTAATAATACCATCTATTTTTTCTTTTTGAGCAATTTCCAGTATCTCATCTTGCCGCCTCAAATCTAGATCATATATCTTGTCCGCGTATTCCTTAAAATCCTGTGAAACCATTGGCGCTACAAGTATTACTTCACACATTTCAGCAGCCTTTTGCAAAATTGGGAGCTGATAAACTCCGGCTCCCAGAATCATTATTTTTTTCAATATATAGGTTCCTCCAAATCAAATCATTTCCAAACTGTTCTTACCTTCCAGCTGAACACATCTTACAGGGGCAAATACACGCCCCTCTATATCTGTACTTCCTTGTAAGTAACATCCCGCTCCTACCAATGTATAATCATGAACCATAATTCCATTTTTTAAAGTGCAGTTAATGCCAAAAAAACAATTACTATTTATTTTCACACTACCCGCAACCGAACACGATATGGCAAAAAAATTAAAATCTTCCACCTGGCTATGATGGGCAACATGTGCACAGGGATAAAAGACGTTACCTGTTCCGATTCGTACATGCTTTCCAATCGTAACATTTTCCAAAAAAATATTCCCTTCCCCGATTTGATCTGCCTGAATCAAAGCTGTCGGATGACGATATCCGATAACTTCATATCCCTTTTCTTTTAACTCCTGATATTTCATCTGACGAATTGTATTCATTTTATGATAACCCAAAGCAAGTATTACATTATATTCTTCTGCCGGAACCTCCTGCTCCATATGTTCCATAATATATATCGGCTTTTCACAAAAAATATCCGTATCTGGCTTATATTTTTTGTCAACCAGAAAGCCTGCCACCGAAATACCATCCTCTTCCATGTATCCGGATAACAGTTCGGCGAACCTATTTATTCCAAAGATCAGTGTTTTTTTCATTCTTCTTTTTCCTCTCCAGATGAAACACTCTCCTGCACATTTATTTCTTCTTTTACCACATACTGAGGAGTAGCGTTAATGCACATAAATGCCCTTCCAATATACTCCCCCGTTAGTCCAATACCAATCAGAATAATTCCAGAAAAAAAGCAAACTGCTGCCATTAAAGACGGCCAGCCGAGAGACATATTTATATTCATAATCTTTTTTATGATCAAGACCAATGCTCCCAGAAAGCCTCCGGCAGAAGCGATACTCCCGATCAAAAGAAAAATTCGCAAAGGTGCTACAGAAAAATTGATGCAATTGCTCCATAGCTTTATCAGTGACTTAAGTGTATAATTGGATTTACCATATTTTCGTGCAAAATGATCCACCTCAACACAAGCAATATAGGCAGTTGTCCGAAAAAACAACCCTCGCAGATTCGTATAGGAATGTTCATACCTAACGGCTTCTTTTATCACATATGCTTTGGCAAGCCAAAAGCTTGATGTCCGAATATGTCTTGGCTGTTGAATCATTCTACCCAAAACCACGTTATTAAACCGACTTCCCAGGCGCCGAAAGAAACTTTGTCTCACCATAGGATACGTCCCGTATACCAGATCATATCCTTCCTTCATCTTATTAAACAACTTTGGAAATTGGGAAGGGTCGGTCTGCAGGTCATCATCCATTCCAATCACATAACTGCCGCTTACATAACGAAATCCAGCCAAAATCGCATTGTGCTGTCCAAAATTCTTTGCCAGATTAATCCCTTTCACAAAAGAGTATTCCTGGGCAAGACGACGTATCTCCTGAAATGTTCCATCCTTAGAATAGTCATTTACAAGCACCATCTCATACGTATATCCCATCTCTGAAAGCTTGGCAGACACCTTCTCCACTACCTCTCCGATGGACTTCTCTGAATTATAGCATGGTATTACTACTGAAACATCTGGCTGCTTCATCCTGCAACGCTCCTTCGTTTCCTATTATTTATAAAACCGTTTTACACAATCTGTAATCTTCTCTATCTCGTCTGAATTTAAGCCAAAATACATCGGCAGACGCAGTAGTCTCTCACTCTCTTTCGTTGTATACCTATCCTCTCCATAAAACCGTCCAAAGCGTTTTCCAGCCTCAGAACTATGTAGAGGAATATAGTGAAATACCGCGCCGATCTCATGCTCCTTCAAATGCTGAATCAGTTGTGTCCGCTCTTCTAAATCCCTTGCTTTGATATAAAACATATGGGCGTTATGAACACAATGCTCTGGAACAACAGGCAACTCGATACATCCCCTCTCAGCCAGTAGAGATAACTGGTCTCGGTATGTATCCCAGCTGCTCATTCTATCTTCATATATGATTTCCGCCGCCTCTAATTGTCCCCAGAGATATGCCGCATTGAGTTCACTGGGAAGATAAGAAGACCCCTGCTCCACCCAAGAATACTTGTCAATCTCACCGCGGAAAAACTTACTACGGTTTGTCCCCTTTTCACGGATGATCTCCGCTTTTTCTATATTGCCCGCTTCACGGATTAGAAGGGCCCCCCCTTCTCCCATGCTGATATTTTTCGTCTCATGAAAACTATAACATCCATAATCACCGATGGTCCCCAGGATTTTTCCTTTGTATGTGCTCATAATTCCCTGGGCCGCATCCTCGATCACAGCCAGCTGATGCCTCTGGGCAATGTCCAGAATAGTGTCCATCTCACAACTGACTCCCGCATAATGAACTGGGACGATCGCCTTTGTTTTATCGGTAATGGCAGCTTCAATAAGATTTTCATCTATATTCATTGTATCCGGTCTGATATCAACAAATACGACCTTGGCACCGCGGAGTACAAAAGCATTTGCCGTAGATACGAATGTATAGGAAGGCATGATCACTTCATCCCCTGGCCCAATATCTGCCAATATCGCCGCCATCTCTATGGCATGGGTACAGGAAGTCGTCAAAAGGACTTTTTGTGTTTTGGTTATTTTTTCCAAGTAATCATTACACTTTTTTGTGAATTGCCCATCCCCACATAATTTATGACAATTTACTGCTTCTTCTATATATTTAAGTTCTTTTCCCACAAAAGGTGGTTTATTGAATGGTATCAATGTCAAACCTCCATCTCTTTGTATAATAACCTATAAAGATACTAGGGTCAAAAGGTAATTTACCCCAATGATACATTTAGATATTATAGCATTGAAAGACTTAAAGTGCAATAAAATTTTCAACTATACCAATTCATGTCAGTTACACATTTTTTCCTTAATCACCATTTCTTTAATAAACTTGTGTCTTTTATATAAATTCTTTATGATACAAAAGCGGGATATTAGAACAGATCAGGACTATATATTGAATAACCGTATAGTAAAACCAATGTTGAATATAAAAGTGTGGAGGACATGAAATGATATACGATACCGTAATTCGTGGAAAATTCGTAGATTTAAAAAGCATTACACTAGAAGATGAGGACGTGGAATTTTCCTACCAGATAAGAAAAGAAGAAAAAAACAGCAAAACAGTAGGTCAGCTGGCATCCTGCCTTGAAGAACAGAGAAATTTTATCAAATGGCAGATCAAGGAGCCAGGCGACTATTACTTTGTTGTGTGGAACAAAAAAGGGGAGCGAATAGGGCTGATTGGCGTCTATGATATCCATGACGGAACAGGAGAAGTTGGCCGAGAAGTAAATAATGGCAGCTCAGTGGAGGCAATGGAAGCAGAAGTGCTTTTAGATGAATTTTACCGGACAGTTCTGCATTTACAAAAGATAACCTATGTAATCTACCTGTCAAACAAAAAGCATCTCAACAACCATAAAAAAAGAGGAATCGAAATGAAAAAGATAGTAACTCGCAATGGCGTTGAATGCGCTTTTTTTGAACGACCAGCAGATGGAAAGGATTATGCAAATACCCGTAAATTATTAGACAGAATTGGGGGCAATCAGGTTTGAGCAGACTAATATCTTTTGTCATCCCATGCTATGGCTCAGAACGTACAATCGAAGATGTTGTAAATGAAATCTTGGATTTAAATTCAGAGCACCCAGAAGATGAATATGAGATCATATTGGTAAATGACTGTTCCCCAGATCATGTCTGGGATAAGATATGTATGCTGACATATAAACATTCAAATATTCGTGGAATTAATCTGTGTAGAAATTTTGGACAGCACGCGGCTCTTTTGGCAGGATACCGTCATACAAATGGGGAAATTGTTGTATCACTGGATGATGATGGACAGATTGCCGTAGAAGATACTTACAAGATCATTGACAAACTAGATCAGGGCTATGACGTTGTTTATGGCAAATATAAGGTAAAACAACATAGCAAATTCAGAAACTGGGGATCCTGGCTTAACAGAACCATGATGGCTTATATGGTAGATCTACCAAAAGACTTTAAAGGAAGCAGTTTTTTTGCTGCTAAGCGATTTATAATTGATGAAATCGGAAAATATCAGAATCCATATGTATATTTGTCGGGATTGGTGTTTCGTTCAACAAATAATATCACTTCTATATTTGTCGGACACCGCTCTAGAAAGGAAGGTTGTTCCGGTTATTCTCTGAAAAAATTAATTGCATTGTGGGTCAATGGCGCTACATCATTCTCAGTAAAACCATTACGAATTTCAACTTTTTTAGGATTTCTTTTTGCTGTCATCGGAATGTTCGGCGCTTGTGCAATTATTATAAACAAACTAATACATCCCAATATGGCAGCAGGATGGAGCTCGTTAATATCTGTTATTTTACTACTTGGTGGTATCTTGCTGGTTTCATTAGGACTGATCGGAGAGTATGTAGGAAGAATTTATTTATGTCTGAATAAGACACCACAATATGTTATAAGAGACTATGAATCCGGAACAAAAGGTAACAGCACTCCGGATGAGGATTAACAACGTCATGTCAATCCACATAGACTTTACTTTAAAAATACCAAATAACAGGAGGTTAAAAAAATGACAGAGCAGGAAAAATTAGCATTATTAGAGGAAACGTTGGAAGTTGACGAAGGATCTCTTACTCCGGATATGCATCTGGACGACATTGATGAGTTTAATTCTATGGCAGTATTATCTTTGATTGTAATGTTTGAAGATGAATTTGACAAGAAAATCACTGGAAAAGAGATAAAAACTTATACATCCGTCTCAGAAATACTGAATCGCATGGAACGTTAAACTGTAAACAAAGGAGGAAATTGAAATGTCATATTTCAATTTTAATAATATAAAAATTACAGGAGTTACCTGTGCTGTTCCCAAAAACAAAATTAGAGCAACCGACTATTATGACAGGTTTGGACAAGATTATGTAGAGCAATTTGTAAAAATGACAGGTGTAGAGGAAATCAGAAAAACGGAACCACACCAAACGGCATCTGACTTAGGTTATGCAGCCGCCGAGGAACTATTACAGAAAAAAGGAATAAATCGTAAAGATATAAAAGCCCTAATATTTTCTGCGCATTCTACAGATTACAGGAGACCAGCTACAGCCTGTGTGTTACATAAACGCTTACATCTGGACCGAAATTGTGCGGCATTTGATGTTAATCTTGGATGTTCCGCATTTGTGTATTCTGCACAGATTATAAGTGCACTCATGGCGAATTCAGATATTGATAAAGGACTGTTGATCGTTGGCGAGACAATGTCCAGGATGGTACATCCCGAAGATAAATCATCCGTTATGCTCTTTGGCGATGCCGGAGCTGCTATCCTATTTGAGAAAGTTCCGGATAATAAATTAAGTGGAATGTTGTGTTCAGAGGGAGAAGGTTACAAAGCAATTATTGCTCCAGCTGGTGGATTCCGAAATTTGAAACCAACAGAGGAAGCAATGTTATTTTCAGATGGAAATAAAAGGACTTTATACAATACATGGATGGATGGGGCAAAAGTTTTTGAATTTACGATTCGCGATGTACCTCAGACAATAAAACATTATATGGAATACGAGAATACATCCCCAGACACCTACGATTATTTTATCATGCATCAGGCGAATAAGTACATACACAAACAGCTCCAAAAACGGTTGAAGATATCTCCAAATAAAATGCCCTTATCTTTGGACAGATATGGAAATACATCCGCAGCAGCTATCCCTCTGACACTATGTGATGCCTTTGGTACAACAGAAGCCAAAGCAGAATATCAGATGCTATTGTCCGGTTTTGGTGTGGGATTATCCTGGGGAGTTATGGGAACAACCATTAGCTGCGCCGATATATACCCCATTTTTGAAACAGAAGAATATTTCATGGAAGGTATTATTAATTCACCGGAGGAATGGGAGGGAACAGATGTATAATTTGGTAGACTTAAAAGGAAAACGGATATTGGTAACCGGCGCATCTTCTGGCATTGGAAAAGAGATCGTGACATTGTTGGATCAGCTGGAAGCAGAAACCATTCTTATCGCAAGACGGGAAGAAAATTTAAAAGAAATCGTCACAGGATTAGAAAATAAAAAATCTTGTTATTATGTTGCCGATTTAAGTCAATTAAATGAAATCGAAGGACTGATAAAGGAGATTGTCGCAGAACGGGGTCCGTTAGACGGATTCGTCCATAGTGCTGGAATTGCCAGTTCAAGACCATTTAGAACGATCAAACCAGATATTTTAGATCAGGTCATGAAGATCAATTTTTACTCATTTGTTGAATTATGCCGGTGCCTCACTGCCAAAAAGAGGTTTTCAGAGACAGGATGTAACATCGTAGGGATATCTTCTACGTCTTCAATACTTGGGAACAGCAGCAAGACGGCATATTGTGCTTCCAAGGCCGCTATGGATGCCGCCGTCCGATGTATGGCAAAAGAGCTGGCGAATAAACACATAAGAGTTAACACGGTGGCACCAGCATTCATCAAAACAGATATCTATGAGTCTTTTTTGGAAAAGGGAGAAGGCTCAAAAGATGCGGAATTAACTATGGCAAGACAATACCTTGGTTTAGGGCGGCCGTCAGATGTTGCCAACCTAACAGCGTTCCTACTAAGTGAAGCCTCACGTTTTATTACTGGCTCTACAATTGGAGTAGACGGTGGAAAACTTTCATGGTAACGACATATCATAAATAGAATATACTTTGGAGAAAGCCGCTATATTTCTTGAAGACAAACAACAATCGGAAAAAAGCAAATAAGTAAATACTGGACCGGCTCTCCGTGCTGTATCATGTAGGTCATCGTGTATTCCATTGTTTTAGGCTTCGGGACAAAACGGGGCAATTCTTACTCCCGCAGGATCTGACCATTTGATATTTTAATGACATCTGCCACCATGTTTAGCTTTTTATCAAACACGGTCAGATAAAATCCATCCTCTCCCTGAACAACATTTTCTCCCAGAAGACGAATCTTATAATTATTTTCCGTATTGATCTCACAGCGTACATCCCCGATATCGTATCGCATTTTCCCATTGCCAGCATAGTGAATTCTTTCTTTTTTATCGTTGATATCCAGAACACCATACTGTGTCTTCGCCTGCTCCAATGGCAGAAGTTCCAATTTATCCTTTACACTATTATCGACATACGAAACATTTCCGGTATACAATAAAACATAGTCCTGATTTTCAAGCAATGGAAGATACCTTGACAATTCACTGCAGTCCTGCAGTTCCAGTGCGGCAAGTTCTGCCTGATACATGCTGTAATCCTGATCCCAGCTATCATATTCTGCCTCCCCCCGGTGATCCGGCATGCCAAAATCATCTACCAGTGTCTTCCCAAGACACTTCGTTAATTTTTTTGCTCCATTAAGATTCAAATGAACGGTATCTAAAAAGTCCACTTTGTAATCTAACCCTAATTCATCCCATTTCCGATTATAATCAATCAGCTTCACACCGCACTCATCTGCAAATTTCTGCATTGCATTTCCCTTTTCATGGGTATAATCCGAGACAGGTGTTTTAATAAAGACCATTTCTGCTCCATTCTGCCTGCAAAGTTCTACCATATCCTGAATGTATCCAGCAGATTTTTCCACGATACCAGCAGTCTTATCCGTGGGCTGCTCTTTCAAAAAAGAAAATATATCTTCAGTAAGTTTTACCATACATTTGGTCCCATAACGCATATCATATCCTTTTGCACAGTCACGCTGCTTTTTAATATCAAAATCCACTGGAGATAATTCCTCCCAGCGGGAATGATATCTTAAAATCGGAAAAATATAAGATTCTATGGTCTCACCATTTTTCTTGTTCATCGAATGATGTACCGTTGTTAAAAAATTAGGTGAAAATCTCATATAATTTAATGCTGAGCGGTTGGATATCTCGTCATTGGTCTCATCTATAAATAATGACAATAAATCAAATATCACAACTTTGGGCTTCTGACATTTAAAGATATCCAGAAGAAAACGATACGACTTGTACGCACATTGTGAAGACGAGGTACAGTTATATCCTGCAACTCCATAAGTATTCCACATCTCTATCGGAGAAATTCCAGAATATATGTGGGATGATCCCAAAAAAATGACGTCCAGCGAATTACGCGGTTCTTCATAAAAAAGATCAAAATGCGTTAATTTTCCGTTGTATTTTGACATACTCTTCTCTTGTTTTGGTATAAATACCGCTGAAAGCACATTTAATAGCAATACCACTATAATAAAAAATACAATCATTTTGATGGCATTTCCAAACGTTATCATCTGGTCTCTCCTCTCGCAATCAGAATTTCATATATATAAAATCAGATGCATTGTAATCTACGCCATAGATTCCTAAAATAACAACTGACACAATACCCAACAGGTATACACACCACCTCACGACCAGCCATTGACGATTGATCTGGTCCCGCAGCTTTATTCCCTGGTAATTCATGATCTCGACAAAAAACAGTAGAATCACGAAAATTCCCAGCATATGCAGTCCTTTCATCGATACCCCAAACTTCGCCAGAGATTCATCAAACAAGACGCCTGGCGTCGGATGTAATAAAATGGTTTTTAAAATATAACATGCCTGCCGAATGTCCGTGACCCGGAAAAAGATCCAGGCAATGTTTACCAGCTGAAAGGTGATGAAGAACTTTAATACCTGTACTGCTCTGCCCTTATAATTCATTTTCATAATTTGATAGCACTTTTTCCGAAAAGGTTGCAGAACGCTTCCGATCACCTGATAGCCCCCATGCAGGGCACCCCACAAAAGATAGTTCACCCCTGCTCCATGCCAGATTCCACTGACACCAAAAACAAGCAGCACATTGATCCATCTTCTACACTGACCTTTCCGGTTCCCGCCCAATGGAATATAGAGATAATCCCGGAACCAGGAACTTAAGGATATATGCCACCGTTTCCAGAAATCATTAATGGACACCGCCAGATAGGGCTGCTGAAAATTATCCGACAGCCGGATGTCAAATATGAGCGCTGTTCCTCTGGCTATATCTACACAACCGGAAAAATCCGCAAAAATTGTCAACGTGTACAGTAAACTGGCAAAAAACAATTCCGTCCCGCCCACTGTATAGTATGTATCATAAATATTATTGACTACAATGGCTGCCCGATCAGCTATGACCATTTTCTTTATAAATCCCCATAACATCAACTGCAGACCACTGCAGAACCTGTCATAGTCAAAGGTATGCTTTTCCTTAAATTGTTTGGCGAGTGTATCATATCTCGCAATTGGTCCCTGTAAAATATGTGGAAAAAAGGTTTCAAACAAATAGAAATCAAAAAAATTAGTTTCTGGGGCAATCTTCTCTCGATAAACATCCATCAGATATCCAATCAAAGCAAGTGTATAAAAAGAAATCCCCAGCGGTAAGATAATAGATCCCCTGGTCATATACTTCAAAAAGAACAGAACACCAAGATTTAAAGTAATTGCCACAGACAGTAATATTTTTTGTTTTCCCTTATTCTTTACCCTCTTCATCCATAATGCAGTGGCATAAACTACAATGCCGCTTAACGTCATAATCACAAATGCTTTTTCGCTATATATCAGATAAAACGCAATACTGAACACCAGAAGAACATATCTTTGAATACGTTTTGGTACAATATAGTAAAAGGGAATCAGCAATGCGAGAAAATATCCGTATTTTAAAGAACAAAAGCTCATTATCACATCTCCAAATGTCTTATTTTAACTAAGTATAATATAAGACAAAATTAATTTGTAGCTTCACAGGTGATAGATAAGAAATAACCCTTTTACCATTTAAAAAAGGTATACAAATTGGCAATTGTCAACCTGTATACCTTCATATCACATTATTATATTCTTTATTGTCGGCGAACATGTCCCCAAATTAATCCCGCTATTAGCAGAACAGCTGTCAGGGCAGTCAGCACAGATCCAACAACGTAAAACCAGTCAAAGTATTGAAAAACAATCGTGTGTTCACCAGAAGGCACCGCCACTCCCATAATAAGTCCATTTATCATCTCTGGCTTTTGCTTTTTGCCATCTATCTCTACAGACCAATTGGGGGAATAATTTTGGGAAAAGCACAAATAAGTATCTGCATCCGAAGTAATCTTCGCCGTCAATGTGTTACTCGTTCGAGAGATCACTTCTGCTTCGGAGTTTATATCTTCCAGATTCATTGATTCCCGGTTTCCATAAGCGATGTTAGATAGATCATATTTTTCGTAATTATCATAGATATCATCAAAATTCTCCAGTCTCGACACCTTTTGGGGAAAATACAAGATATCCTTTGCATTGGTATTTTCATAGATCTTCATTCCATACTTATCTGTATTCCAGTACTGGTATGCCTGCCTCGGCTGCACACGGGAAACCTCACACCTTTCTATCAATACTTCCCCCAGGTTTGACTTGGCAAGTATCCTGATACGTATATCCTCTGTAGCCTGTTCGGCGTTTTCTGAATACAAGTATGCCACATATTCATTGCTGTTCTTAGTCAGATAAAATTGTTTTTCCTGCGGAGCCAAGTCATAATTGTCCCCTCCAAAAAGATCTACTGCCAAATGTGTCAGAGCAGCATTGTGTTCATTCTTAATTTTAAGACTGACTTTATAACAGGTATTTGCTGCAATCCCTTCCATCACCGTACTGACACCCACACCATTCTCCAGGAAATCCAAAGATATATTTTCCTTAGAATTCACCAGGTCTGCTTTGCACTGTGAATCATAAACCTGTCCTCCCATATTTTCTACTACATGGCAGGAATCTATAACGTATCGTACTCCCAGCATGGAGAGCAGATCATTCTGAAAGATAACATTATTCTTAACATTTTTAGATCCCGTAAGCAGTCCCGAAAAATTGAAAGAAGCTGTATTGTTTTCTATTCCAAGATTCTTAAAATATTTAAAAATAAGCGGATTATTATAAGCCGTATAAGCATTAAGGGCGGCAATTTCCTTGGAAGCACTCTTATTTTGTGAAATAATACTCTCATGAGCACCATCCACGTTATCAAAAGCATCCCAAATTTTATATCCCCCAATATTCTCCTTTAACTGCTCTTCCACGGGATGAACCGTCTCAAACTGTGCCAGAGGCGTAGGTTCTGTAATCAAACTAAAGGGAAGTATTTCCGCCAATGTAATGACCACGATGGCGCCACAAAGAATACGCACTCTCAGTGCAGATGTGAGCTTCCAGCGCAAACATTCCTTCTTCTGGACAATAGACAAAACAATAAGAATCAGTGCAAGAAATACCAGTGGTAATATAAGCGCACTCTGCAATTTATAATAATACTCTGGCTGTTGCTCCTTTGTCATCAAGAGAGAAATCAAAAATGCGCTCACAATGCCAAGGACAGCAATCCCCGTGAAGAAAATCTTAGCCAAATTTTTCATATATTTTAGATCGGATTCCTTTAGCTCCCCTTGTATCAGAGAATGAAGTCCCTTTGCCGCCATCGCAAGTATAAAGAAGTAGAAAATAAACAACATTCTTCCTGCACATCGAAAGCCTCCCAATAGCGGAAGTTTGTGTACAATATGATTCAGAACGGGAATATGCGCGATAGAGGCATATAAAAAAGCAATGACCGCACATGCCAGATCCAGCTTAATACTCCACTTATCCTTTTTTAGAAGAATGACAGTAACCGCCAAAAGTAAAACAAATATACCCAGATAGAGCTCTATATCCATTTCAGAAGAATAATAATTTCCTAAGGGTTGGTAGATATCTCCAAAAAACCGTGGAATGATCATCTGGATCAGTTTCACAGGATGAATGGAATACGTACTAAAGGTATCAAATGATGTCCCTGCCGAACCATATACTTTATACTGCCTCATGATGCTGAGATTCGGCAGCAGCGCGTAGGCAAATATCCCTACATACACACCGAGCCACAGAATGCCTCTTTTCATTAAATCCTTTATGGTAAACTTTTCACAAAGACAGCTTACCACGATATATACAAATAAGATCATGACTGCATAGACACTGTATTGCTGCCCGATGGTTGCCTGAACTGCCGCCATCACCGCCGACAAGCACAGCCATTTATTCTCTCTCGTGTCAATAAACTTCTTTACAAAAAACATGATTACGGGAAACAGACATATGGATGCGATGATCGTTGGATGTGATTTCCTCAGACCGTTAATCTGTATCGAACACTCATAGATCACGGCAAAGATCATAGATACTACATAGGAACATTTGCATTCCCGTAAATATCGATAAAAGAAATAACTTCCAATAAATAAATGAACGATAAAATAAGCATATATATATTGTTTTAAAGGAAGAAATGACAGTAAAATGCTGATAATATAAAAATTTCCAATGGTGGGCATGCCATTTGCCAAATACCCATTCCATTGCGGAAGCTCTCCATTCAATAGACATTGTACAAAATGCTTTCTCGCTGAAAAGTATTGAACCAGATCTGCATTTCCAGGTATTTGATTATTCAAATAATATTTTGCATACATCAGGATTGGAATGAGTAAGAAAATTATAATTCCAGCTCTTTGTATCCTCTTTTCATTTACTGAGTTCATCGCTGTTACTCCTCTCTATTTGTTGCAAATAAATTCTGAAATCTGATCCACGATCTTCTGTCCGGAATACTCATCCTGAATATATTTTTTTGCTCTTTTAGATATCAATCCCGCTCTTTTCGGATTCGATATCATCTCTGTTAATACCCTCTTTAATTTCTCATCCAGATGATCCAGGGAAATTTTTATCGCACATTCGTCTGGGATTTCTGAAAACCATCCACCTTCATTTATCACACTGACTTTTCCCTTTTCCATGATCTGAAGCATGGTTCTGGATGTCTCTCCCATAGATGGATTTCTCAGATTAAATATAAGATCCGAATGTTCAAGAAAACCATTGAACTCCTCAACATCGACATAACCTGTTTTGATTATGACCTTTCCATCTATATATTGATCTACATAATTTCCCTCACCTACCATCACATAACATAGTTTACAAATACCATTTTTAGACAGTTGCTGTACCGCTTTGCACACTTCATGATTCAGTTTGGTTGTCCCAATATTCCCTAGCGAAGCCACAACATACGCATCTTGCGGAATGTTATATTTCTCAAATAATGCCGCTTTGGTAATGAGGGAATCTTCTCCCTTAAAAAATTGATTAATTTTAGCCAAGCGTTGCTTTTCTACGAGATTTGTCTCTAGTATTTTATGATAGGCATAATCTGAATGCACCATAATCTTGTTGTCTGATTTCAATAATTCATTATTTAAAGACAATTTTTCTGCCATGTGTTTTTGTGCCAGCAGATCGGGGCCATTTTCTTTCACAGCATGTTTTAATTTCAAAAATTCCTCTAATCCTTCATGCTCGTAAGTCTTAGAATACAATAAACCTCTTTTCTGATAATAACCAATAAACAAATAGTATAATACCATATCATGAAGAATAACCATCCCTGGATATTTAAGACAGCACTCATAAATATAATCATGATATTCTGGATTGTTGCCTATGTTATAGATCTTATAATCATAGAGAGAAAAATCTATTTTATCTCTTCCGTGCCTTACTACTTTAAAATTCTTAATTATACCATTAGAAATGTTATAATCATCCGTGTACAAAGTAATATCAAATTTCTTTGCTAAGTCTTGGATCAGTTCTTCTGAATAATCCGATATTCCACTTTTCATAGGTGAAAATGGACTCGCATATAATAATGATGGCCTTCCCATTTCAGATCTCCTTAGTTCAATAATTTATCAATGACATAGTCCCAATCCATATGCTTATCGATCAGAGACTTTTTACCAGCACGTCCCATTTCCTCTGCCTTTTGACGATTTTCATACCAGTAATCTACTTTTTCTGCCACGATCCTGGCATCTGCCTCTATTACAAAGCCATTTTTGCCATCCTCTACAAATTCCAGAGGCCCCCCGGCATCATGATGTACGATTACTGGTTTTTCCGAGAAAAACCCTTCCAGAGTAATATATCCATAGTCCTCATCATAGGCGCCAAAATATACCCCAAGACAATTTGCATAGTAATCCATCTTTTCTTGTTCTGAAATAAAACCAGCAAGTGTCACCCGATCTTTTAACTTATACTTCTTGATAAGATCATGGATGTATCTTAACTCCGTTTCACTTCCTGAACCAGCTAAAACTACCTTTACATCTGTCTTAAAATATCTGGCTGCCTCTACTAATAATCTCTGTCTTTTAATAGAATCGATACGGCTGGGATAAAACACATAATCCCCATAACTATCACAATGCAGCTTTTTATGATTCAATGGCGGATGATATAATGTTTCCGAATCAATCCCACAAAATTCCTTTAGCCTCTTTGATGTATTATGTGCAATGGTAAAAACACTTTTTGCCTCTGAAATGTACTGCTTGTCACACTCACAGATAAACTCCCGGATCTTTTCCCCCTTGGGAAAGTGATGCAAATCACCAAATTCTGTTTCCCACAGATCATAGGCCTGTCTGTGCTGGTGCATAAGCCATAATACCTTATCCTCATGTTTGACATAAAAAGCTGGAAATTTCATAGCGATAACCTTGTCAATTTTTTCTCCGTTGACTTCCGTTAAATCCATCAGCCTCCCCATCATCATCGAATTCATCAATGTCTCCCCCGGATACCACTTAAATGGAATTGTAACAACATCCACCTGATGCCCACGTTTTACCAGTTCCTCTCTCAGCATCTCCGTAAGGATCTCCGCACCTCCCCGAATAAAAGGCACCTGTACCGTCACGATCGCAATCCTCATCTCTGTACTCCTTTCTCAAAAGCTTTCAGAAAGCATTTTCTAATAGACGCCTGGCTAAAACGCTGCTGGACATTTTGAATTCCCTTTTCTACCACATATTCCCTATAATCGCTGTGGTGCTGCAGCACATGAATCGCTGCCGCAAACACCTCTGGTCTCTTTTCCAATACCAGCTGTTCTTTACCGATGGTTTCTGGTACTGCACATTCTCTCAAAGCCAGGATCGGAAGTCCCATATACTGTGCTTCTACGATAGGAACACAAAACCCCTCATGTTCACTGGCACATACCATCATATCACTTCCCAGATAATAGGCAAGCAGCGTAGCATCATTGATCTCACCGATAAATTCCACCGAATCTTTTAGTTTATATTCATTAATGTAATCCAGCAGCATAAGATTATAAGTGGCAAGCCCATCATCAAATTTGCCTACAATTCGTAATTTTACTTTTTCAGAATAATTGGTTCGAAAAGCTCGCAGTATATCTAACAAAAAAATATGTCCTTTATTGGGGGCAACCCTGCCCACGAACAATAAATTAATTGCCCTGTCCTCGATCAGCTCTTTCAGAATCTTTTCATCTGGAACTCCACCTGCCCATTTCTCCACTTTGTGGAATGGTGGGCACACAATAAACCGCTCTGACTCCACTCCTACTAGATCCTCTGTATTATATTGGGAATCTGGAATCCAAAAGCTTTTCGGAAACTCCTGGATAAACTGTTCCGTCTGCCTTCTCCCTTCTTCACACTGCTTTGTGTGAAATTGATTATACTTTTCAAAAAAGGACGCTGGGGTTATGTTATGATACCGAAATATAATTTTTCCTTTCACTCGTTTTAAAATATGATATCCCTCAGACCAGTATACACTGTGATGGTAGATCACAACACAATCTGGTTCCTGAATAATCTGATCCATCTGTTTTTCATCCACATATTGAACTACCGTATTAAACTGGTTCTCTGCATACACAAAACAATTGTGTTTCTGCTTCAACAACAAATACATTGCTTCTATATCATTTCCTATAGCATCATGCTTTGTTACCGTTTGATGCATTATGACAATATCCATGTTACAAACTCCTTTGTCTATTTCTTTGCAATGACCGCATAATCCTGACTGCCAAATAACAAGTCAGCAACGCGCTCCATGGCCAAATCAAACTCGTGTGTTCTTCCCTCCCCATGTTCTGCAAGTTTCGGAATATCATATGGAAGCCGGCTACTCTCTGTAAACAGGATCTGTACCTGTAAAAATCCCTGTTTCTCTGTAATATACTGTAAGGTTTTGGGATGAATTGGTCTGTTATGAGAGGGATCCATATAAAATGATTCTGTGTAAATCGCTAATGAAGTCGGATTTGGCGTCTCCATGATCAGATATCCCCCTACTTCCAATTTATCATAAGCGATGCGGCACAGTTCTATGGTCTGTTCTGTGCTGAGATGTTCTACCACCTGGCCGAGGAATATACCATCAACCCTTTCCTGTCCTCTCAAATAAGCAAGAGCATCTCCTTGTTCCACGGGAAGATTTTGCAGCTTACAATACTCCACGTAAGGAGAATATAAATCTACACCTTTTACTCCGATCCCATTCTCCTGCAGCAATTCAACGAATTCCCCTCTTCCGCACCCAAGATCCAATACGCTCGTACAATTTTTAAAATATGGAAGATATATCTCCTGTACCTGTTTCACATGTTCCCTGCTGCCGCGAAACCGGTTTTCAAAATCAAAATAATCGATAGAAAGATATGGGTCCGACTCCGAAACTACTGTGGTCACACCCTCATGCTTCTCCACGTTGTCTTCTTTCTTTTCACTCCCGACTGCCGGCTGCATTTGCTTTATCTCAGACTTCAGGTTACTAAATGCGACAGAAAAATACTCAAGAGATTTCTTCTGCTGTTCAAAATCATCTGTCAGCGCAGACTCGTGTTTCTTAATCAGCACATTGTTATTTCTAATATTCTCTTCGAGATTATCCACCCGTCCCGGCATATCTCCCATGTGTTCTATTCTCAAAGACAGATTTTCTAACTGCTCCACCCTTTGATTAGTCAGGCTTTCTAACTGCTCTAATTTTCTTGACTGAGTTACTAACTTTTCTACCCTCCCCTCTGCCAGCTCCTCTAATGCCTGTACTCTCCCTGACAGATTTTCCAAAGCCTTTACCCGGTCAGTCATATTTTCCAGTCCCTGTATCTTCTCTTGTAATTTCATATTCCAGCTGATCATGGAGTTCATCGTTCGGTTGATGCAAAAGAAATGATAGGTAAATCGAAAAATTCTTCCGACGACAGGAATCCGAAACAGCTTTCTCAGACACCGGAGCATATAATACCTGACTTTACACCCCTTAACCACAATCCCCTTCCCGACAGCCTCATGGGAAAAAGAAAAGTCATAGGCCATCTCAATCCTGCTGACCTGCCGCAGCTGCAGTCTCCTTAAATTATCCCACAAACCAGCTTTGTCCGGCTCCCGCAATAAAATCTGCTCATAGCAGGCATGTACAAAGTCCTCTCCCTCAAATCGGAGAATCTGCTTCATCTTTACCTGTCTCTGTCCATTCATTTTCTTGTATATTTTTTTTAGGAAATCACGTAAATACAGCCGGTAGAAACGAAATCTTTTCATTTTTTCATCAATGACTCTGCACTTATTGAACAACGCCATAGAACTTTTTTCTGGCAGGGCGTATACCTTATATTCTCCCTTACCAACTGGCTGCAGACTGTCCGCTTCCTTCTCAATATCCGAATAGATCGTGTGAATATTTATGGAATCATCAAACCAGTCCACATCCAGTGATTGTCTAGATACTGCTTCGTTTCTTTTCTGTTCAATTCTTTCATCCAGATTCATAACTTTTCCCCATTTTCTATCACTCATTTGATATGTTCCACTGATGTGCGATCCGTGCAACGCCGACATCTGATACATCCGAAAATACTTCAAAACGGCAAGCTTCTCTAAAATAATCCACCGCGATACCGATCTGCGATTCTATCGCAACATCCAACAGATATTGTCCTGGAATCAGATTGAGAGAAGCTATCTTCACCTCTGCCACACCATCTCTGATCAGCTTAAATTCCGGCAACTTGTCGATCCTGGTATTGGTACCATAACACTGCACCCCGTCACTCCGAAAAAATCCAATGCCAATAACCGCATCTTCTACTGTATTTTTTATCTCATATTTGATGGATATCGTTACCTGCTCATCCGTTTTGATGACGGATCTTTCTCTGCCATCTCTGCCCAAAATCATAACCTTTCTGATTCTGGCATCTCCATTTCCCCAGCGTTTTTCCTCTTTCGCGATGGGCTCTGTCTTCTCCTGGGGAGCCTCTTCTTTTTCCTTCTCCGCCCGCTCCTGACGCTTTTCTCCCATAAAGTCCAAATATTCCGGATGTACGTCCCTTGGCCTGCCCTGTCGTCGTATATCCCCCTCATGAATCCAGATCGAGCGGTCACATATTTGTTCAATCTGATCCATCGAATGAGATACGATCACGATCGTGGTTCCC
Source organism: Eubacteriaceae bacterium (assembly GCA_910575665.1). Lineage (GTDB taxonomy): Bacteria > Bacillota > Clostridia > Lachnospirales > Lachnospiraceae > Eubacterium_F. Next base: position 56,520 of record CAJTFB010000016.1, read on the forward strand.
TGTCCTTTTATCTCCCGAAGCCGGTTAAAGCACTTCGCCTGAAAATTCACATCACCAACTGCTAAAATCTCGTCCACCAGCAATATATCTGCATCCACGTTTATGGCAACGGAAAAGGCCAGCCGCATATACATTCCAGATGAGTAAGTGCGCACTGGATTGTCAATAAAGTCCTGTAATTCAGAAAAATTTATAATCGCTTCCATTCTCTCATCGATTTCCTTACGAGACAATCCGAAAATAGAGGCATTGATATATATATTTTCTCTTCCGCTCATATCCTCATGAAACCCTGCGCCAAGCTCGATCAGGCTCGACACTCTTCCAGACATTTTGATCTCGCCTGCGTCCGGATACATGATTCTGGTCAGCAATTTGAGCGTGGTGCTTTTCCCACAGCCATTGTGGCCGATCAATCCCACAGCCTCCCCCTTTTTCACCTGGAAGCTTATATCTTTTAAAACGTTTCGTTCCTCATATCTTCTTCGTTTTTTAAACAACACCTTTTCCTTTAGTGTATTCCCTTTGTCCAAATACACTTTAAAGCTTTTGGTGACATGATTTACCTCAATGGCATTTTCCGGTTGCATTACATCTCCTCCGCAAAGTGTTTTTTCAGTCTTCCAAAGACCAGCCAGCCAATTACTAATAAAATCGTACTTAACACAAATCCATAAAGCAGATTCCCGATCTCAGGCAGGCGCTTATAATACAAAATGTCCCTATATGCAACTATAATTGGAGTCATTGGATTTATATTAAAAATAGAGCGCAGCTCTTCTGGTACCATATCAATGGAGTACATCACCGGGGTCAAAAACTGCCATGCCATCGTAAGAATTACAAGAACATGTTCCAAATCCCGCAGATACACCGTCACCGCTGATACAATCATCGTAATGCTGATGGCGAGAAAATATTCCGCCACGATCACAATGGGAAGATATAACAACGCCTGCAAGGAGATTCCCTTGCCGGATAAAAGCAGCACAGCAAATACAACGACAAAACTGAGAAGCATATTAACCAGCTGACAGGTAACATGGGCGATGGGCAGCACCTCTCTGGGAAAATATATCTTTTTTACCATTTCTTTTTGCGCCATGACACAACTGGCGCCGGCTGACACCGAAGTACTAAAAAACAGCCACGGAATCAATGCCACAAATAAGAACAAATAATAGTCTTCGATACCGGCTCGCATAATAATCGAAAATACTACCGTATACACACCTAACTGCAGCAGTGGATTCAAAAAGGTCCAGGCAAACCCTAATGCCGATCCCTTATAGCGTCCTCTGAGATCTCTTCGAATCAGGCTGACAATCATGGTCCGATATTCATATATTTCCCGTAGAGTATTCATTCTCTTGTCCTCTCTTCATACACTGGTTCTCCCGCCACTCTTTGATACACTTCCCACAACTTCTCCACTGCGTTTGACCAGGAATACTTCTCCGCCTGTTTGATACCGCGCTCCCTCAGCCGCTGTCCCAGGTCATTGTTGTCGCACAATTCTGCCATCTTCTGTCCCATCTGATCCAAGTCGTATGGATCCACCTGGATGGCGGCATCTCCTGTCACTTCTTTCAAGGAAGAGTTGTTCGAAGTCAGCACCGGCGTACCACACGCCATCGCCTCCAATGGCGGCATGCCGAAACCTTCATAAAACGACGGAAAACAAAACACAGAGGCGCCGCACATCAATGGGGCTTTATCCTGCTCATCGACATAACCGGTAAATATCACATGGTCTTTGAGGGAGATCTCCTCGGCTGTCTGGAAAATCTCATCGTACATCCATCCTTTTCCGCCAGCAAGTACGAGCTTGGGGATTTCTTTTCCCGTATCTTTTCTCTCCTCATAAAATTTTTTGTAAGCCAGGAGCAATCCTCTGAGATTCTTGCGGGGCTCCAATGTCCCCAAATATAAGAAATAACTTCCTTCTATGCTATATTTTTTTTTCGCCCCTTGAATCTGTTCGCTGCTATAGCTCAAATGATATTGGGCAGTGTCCACACCATTGGGCACCACAGCTATTTTTTCTGACGCAATGTCATAGTATTTCATCAGTTCTTTTTTTGTGAATTCCGAAACTGTCACGATGGCATCCGCCCGCCGGAGGGAGCGTTTGAGATTTCGCTTTAACATAACCATGGTCCGGCCACGCACCGTCTCAGGAAATTCCCGGAACGCCAGATCATGAACCGTCACTACTTTTTTTCCTCTCACGCCAAGGGGAATCACATAGTTGCAAAAATGCGTGATGTCACGTTTCTCACGGAAAAACCATATATAAGGCAGCTCTACCACAAGGGAAAGCAGTTTAAACACCCGTTCTGAGATCCAGCCACACTCACTGATCTTCACAGTCTCTCCATAGTCTCGTATAGACTGCCTTTTTTTTTCTTTTTCCCCGGAGGTAAAAATATCTACCAGATACTCTTGCTGAGGATGTAATGTTAAAAGGCCGCGAAGCAACCCGTCCTCACAATATCCAATCCCTGTTTTATTGTTGCTCAATAAAGGTTGTCCATAAAAAGCTATCTTCAACGTCATTCGTTCCCTTCCATCAATTCCTCGTACAGTCTCTTTACATGTTCGAGCATTGTGTCTATGCGATACATTTTTTTCATTCTTAGCCTCGCCCGCACACCCATCTCTCTTCTCTCATCAGGATGTTCTGCCAGATACTGCATCGCCTGTGCAAGCTTATGGACATCCTCTGGCGGAACGGTCAGTCCCGTAACTTGATCCAAACTAACATATGGCACACCGCTGGGAAGTTTCGTATTGATGACTGGTTTGCCAAATGCCATCGCCTCAATCTGAACCAGGCCAAACGCCTCACTCCTCGCTACTGAGGGGAGCACGAACACATCACATGTACCAAAAAATTCTGCCAGTTCCTCATCTTCCACATTGGCATAAAATCTAACTCGTTCCTCAAGTCCCGCCTCGTGAACCATCTCCTTCATCTCCCGCTCTAGTGGTCCCGTTCCCACGATGTCAAGAAATAGGTCCGAACGACTGGCGGAGGCCTGAATAAATGCCCGGATCAGTTCATTACAACCTTTATAATATACAAGCCTGCCAACGAACAAAAATCGAACCGAATCTTTGGAACTACGTTGTCTTCCTGATGATTCTTCCTGAACGGCGATCCAACGGTCCGCGGTCTCCTCGATCTGCCGCTCCACACCAAAGGGTATGATCCTACATTTGTCCTCATAGGGCTTGAGAAACTCTGACCCATCAATATGCCCCTGTGTGGCTACTATAATACTGTCTGCGCGCCGCAGAAGCCACTCCATAAGGGGACGGTAGATTTTTAACATTCGCTTCTGACGGACAATATCACTGTGCCACCAAAGCACGACCTTCCCACGGTATCCCGACAAAAAACAGGCAAGATCCCCCAGAGGAAAGGGCATATGGATATGTAGGATATCCCTGTCCCTGGACATTTTACGAAATTTCCACAAAAAAGACATGGACAAGGGAAGTGAAGAAAGCATACCAATACTGGATGCTCTCGTCACCTCCACGCCATTGATCTGTTCTGTTGTTGTCTTCCCTTTTTGCTGGCACACAAGCACCTTGCTGTCTGTGACATCGCAAAGCCCCTCTGCCAGCTGCTGCACTACCCTCTCAATACCGCCGGTAACAGGGTAATACAGTTTATTTACCTGTAAAATCCGAATGGTCTTTTTCGTCTCTGCCAATGCTTTTTCTCATTTCTTCTTTCTTAAGTCATACACTTACCCAAGTATACTACTTTTATCTCAACTTTTCAAGGCAATGCCTATGAATTGTCACCCTTCTATGATCTTCCTGATCTGCCGGTACCCCTTCTCATAAAATTCTTTCTCATAGTGCACCATAAAGGCTCCCGAAACACACAGGTCATCTGCATGATACTTTCTGGCGTTGTCAATCACATGGCAGTCCATGTGTTCCAGAAAATAATCCTGCCACTTATTCAAGAACTTTTTCTTTTTCAGCAAGGTTTCCTTTTTATACCCTCGAATCGGTTTCATGGAACGCCTATAATCAAGAAATCTGGTCTTTACGTCCGCTTTCACAAAGATGACATTCTTTCCATACCGCTCTTTGATAAACTGGATAAATACTACGAACCGTTCCTTGATCTCCTCATCACTCAACACCGCGTCGATGGAAGTGATCTGACACTCCTCCTTGATCTGCTTGTAAAATTTTAGTCCGCGGACCTCACTGTCCGCTGTCAGGATCCCTCCCTGATATTTCACCACATCACAGATGAGATCATAAAAATCCAGAAGTAACCACTGAGACTTGGTCTGTTTTAGCTGCTGGGGCAGATCCTTATGAAAGGCACTTTTAATATATCCTACCCGCCAGCTGCTGTTCTCAAATAAAGAGAGATCCTCAAAATTACTGTCATCGTAGGGGATTGGTTGATCAAAGGCAAATAGAAAACTATTCCGGTAAGCGTATTTGCCGATCTTAAATCTGCCGTCGTCCTCATTCAATATCTCTCTCGTGATGCAGGAACCCCAAAGATCTACCAGGATCGGCTCGTAATAACGGTTCATCGCCCTCATACTTGCCTGTAGAAGATTTCCCGTCTCTCTCCCCGCCTTCCGGAGCAGTTCCTTACATTTCGCTTTTTCTGTGACGCTTCCACCCAAATTCAGAACAAGTTTTTTAAGGGCCCCCTGCTTTCCACTGCGGTATAATAGGAGCGCGTGATAGTAATTCCGGCAGCGGAATCGGTTGATCCACAATTCTCCTTCGATCACTCCTATCTTTTCTATTTCTTTTTTCACCAGATCCATAAAGGGATCGATTAGCTTTAGATGATATTCAAAAATCACTTCATAATCCACACTGGGATCATAAATGTCCCCTGCCTCCACGGCCCTCACGATTCTCAGGCATTCCCGCAGAAGCGCGGAAAACTTGAAATTATAGTTCCCCAAAATCTCATCGATGCTCCTGTATCCAGCAGCTTGTATCGCCACCAGGTCGCTCTCATATTCCGCCAGGATCTCCCGGCTCAGCTGCAGCACCAGATGATCCAGAAATACGCTGTCATCCATAAAAAGCGCTACATTATTTTTCGCATATAGATTGTCATAATATTTGATAAACCGTCCTAGACGAATAAAATATTCCTGGTCCCGGAATACTCTTTGCTCTGGCTGCGTCCGAATGATCATGGAGATCAATCTTTTGGCATGATAATAAAAGGGCTTCTCGTAAGAAGACATGGTAAATCCCTTTTTATGGTTAAAATCCACATAATAGTGGGAATAAATGTCGATCACATAGGGATTCATCTTTTTTACAAAATAATCCTCCAGCTGCTTGATGCGCTTATTATACGCACGACGGCTCTTTTTGGAAAGCTTTCTCACATGGGTATGGGTCACATACCAGAGAGGACAGCGGGATTTCACAAGGATGATGTGATCGGCGTCAAAATATCTGCCCACCAGTTCCATATACTGGTCCATATAGGGTTTCCAGTCAAATTCCTGATCCCGCATCACATCGATCTCTTCGATCTCCGCCTCGTGCTCCGCATAAAAAGCACTGTCTCTAAATTTAGGATTTTTAGTAAACACCTGGTCTTTCCATTTACAGAGAGCATGTCCCGCTGTATAGCACATGTCCACCACGAGAAATTCAGCCGGATTCTCTTCCAGTTCCACAGCCAGACGTTTTTCCAGATCCATCGTCAGAAGCGGGGATACCGGCTCTTCTGGAGTCACCGTCACTCCTTCCGGATTTCCCACCAAGGAGAGCAGAGAGATCCACAAACTGTCCCCAAATACTTGAAAGCGATCGTTTAATTCCATCTCATTGATATAGGATGAGCCATTTAATCGTATCGTAACTTTATCCATTGTTTTCCTCATTTCTACGCATACTTTCCGCGCAAAGCATAATAACTGACACAATTATAACATACATTATTCCCCTACCGCAAGTTTTCTATTAGCTGTCTGTATAAATCGCACCGCTTGGGACACCATAGAAAGTACAAAAACAAACAGAAAAGAGGGGTTTATTATGAATGAAAAAGAACGATTCCGAAGTGCACTTCCTATGGCTGCACTGGATGAGATACCGGAGCCATCCTCCGATGCCAAAGAGATCGTCGGACTTGTAAAGGAACACGGCAGAATCGCCGGTTACCAGCTCTCGGACGGAAAGACCGTCAGCAAAAGCGAAGGAGTGGCTATGGCAAAAGCGGGGGAAATCCAGGGCGTGGGCATCGCCCACCGGGGAGATACAGAGTATCTCAAATCTCTTCCCGATGGAAAAGAGGGAAACAATCTAAACAGCCTTCCGGCTGTTGGCAAAGACTCAGATACCCGCATATCATAATATTGATTCTATTATGGCACGGGGTAAGGAACATGAACCATGTCAGAGAAATTGTAAGAGCAGATGCCGTCCACCAGAAAGGAATTCTGGGAAAAGGCAGCTGTATCGCCATATTGGACAGCGGCATCTGCAGCCACCCGGATTTTGAAAACCGTGTCATCGGCTGGTATGACACCGTAAATGGCAGAACCAGACCCTATGACGATAATGGCCATGGAACCCATGTAGCGGGCATTGCCGCCGGCAACGGACATTCCAGTCGAGGAAACTTCTGCGGTATGGCACCGGAAGCAAAGATTGTCTCCGTGAAGATCCTGAACCGGTATGGGGAGGGGATGATCCCCCATATTATCGCCGGCATCCGCTGGGTTATGAGAAACCGCTATCAATATAACATCAACATCATCAATATCTCTGTGGGCACCACCGATGGCAAACAATTTGATGAAAATTCAGACTTTGTACAGACAGTAAACGAACTATGGGACGCGGGACTGGTCGTGGTGGCATCCGCTGGAAACAAGGGACCAGAACCCTATACCATCAGCGCTCCGGGGAACAGCCGTAAGATCATCACGGTGGGGTATTACAGCAAACACTCCAATTCCAGTGTGGGGCCTACTTCACTCTGTATCAAAAAACCGGACGTCGTGACGCCGGGTCACCAGGTCCAGAGCTGCAGCAACAAGTATCTCAACGGACAATCTTATGAAAAAAAGAGCGGCACTTCCATGGCGACTCCGATCGTCAGTGGAAGCATCGCTCTACTTCTTTCAAAATATCCTGAACTTACTCCGAAAGAGGTTAAACTACGCCTGAAAAACAGCTGTACCGACCTTCACCTCCCCCACAGCAGTCAGGGTTGGGGGCTTTTAAACACCAAACGATTTCTGGATGTATAGAGAATCTACCAGTACAACGAATCCTATTGATCCAGTTTCCAGATATCTTCGTTGTACTGCGCGATGGTGCGGTCGGAGGAGAAAAAGCCTGCCTTTGCAATGTTTACCAGCATCTTTTGTGCCCAGCTCTTCCGATCGTCATAATCGTGGTATGCCAGCTCCTTCGTCTGAACATACTCCTGAAAATCTGGAAAAGTCATAAACCAGTCCTTATTCAAGAGCTCATTGTATAACCTGGTAAGGCATTTTTTCTTTCCTGTCTTCAACATTTTCTTGCTGACGATAAAATCCACTGCTTCCTTCAGGCTGGCATCTTTTTTATAGTAATCCCTGGAACAATAGTCCCCCCGCTCATAACGGGCGATCACGGTATCGCTGTCCTCACCAAATACATAGATATTTTCATCCCCCACCAGCTGATGGATCTCTACATTGGCTCCGTCTTCCGTACCGAGGGTTACCGCACCGTTAAGCATAAATTTCATATTGCCGGTACCGCTGGCCTCTTTGGAAGCCAAGGAGATCTGTTCTGAGATATCACAGGCTGGGATCAGCTTTTCCGCCAGAGTGACATTGTAGTTCTCAACCATTACAATATTCAGATAGGGTTTCACTTTCTTATCTTTGTTTACGATCTTCTGCAGGCACAGAATCAGATGGATAATGTCCTTGGCGATAGTGTAAGCCGGCGCCGCCTTCGCACCAAAGATCAAGGTGATCGGTGTCTTTGGCGTCTTTCCTCTTTTGATCTCTAAGTACTTGTGGATCGCATACAGGGCATTGAGCTGCTGCCGCTTGTATTCATGCAGGCGCTTGATCTGAATATCAAAGATGGAATCCTCATGGATCTTCAGCCCCTGCGTCTCCTTCAGATATTTGACCAGCTTATGCTTATTCTTTTTCTTAATGTCCAGGAGCTTTTGGAGCACCTTTTCATCTTCTGCATAATGAACCAGCTTTTCTAACTCTTCGGCATCTTTTTTAAAGCCGTCCCCGATGGTCTTTTCAAGAAAAGCAGCCAGAGGCTTATTGCAGTGGAGCAGCCAGCGACGGAAGGTGATACCATTGGTCTTGTTATTGAATTTCTCTGGGTATATTCTATAAAAATGATTCAGTTCATTGTTTTTCAAAATTTCGGTGTGAAGATATGCCACTCCGTTCACACTGTGGCCATAGTGGATATCCATATGCGCCATATGGACCCGATCCTCATCATCTATAATGTAGACGGATTCATCATCATACTGGTCTTTCACACACAGATCCAGCTCTCGGATAATGGGAACCAGCTGGGGCGCCACCCGCTCGATAAAGGACAGGGGCCATTTTTCCAATGCTTCAGATAGAATCGTATGATTGGTATAAGCACAGGTATGTTTCGTGATCTCAATCGCCTCATCCATATCAATTCCCTTCGCAGTCAGAAGCCTTATCAGCTCTGGGATCACCATGGATGGATGGGTATCATTGATCTGGATCGCCACATAGTCCGCCAGGTCATGAAGGTCACTGCCCCGCTCCACCGCCTCATCAAGAATCAGTTGCGCACCGCAGCTCACCATAAAATACTGCTGGTAAACTCTCAGCAGACGCCCAGCGTCATCGCTGTCGTCAGGATAGAGAAACAGTGTTAGGTTCTTACGGATATCTTCCTTGTCAAAATCGATACCTTTCTTTACGATATCTTCTTTCAGCGTATCGATATCAAAAAGGTGAAGTGTATTCGTACGGTTGTTATATCCTGTCACAAGAATTTCATACAATGTGGAATCCACATTAAATTTTCCAAAGGAAACTTTATATTTTTTTTCACTTCGAACCAGCCAGCCTGGTTTCTCCAGCCAAGGATTGGGTTGCTCCTTCTGCAGATTCTTGTGAAACACCTGCTTAAACAGTCCAAAGTGATAATTCAATCCGATTCCATCTCCCGGCAATCCCAGCGTCGCGATAGAATCCAAAAAGCAGGCGGCCAGTCTTCCCAGACCGCCATTTCCCAAAGAAGGCTCCGGCTCCAGCTCCTCCAGCCGACTCAGTTTTTTTCCAGCTTTTTTGAGTTCTTCCTTTACCTCATCGTAAATACCGAGATTGATCAGGTTATTGCTCAAAAGCTTTCCGATCAGGAACTCTGCCGATATATAATATAGTTTCTTTTTTCCAGTATTTTTTTTCTTCGCAGCTGCCATTTCATTCGTCATCTGCAACAGCGCCGCATATAACTCCCGGTCCCCGCAGCCATCGATCTCTTTTCCAACTATTTTTTTCACATACTCATTCAGCATCTCTGCCCGCCTCCTCATTCTTTCCTCAGAACCATATTCGTTGTACTAGGTGCTGGCACACCCTATTCAGAATATCATACTATACTTCTGGTGTCAAAAGGTTTTGGAAGAAGATGGTAGCGAAGTAAGAGGGTAATCCCTAAAGTCACTTTATGACTTTTGGGACACCCTCCCTTTCCTTACTACTCAATTACTAAAATCAATATCATACCACTACATTCCGCAAGACTAAATATACTTATACAAGTAATCATATTTCTCTAATAATTGGCAGAATTTATATACTTTTTTTATATTGTTCTTCTCTGATGAAGTAATGGTATGGCTTCTAGATCCATTACCATCTGCCTCAAATCTCACCGTAGCTTTTTTAGACGTAGTTATTTTAGAAACTAAATTGTCGATATCGTACACTTCCGAATAAGTCAAATTAGTTAGGTATACCCACTCACATATACCACCCCCATAATTTAATACCTGTGTATAACGATCTGAATAACTAACAGGATAAGTCACTCTATATTTCCCCGATGCAAATTTTACAAGTTCAGTAAAAATCCAATCATCTTGCTGAAAACCTGCAATCAACATAAAATCTACTTCCCTTTCTTTTTTATCCACTCTCGCAGTTGCTTCCATGTTTATTGACCTGGAAATATTAAGATATTTAGGATCATAGCCTTTATTTACGACTGTATAATTTCTATCAACAGAATCATATTTCAATGTTAAATTTGCTTTAAGTGCTTTAAATTCAGCTACAACTGCATTCTTAATTTTTTTCTTGTATGATTCTATTTTATTTGAAATCGTATTACCAGTATCATAAGATTCATACTGTTCCAATAACTCCACTGCCTTATCATACTTTTTCTTATTTGCAAGTGCCGATGCTTTTTTTGTTACCCACGCAACCATAGCGTTTGTTATATTGTTTTTAACGCCACTCACTTCGTTGTCCTCTAAATACTCAGGAGGAACTGCCTTTAAAGCTTCAAATGCCTTTAGATAATCGTTCTTTTTCGCTAGTTCTTCAGCATTTAAAACCTCATAGTCTTTTACTTTCTCTTTAAGTTCTGTAAGCTTTGCAGATAGATCACCATCATTCTCTAAATAATCATTATATTTTATGGAATTCTCAATATCTTTATAGGATGGCTCGCTAGCAGAAATCTGCTTGTTAATCTCATTTAGCACGGATTCCTTATGCGCCGTCTTACATTGATCGATTTGATTTTGAGCATCCTCATAATTTGAATCTCTCTCTATAACCTTTTTGTATTTCGAGACAGCAACTGAATAATTCTTATCTGATTGAGCTTTATTCGCTTTATCATAACTAGTTTTAGATGCTTCTATTTCTTCTATTTGCTTTTCATACGATACTACGTCATAATTTTTATAATTCGCCGCAACAAAATCTTTTAAGCTCACATATGCATCATACTTAGCTGAATCTTTAGCATAAGCATCTACCGCAGACGATAATACATCTGTCAACCCTTCCTCGAATTTAATTGATAATTTGCTATCTGATTTTATCTCATCATCAAATATCGCCTGGGCCTGTTTAATATCTCCTTCTTTTAAATAATTCTGAGCCTTTCTAACCGGTGAATTCAAATAGAAATAAAATGTTATCCCACCACTTGCTACTACAAGCACAATGAAAACTATCAATAAAATCTTTCGCCAATTAAAATTTTTAAGTAATTGGTTTTCGTCTTCTCTCCATAACTTTAGTCTGTACCCACAGTTAGGACATTTTTTCACTGTATCCGAGATTTCCTTACTACATTCTGGACATTTTATTAATGCCATATTGTATTCCTCCTCTGTATATAATTAATTATGAATAGATACGATAATTAATATATCATGATCAATATCACAAGTCAACAAATGTCTGAATGGGGAATGATAAAATGGATTCCAGGTAAAATATTACCCCCCTGGATTATTACTGCCCTTCAATTTTACAACGTTGCCAGGCACTATTGGACACCAACCCACATACACTAAAATTAACGTAGATTTCTGAGGTGTCAGCATTGCAGTCATTTCCCAAACCCCTTTCTGCCAAAGAGGAACAGGAATACATACGACGGTATGAAGACGGAGACATGGAAGCCCGGAAAATATTGATTGAGCGAAATTTACGGTTAGTCGCATATCTTGTCAAAAAATACAGCAACAGCGAGCACAGCCAGGAAGATCTGATCTCCATCGGTACCATCGGCCTGATCAAGGCCATCGACAGCTATAAACAGGGAAAAGGTGTCCGGCTCGCCACGTATGCATCGAGATGTATCGACAATGAACTTCTGATGACCTTCCGCAGCACAAAAAAGCAGGCCAAGGAAGTATATCTTTATGAGCCGATCAATAACGATGATGGGGAAGGCAACAGCATCAGCCTTTTGGATCTGCTGGAGACAACTGATGAAGATGTGGCAGAAAGACTGGAAACAGAAGAGAATGTAAAAAAGCTTTATCAATATGTAGAAACAGCGCTCACAGACCGAGAAAAAGAGATCATCCGTCTTCGCTATGGACTGCCCCAGAACCAAAACTCTCATGAGAAGACAGAAATCACCCAGCGGGAGATTGCAAAAAAATATGGCATCAGCAGAAGTTATGTGAGTCGTATCGAAAAAAAGGCACTGGAAAAACTGCGCCGTGCCTATGAGGAGAGTATCCAATGACCGATCAAAAACTTGAAACCGTATTAGAACTGGCACTTTCCACAGATGAAGCCCAGAGGGAGCAGAGCAATACTCTAGATGTGGGATATGATCCCGCCACAAAACGCTGGGAACTGATCGTAAAATACTCCGGTTCCCCCGTCTTCCCGGACTTTGTTACCTTTTTCCCGCTGTTCGGAGGCTATGCTATCGTCTCCATACCAGAAAATTATATCCCCACGCTCTCTGAAATGCCAGAGATCGAATACATTGAAAAACCAAAAAATCTCGTTCTCTCCCTTTATGAAGCCCGCGCCGCCTCCTGCATCACTCCGGTGCAGAATCCCCCCCTGTCGCTGGATGGCAGCGGCGTACTGGTGGGGATCGTGGACAGCGGCATCGATATCTTCCACCCTGATTTCCGCAACGAGGATGGAACCACCAGGATCCGTGAACTATGGGATCAGACCGTCCCCAATGAAACCGAGTCTTTTTTTAACCGCGGCCGGATCTTCACCAGTGAAGACATCAACCGCGCCCTGGCAGAGAATGACCGCAGTTTTCCCAGCCGCGATCTTTCCGGTCATGGCACCCACGTAGCCGGGATCGCCGCCGGCAACGGACGAGCCAGCCAGGGCAGACAAAAAGGCGTGGCTCCCGCCAGCAGCCTTCTTATCGTAAAACTGGGAAATGTGTTCCCAGAAGGCTTTCCCCGCACAACAGAACTCATGCTGGGGATGGAGTACTGCGTCCGCAGATCCATAGAATGGCAGCTGCCCCTGGCATTGAATATCAGTTTCGGCAACAGCTATGGCAGCCACGACGGCACTTCCCTGCTGGAAACCTACATCGATAATCTCGCCGGCCTGGGCAGGACGACCATCTGCATCGGCAGCGGAAATGAGGGCAACAAGGGCAGGCATACTTCCGGGACTCTCAATGCCGCTCAAACCACTCAGATCGAACTGGCGGTAGCTCCCAGTGAAACCTCCCTGAATCTCCAGATCTGGAAAAATTATGTTGACACCTTCCGCATCCGTCTTCTGGCCCCCAGTGGAAATGATATTTTCCTCACCGCCCGGTCTCCTGGAGTCCATAATGACATTCTGGACTCCACCCAGCTTCTCTGGTATCTGGGAGAACCCTCCCCCTATAGTACGTCCCAGGAGATCTATCTGGAGATGCTGCCTATACCCGGAAACACCTATATCCAGGGAGGAATTTGGAAATTTCAGCTGATACCGGAAAATATAGTGGATGGAAGCTTTAATCTCTGGCTTCCCTCGGGAAATTCCATCAATCCTGACACGAGATTTCTCGTCCCCATCGAAAACACCACCCTTACCATCCCTTCCACCGCCTCCGCTCCCATCTCAGTGGCCGCCTACAACAGCAATACCGATACCTTTGCCCCCTTTTCCGGGCAGGGATATACCGGTCTTTCTCTCGCCAAGCCAGATATCGCCGCACCGGGCGTAGATATTCTCAGCACTGCTCCCGGCGGAGGCTATACGCGGAACACCGGCACGTCCATGGCCACCCCTTTTGTCACCGGAAGCGCCGCCCTGCTCATGCAGTACGGCATCGTACAAAACCGGGATCCCTACCTGTACGGACAGAAGGTAAAAGCCTATCTGCAGCGGGGCGCCAGGCATATTCCCGCAGAAAAAAATTATCCCAGTCCGATGATCGGCTGGGGAGCGCTGTGTCTAAAGGATAGTTTACCGGGGTAGCCCAGCGCTAATGTTGATATCTGTCTCATTTCTAACCCTTTTTTCAATTCAAAGTATAAAAGATGTCATGTTGTCAAAAATAATATAATATGTTATGATATAAAAGTAAAAAAATTACGAACTTTATATATTCTAACGAAAAAAAATTGCGAGGTGGGATGAAATGCTTAGTCAGATCATAGTAAAAAACTTTAAATGTTTTAAAAATGAAACTGTGTTTGATTTTCGGAAAACGAATTATAAATTGTTAAAACAGAATACAAAGGGAAAGTTATTAAAAGGACTTCTTTTTGTAGGGGATAATGCCTCCGGTAAGACGACGGCGATTCAACCAGTTATGTTATTATTGGACCTGCTGTTTAAAGACCGGGATATCAGTTTATTTTTATACCAATGTCTGTTTTCCAAGGAAGATGAGACAACACTAAAATATGAATTTGATATAGACGGACATGAGATCCTTTACAGCTTTTCCTTTGATGGAAATAAATTTCTGGAAGAAACATTACAAATGGATAAGCAGCCAGTTATAGAAAGAATCGGAAAGAATGCTAAGCTCTGGCTGTCAGAAAACAGTACCTTTCATGAAGTAGATGAGTCTATATTATTTATAAAAAAAGTATACTTTAATACGAAATTTGAAGACAATGAAATGTTAAAAAAATGGTTTGCCTTTTTAAAACAATCCATCTGCATCAATGCATATAAACGAACCATCTCTTCTTATAATGATGAATCTTTGACTCTTCGGAAATATCTCGAAAAATATGGGGTTGAAGAGATTAATTCCTTTTTTAAAAATAACAATTTCAAGTATTCCGTTGAATATGCTCTGGAAATTGAAGGAAAAGGAATTCGGTATGAAATGTCGGAGGAAGAGGGTAAAACACTGTTTTTTAAACGGGAAGATATCTCTGTACCGATTCCACTCTTTTTTGAATCAACAGGCAATAAGACATTAATCAATATTCTTCCGGCGATATTACATGCTGTACAGAAAGGTGGATTACTTGTCATTGACGAATTCAGCAGTGGATTTCATAATAAATTGGAAGAATTAATCATTCGTTATATCATGAATAACAGTACCAACACCCAAATGCTATTAGTATCCCATTCCACGAATCTTCTTTCCAACGCGCTGCTTCGACCTGATCAAGTATATTCCGTGGAAATGATGGGCGGAGAGGGCAGTGTTTTAAACCGGTTTTCCGATGAGCAGCCAAGAGTTGCCCAAAATATAGAAAAAATGTACCTGAGTGGTGTCTTTGGAGGAATACCAGAATATGAAACTGATAAAGAATAAAAGAGTCGGCAAAATTTTATTTATTGTGGAAGGAAGTAAACACGAATTTTCATTAATCAAAAAGATCTTTGAAGACCTTCTGGGGTATCAGAGAATTGAAAAGAGGCGGAATAAGGCAACTTATTATAAAAGCCAGACCGATAGCCATAGTATCGTCGCTGTGATCAATACAAAGACTTCCCATATCGGTTCAATCACTGAAACTGATTATCTGGATACCATTTATGCTGAATTAATTGAGCGATATTCATTTGATGTAACCAATGCTGCTGTATACTATATTTTCGATCGCGATTCAAAATCAAATTCTGATCCCCAATTTATCTTAAACCTGCTTCATACATTGAAGAATTCCCGGGAAAATGAAGACAGCATGATGGGAGGAATTTTAATTTTGAGTTATCCCTCTATCGAAGCATACGAAATTTCCCACTTTATCGATGGCTCATATAATATATGTGCACGCCTTGGAGCAGATGCAAAACAGATCATATCGCAAAATGCAGACAAAATTGCTATGAATAAAATAAATGAACATAGTATTTTACATGCATGCAACGAGTTCCAAAAATACATATCTGATCAGGGAATCGATTCCAATATTGACGATTTCTCAAGTACTAATATACATATTTTTAACAGGGAAGAAAACTATTATGAGGAAAAAAGTACATATTTCCTATTTTCCGTGATGTCGTACATATTATTAGACTTAGGAATCATCCAGGACTAGAAAATCTGTCATAACAATAAAACCGGAACAATAGTTCCTCTTCCCGAAACTCCTCACTGACAGATACCTGCTCCCACTCTGGATCCGCTGCCAGATCCGGGAAAAAAGTATCTGCCTTTGCCTCAGCCTCAAACTGCGTGATATATGCGGTGGAAACCAGAGGAAGAAATTCCCGGTAAATCTCCCCTCCCCCGATAATATAAATCTTTCCGGGCAAATCCTCTGCCAGCTTTCGTGCCTCTTCCACTGATCCGGCTGGTACCAGCCGGGTTCTGGTATCCTCAGAAGTATACCCTCTACCGATTTCTTTTGTCTGCTCAGCCAATCCATTTCTCGTCAAAACAATATTAGTCCGTCCGGAAAGGGGTGCACCTCCGGGAAAACTTTCCAGTGTCTTTCTTCCCATGATAACAATATTTCCCATGGTGTGCTGGCGAAAACAGGACATATCTTTTTTGCTGTGGAACAAAAGGTGATTATTATACCCGATTCCCCAGTTCCGGTCCACTGCCGCGATGATCTCCATTTTTTTATCCATAGGTCACATCACCTGTCCTACATACTCCGAGGGGATCGCCGCTCTCACAAAGATTCCCTCTTCCGTATATTCCTCAAGTTCTAGATTTCCGTACTTGCGGATCAGCTGGATCTTCGACGCTTCATCGTAGGAAAAGGTTTTCTCAATTCGGACGAATCCCGCATTCATTATATCTTCAAGCTTTTCCAGCAGTTCGTCAAAGCCCACACGTTTTTTGGCAGAGATCCGCACCGAAGCCTCGCTGGCAGCATCCCGGAACACCTGACCGGCTCCCTCCGGCAGAAGGTCAATCTTATTGAACACCGTGAGCACCGGTTTGTCCTGCACTCCCAGCTGTTTCAGCGTATCGTACACCACATCCATATGAATCTCATAATGTTCATCGGAACAATCCACCACGTGAAGGATGACGTCGGCATATTTAGCCTCTTCCAGCGTACTCCGGAATGCCTGGATCAGATGATGGGGAAGCTTGTTGATAAAGCCGACGGTATCAGTAAATAAAACCTTTTGTCCGCTCTCAAATTCATAGCTTCTTGTGGTAGGATCCAGCGTGGCAAAGAGCATATCTTCCTCCAGAACCTCCGCCGCAGTCAGCGCATTGAGCAGCGTGGATTTTCCCGCATTGGTATACCCTACGATGGCCACTACCTTCACCGCATTGTTTCTCCGCTGCTTACGCATGGTCTCTCTGGTGCTGACCACATTTTTGAGCTGCCGGTTCAGCATGGAGATGCGGTCTCTGATCAGACGCCGGTCCATCTCCAGTTTCTTCTCTCCTGGCCCTCTGGTACCGATCCCCCCGGCGCTTCCCGCCGCACCGCCGCCGATCCGGGACAGCGATTTACCCAGGCCGGTAAGCCGGGACACCCGGTACTTGAGCTGCGCCAGTTCCACCTGAAGCTTGCCCTCACTGGTCCCCGCATGGGCGGCAAAGATATCCAGAATCATCACCGTCCGGTCAATGACCTTACACTGCAGTTCTTCCTGAAGATTTCCAATCTGTGCCGGAGACAGCTCATCATCGCAAACTACCGTATCCGCCTGCAGGCTGCGGATCATCTCCCGAAGCTCCTCCAGTTTTCCCTTGCCGATATAGGTTCCAGGATGGATCCCCTCCCGGTTCTGGATCAGCCGTCCCACGGTCTCGGCGCCCGCAGTCTCCGCCAGTTCTTCCAGCTCGTCCAGGGAAATATCCGCTGCTGCTTCCCCACCCTCCTGTTTTTCCCCAAGAGAAACCGCTACGAGAATCACCCTCTCCTTCCGCTCTGCTGTATCATAAAAATCTGTCATATGGCTTGTCCTCCTAAAATATTGCAGCTGATACCAACTTTTCTATTATCATTATAGCTTGTTATATGGCAGATATGCAATCTCTTTTTGGAAACCATTTGATAAAGTATCTCTCTTTGCTATTTCACGTTTACTTTTATTTTCTTTGTCAATCCATTGTTGGAAATGACATAAACCGTACATCTCCCCTTGCCCTTTGCAGTTATCATTCCTTTTGTGTTTACCACTGCCACGTTCCTATTCCCGCTGTAATACCGCAGGGCCGGCGCATGGCTCAGGGGCTTTTTCTTTTTATCCCACAAGAGGATTTCTGCCTTGATCTGGAAAGATTTTTTACCTTTCAATGTTACTTTGGCTTTGCTTAAGGAAATCTTTTTCACATTGGTCTGCTTCTCATATTTCATCGCCACATGGATGATCGGGGATTTTGCAATGTATTTCTTTTTCCCTTCCCTCATTTTATAAGCAGCGATATAGTATTTATAGGCTCTGTCCTTCTTACATCTCTTATGAATAAACATCCGTTTTCCCGACGCCTTTATAGTTCCTGCCTTCTTGAAGCTTCTCTCGCCATCGCAGTATGACCAGTAAATTTCATAGCCAGACGCACCGTTATACTTTTGCCATGTCAGCCTCATGCTGTTTTTGTCTTTTTGCTTACCGGTCACCAGAAAAATGGATAAGTCCTTTCTTTTCTCGATCTGGTTTCCCGTCTGTCCAGATTCGTCTGGAGAATTCGTTGCTGTTCCCGGCTGTGGTGAAGGCTTTGCCGAAGGTGCTGCCGTTTCTCCCGGTTCTGGTGTTGGTGTGACTGTTCCCATCTCTCTCTTGATTTTAAAGGTTGTGGTTATATCCGCAAGTTTATACAACGCATTTTTTTGTTCGATTTATCCTTCACGGTAACAGTTGCAGTTCCTTCATGGATATTATCCTTGTATTCTACAACATACTCGCCGGCAGGGATAACGTCCGCACCGTCCCGGACCACCACAGAAGGTGTGATCTCCTCGCCAGTATAGTCCTGGTCAGGAATTGTATCAATGGTGGGCGTCACGCTTCGGAGGGTGACTTTCCCATCTCCACCGACGCCGCCCTCGCCGGCACTTACAGAAGCATCAGGATCAACAGCAGCCTTGTCCGGGTCGCTGTCGATGCCTTTGCCGCCCTGGCCACCTTCTCTCTCGCCAGTTCTGCCGCCAGTGCCTCCGGTAACTCCACCGCCAGTAACATCCACAGTACCATCACCGATATTGGTCACACCATTACCGCCATCGCCGCCATTATTGCCGTTGCCGCCTTCCACTTTGCCCTCTTCAATATTTACTTCACCATCATTGATGTTCTCGATGCCGCTGCCACCTTTGCCGCCAGGTTCTCCAAAACCTCCGTCGCCACCGTTGACTTCACCGCCATTGACGACCACATTGCCAGTGCCAGTGTTTTTGATGCCGGCTCCGCCGTCACCATCTGTGCCACCGCTGCCGCCGAAAATGATGCCGCCCTCAAGGGTAACGGTTCCATCCCCTTTGTTCTCGATGCCAGGCGCGCCGGGCTCCCCCGCACCTCCGTTGCCGCCAATGATAGAGCCGTTGTCAGGGTCCGAGGAGTCCTTGATGGTCAAATTCCCTCCCCCGACCTGGATAGCAGGCTTACCTTCTGGTCCGATGATAGTGTGGCCGTTCAGGTCAATGATCACGTCGTCGTCAATGATAAGCGAATTATCGGTAAGATATACGTCAGCCACGAGCTTGACAGTTCCCGTGGGAGATTCCACTGCTGCACCGCCCAAAGCATCCAGCAGCTTCTGCACAGATGTGCTTCCCGTGCCGCAGCCGCCGGGGGGTGTAACCACACCGGTTCCGTTATGCTCTTCGGTATAGGACAGATCCCCACCTTTGTCTATCACAGTTCCATTGATGACAGAATCTATAATCTTCCCTCCAGTGGGGAGGTCAATCGGCCCGGTTACGATTGCGTCCTTGATCGTCCCCTCATCTGTGAGAGGTCCTGTAACCGTACCGCCTGTGATCGTGCCGGTAATCGTACCGCCCTCCACAGTACCGTCGTCAGTATTCTCCACCTCGCCGCCGAGGGTGCCGCCCGTATTGTCAATCTTGCCGGCATTGGGCATAATATTCCAGAGAACTATCCCAGCATTAATGAGTTTCCCGTTTTTGGTGATATGCAATGTTCCGATGGGCGCATCAATGCTTCCAGCGTTCTCAATCCTGCCTTCTACAGTCAGAACTGCGCCGTCCGCATCGGAAACTACCTTTGTCCCCTCTGGCACGATGAGCTTCGCACTCTCTGGCAGGATATGATCTGTGGGGAGACTGGCAGTCTTGCCCTCCTGTACGGTGATCGTCACATCTGGAATAGTCCCGGCAGCAGCCAGAGCTTCCACAAGCGTGCCATACTGTGGTTCCCCGCCGGGGGTCTGCCATCTCACCTCGCAGGAGGTGTTTTCCTGCCACTGGGCAGTAAGAGTGGTTTTACCGCTTACAGTAACCGTCTCTCCCACTCCTATATTAGTCCCACCGTTTTTCCAGCCCAGGAAAGAACAGCCGTCCTTTGCCATTCCACCCTGTCCCAGAACGGTGGCTTTGCTGTCTTTGAGATAAATATTGCTGTCTGCAGGCGCACTGCTCCCGCCGTTTGTGTCATAGGTCACAGTGTAGTAATTCACCACGCCACTGGCAACGGTTACAGATGAGCCGTTTATGGTAACAGTATCCCCGATGGAGGTTCCCACCTTTGTTGCCAGATATGTTCCAACGCCGGTTTGTGCCGCACTCAGACCACCGATTTTGACATTGCCCAAGCCGGGTATATCCGCAAGCGCACCGTCCAGTTTTGTAGTGACTGTTTGGGCATATATGGTGGCACTAAGCGCCTTGTCTGTAGTAAAATCCGTGGTCTGACCACTGACGTCGGCACCGTTTACGCGGAGAGTATAAGCCTTGCCATCATTTAGGCCTGTGCAGGTATACTGATTGGAACCTGACGTGCTCATGACCAGGGTTTTACTTCCGCAGGCCAGTTCCACCGAGCTGATTGACGCACCTGGTTGTACGGTAATTGCAGCGGTGGCAGTATAATAAGTCAGTGCCGTTTTATTGCCATAACTAACTGTTTTACCAGTATCCACACCGTCCACAAAGACAGGGAAGGAGGTGTTACCGGGATCACGGGCAGTATGAATATAGGTATAAACACCGCCCACAGGCCCAGAACGAGTGAGTTCGGGACCACCCTGGAGAGTTACCGTTTTGTTGGCATTGACAGTGACAGTCAGGGTTTTATAAGTTACCGTAAGCGTCCCATTAGCGGTGACACTCCCTGCATTCTCCCCGTCAATAACCACAGATTTGCTACCGTTCCCGGTGGTAGTCAGCACGAAATTCTCCGTCCCATTGCGGGTAACGGTGGCGCCGCCAATGGTAAGCGCCTTTAAACTGTCATTGCCCGTCACCTTCACGGTATAGGTAGACTTCGCAGGCGGTGCGGGTATCGTGCTTTTCCCCGAGATTGTCAATGTCTCCGAAGTAGAGGATGTTCCGGTCACGTTGGTATACTGGGCGGTAAAAGTCATATTGCCCAAAGCGCCGCCATTGAATGCCAATGCCTGACCTGTGTTATCCCCAATTAGTAGGAACAATCACACTCAATAGCGGGCGGCGTTCGTCAAAAAATATTTATGAAATTATTAAGAACCTCCCCGGCTGGAGCAGGTCATTTTCTGACCTGCTCCACTT
Source organism: Eubacteriaceae bacterium (assembly GCA_910575665.1). Taxonomy (GTDB): domain Bacteria; phylum Bacillota; class Clostridia; order Lachnospirales; family Lachnospiraceae; genus Eubacterium_F. The sequence continues at coordinate 78,121 of CAJTFB010000016.1, forward strand.
CCGGGATTGGTTTCAGATTAAAATGAATTTCAATAGAAATGTGTCTTGTCTAATTTATATTCTGAGTGGATGTCTAACCCATTCTTTCGTATTTCATCCAATTGACCAGCACTTAACGTCCCTGCCCGATAAAGCAATAGGTACTCGTTTTCAATCGAACTGTCAAATATCAGCAAGTCATCGGTATTGATTGTAACCTTAACTCCATTCTCATACAGTATCTTAATAGGGTGGTCTCTATATCCGGTTGCATATCCAAGCATTACGTTACTGCTTGGGCAGACATTCAGCTGTATCCGATTATCTGCGAGAAATCGCATAACCTTCTCCGAGGCAACCGCGTTTATCCCATGGTGAACTTCACTAAGCCCTAATACTTCAACTGCCCGCATTACATTCTCTGCTGGCCCGGTTTCACCTACATGCATTTTCTTGGTCAGATGATATTGTTCCGCTTTTCTATACAATGGCAAAAAAGCCTCAAATGGCTGCACATTCTCGCCACCGCATACATCAATGGACTTGAAAAAAACGGAGGAAATATAACGATCGATTTTTTCAGCTTCCTGTTCGACATTGCAAGCTGAAATATATGTAATCTCAGGTTCAAACACTGTATTAGGACAATATTTCAAATGAAAACCTCCGATAATGGATTTGAATGCATCCATCCCACCAATCAGATCGATCTCCGAAGCCCCAAAATTCATCGAAAGCCTCTTGATATTGTTCCTCCTCGCTTCTGCAAAAGCGCCTTCCCATCTTATGAGCATTCCTCCAACATCTTTGCAGTATGGCTTGATAGTAACTGTAAACCATTCCTGCATTCCTCTAAGACCGTCAAATCTGTCGGGCGGTTTTGGAAAACTGCGTTTCAAGTGTGCTTCCAACCAGGCTCTCCTGCATCCTTTGGTAGAATGATTGTGGATATCACTCTTTGGAGCTTCCAGCAATTTGACTATATCATTCTCTAACAGACCCTCACAAAACAGGTTTTGCATATCATCGCTCCTTTTATATCTATCTTCACAAATTTAAACTATCTTACTTAACTTCCAATTCTATCGCATTCAAATACACCAACAAATTCCGATTGTGATTTGATGATTTTTAAGGGAAACATTAGCTGTTATATTTTATTAATAAATTCTCCGCTAACCCTTGAAAACACTAAGTTTGTCGCAGGTGAGCTTTCCCTTATAGTTTCCCTCATGTTATATCTTCCCAAAAGGCATTACGAACCCTGATAAGGGAAAAAATGAGGGAAACAAAATCACATAAAACATTATAACACATAATATACGGGAATTGGTAAACTGATTGAAATGCTTTCAAAAAATCAATGAAAAGAGGACAGATAAAATGAATATGATTTACGCAACATACAATATCCACCATAACAGCATTGACGTATACATCCACGCAGGTTATTTCTTACGGATAGACTGCAATAAAGCAGAAGAAGGATTGAAAACTACTCCCTGCTCTGAATGTGCCTTAAATGCTTTGGCAATAGATGAGCCACTTGAATATGCAAGACTGTATCTTGAGGGAAATATGCAAATGTGGGTGGATGCGGAAGACAGCCTTGAACTGTGGTAATTTTAATTCCCCCGAATTCGGGGGAATTAAATCACTTCAAAATCTTTGTAGTCTGTTCTTCCAAAATAGACATCTGATGTATGGCAATCTTGTTAAGCTTTATTAAGCGTTCTTTCTGGTTCAGCCCATCTTCAATCAACACTGCGTTAATGTTTTCCATATTTGACAGGCATATCAATTCATTTATGCTCGCATAATCCCTGATATTGCCCTTTTTATCAGGATTCTTATCCCGCCAATGCCAAATAATGCCATATTCAGCACATCAGCCTCTGATGCGTATATGACTGAAGTCTGCTGTGGATTTGAATTGCGGAGATACCCAGCTTGCAAACTCAAATGCAATATCTTTATATGCGTATGTCCCTCCATACCGTCCAGCCTTTGCCACAATACCCTTTGAATTTGTGCGGGATACCCATTGCTTAACCGACATAATAAAACGGTTTAATCCTGCCTCCAGCATGATTTCTTCATAGGCGGCAGCATTGAAGTCTGCATTATACATTTCTTCCCATATGCCAAGAAATTCTATTGTATTCTTGTTGCGCAGCCATTTTTCTATCAGAGCAGGTCCGTTGTCAATTTTCCTTACCATATCCGTTAAAGAAATATAATCGTCTTCTTCAATCTGTAAGACTTGTATCTCTGTTCCGTCAACATTTAGTTTTCCCATAAGAAGATTCCTTTCATTTAATAATCATATTCCATTCACCGTTTTCAATTACATATTGAAATTCCGTTAAATTATCATCTTCCATCACTTGAAGAAGTGGCGGTAGGTCATTTACAGTATTCATCTTTGACAGGTCTGCCTTTTTTACCCAAATCATTTCTCCCTCCTCTGATGATGTTACTTCTCCGAGAAATTCGTCTGTATGAAATAAAAATACAATGTACCGCCCATTCTCAATGGGAAATTGCTTGATTCCACATAATCTTGGATTCTGAATATCAAGTCCCGTTTCCTCTTTCATTTCCCGAATAACAGCATCTATGATAGATTCATTTTTCTCAATATGTCCTCCGGGCAGAGTCAAACCTTTCCAATCCTCTTTTAATCTGTTCTGCAGAAGGTATTTATCATTTTGATGAATCAGGCATAAAACCGTTAATTCGACATTTTCTGTTCTCTGCACACGCTATCCCTCCATGTACCGCTCTATTTCATTCCAAGTCTTTACCGTCAAGATATTTGTATCTTCTGTGTAGGGCAGATCGATCGCCCCTATATACCATACCGGAAACAGGCCGGCATTCAAGGCGCCTTTTACATCGCATTCATACTGATCCCCGATATACCAAACTTCATCCGGCTCTAATCCGGCTTTTTCCAAAGCCAGATCGAATATCCTTTTGTTTGGCTTGCGGAAGATATAATTGCTTGAGGTAATGATAAATTCAAAAGCATTTTCCGGAAGCAGCCTGTTGATACGTTCTGCAACCACAGAAAAATCATAACAAATATTGCTGATTACGCCTGTGCGGATACCTTTGTTTTTCAAATATCCCAAAAATTCTTTGATACCCTCTGTCGGCATTCCCGGAGCAGCGGCATTCCAGAATACGGTATCAATTTCAGAGTTGCTTAATGCAATCTCTATTCCCTGCGATTCATAAAGATAAGGCGTAAACATGGTATTGGGTATTTCTATTTGAAATAAGTGTCTTTTTTCAGGATCAAATCTCCCGAATTCCTGATTGATTTCATTTGCTTTAGCCTGCACCTGCTCTGCCGACAAATGATACTTATTTCTTTTAGCATACTGTAAGACAGCCTCTGTTCCCTTTAAGCCGTCAAATTTTTCTGCAATAAGTGTCTGGCCATAATCAAACAATACCATTTTAGGTATTTTCATGTAATTTACCTCCATATTCAAAATATCCTTCTTGTATCAGTAATTCCAATACAAGCGCCTCTCGTTCCAACATTACCTGAGTGAAATCATCCAGTATCGTTTTCCTGTTTACATCTATCGCAAGCTGCGGCTTCAGGAATTCAAGCGTAAAGCCTTCGTCCGCTTCATACTTGTCCAAATTTTGTTGTTCTATATCCTTTTTCACGCTACACAGGAAATAATAATTATCCTGTATAAAAATATCCTCTTTTGTACCTTTCTGAATACGATGAACCTGCCCATATTCCTGAATGGAATCCCTGATAACACATAACCCCGTTTCCTCTAATACTTCTCTTATCAATGCATCTTCCATACATTCATCAGCTTCTATGCCTCCACCCGGAAATTTATAATAATTATATTTCTTACTATATACCATTGCTATTTTTCCATCCTTAATGATGACAGCCCTTGCAGAAGGTCTGCTATAAACGCTTCCGTCAGGAACATAATCTTTTTTGTCCATTTCAAATAAAATACGCATTTTATAATCTTCTACTTTCATAAGTTTATCCTTCTTGAATCCACTCTGTAAAAAACAACTTAGCTTATTCGTTATTCTTAAAAAAATCATATATACTATTTAATCCCATAAGTGTGTTTTTGTCATTTATTGCAGGTCTTGTATTAGTGTTATGGCTATATACAACTTCATGAATGTTACTGCAGTTCATATGATGTAAAAGCGTACATGCCGTACTGTATGCTTTGTCTATATGACCGTCACCACCCCCAACTAATATAACTGCTCCTTTCTTAGATTTTGCAATAGGTTCTTCATTCCTGAAAAATCTAGCGCAAAAATATGTTTGAAGTCTGCTCCCAACATCTAATAATTTTCCAGTCAACTCCGAAAAATAGAGCGGTGAAGCAATTAAAATGTTATCGCATTCCTGTATGTATTTATATATTTCCTGCATTTCATCATTTATTGAGCAGCCATTATTTTTCCAGCAGTTCCGACAATCAAGGCAAGCCGAAATATTACATCTATATGCATCAACAATTTTATATTCATCTATCTTTTTTTCGGTAAATTTCTTAATAAGACTGTTTGTATCACCATTTATTCTTGGAGAACCATTCAATATCAAAGTTTTCATAACAACCCCATTTCGGTTCTTGTAATAATCAGTTACAAATCTATTGTACCAAACCGCTAGCGCGGTGGCTAGCCCTAAGTACATAAAACCACTACTTTTTCATAAACTTATAAAATAAAAGTAGCAGTTTTTGAATTTATGATGTATTGTTAAGTTACCACACCAAACAACTTCATAACTTCAAGAACTGCTATGCTTATGTTACCATGGATTTTTAAACTTAACAACTACATATCTGAAAATTTTTACCGTCCACCGCCTTTTTTGAAATGTAACTGCTGTTTTTATCACATTTCAAAGGAGATTTTATTATACATCTATTCACCACTTTTGGGAATACCCGATTATATTTTTGGTATGAGAATGTATATGCGATTTAGCTCCGCAAATCCCCTCTGCCTTACCCGCATAATTAGCCCTGCATTTTCCAGTTCGTTCAGGGAACGCTTAACTGTCATCTCACACCGGGAAAGTTCAGCGGCAAGCTGCCTGACAGGAAAATATACAAACAGGATTCCGTTCTCATCCTCCAGCTTTTTTGTGAGCATAGCAGCCAGCATCTTACAGTACATCACCTTTGCCGTGCTACTAATCGGAAGTCCCGCCAGTGCTTTTGGGAATGGCATACAGGGCGGCAGCGGCGTGGCTGCTGTCATAAATTCATATTCCATTTTTTTATTTCTCCCTTCATTTTGTGTATTATTTTGGGGCTGTTTTGGGCAGAAACATTCAGGGCAGAGCCCGTTTTTTCATGCCGCTTTAAGCCCCTTACAATGCAGGCAGGGTAGAGTAATCCCTCTGCCCACATAACTGTTATTCATATTTTAGTACAGTCCAGCCGGTTCTTCCTGATGCCGTTCCTGCCCCCGGTTTCTCCGGCAGCGTTTTGTTCCCTCTGGTGCGCTCGCTGCGGCAGGGATTTTCATTCCTTTCACAGTTCATGGCATCACTTCGTCTGGGGAGCATATCCCATCAGCCCAGTCATGCGATTGGCGTAATCCATCGATGAACTGTATCCATCATAGAACATTTTTGTTCCCATTCCCGTATATCCATAAATCAGGAATGAACTGAAAAAATCAAAAAATTCCACGTTTGCGGAATGGTGTGGTATAATCAGTATGGCGGCGGGTAACAAGCCGCCGGAAAGGGGATAAAACCATGAAGCAGGGCATAACCATACAGGAGCGGCTCAAAGACTTACGAATAGAGCGGCATTTAAAACTGGAAGAACTTGCGGAGCTGAATTTCAAAGTCCGCCCTCGGCAGCTATGAAAATGATGTAAAAAAAGAAATCAGCCACAAATCCATCCTGAAGCTTGCAGAATTTTATGGTGTTTCCACGGATTACCTTTTATGCGCCACTGAAAACAGGAACCGCCCAGATGCCGGACTTACAGAACTGCATATCAATGATGACATGGCGGAGCTGTTAAAAAGCGGGCGCATCAACAACCGTCTGCTCTGTGAAATTGCCACGCATGAAAATTTCACTGCCCTTATGACAGATGCAGAAATATATGTGGACGGTATCGCCACCATGCGTTTTCAGGATATCAATGCCTCCCTTGAGGCTGTGAGGGCAGAAATCCAGCAGAAATACCAGCCGGAGGAAGAAGATACAACATTGAAGGCATTGCAGGCTTCGCAGATACAGGAAGAAGATTATTTCTGCCATGTCACACATAAGGAGTGGGACGCAATTCTCCACGATATCCGGCTGGCGCATGAAGCTGATGCGGAGAGTGCGCCGGATGATTCCAGCACGCTGAAAATAATTGCAGATGTAGAAAAAGCCATGCGCTTTCCGGGGAACGCCCTTGATAAATTCTGTTATGTCATGTGTTCACAGCTTCAAATCAGCTATGAAAAGCTGACCGAAAAAGAACGCACGGACTTGAAAAACATTATGAAAAAATCCGGTATCTACAAGGATTCGCCTTTAGGAAGCCGGAAACGGTGACAAGGAAATGCCGCTGTCTGGATTTTGTCCATGCAGCGGCATTTTGGTGGTACTTATAAAGTTTTCAAATGACAGATTGAATTGATAGTACTGTCAAAGCAGCTCTAAAGCTCTTTTATACAGTGGGTCTAAATCACAGCCAGATGCAGCGAATTTCTCCATAATCGTTTTTAATTCTTCCATGATGATGCTCCTTTCAAATTAACCAGTGTCTGTTTTCCTGTTTCACAAATATGAAATTGTCAACCTAAATGTTTTCCCATCATAACCAGATTATTTGCTTTATAATAACCGAGTTTTTCGTAAAAGTGCATATGATGCAGATCATTAACGCTAATCAATTCAATATGTTCTGCTCCATTAGCAGTGACTTCATTTTGAATTGTTGTCATGAGTTCACTTCCATATCCTTTATTATGACAGTCTGCAAATATCACAATTTCCTCAATGAAAAAAGCCATTAAATCGTCAAACTCCTTATAATAGCCCATCAAAAACCCTACCAAACTCTGATTATCATATTGAAGATAACATAAGGAACCTTCCATTGTCATTACTTGATGAATTCGCTTATATGCCTTTTCGTAAGACCAACAGCCATTTTCAACATTGTTATAATATTCAATATATTTTTTTATCACGCTGTCCATGTTATCATCATTCATTTTTACATATTCTATCATAATCCGATTCCTCCACAAATACGATTTTACACTTCAAAAAACGGGCATTCGTTTATATCCACCACTTAGGAGTAAGTTCACCAAGAGCAACTACTTCCTCTGCTTCAAAATCCATCAGTATTTCAATTTTCTGATAACTATTGGGCATAAGCTGAACCATCAATTCCCGACAAGCACCGCATGGAACACCGGTTTTCCCATTTGGCATGATTGCAAGCACTTTTTTTATTTCCTGTTCTCCATTTGTTATCATATTAAAAATCGCATTTCTTTCAGCACATATTCCCAATGTAGCGCAGGTATCCACACAAACACCCACGTATATTTTTTCTGATGATGATAGTATTGCAGCAGCAACCCCTCCCGCATCCACATAATCAGATATTTGCCGTCCGTTCTGTACTGCTTTTGCCGCCTGAAACATTTCTTTCCATATCTGTTCCATATAATTTCCTCCATTTTTTCAAAAAATCCCGATTTTACACTTTCGGAAACTGGAAATTTGTTTTATCATTCAAGTGTTTTTCCATAATATTCCACATTAATCACCGTCCCATCCGGGTAATATTCCTTACCGGTTTTAATAAATTCAGTAAATCCATAGTGGGTGTATATATCTTTGTTTTTCTCTTCGACAGGCTCTACGCCAAGGGTAGCTTTTGTAAATCCCTTGTGCCGCAAATCGTCAATCATAAAATGAAATAATTTTGAAAAATATCCTTTTCCCTGAAACCTGTCAATCGTTCGGAATGCAGACAAGTATACTGTATGACCGTCAACTAAACCAGCACTGTTTTGCACGACCTTGGGATGAAGCATCGCAGTAGCTTCACAAATAATGTTTCCCTCAAGTATCCCATAGTAAGGAATGATATAACCCTGTTTATATTTTTCTATGTTCTGTTTTTTCCAAATAATCCAATTCTCTTTGTCTTTCCCACTTTGGGCAATTTCATACTCCCATTTTATGTTCATTTCTTGGAGAGAAGCTATCTTACATATAAGAAATTCTGCCATTTATTTTTACTCCATTTCAAATCCCGATTTTTCATTGGCTCTATTATATTACAATATCTTTCCAGATGGAATAAGCTTTCACTAAAATTTTCCACAAAATATCAATATCTGTCGATTACCCCGTTCCAGTATCCGCTTCCGGCTCGTCCTTGGTGATGACAAGCCGCCCCTACTGGCAGTCCACTGTAATTTTATCCCCTATGTTAAACCCTGCCCGTTCCAGCCATCTGCCCTGCAAAAGAATCTGCGGCGGTGCTTCTTTAAAAGCACCCCGTCCTTTATAAACTGTCATTCTGCGTTCTTCCATCTATCCTCCCTGTCCGTGGCTTCTCTACACACAATCTAAAACACTTTCCCGCTCTCTGTCCTGACAGCAATCAGGCTGTTCTGCTCGTCTGCGTTGATATCTGCAATCCCCATTCCCTCGCTGTCATTCAGTAAATCGAAAAGTCTGTCCCTGAAACAGTTTAAATCCATTCTGTTATTCCTCCCGTTTATATTTTATAGTCTACTAGCTCATATTATATATCCTTTTAGAAGCTATTGCAATCCCTATGTTTGATATAGTCTAAAAGTGAACAAAATAAATGCTAACAGCTTATGAAACAGGGAGGAAAGATGGACGAAAAAGGATTAGGCAAACGTATCAACATGACAAGGAAAGAGCGTGGATATACGGCTGACAGGCTTTCCGAATTATGCAGTATCAACGCAACATACCTGCGGCAGATTGAAGGCGGGACAAAAGTTCCCAGTCTGCCCGTATTTATAAATATCTGCAATGCCCTGAAAATCTCTCCTGATTATCTGCTCCGTGATTCCCTTACGGATAATGATGTCAGTAGAATCAGGGAACTGACAGAGCTGTGGGAGAATACACCACCCAGCCAGCAGGAAATAGCCGCTGCCATGATACAGGCAGTATTGGAACGTAAAAAGTAATAGAAAAACCAGCCGTTTCTCGGCTGGCTGTTTTTCCGACAACTTCAAACAGAAAGTATAATAACTGCTCACAAGTTTATGTTTAATCCTGTTTTTTATTATTCTTTCTGTTATTTTTTCCATCTTCTGTGACGGAAGGCTCGTCACTGGCTAACTCAATCACATCCAGGATGCCGCAGTCCAGTGTTTCACAAATGCGAACTAATGTATCCATGCTGATATTTTTCCCTTCCTTACCCATGTTGGCAATCATGTTTGTAGTCAGACCAGCGGCAAGCCTTAAATCCTCTTTTCTCATGTTTCGCTCCACTAGTGTATGCCAGAGCGGTTTGTAGCTGATGTGCATATTTGTTTCCCTGCCTTTCTCCACTGTCGGAATATTTTTTAATAAGCCTTAAAACTTGGCTTTTATTATAACATCATTCTTGTTATTTCACAAATATTTCTTGACTTAGCCGTTTCCGTCTGGACTGTGCTTTTCCTTTCTGATTTTTTACATTTAATTCGCCATTACATGGCTGATACATGGTGGAAGTATTCACCGCTGCACCGTTCACAGTAGGTTTGGTGGCAGGAGCGGTTGTCAGTTTCCAGCCGGTAAAATACTTACCACTTCCGGTCTGATCCGCTGCCTGCGGAAAGGCGATGGTACCAGTCTGCTTATAGGTATAGTCTGCGCTTTGGCTGCCGCTTACTGCGCCAGAAAAAGTGATGGTATACTTGTTCACCGTCCAGTGCGCATAGAGGGTATGGTTCCCTGCTGTGCTTACTTTAGTGGTACTCGTGACCTTTGCTCCACCGCTTGCCGCTGTGTACCAGCCATCAAAGGTGTAACCCGTCCGGGTGACAGTCGCCAATGTCCCATAGGTGCTGTCGTAGGTCACAAACTGGCTTGTCTTAGATGGTGTATCTCCGCCATTCTCATCGAAAGTAACTGTGTACTTGTTCGCCGTCCAGTGCGCATAGAGGGTACGGTCTCCTGTTGTACTTACCTTAGTGGTACTCGTCACCTTTGTTCCACCGCTTGCCGCTGTGTACCAGCCATCAAAGGTGTAACCCGTCCGGGTGACAGTCGCCAATGTCCCATAGGTGCTGTCGTAGGTCACAGACTGGCTTGCCTTAGATGGTGTATCTCCGCCATTCTCATCGAAAGTAACCGTGTACTTGTTCGCCGTCCAGTGCGCATAGAGAGTACTTCCCGCAGACGTAGCCACAATAGTGTTACTCGTTACTTGTGTTCCACCATCCTTCGCTGTGTACCAGCCATCAAAGGTGTAACCCGTCCGGGCCGCCGGCGTCGGCAGATTGCCATATGTGCTGTAATAGGTCACGGTTTTGCTCGCCGTATCAACAGAACCACCGTTGGCATCGAAAGAAATCGATTTGGTATCGTGCGTATCATCGTAGGTAATACCGGTCAGTTTACAGTGGTAAGTGGGTGCGGGTTGATACGCACCCACCTTTCGGTTTCCGCAGAAAAATACAAAATTCTCCGTCTTTGTCACATCCGATGAAGTATGGTTTTCGTAGGTAACAGAATGCGTTGCCGTGCCGTTTTCTGATGGATCAGATGACCCACTATAGATACGCAATACCGTATTTGCTCCATAATCTGCATTTTGATCGTTATTAAATGTGGCGGGAACACCACCTTTGAGAAGTTCCGCAAAAATGCCCGCCTTAGAACCTGTACTCGCCGACAAATCAAGATAAAAACTCATTTGAAACTTTCTGGTAGTATACGCCGGGACTGTCACAGATACAGAAAAAGGGACATATGCCATCATACATCTCTGCGTAGCCGGCTTATTTGGCGTTGAAAAGGTAAGTTCATTAGATGTTGCGGACAGGCTTTGTTTTTCCCCGTAACTGCCGAAGTCGTTCGGATTATCTGTATTGCCGCCACCATAGTAATATCTTGCCGCCGATGTATCCACTGTGATGGCAGCGTCAGAATACGTACTCGCCGCCAGCGCAGGGTGTGGAACGGGCTGTATACCCAGTATCAGTGCAGCGCACAAGAACAGGGACAAAAACTTCTTCCAACGGTTCTTCATGCTCTTGTGATTGTTCTTATTTTTATCATAATTCATGCTCTTGTCCCCCTTTCTCAATATTGGCCTCCGTAGACGGTAGCATAGATGGTATGATTTTTCGTGGCATCCTTTACCTTAACAGTCATGCTCCGCAACTTGGTCTCCACCGCCGCACTGGTGGTCCCACTGCCAAAGGTCAGGATAATCGTGCCGTTTCCTCCCGTGTCCAGAGTGGTCTTTTTTGTAATACCACTTCCCACGGTAACATCGGAGCAATTCGTCACCGTCAGCACGACAGAGGAAACAGAGGAATACCCCCTGATCCTCAGATTGGGCAGCTGATAGGTGTAAGCACTGGTACTGCCTGTCTGGATGTGTTCTCCCAGCTTGATACCCGCTGCCTCATAAACCGGATACAGGGTTTTGCCAGCCGTAATCGCCGTATTGAAAATAAAGTCTGCATTTGCCGAATCGGAAGCAGTTGCCCAACCCATAAATACACTGCCCTCTTTGACAGGGCCGGAGACCTTCTGCGCCTGCTTTCCACTTAGAACATACTGTGTGACGTGGGTTCCGCCGTTGGCATTTTTGAACGTGACAGTATAATAGGTCAGATTCACCACAGCGGCACTGGTAACCTTACTTGTCACCGCCCCAATCGTACCGCCCACGGTAATGGCATAACTGGCGCCATCCCGGTCAAAGACATGCTTGCAGATGTAGGCAGTTCCGTTCGTATTCCCACCAGTCAGGATGTAGCTATCCGTGCCGTTTGTAATGACCACGGGCATACTGGAAAAGCCTCCGGTAATTTTCACTGAAGCGGTGTAGAAAGTAACCACGGCTGTTTTACTGCTAACACTTACCATTTTGCCCGCGTCCCTGCCGTCTACAAAAACATTGTATACCGCCGCGTCATTTGCCGGAAGAATAATCTCATATTTCTTTGCCTGGCTGTTATAGGCCAGCCTGTGGACATCCACCCCATCCCTTCGCAAGGTAACAGAGGCATCAGTCCAGGCTGTGGTGTCGTTTACTGCAACCTGGATGGTATGGTAGGCAGCGGTGACAGATTTCGTTCCCGATGCTGTCACAGTAACGGTACCTTTGTCTTTACCGCTTACCCGAACGGTATAGCTGTTCCCGGAAGCCTTCTCCCGCAGGACAGCAGTGTAGGGGCCACTTCCGGTTAACGGCGTACCGTCTGACAGCGCCACTGTCTGACCAGACCATGCGTTACCGTCCAGTGTCACATTTACAGTGACAGTATAATAATTTACTGCATCGGCAGAGAACGTGCCGTCCGGCAAAACAGCGTCCACTTTCACACTACGTTCTACATCCTCGCCGTCTACAAACACCGGTCAGCCACAGGGCCGGAGCCATCATCGGCTGCCAGCACGATTCCTGCCGCGGCCGCCGCAACGAGGCACAGCGCCAGTACAGCTGCTGCTGAAACCGCCAGCTTCCTGTGGCGCTTCCCATATCCTGCAGGTTTTTCAATCCATTTTTTAATCTTCTTAGCTCTTTTTTGTTCCATCTGTCTTACCTCCTCAACAATAAAACTGTCGTTAAACTCCATATAAGCAGCACATGGCTACTTACATTAATAAAAATATTTTCATAAATTTCCACTGATACTGGACAACTCCCCTTTTTCCAATATATCATATTATTGTTGGCAGAAGATATCAACCCATTGAGTATGATTTGCACTTTTTAAGGTATCAATTGCCTAAATCCTCCTGTTCGTTTTTCAAAAAGCTCGAATGTAACCCGACCTTCCCGTTTTGTAAACGAGTTTCACATTTTGAAAGCAACCTTCAAATTTTGTACCCGAAATTCCACTTTTGTAGCAACTTTCCCGTTTTTTTCTGCGGTTCTGTGGTATAATGGTCCCACAGCAGGATAAAAATGCG
>CAJTFB010000017.1 GCA_910575665.1 Eubacteriaceae bacterium
AAACAGGAAGAACATCTCTGCTCCTCCTGCATTTGTATCGTCACTTTCACTGCTGTGATTTATTCTGTTTGTATTCATCTTTCCCCTTCAGACGGGAATCTCGGATTACATTTCACGAGTCAGCTAACAGCTTATCCTGCAACCGGAAAAATATTTGTTTTTCCTCTACTGGACAAGTTTCCATTTTACGTTTTGCACAGAATGAGATCTTCGCCTCTGCCACCATTTGTCCCACCAGATTTTCTGCCGCTTTCTCAGAGTAATCCTGCGCCAGCAGAATAAGCACCAGATTATCCTCCAGGGTAAGATCACGGATGTAAATCTGTCTTTTTTCCCATTCTAGAATCTTCCCGCCATATTCTTTATTCCACATTTTCTTGGACCAGTGATATAATAGGATAAAGGTAAGGGAATAAAACAGGAACATGCCACAGGGGATACAGGGATATATCCTCCAAAATTCAAAGTCCGTAAATATGTAATGAAACATGTCTGGAAATACCGCAAATATCCGCGGCACAAATGATATAAAAAATGCTGGCAAAAAATAGCGCCAAAAACATCTGCCATAGTGTGCCCGGATCACCTGAGGCGAAAATCCCACTAAAAGAAGATATTCTTGTTCCTCCCTGCTTTGCTCCAGTGCCTTACGGAACCAAAAAACACCGCCTGCCATCGTAATTCCCCAGATCACTACCAAAATCAGAACAGACACCGCTCCATTCTCGGACACAGTCCCCCACTTCTCTTTTACAATGTCCGGCACGGAGAGGATTCTCATGTAATCTGTAAACTTTTCCCTCAGATTTGTAATTTCTTTATCCGTTGCCTGGAAAAATACCCCGTAATCCACCTTATCCCATCCAACCTCTTCTCCGTCTATATAACGATAATTCTCGCATCGGTATTCATGCGCAGAGATGGCATCCTGTTCCGTGAGAAGATAATTCTCAATTTCATTGTGCTTCTTACTCTCATCGGAATACCAGTACCAGTTTTCGTCAAATCTGAATAGCGACTGCCAGTTATAATAAAAGGAAGCATACGTCATAAACTGATAATTCACGTATATTCCTAAAATGATAAGCAGAGCAATAAATAATATTAGATATTTTTTCTGTTTATTTAGAAACAGCCGACAAAGTCTTTTTTTCATTAAAGATTCCTCTCTCTGAATGTTCTGGATATTCTGTCAGAAGATTTGGAGCTTATTCAAAACGCCTTGAAGATATCGCACCAAAGATCCAAAAGATTCCTCCAGAAATTATAAATTTGACTCCTTCTTCCAGCCACAATTCATTACCCTGAAGACTTATAAACTGATATTGGAAAAGGCGGTCACTTGGCACCACAGACAGCGTACAAAATATCATTGTTACAAGTGCAGAAACTGAAATGTTTTTCAGGCTGAAATTTAAAAAATACGCCATTCCACATGTTAAAAACATAATGATAGTCAATTGAAAAAACAACTCCAAAACCCGTTCTGCAGGACGATTAAAAAGAAAAACAGAAGGAAAACAACAGATTATATTGAGTAGGAAAAAACCTATTGTCAGTCCCAATATATTTTTTCCCAGGTACAGAATCTCTTTTCCATCCCCTTCAATATATTCTTTATGTACCAAAAACATCCACCAGGTAGAAAGCAGAGGAATAAAACGATAACTCACCTCAGTAACCCGTTCGAGCATTTCACGATCTTCCAATGGATTCTGTCCAAGTATCCATCCTGCAGATGGCACAATGATATAATATCCAATCAATGGGATCCAGAACAATATTCCCATCCCCCGGCATTGCAAATAAATTCGTTCCATCAATTGAACCATAGCACACTCTCCTTATTTCCCCTGTAACACAGCATCATTCAACCTGTTTCAATTCATTCATCAATTCCTCTTCCGAAATAAATGGATACCTCTCCCCTTCACTGATAAATCTTTCATAATCCGCAAAAAGCATGGACAAATCCCCCATAAGATGGTCACTCCCATAATAATCAAAATACCCATTTATTTCTGGAGGAATCATTATCATCTTATGGTCTCCCTGGTGAAAGTACTTTTGAACAAATTGTTGAAACAGCCGAGCTAATTCTATTTGCTCCCTCTCTGAATATTGAATTGAGGAATAGATCAATCTGCTGTCGCCACTTTTTATTTCATTTGCAAATGGACTGGCCAATAAAGTTACACCGTCTGTATTCCCACACCAACGTCCATTGACTTTTGTCAAATTGCTATATAGGTTTGGTACGCCATGTACGGTCACCTCAAAATCCACATTATAATCCAGCCCTTCTTTTGTATTACCGGTATAATAATATTCATCCATATAAACCTGACGCCGCCCAGGCACCGGATAATATTCAAAATATGCCGGGAGAAACATCCCCTGACTGTTGCTATAATATCTTTTACAATAACCTTCATAGAAAAAAATAATCTTTTTTACCTTATGCACTCCTGTTATCACCTGAACATAATCCCCTTTCTGGTAAAAGGTCAGATTTTGCCCATGATCATCTTCAACTGACTTGATCTTATATCCATGATACAGAGTAAAATCAAACTGTTGCAAGTCTGTCTGATCTATATGTACCTCAACCTTGGCTGCCAATTCTCGTCCTGCTTTCAAATTCATACTATATTTATTTACCTTAAAAGCCGCCTTATCATACTTTGAAACATCCTTACAATCAATTTTTTTGGAATAAATATAGTACGTATCATCATATGTCCAGGCGTCCTGTCCCCCGATGATATCTACACCAGGAGAAGAGACAGGTTGAAAAAAGAAAAACATACATGTCAACATCGCCAACCCTGGCACGACTGACATCCATCTTTTCTTCTCTCTATTCATTATG
Source organism: Eubacteriaceae bacterium (assembly GCA_910575665.1). GTDB lineage: Bacteria > Bacillota > Clostridia > Lachnospirales > Lachnospiraceae > Eubacterium_F. The sequence goes on from CAJTFB010000017.1 coordinate 2,873, forward strand.
ACACATATAATAGCAGCAACCAGAAAAATCCAAAAAAGAATTCTTTGAACATCTACGGCAGCCACAGAATACATATAGTATACATTGGGAGCGGATAGAAACTTTCTTGTCATAAAACTCAACAAATCCGCAATCCGATATAAAAACTCTCTTCCAAATGATATACTTAATAAAGGGGCGATCCATAAATATCCAAAGCACCAGCAAACAAACATCAGCACTCCGTACCCCATCGTTCTGGATTTTATATATGAAACCAAAAATCCGATAAGAATTGCCAATAGATATACTAAAAAATGATGTATAAAAATAACTTTAATCAAAAAGAAAAAATATGTATCTGCGTTTGTGCCTGACACAGACGCTGGCCAAAAAGAGGCAATAAAAAGTATCGTACAAATTAATAAGTTTAGGGAAAGTAATATATAAATGCCAGACAATCTTACTATTTTGCCACGTTTTCCACTGGCACTTATAATCTCATCGATATGACATCGCTGACTTTTTGAAAAATATTCATAGGAAATAAACAAGAAAAAAATAAACGTAACTTTAATCTGGTTCATACACTCAATAAATGTATACGGAACATTTTCATGGGGCATTTGCACGATCACATATGAAAGATAAAGAAAATAGACAACTGTAATAAGGGAGATAGCAGGCGTTCTTATATATTGTTTTACATTTAACCAAAACATTACGTTTTCCTCCTATTTATCTCTCCGCTGTATTCAAAATACAACGGAGAGTAATAATGATCATTTCATATAGTGGATCCCTTTAGTTTTGATTCGATATCAACCCCGTTGCAATACATCCAGTTTTCTGATTGTCTGCAGAATTTCCATATAATATCATTCTCGCGTAGTTATATGCAGAAGCACTAGTCGTATTGCTCCTTGTATCACCAGGCTCCAATTTAAAGCTCCTAAAAGTTGTAAACACGTTTACACTCGTGGGACCTCCTTTCAACTGAACTTCAACATTTTTCTCATTTCTTCTGCTGGCATTAGTAGTATAACGGTATTTGTTCATTCCATTATTAAACAATGATGATGAACTTGCATTCCTGTTTCCATTCAAAGATACACCCTTAGAATCTGCAAAGGCATGAGTAACTCCAAATACCATTACTGTAACCAAAATAACAATGACAGATCTTTTGAGTCCCTCCATATCTATTACCTCCTTTTTCTTATGTCTTTTTTCAATTATAACCCCCTATTTCTTCCAATACAACTTTTTTCGATCGACAAATTTCGACACAAAATTAAAGAAGTAAAATATGGATCTCTTTTTCCATGGTCTTCATAAGATAATTAAAGGGGCTAATAAGAACCAAAGCTCTCTGACTAAGCAAAATTTTTTCTTTTCAAAATAAAAAAAGGAAACCCTGCCATGAAAAAACATCTCATCCTTCCTGGGGTTGTCCTGTTTCTCCTGCTGTGCCGTTTTCTCTATCCCCACACCCGCTTCGGCTACCAGGAAGAACTGGACCTGCTTTCCCACCGAAACCTGAACATCCATGCCGCCACCATGAAACCCGGAGAAAAGATCTCCGTCAAGCTTTCAGGCTTAAAAAAAATGGCCAGCTATTCCACCTCGGATTTCCGCATCGCCACTGTAAGCCCTTTCGGCACCGTACATGCTCTGAATCCAGGAACTGCCATTATTTCCGTCAAACAGGGTGAGAATACTTACCGCTGCAAAATAACCGTGAAAGATTGAAAGCCACCATTTTAATCCTGTGACGTCAACCCAAAAATAAGCCCGCATGTTTTCTACTCCTGCCGCATATATTTTCATATATCAATCATTGTGGAGAATGTGTATGAAAAAAATAGTTTATCTGCTTTTTACTCTCCTTACATTTATATACATATTCAGCTTTTCATCTCTGGACAGACAGGTTGTACAGGCTGAGGAAAAAGCGGTGTCCGGCGGCGCAGTGGATGTGTCTGCCACAGCAGCTGTACTTCTGGAGGGCTCCTCCGGGGAAATTATCTTCGAGAAGGATAAAGACAAAGAGCTTGTCCCGGCAAGTATCACAAAAATCATGACACTGAATCTGATCTTTGAGGCCATTGACAGCAAAAAACTTTCGCTGGAGGATTCTGTGACAGTGAGCGAATACGCCGCCAGCATGGGAGGCTCCCAGGTATACTTAGAGCCGAACGAGACCCAGACCGTAAACGATATGATCAAATGCATCACCATTGCCAGCGCCAACGACGCCGCTGTGGCGATGGCGGAAAAGATCGCTGGATCAGAAGAAGCCTTTGTGAAAAAGATGAATGAGAAGGCGAAAGCCCTGGGCATGAAACATACCCAGTTTAAAAACTGCACCGGCCTGGATGATAACATCGAATCCGGACACTATTCCAGTGCCTATGACGTAGCGCTTATGTCACGGGAACTGATCACAAAACATCCCCAGATCAGCAATTATTCCACAGTGTGGATGGATTCCATCACCCATAAGACCAAAAAAGGGGAGACGGAATTTGGCCTGACCAACACCAATAAGCTGGTCCGTTTTTACGATGGCATCACCGGACTTAAGACGGGTTCCACCTCCAAAGCAAAATACTGTCTCAGCGCCACAGCGAGACGCAACAACATGGACCTGATCGCTGTTATTATGGCGGCCCCGGATCATAAAAAACGGTTTTCAGAAGCCCAGTCCCTCTTAGATTATGGCTTTGCCAACTGCAGCGTTTACAAAGATTCCGATCTCACCAAGCTTTTGAAAGAAGTGCCAGTACAGGGCGGAAGGAAAAACATGGCTGCGGTGGAACCGACATCTATATTTTCCCACATCTTTACCCAGGATGCCGATATGGATCAGGTAAAGAGAACGATCACCTATGAGGAAACCATAAAGGCACCCTTACAAAAGGGCGCCCCGGTAGGAAAAGTAGAATATTTTTATAATGGAAAACTCATCGGAAGTGTCCAGCTCACCGCCGGCGAAACCGTTGAGGAAGCCGGATTAACTGATTATCTGTTAGAGGCAGTGAAAAAGCTATTTCATAAGCTTTAATTTCACAGCCATGCGATAGAGCTTTCGTCCCATTGGGAAATCAAACATTTCTTCCTTTGTCATTCCCCGCAGTTTGAGGAATACCACAAAATAAACGACAACAGCTGTGATCAAAGCCAGGATCACAGATACCGCATTTGCCATATACCCTCCCAGGAAGGAAGAAAACAGTTTATCCGACAAGGTATAGACCAGAACAACAGCGATCGACATCCACAGGGAGGCAGACAGCGGCACAAAAAACGTTTTTAATGGTTTTAGGCGCAGGGATGGAATGTAACGCCGTAACGCCAGCAAATTCAGTATGCTGACAACAATCGGGAAGGTTACATTACCGATGATAAGCACATAGATACCCAGTCCCGTAAATTTTAACAGACACACCACGAGAATCACATGAATCCCAAGGGAGATCGCCGAATGGATGACAGGTGTGTGCATTCTATCAATGCTCTGGAGTGCACTGCCTGTCACATTGGAAATTGCATAAAACACAATGGCTGCAGAACCGGCAAGCATAAGATGTCCTCCCAAAACGTAATTGGAGGAAGGAAACAGAAGTCTTACAATGGACTGTCCGAGAACTGTATAGCCCATGGCACAGGGAAATGCAATGATCATATTAAACTTGATTCCAGAAAGGATATTATTTTTGAGCTGCACCGTATCCTTTTCGGTAAATGCCGCCACCGCACTCGGAACCATAGAGGATGCGATGGAAGTGGATATGGCGATGGGCACACTGGTAAGCACCCGGTATTTGGAGCTGTATACGCCCACCAGCGATTTGATCGTCACCGGATCCATACCTCTGCCCCCCATAATGTCTCCGAATAGGTAATAATCTACCAGGCCGCTGATCTGATAAACCGTCTGGCTCAGAATAATAGGCAAAATTGTCAAAAACAGGATACGATAAATATGTGAAGCAGAATACAACCGCCGTCCCCGGTCTCGCCGCTCCAATTTTCTTTGTACCGGGCGGTAGATATAGTAAACAAATACTACAAGCAGAAGTGCCGAAAATGCACCGAGGCAGGTTCCCAACGTACCTCCTGCCGCCCCCCAGGCGCTCTTGTCAAGACTGTCTATATTCCACTGGATAAACAAATAGGCCGCCGACACACTGACGATGGCGTTTACCACCTGTTCTAAAACCTGGGAAACCGCGGTAGGCACCATGGTCTTTTTTCCCTGGAAAAATCCACGGAACACGCCGAGCAGCGCCACGATAAATATCGTGGGAGCCAGCACTCGCAAAGGAATGTGCACCCCCGCGTAATCAGGATAAATATTTTTCTCGATCCATCCGGCAAAAACAAAGAGCAGGATTCCAAATACCCCGCCTGACACAACGGCAAACAACAGAGCCAGACGAAAGGTTTTACCAATATTCTTATATTCCCGCTTTATGTTCTGGGCAGATATGATCTTGGAAAGTGCCAGCGGCAGGCTATAAGACGATACAATCAAAAGAATATCGTAGATATCAAACGCCACCGCATAAATCCCATTTCCCTCTTCTCCCAGTATATTGGACATAGGGATCCGGTATGCCATGCCAATAAAACGCACGATAAGGGATGCCATCGCCAATATGCTGCCATGTTTGAGAAAATCTGCACTTTTCTTGTTATCCTGATTGTTTGTACTCATACAGGCACCTTTCTGCTACTCTTTATTCTTGAAGGAAATCAGTTTCTTTCTACTGGTAGGATATGCTGCGATATAGGTCTTGCCCGGATTGATCGTCAGCACATTTCCATCCATATCGTAATAACACATCGTTCCTTCTTCTTCGTTCTTTCTCCATTTAATCTTCATACGCTTTCCATTGGTGATGTAATATCCCTCACCTTTTCGCTTATGCAAGTACAGATGCTGGTATCCGTTGCGGTCAATGTCCGTCTCCTTTACCAGCTGGATAATCACATTTTTAAAGGAAAGCTGCTTATTGTTCTTGTGATCCAAATGCTTTTTCTTGTACTCAAACTTTTTGTATTCTTTCGTCTTTTTATCGTATTTGAGATAACAGGTGGAATAGGCAGAAAATGGAAGATTGATATAATTTGTCCCATGGGAGGAATCCAGTTCTGTATCTTCCTCATAAAATTCGAAATGCTTCGCCATCTTCTCTTCCTTAAATTTTGTCCGGTACTTGAGCTGCTTCGCACCTTTGAGCATCTTCTCCCCGGAGGTAAATACATTGTGGGGCGGCTTTAACGAATAGTCGCGCTTATACACGACTCCGCCGATGGCAGACAAGCCACTGAGATTATTTACACCCAGTTCCTCCATCTTCGAGATGGCATAAGAAGTCTGTCCAAAGTGACAGAAGATCGCATCCCATTCACTGGCAAAGCTGACAAAGTAATGTCTGGCGCTCCGGACCGAACCCAGTCTCTTGATTTTATCGGTCCCCTGATAGACGCCGAGCATTCGGGTGATCCCTCCCTCCGCCAGCGCTTCGTAGAGCACATCGATCTGAGAAGTTCCCTGCTGGTGCTGGTTGGCATACTCGATATTGTTAATGATTACAGCAAAAGGCCTCTGTTTTGCCACCTTCTCCGATATGTACTTTCCTGTCAGTACACTCTTTACCTTTCCCGCGTGGGGATCTGGTGTGGGTTCTGGCGTCGGTGTCGGTTCCGGCGTCTCCATAGGAGCAGGCGTCTGGCTCACCTGTGGGGTTTTCTCATCCTTGTCTCTCAGAACTAAAATGCAGATCAGAAAAACCGCGATCAAAACAACAACACTGGCCCCGCAAATAATCGCGATCACTTTCTTTTTCGATTGATTCATCCTATATACCTCTCTTTTTATCGGTTTATCCTTAACCTATCCATAATCTTTCGCTGCTCTTCTTCCATCTCTCTGCGGTCCTCTTCCTGAATGTGGTCGTAACCAAACAGATGAAGCATGCTGTGAACCACTAGAAAACAAAACTCACGGAGTTCTGAGTGCCCATATTCCTCTGCCTGCGCCTTGACAACTTCGGAGCAAAGAAGTATATCCCCCAGCATCATCTCTTCCGTATCTGGTGACAGGGACAGGCTGTTCTGAAACGCTTGTCCGCCAAAATCCTTGGGGCTATCATATTCCATCATGGGAAAACTAAGGACGTCGGTAACCTTTTCGATCTCCCGGAACTGCGAATTTACCTGGCAGATGGTATCTGTGTCCACCAGAGTCACACTTACCTCGATATCATAAGGACATTCCACATGGTCCCTGACAAAAGCGATCACCTCTTCCGCCTTCTCTTCTGGGTCAAATCCAAAGGAAATCCCTGCCTCATCTTCAAAATATACTGTCATACTACCCTTCCATTCCAAAACTCAGGTTGTTACCGTTTCCTCTTATTTTTCCGATTCTCGCGGTACTGCTCCCTCGCCTCATACTTTTCATAGGCATGTACAATTTTCTGCACCAGCGGATGGCGCACCACATCCTTGTTGGTCAGATAAGACACGCCGATCTCTTCTACATCCTTTAGCACCTTCAATGACTGTTCCAGACCGGAGATCGCCGCAAAGGGAAGGTCTTTCTGGGACAAGTCACCGGTGATAACTACTTTGGATCCAAAACCAATTCTGGTAAGAAACATCTTCATCTGCGCCGGTGTGGTATTCTGGGCTTCATCCAGGATAATAAAAGCATTGTCTAGCGTACGTCCTCTCATGTACGCCAGTGGCGCCACCTCAATCAGCCCTTTTTCTGAATTTTTTATAAAGCTGTCCGCTCCCATGATCTGATACAATGCGTCGTAGAGCGGTCTCAGATAGGGATCGATCTTGCTCTGCAGGTCTCCCGGAAGAAACCCCAGGTTCTCTCCCGCCTCGATGGCTGGTCTGGTCAGTATGATCTTTCCCACCTCATCCTGCTTAAATGCCTGGATCGCCATCGCCATGGCAAGATACGTCTTTCCGGTTCCCGCCGGTCCCACGCCAAACACCATCATTTTCTCACGGATGGCATCCACGTACTTTTTCTGCCCCAGTGTTTTCGGTTTTACTGGCTTCCCCTGTATCGTAAACCCGATCAGGTCCTTGTCGATATCCGCCATGGAGACCGGAGATTTTTCCTTTGCCAGAGAAAGAATATAGTTCACATTCTGTTCTGTGATCGTATTGCCCCTCTCCGACAACTTTAAAAGCTCGTCAAATACCCGTCTGGCTTCTTGAAGGTTTTCTGTCTCCCCTGATATCCGGACTGAACCATCCCTGAGAATCACCTCGATATCCAGGGCACGCTCAATCTTTTTCAAATGAATATCAAGTCCGCCAAATATATTATTTTCATGGCTGGCTGGAATATCAAGAATTATCTGTTCCTGCGCCATCCTCATCTTCCTTTCCTTCGCCCTGCAGCACCAGTTCCTCATCGGACACATTCTTTTTATCCATCCTGGATATGGATAGCTGGATACTTCCATGGGCTTTATACGCTGCCGATTCTTTTTTAATATCCAATGTCTGGTCTACAATGCGGCAGCCCTCTTCCTTGTATTCTTCCAACTTGGATTGAAACCGTGCCTTCAGCCGATCGCTGGCTTCCTTTTCGCTGTACCTGGCTTCTACTTTCTCATATTTCACATACTTATGATCCATCACTTTCACACGGCTGTTCCATGGTATAAATTCCCTGTCCACACATATGTTACTTATTATATCATAATTGGAAGATTTATCAAACCATTTTAAGGGATTTTTTATGGAAAATCGGGTTCCATTGATACAGACCGTATAGATATGGATCTCTTCTCCGGTCTTATTTTTAGCCATATACCGCTCATTTATGCTCTCATCAAATTCTTTCTTTGTCAAAATAGACAATTCTCCCTCTGCGCAGACACCGTTATAACGAAGGGTCTCTCCTCCGTCTCCTTTGATCTCCACGATCCCACTGATCAGAATATCCCCCTTTTTCACCTTCGCTCCCTTTGCCACCTTTGCCGTTCCTTCTCTGGTAACAATCTTTTCTATCACGCCGTCACAGGGAGCGATCACGTGACTTGGAGGATTTTCCAATTCCTCTTTGCCCTTCAGCGCCTTTCCTTCTTTGATCTTGATATTCAACACACAGCCTTTTTCCTCTGCGGACACCCAGCTCATGTTCTCATAGCTTTCCCGCAGGCTCCTCTCAATGTCGTCACAGAAGAGATTTTTTCTCATCATTCCCACATAGACGCCCATAGACTCTACCTCTTTGCTGATAGTTTCTTTCGTATACTCCTGCTGCCCATAATAATTGATCTGCCACACAAAAAGGGACAGTACTTTTAATACCACAAAAAAAAGAACCAGTCCCAAAGTAAATGTCCAGTTTCTCTTTGCTTGCTCCAACACAAAGGGAAGTCCTCGTCTCTCCCGGATCTTCGGCGCAATATGAGTTTTTGCCACAAAGGCATGAAGCATCTTAAAATCTTTTGAAAACATGGAAAACGTAACTTTACTTTCCTGAATCTTTACATCCCACAGATGGATCCGGTGATGCCGGCAGAGATTCATAAACCGTTCCCAATATCCAGACCTCACACGACATACTATGTACCCTTTGAGCCACTTCAATCCCATTCCCCCTCTTTACAATCTTACAAGGCTGATCTCCCTGATCTTTCCAAATACCCGGCATTCGTCCGGTTCAAAAGACTCGATGCATAAATGATCGCCACATATCATCACTTTGACATGTTTTCCCTGAAGCTTCACCGAGCATTCCGTATATTCGATGATGGATTTATAATTTTCAATAATGGCATATTCATCTCCATAAGTCTTTACGATCGTCGCTCCATCCAGAATATCGGGCTGGAGACCAATTTTTTTGGATACCGAATTCACGTCTTTTTTCCGCCTTTGTGCTGTCACTCACGGCACAAATCCTTATTTCCGGTTACCTTATCATATGCAGAACGGCATGGCTATGTTCCTGAAAACGCGGTCTTGCTCCGCGGATAAAAAACTTTCCTATCCGATGAAAAAGGAACTCGTCCTTCGACGAGTTCCCTCATATGTGCAATTATTTAAATTTTCTTTTACGAGCAGCCTCAGACTTCTTTTTACGTCTAACGCTTGGTTTCTCATAATGCTCTCTCTTACGAATTTCCTGCTGGATTCCTGCTTTTGCACAGTTTCTCTTGAAACGACGCAATGCACTATCCAATGATTCGTTTTCTTTAACGATTACATTTGACATAGTATCACACCTAACCTCCCTCCAGTTGTAAAATTGTGCAAAATACAACTGTTTGGGTATTTTTTCGCACTAACACATATTATATCATAATTTTTCGATTCGTCAACCGTTTTTGAACAATTTATGGCATATTATGGTCAAATTTTTATCCCAGCTGAATTTTCACCACTTCAACAGCCTTTTCCAGAGCCTCTGGAATGCCGGAAGGATTCTTTCCTCCCGCCTGGGCCATGTTCGGGCGTCCACCGCCGCCACCGCCTACCAGAGCAGCAATCTCTTTGATCAGATTTCCCGCATGAGCACCTTTGGCAATGGCTCCTTCTGTCGCTGTAGCCATCAGGTTCACCTTGCCACCAGCCTCTGTGGCAAATACCACCACCGCCTCACCAAGCTTCTGTTTCGCCTCATCTCCCAGGTCTCGCATGGCATTCATATCCACATCTGCCAACTGCTTAATCAGCACCCGGATTCCTGAGATTTCTGTCGCCTCCGAAGTGATATCCCCAGCTGCTGCCTTCGCCATCTTTGCCTTCAGCTTGTCATTTTCTTTGGAAAGGGTTTTGATCTCTTCCTGCATCGCCATCACTTTTCTGGCAGCCTCAGATGGCGCCGCTTTCAACACTTTGGCGATCTCTCCCAGCTGCTTTTCCACCTGATTATAATAAGCGATCAATCCCATGCCCGTCAACGCCTCGATCCTTCTCACTCCGGCAGCCACACCGCTCTCGGATACGATCTTAAAAGCAGAAATATTTCGTGTATTTTCCACATGGGTACCACCGCAGAGCTCCGAGCTAAAATCTCCCATCTGAACGACCCGGACGGTCTCTCCATACTTCTCCCCGAACAGTGCCATGGCGCCGGTCTTTTTCGCCTCTTCCAGCGTCATTTCACTGGTGATTACATCAAGCCCTTTATTGATCTCCTCATTGACGATACTCTCTACCTTCGAAATCTCTTCTTCTGTCATCGGCGAAAAGTGAGTAAAGTCAAAACGAAGTTTATCCTTATCTACCAGAGAACCCGCCTGCTCCACATGACTTCCAAGAACCATTCTCAGCGCTTTCTGCATAAGATGGGTGGCGCTGTGGTTATTTGCTGTGAGATTTCTCCGGCTCTCCTCCACTTCCAGCGTCACATTTTCCCCAGTACGAAGGGAACCCGACACCATCTTTCCCACATGTCCGATCTTTGTCCCCTGTAGTTTAATGGTATCCTCTACAACAAACCTGCCATGTTCCGCAGAGATCACACCGGTATCTGCTGCCTGTCCACCCATCGTAGCATAAAAGGGCGTCTCCTCCACCAACACCGTTCCTTCCATTCCCTCTGACAGCTCATCTACAATGGCGTCGGAGGTGGTGAGAACCGTGATCTTTGATTCGTGGCGCAGGAGGTCATAACCGACAAATCTGCTTTCTACCGCCGGATCAATGGACTGGTAAACCGTCACGTCCGCTCCCATATAGTTAGTCACTTCCCTGGCCTCTCTCGCCGTCTGGCGCTGTACTTCCATCGCCTGGCGGAAGCCCTCTTCATCTGCTGTAAAGCCCTTTTCCTCCAGAATCTCAATGGTCAGATCCATCGGGAATCCATAGGTATCATAGAGCTTGAAGGTATTTTCTCCAGAGAGAACTGTCTTGCCTTCTTTCTTCATTTCTTCCATCATATCACTGAGAATATTCAGTCCCTGATCGATGGTCTTATTGAAATTTTCTTCCTCTGTCGTGATCAGTTTTAAAATATAATCTTTTTTGTCCGCAAGTTCTGAATAACCGTCCTTGGACTCCCGGATGACCACCTCGCTCAGCTCCGCCAGAAATTGTTTCTGGATGCCCAGCAGCCTTCCGTGTCTTGCTGCCCGGCGCAGAAGACGGCGCAGCACATATCCCCGTCCCTCATTGGAAGGCATGATCCCGTCAGATACCATAAATGTCACAGAACGGATATGATCTGTGATAATACGGATGGAAACATCTTTTTTTGTCTCTGCCCCATAGGATACCCCGGCAAATTCACATACCTTATCCCGGATCGCCTTGATCGTGTCCACATCAAAGATGGAATCCACATCCTGCATCACGACAGCAAGACGCTCCAATCCCATTCCGGTATCAATATTTTTATTGGTCAGTTCTTCGTAGTTTCCCTTTCCATCGCTGTCAAACTGGGTGAATACGTTATTCCAGATCTCTACATAGCGGTCACACTCACAACCCACGGTACATCCCGGTTTGTTGCAGCCGTATTTCTCTCCGCGGTCAAAATAAATCTCCGAGGAGGGGCCACATGGTCCCGCGCCGTGCTCCCAGAAGTTATCTTCTTTGCCAAAGCGGAAGATACGCTCCTTTGCCACCCCGATCTCTTTATTCCAGATATCAAATGCCTCATCATCCTCTTCGTATACAGAAGGATACAAACGGTCCTCTGGAATCTCCAGTATCTTTGTAAGGAACTCCCAAGACCAGGCAATGGCCTCATGCTTGAAATAGTCTCCAAAGGAAAAATTACCGAGCATCTCAAAAAATGTACCGTGGCGGGCAGTCTTTCCCACATTCTCGATATCTCCAGTACGAATGCACTTCTGGCAGGTGGTCACCCTCTTTCTCGGCGGAATCTCCTGTCCTGTAAAATAGGGCTTTAACGGAGCCATTCCCGCATTGATCAGCAATAGGCTCTTATCATTCTGGGGAATCAGGGAAAAACTCTTCATCACCAGATGACCCTTGCTCTCAAAAAAATCCAGATACATTTTTCTCAACTCATTTAATCCATATGGTTTCATTTTCTAAATCCTCCTTCATTTATACTGTCATTCCCGAATCTGTCCGTCTCCCAGGATCACATATTTTGTGCTGGTAAGGGCAAGAAGTCCCATCGGTCCCCTGGCATGAAGCTTCTGGGTACTGATGCCGATCTCTGCCCCGAAACCGAATTCAAAGCCGTCGGTAAACCGCGTAGAGGCGTTGACGTACACAGCGGCTGCGTCAATCTCGTTCAGGAACTTCATGGAATTGTGATAATCTTTTGTAACAATGGCCTCCGAATGGCCGGTATTATAGTGATTAATATGTTCAATGGCTTCATCGATGCTGTCCACGACTTTTACCGAAATGATCTTATCCAGATACTCTGTGCCAAAATCCTCCTCGGACGCCGCCACCATCCTGTCATCGTACTGTCTCGCCCGCTCATCCCCTCGGATCTCGACGCCATGAGCATACAACGCCTCACAGATCATAGGCAGAGCTTCCGCGGCGATGCCACTGTGGATCACAAGAGATTCACAGGCATTGCAGACTCCCAGCCTCTGGGTCTTAGCATTGACAATGATGGACACCGCCATAGAGAGGTCTGCGTACTCATCCACGAATACATGGCAGTTGCCGGTACCAGTCTCGATCACCGGTACCGTGCTAGTCTCCACCACAGTGCGGATCAGTCCGGCGCCCCCCCGTGGAATGAGCACATCCACGTACTGGTTCAGTCGCATGAATTCTTTGGCGGTCTCTCGCGATGTATCCTCCAGGAGCTGGATCGCATTCTCTGGCAGCCCTTCCTTTTTCAATGCTTCCCGGATCACCTTCACGATGGCAAGATTGGAGTGGATGGCATCGCTTCCTCCCCGCAGGATCACTGCATTTCCAGTCTTAAAGCAGAGGGCAAAGGCATCGGCCGTTACATTGGGACGGGACTCGTAAATGATGCCGATCACTCCCATGGGGACCCGCTTCTGCCCCACTTGAAGCCCCCCAGGCGTGGTTTTCATGGATATCATCTCTCCCACCGGATCCGCCAGTGCTACGACCTGGGAGATTCCCTCTGCCATTCCTGCGATCCTCTCCTGGGTAAGACGAAGCCTGTCAATCAGAGATTCCTTCATCCCCGCCTCTTCTGCATTTTTGATATCTGTCCCATTGGCAGCCAGGATCGCCCCAGCGCCCTCTGTCAGCGCCTGCGCCACCGCAGTAAGCCCCCTGTTTTTCTCTCCTACGGACAAACGGTTCATCGAAGCCGCCGCCTGCTTCGCCGCTTTTCCTATCTGATCTAATGTCATGGCTACCTCCATTCCTGCGTGCTCTCTGCACACGATATGTTTTAGGTAAATATTGTTTTCTGCGTTATCATATGCTCCGGCTTCACATCACTTGTTTCTGCCGGGATGATCCATGTCTCCTGTTCGGCAAAGGCAATCATCACACTGGTGAGCATAGTTCCATAGCGCTGTAGATAGCGGTCATAAAAACCACCGCCATAACCTAGCCTGTACCCCTTTTCATCGAAAGCCACACCAGGCATGACCATCAATATCTTTTCTTTGGAATAAGCCCCGGATTCCATCACCTGTTCCACAGCTTCACTGCCCCTGGGCTCTGGTACTCCAAAATTACCTTTTTTCAGTTTTTTCAGATCTTCCACCTTGTAAAAACACATGTTTTTTTTCTCAGCATCGGTTCTGGGAAGGAATAACTGTTTCCCATCCGCCTGTACTCTTTCATTAAGCTCTCTGGTCTCCACCTCGGAGCGAATGGAACTATAGGACAACAGGATCTCCGACTGCCGATACCACTCCGATGCCAGCAATTTCTCCACAATGATCCGGGACGTCTCAAGACGCCATTCTTCCGCCAGGGCATCTCTTGTCTTCAATGCCCGCCTTCGCACCTTTTCCTTACTGATCATGTTCTCTTTTTCCTCTTCTCTGACTAGCGTTTTATCTAAATATATTAATGCTTCTGCTTTTTTGTCAAGGGTGTGATGCTACCATCCTTTTCCTGTATGGATACGTTTGACAGCGTGGAACGCAGATTTTTTCTCACTGACTCGATATACTCGGCACGAAGCAGAGCCTGCTCTGCCAGTTCCTCCTCTGTGATCGTCCCCTCTTTTTTCTTCTTATATAATTCATTGATCCGCTGGATCTTATTCTCGTCCATAGCCACCTCTTCCCTACCACAGTCCTGTGCTAATTTTTGCGCTCCAGATATTCTTTCAGGTGAAAATGCCTGGTCCTGTGCGCCTTAAATACTGTTCCAAGCTCCTCTCCGTCGATAAGCCGGATAATATTATCCATGTCTTCCCCATTGATGATCGCCATATCCGCCCCCGCATCGTTGGCGATACCAGCCGCATAGATCTTGGCGCTCATGCCACCAGTCCCCAGTGTGGTAGACGGACCCTTTGCCATCTCGATCATCTCGTCGCTGATGCTCTCCACGTAGGAGATCAGTTCCGCATCCGGATTCCGGTTGGGATCATCGGTATACATCCCGTCGATATCACTGAGCAGCACCAGAAGATCCGCCCCAGCGATGGCCGCTACCACCGCCGACAGAGAATCGTTGTCACCAAAATCGATCTCGTCTGTCGCCACGGTGTCATTCTCGTTGACAATGGGGATCACCCCCAGCTTCAACAGCTCCTCAAAGGTATTTCTGGCATTGTGCCGGCTGTTATCATTGACAATCGTAAATTTGGTCATAAGGATCTGAGCGGTAAACTGGTTGTATTCAGAAAATAATTTCTGGTATATGGTCATCAGACGACTCTGACCAATGGCAGCACAGGCCTGTTTCAGAGAAATACTGTCTGGCTTTTTACTTAGTCCCAATGCCTTTCTCCCCACACCAATGGCTCCGGAAGAAACAACGATGACATCTTTTCCCTGATTATGTAGATCCGTCAGGATCCGGATAAAGCGCTCCAGCTTCACCAGATCCAACCCGCCGGTCTCCTCATGGGTGATGGTCGAAGTTCCCACTTTAAAAACAATCCTTTTTTTATCTTTAAAACTACTTCTCATAATTGTTAGTTCTTCCTTTCACTTACAATCTGCAGCGCCACTCGCAACCCGTCCATGGCCGCTGACATGATTCCTCCAGCGTAGCCAGCTCCCTCCCCACAGGGATAGATCCCCTTCCGGTTCTCCGACTCAAATTCACTGTTCCGGAGAATGCGCACCGGTGAAGAAGTTCTCGTCTCAGTGCCAAGGACCAGAGTTTCCTCTGCATCAAAGTCTGTTATCTTTTGTCCAAACTGCCTCATACCTTCCATAATACCATTTGATATATAGGAGGGCAATATTTTTTTCACATCTGCCAGCACAAATTTTCCCTTGGTCACTGGTGAACCGTGATTTAGCTCTGTCGTGGGCACTCCCTTCACAAAATCTCCGTACCGCTGAACCGGGATCATTCCCTTACCTGCCTGCCAGGTTTTCTCCTCCAGTCTCCGCTGGAATGCAACCCCCGCCAGCACGTCATCGCTGCCAAAATCCCCTTTGTCCACCGTCACCACGATAGCGCTGTTGGCATGAGCGGAATCCCTGGCGTGGTCGCTCATACCATTAACCACCGTACCGCCTGACTCCGTGGAAGCATTTACCACATACCCGCCAGGACACATACAAAAACTATAAACCCCTCTGCCATCCGAAGTCTTTCCCGTCAATTTATAATCCGCCGCCGGAAGCCTGGAATCCTCCACACCGTACTGCATCTTATTGATGCTCTGCTGCGGGTGCTCCACCCGCACCCCCACTGCAAAGGGCTTCTGCTCCATGGCTGTCCCGTCCTCACGCAGCATGAAAAAGGTATCTCTGGCGCTGTGACCGATGGCAAGCACACATTGATCACAGGGGATCTCTTCTGTCTCTCCCCTTTCATTTTCCACTACAACAGCCCTCAGCTGCTTTTGTCCTGGTCCGCTCTCTTCTTCCACATACCGGAATCCTGTCAGTCTGGTATGAAAGAGGTAGGTTCCCCCTAACTGACGGATAGTCTCTCCCATAGACTGGATCACACCTCTTAACTCGTCCGTACCAATATGGGGCTTGGAGAGGTAACCGATCTCTTCTGGGGCGCCGTGCTGGATAAAGGTATCCAGAATAAATTTCTTTTTCCCCGTCTTATCCTTGACACCAGTGTTGAGCTTGCCATCGGAAAATGTTCCCGCTCCTCCCTCGCCAAAAGAAACATTCGTTTCCGGATCAAGAATCCCATCCTTCCAGAAGGCAGATACTTTTCCCACCCGCTCCCACATCGGCGCTCCCCGTTCGATTAGAAGCGGTTTTCTGCCGCACAGGGCAAGATAGTAGCCACAGAGAAGTCCGGCAGGTCCCGTTCCCACGATCACCACCTGCTCCCCTGTCTCTTTTTTCAGTTTGGGTACCATATCCTCCAAAGAGGGCTGGGAGACATACACAGAAAGCTTTTTGTCTTTTCGGTTTTTTTGCAACACCCTTTGTTCCTGATCACACTCAAAAGCCACCGAATAACTGAAGTAAATCTGTGGCTTTTTTCTGGCATCAATGCTCTTTTTTAATATTTTGATCTGATTTATCTCCGACTCACGGATCCGAAGAATCTCCGCTATTTTTTTCCGCAATTCCTCGATAGAATCCCTGCGGTAGTCTAATTTACACTGACTGTATTGTAACATATCTATCCTCTTTCACGCACGTTTCATTGATTATATGCTGGCTGCAGATCGCGGCTGTGGCCCAGGCAAAGTGAAGATTATAGCCCCCGCAGATGCCATCCACGTCCTGAAGCTCTCCCAGCAGATATAGATCACGGTGAAGCAGTGATTCCATCGTATCCACGCATATCTCTTCTGTCGCCACTCCCCCGGCGCTGACCTGTGCCTTCTCCAATCCAAAGGTATCTGACACAGAGACCTGGTATTTCTTCAATATTTCTGCCAGCTTCTTTTTGTCTTTTTCTTTTTTTGTAAGTACCGGGATCCATTTCTTATTCACTATGCCGGAAAGCCCACGGCTGCCGTACTTTACCAGCCAGTCTTCCAGCTGGCTCTCCGTCAGATGTGGCACAAAGTCGATCTTCCCCGTCACCCTTTTTCCCTCTGCCATCGCCTCCGCGGCAAGACGGCACAGCTGAAAGACCGGAATCCCAGAAATCCCATCCTTTACGATCTGTATCTCGCCGGTCTCTTCCCCCAGCAAATTATGATTCGCAAATAAAGTAACCTTCCCCTGCATTCTTATCCCAGCGAGCTGTTTCCACTCACTGCCCTCCGCCCTTAATCCGGTAAGTCCCGGAAACACGGGCGTCACCCGGTGCCCCATGCTGCGACAGAGTTTATAGCCACTTCCGTCTCCTCCTAGAGGACCATTTGCCCTGCCTCCTGTGGCAAGGATCAGGCTGCGGCACTGGTATGTGACACCGCCGCCACATCGCAGCTCATATGTTCCTTCCCTTTTATGTATAATCTTAGCTGCTTTTGTACTATAGGAAAAGACAACACCTGACTCCCTGCACGCCTGTACCAGAAGCTCCCTCACCGTCGCCGCTTGACCATTGTAGGGATAACAATAACCGTCCTTCTCTCTGGTGAGTATCCCCAACTCTCCAAACAGGGCAATGGCTTCCTTTGGCCCAAACCGTTCCAGTATGTGCTCCACATACTTCCGATCCCCATAATAGCACGCCGGCGACATGTTCTGGTTGGTATAATTACATCGTCCGTTTCCGGTGGCGGCAAGCTTCTTTCCCCCGGTCTCGTTCTTATCCAAAATACAGACATCTCTTCCCTGCCTGCCAAGCAGATAACCGCACATCAGTCCCGACGCACCTGCACCGACAATGATGATCTCATGGTATTCCATCCTGTTCCTCCCCTGAGCTCTTTGAATCCCAAGTGTTCAAATGCAACATCAATATATTAGTATATCACATCTGTCTCCAATTAACTAGACAAATTCTCAAGCACCGAATATAATTCCTTCTCATCCTCTACAAAAAATCCCTCTCTTAGCTTCTCCAGCTCTGACTCCGGCAGAACTTCTTCCCGAATTCCCGTATACTCATAAGGCGTCACCTGGTCATTGTGGAAAATGACAACCTCCTGGTCCTGGAGCTTAATAAAAAAGCCGGTCTCTTCCTCCGCTCCCAGATAATTTTCCCGGATCACCACCTTATCTTTGGAAAATGAAATGAGCTCCACACTATCCGGCGCCTCCGGAATCGCCGCCTCCTGTAGTTTCTGATTATATTCCGTGATATAGCTCTCCAGTTCTTCCCTTGTCTTCCCGGCGATCTTCGCTGGTACAGTCCCCTCCTCTTTTGTTACTACACCTGTCGTACCATCGTAATTTTCAACTACATATTTCATGGAAGAATTGACCCGGATCTCCTTGACAGTGTCCACCGGATGGGTATCCTGTTTCACCACTTCTTCTTGTCCCCTGTCATAAGAGCGGTAGCTCAGAAAATAGATCAGGGTAAATACAGTCCCGATAATAAAAAAACTGCTCATATACAGGTATCTCTTTTTCATGTCATTTCCTCCAAGAAAAGTTTTACCTATAGTATGAACAGTTTTTTATTTTTTATACAGACGCTGAATCGTTCTAACAGCATCACAGCACAATGACACTTATTTATTCACATCAAGAACTAATTCATCACACGACCAATCTTTACTGGTTTTCTGTAGTATGCATTGGAAATCTTGATACCATCGCTTGGGTTACTTGCGTGGATTACCAGACCACTTCCAATATACATCGCCACATGGTTGATCCTGCTGCCGTTGCTGTAGAAGAACAGATCTCCTGGCTTCGGTGAGGATACACTTCTTGTCACACCTGCCTGCGCCGCCGCGTTATGAGGAAGGGAATGGCCGTATTTACGATAAAGGCTCATGGTAAATCCAGAGCAGTCCGCACCGCTTGTCAGACTGGCCCCACCCCATACATAAGGATTTCCAAGGAACTGTTTGGCATACTCTGCGATGGATGCCTGACTGGAGGAAACTCCGTCGGAACCGCCGGCAGAAACAGTTCCCACCTTCACTGCACGCTTCAGGGAATACTGTTCTGTAACATATTCTTTCGCCACAAAGGCATGCTCGTCATCTACGGTAATACAGATCCAGTTATCCAGATCTGCCTGGATCGCTTCCATGCCCCCGGCACGCTTGATGGCTTCTTTGGA
Organism: Eubacteriaceae bacterium; assembly: GCA_910575665.1. Classification (GTDB taxonomy): domain Bacteria; phylum Bacillota; class Clostridia; order Lachnospirales; family Lachnospiraceae; genus Eubacterium_F. Next base: position 22,073 of record CAJTFB010000017.1, read on the forward strand.
TATCTTCTGCTGTTTGATCATCTTATTTACAAAATCCATCGTCAGATGTTCCTTGCGAATCACAAACTCTTCCCCTTCGGATACCACAGAATAAATCGGAGCATCGGTGGTTGGAAGAGCACGAACCCGAAGAGAGTTGGTGTTGATCTCAACACACTCGCGACCAACCTTGGTCGCCAATTCCTCTGCCTTGGAATCAGTTACAATATAACTGGACTTCACCCATCCGGTTACATTACCGGACACGATCTTTGCCCAACCTTTTTTGATCTTATAGATATGACATCCTGCATTCTTGGTCATCTTTCCGACGATCTTTGCACTCTCGGATGGCTTTTTTCTTACATTTAGGTAAGTATCTACCTTGCTAGCAATACCCAGACGGCTGTAATTCAGATTTAACTTCACATGTCCGTCGTTGTCATCCTCCGGCTGAGGTGCCGGTGTCACTTCTGGCTGCGCCGGTGTCTGCTCTGGTGCAGACTTTGTCTCTACGGTTGTCTCCTGAACAACGCCACTTGCTACATTCTGACAATATTCATCTACTACAACATTGGCTCCGGCTATCTGCTGTTCTGTCGCAATAAACGCAGCCTTTACCGGGATCGAAATCAATCCTGCTGCCAGCACACCTGCCACTGCAAACTTCACATATCGCTTATTTAATACTTTCATGGTTTATGACCCTCTCCATATATTTATATATTGCATGTTTCATTTATTACAATTTTGTTACATTTGTATAATCAGATTATAACAACATACAAATATATTGTCAAGGGTCGGATAAAATATTTCAAGTTTTTAACATTTTTTTATTTTTTTGCTCACCTGATCCAGTGATTTCTGATCTACTTTCTCAACATATAGTTTTGCGTCAGGGCACTTAAAATGTCCTGGTCAGTATCCGGCTGTTTTCGATAAAATCTTCCACGGTGTGAAAGCCCAGTCGCTGGATGAGGTCGAGGACATATGGATTTTCTCCTGGGGTACGGTATTTTGCCTGATCGGCGTAGTCATTTACCAGCTCTGTCGTCTTTTCGATCTCCATAATTCGCTTTGGCCCTCCAACACAGCCGCCAGGACAAGCCATTCCCTCAAAGAAATTTCCCTCTACATGTCCATCTAGAATTTTCTGCAGCATCTCTTTACACTCAGCAACGCCACAGGCACATACTGGTTTCAGATCATATTTTTCATCGATGCTCGCCAAACTTTCCTTTACAGCCTGACTCACCCCTCCGGTTCTCGCGTACAATCTTCCCGCCGCTGCAGAATGCTCATTTTCGTCTTCCTCCATTTTTGAAAAGTCAACCTCTAATGCCTCAAAGATATCCTGCAATTCCTGAAAAGTTAGCACACAGTCAATATCTCCCACCAAGTCTGGCTCTCTAATCTCTGCTTTTTTTGCCAGACAAGGCCCCACAAATATCGTCTTACATCCCCTGTGAAGTTCTTTTGCAATTCTGCCGCAGGCGATCATCGGTGAGACTGCCGGGGGAAGATGCCCCGCAATTTTCTCAAATTCCTTGCGAATCATCGAGATCCAGATGGGACAGCAGCAACTGGTCAACTGAAACCCTTCTTTGTGATCCATATTTTCACAGAACTCCAGGGATTCTTTCAGTGTCAAAATATCGGCAAATGCCGCCACCTCGATCATCCCGGCAAACCCCATACCCTTCAGGGCACTGCGGATCTTTCCCGGCGTCGCCTCCTCTCCGAACTGACCAATATAGGCTGGCGCCATCATCGCATACACTGGCTCCTCTGAACTCTTTAAAATCTCTACCACTTTTACCGCATCGTGGCTGAAGGTGAGATTTTTATTCTGGCACGCCTCGATACACTGGGCGCATCCGGTACAGTTCTCCGCATTCATCGTTACCTTTCCATCCCGGACTTCCAGCGCCCGGAACATACATGCCGTGACGCACTGTGCGTCCTCACAGTCGCAGGGCTCGTTCTTCCAGACTAGAGGATATTTGTCCGGATGGAACAGGCAATCCAGTTTTCTCCTCGACACATTTTCCGATACGGACCTTCCCCACAGACGATCCTTCAATACTTTCCGGTATAATTCTTCAAAGGTCATGCTCATTTCCTCCATATTTTATGTTCTTTCTATATCAGTATGGAAAAAATTGCGGGGTTTATACAAAAGGAACAATCTGCAAATAAATATGAAGTTTTCGCTGCACACCAAAAAAGGCTTCGGTCAGGTAACCTGCAGCCGAAACCTCTTTCTTATATCAAATCGTTAAATAATGATACACACCAGACCGCCATTGGAATCATTAACTACCTTTTGTATTGTATCCTGTAGCTTCACCTGGCTCTCCTCAGTCAGCCGATTGACCTTATTCATGATGCCGTCATCCACCAACTGCCGTATTGTTTTCCCGAAAATATTCGTATCAAAAATTCCGTCGGGATTTTCTTTGCTGTTCATCTCGATATATTCAATAAGATCTTTCGCCTGCTCCTCACTACCCACGATGGGCGCGATCTCTGTCTCAATATTTGCCTGGATGAGATGCAGGGATGGGCAGACCGCTTTGATTTTCACTCCATATTTGTTCCCGTGTTTGATTAGCTCCGGTTCTGCGATCTCGATCTCTTCCATCGTCGGAGTGACGATTCCATACCCTCGCCCTTTTACTTGTTCGCAGGCGGTTCCAATGGACTCGTATTCCGCCCGTTTACCGGCCAATTCCTTCAATGTGGCGATCAGTTCATACTCTCCGGTGATAGGAGTTCCGATCATGTCGCTGAGGATCTCATAATAATAGTGTTCCTGAAATTCCACAGAAATATTGACCTGGCCGTTTTCCATCTGCTTATCCTGGATATAGACTCCCTTGATATAATCGGCCTCCAGATTCAGACGTTCCTTGGTCACATCTTTCATAAGCCGCATACTCATAAGCATTTCCCTGCACTGCTCTAAAAGGTCCTTTTTCAGCCAGTGATCCCTGTCCAGAAACTCTACCCATTTGGGAAGAAAGAAATTGATCCTTCCGATGGGAAAATCCGATAAAATTGTTTCCATGATCCGATATACATCCTCCTTTTTCAGCCTTTTACAATCCAAAGGCAAGACGCTCATGTTATATTTCTGCTCCATTTCCTCCGCCAGATTCTTGGCGGACTCGGAATGAGGATTTACTGTGTTCAAAATGATCATCGTCGGCTTTCCGGCCTTCCTGCACTCTTCAACGGTCTTTTCCTCTCCCTCTACATATTGTTCTCTGGATAGGTCCGTAAAACTTCCATCTGTGGTGACAATGATCCCAATATTTGAATGTTCTTCAATGACTTTCCTTGTACCCAGTTCTGCTGCCTTTGTAAAGGGAATTTCCTGGGGGGACCAGGGCGTCTTAACCATCCGCTCTTTTCCCTCTTCCATATAGCCGGTGGCATCTTTCACGACAAATCCCACACAGTCGATCAGACGGATCTTACAGGCGGCGCCGCTGGGCAGTGTAAGCGCTGCTCCATTCTTTGGTATAAATTTAGGCTCTGTCGTCATAATCGTCTTACCATCCGAAGATTGAGGAAGCTCGTCGATGGTTCTTTGTTTTTCCCCCTCGTCCATCAGTTCTGGTATGACCATGATCTCCATGAAATTTTTTATAAATGTACTTTTTCCGGTTCTCACAGGACCTACTACTCCCAGATATATTTCTCCTCCGGTTCTTTTGTTTATATCCTCGTACACATTATATCCACTGTCCATAAAAAAACCCCCTTGCTAAACTGTTAAAGTATATGCAAGGGGATCTTTTGATATGTCATAAACTTATTTTACTTTAATGCGTTCATCTTATTGCTTCATGCTTTATTCTATAATTTTTGCATTTTCTCCGACAAAGTCGATAACCTTATTCGTAAGAAGTGTTACTTTATAATATCTTTCAATGGTAATTGCCTGCCCATACAGATCTTCAAAGTTTTTCTTAAGATCCGCCTCCTGCTGGCCTGCCTGCTCTGCCACACTGGCAATCTCAGCTTTGATCTCTTCATCCGTCACCGTGATGTTTTCTTTTGCAGCGATAGCTTCCGCCAGGATCTGGGTCTTAGCAATACTCTGGGCTGCTTTCAAGAGATTATCATTATAAGTCGCCTCATCCATCTGCATCGCGGAAAGAAATGTCTTAAAATCGCTGTAACCATACTGTTTTGCGGTATACTTATAGTAAGCATCCAACTGGGATTTACAAGATTCTACGAGAGTTTCTGGATATTTCTTAACCTCTGCTTTTTGTTCCACTTCTCCATAAGCAGTCTGACCTGCACTCTTTTTCTTATCTTCGAGCAGTTTATTTCGCGTACCCTCTTTGTACTCCGCTACTGTTTTGTACTCTGTTTTTTCAGAAACAAGCTTATCATTCAGTTTCGGCATCTTTGTCTCAGAAATATAATTCAGAGTAATAGTAAACACTGCTGGTTTCCCTGCCAGTTTTTTTGCCTCTTCATCCTCTCCACCCTGACCGTAATCCTCCGGAAACGTCACGTTGATATCTTTTGTGTCACCGACCTTCATACCAACGATGCCATCGTCAAATCCATCGATGTAACCCGAAGCTCCAAGTGTAATGGTCTGATCTGTAGCACTTCCATTGTCAAATGCTTCTCCGTCGACCTTACCAACATAATCGATATTTACCATATCACCTTTTTTACATTTTCCCTTTTTGATCTTATCTTCTGTAGAGTTATTTGCTAAAAAGGAATCAATCTCTGCCTGAAGATCCTCATCACTGATCTTGCAATCTACTTCTATTCCTTTATACTCTGGTACTGTCACACAATCTTCTGGATTGTATTCTTCGATCACGATGGCTGAACCGCTTGCTGCCGGTGCAGAAGTATCCTCTCCGGTAAACTTCGCCTTAATATCATTCCATGAACATCCTGTGAGCATCAGAGATGCCGCCAGAAATGCACTGATCATAACCGCTTTTCTCTTCACTTCTTTTTCCTCCTATCGCCCCTGTAAGGGTAGCACAACAACTTTTGCTGTGCAGTTTATTTTCATATATTTGTATTCTGTCACTATAATTATCCCTCAACTATAGCAGCAAAACCAATTTTAATTCTATCACATTTAATGAAAAAATAAAAGTGAAAGTTTTATGAACATATGATACTTTTTTCGTAGAAAAAAGCGCGAATTGCGAGTATTTTAGGATTGCGGAAGCACATAGTGCGGAGCAATCCGTGTATCATTCATCTGGTCATCCCAGTGCCTCTTTCATGCTTCTCACATACTCTCCCACTTTTTCCACACACTCTCTTCCATATTCTCCCACGATGCGGACGATGGCACTTCCCACGATCACTCCATCCGATACCGCTGCCATGTTCTCCGCCTGTTCTGGTGTAGAAATTCCAAATCCTACAGCACAGGGAATATCCTTTACTTTCTTTACCTCGCGGACCATCTCCGCCACGCCCTGGCTGATGTTGTCACGCACTCCTGTCACACCCAGACTAGATACGCAGTAGATAAATCCCTGTGCCTCGGCAGCGATCGCCTTAATCCGTTCCTTAGAGGTGGGAGCAATAAGGGAAATGACGTCCAACTCATACTTGTGGAATATCTGATCCAGCTCTTCCTTTTCCTCAAATGGCATATCCGGCACGATCACACCAGCCATACCGATTTCTTTGGTACGTTTCGCAAATTTTTCAATGCCATATACAAAGATTACATTGATATAAGTCATAAATACCATGGGCACATGAAAATGTTCTTTATTTTTTTCCAGCATATCAAATATTTTATCCGTTGTAGTTCCGGCCGCCAACGCCCTTTCATCTGCCTGCTGGATCACGATACCCTCTGCCACCGGATCGGAAAAGGGAATTCCGATCTCGATGAGATCCGCCCCATTTTCCTGCATGGTATAGAGAATCTTTTCGGTAGTCTCCAGATCTGGATCTCCTGCTGTAATAAATGGTATAAATGCTTTTTTATTCTGAAATGTTTCTTCTATTTTATTCATAAATATCAACCCCCCTGTATCTGGCGATCGCCGCCACATCTTTGTCACCCCTGCCTGAAATATTTACTACGATGATCTGGTCCTTTTCCATTGTGGGCGCCAGTTTCCTTGCATAGGCAAGGGCATGAGAACTCTCGATGGCAGGAATGATCCCCTCTGTCCGGGACAGATATTCAAAGGCTGAAACTGCCTCTTCATCCGTAATCGGAACATATTCTGCCCTCTTCTTATCATGCAGGTATGCGTGCTCTGGTCCGATCCCCGGATAATCCAGCCCGGCTGAGATGGAATATACCGGCGCGATCTGACCGTACTCATCCTGACAGAAATAGGACTTCATCCCGTGAAAGACGCCCATGCTGCCATTGGCAATCGTAGCTGCGTTTTTTTCTGTATGCACACCGTGTCCCGCCGCCTCACATCCGATCAGCCGCACTGTTTCATCTGGGATAAATTCATAAAAAGCCCCCATGGCGTTACTGCCGCCGCCCACACAGGCGATAACCGCATCCGGCAGCTTTCCTTCGATCTGCATCAGCTGTTCTTTGATTTCTTTTCCGATAACACTTTGAAAATCTCTTACAATCTCAGGAAATGGCGCCGGCCCCATAACCGATCCGATCACGTAGTGGGTATCCTCGATGCGGTTCGTCCACTCCCTCAGTGTCTCATTTACGGCATCTTTCAGAGTCTGGGTGCCACTGGTCACAGCATGGACCTTTGCTCCTAAAAGCTCCATACGAAATACATTCAATGCCTGACGCTCCGTATCCTCTTTTCCCATAAATACTTCACATTCCATGCCAAGCAGTGCCGCGATGGTAGCTGTCGCCACACCGTGCTGTCCGGCTCCTGTCTCAGCGATCAGCCGGGTTTTTCCCATCTTCTTTGCCAGCAATGCCTGCCCCAACGCATTATTCAACTTATGAGATCCGGTGTGGTTCAGATCCTCCCGCTTCAGATAAATCTTTGCCCCGCCAAGATCTTTTGTCAGCCGCTCTGCATAGTACAGGATCGACGGCCGCCCCACATAATTTGCCAGTAACTCCTGAAACTCACGGACAAATTCCGGATCCTCCTTATATTTGTTATATGCTTCCTCTAGTTCGATCACAGCATTCATCAGCGTCTCCGGTATATACTGTCCGCCATAAACGCCAAAACGTCCTTTCGACATCTTTTATTCCTCCCCTTCTACGGCATTCGATAAGAATGCACTATTTCTATAATTTTTTTTATTTTTTCCTTATCTTTGACTCCATTTGTCTCAACTCCGCCACTCACATCAATGCCGATACAGCAGCCTTTATCCTTTACTGTGGACAGTGCCTGGCGGATATTGCCTGCCTCGATCCCTCCTGCCAGCAGATAGGAATGCTTCAACTCCTCCGGTATCAGTTCCCAGGAAAAGGTCTCTCCAGTACCTCCGTACTGCCCTCTGTGGTAAGTATCTAACAACAGATAGTCCACCGGCAGCCGGTCAGTCAGAAGGATATCCTCCGGGTTTTTCACCCGCACCGCTTTGATGATCGGTGCTTCTGTCATGCCACGAAGCGCCCGGATATATTCTTCCGTCTCATCCCCATGCAGCTGAATCACATCGATGGTCCCCTTACCAGCAATTGCAGCCACGGCTTCTTCCGGCGCATTGACAAACACGCCAAACGCCTGAATCCGTGGGTCCAGCTCCCGTCTCAAAAGAGCTGCCTGATCCTCTGTCACTTTTCTTTTTGTATCCGCAAAGATAAATCCCGCATAATCCGGCATTGTCTCATTGAGATACCGGACATCTTCCTCTCTGCGAATCCCGCAAATCTTTATTTTCATTTACTCACATCCATTCCTCGCAGCTTCGCCAGCGTTTTTTTCTTGTCGCCGCTGCGCATCAGCGTCTCACCGATCAGAACACCGCTCACACCACCTTGTTCCAACACCTCGATATCTTCTCTTGTGCGGATTCCACTCTCCGCTACAAACAGTATATTTTTTGGTATTTTTTCCCGAAGCCTCAGACAATTATTTATATCCACCTGAAAGGTCTTCAAGTCTCTGTTATTGACGCCTATGATCCGCGCCCCGGCGCGGACTGCCCTGCGGATCTCTTCCTCATCATGGGCTTCCACCAGCGCAGACAACCCCAGGCTTTCACACAATTCGATCCACTCCGCGAGTACCGCTTCCGAAAGAAGGGAACAGATCAGCAGTACCGCACTGGCTCCGATCACCTTCGCCTCATAAATCATATATTCATCGATGATAAAATCTTTTCGCAGAAGTGGGGTATTCACCTTCCGATGAATTTCTTCCAGATATTTGGTACTTCCCATAAAATAATCCGGCTCCGTCAGCACAGAAATACTGTCTGCCCCCGCTTCCTCATATTCCCTGGCAATATCCACATAAGGAAAGTCTTCTGCAATAACCCCCTTGGACGGCGAAGCTTTCTTGATCTCACAGATAAATGCTGCCTTCTCACCGCGAAGAGGGATCTCAAAGGGAAATTCATTCTCTACCGGCAGGGAGCAGGCGTTTCGTTTCATCTCTTCCAGGGAAATTTTCTGTTTGCAAATTTCCACCCTTTTTTTAGTGGCTGCCGTTATTTCATCTAAAATCATTTTCTTCTCCTCACTGTCTGCTGGCTCTTATAAATTCTTCCATCTTCGCCAACGCCATACCGCCGTCTATCACCTCTGCCGCCTTTCGCACTCCCTCTTCCATCGAAATCCCCGATGTTCCAAGATAGATCGCCACACCGGCATTCAAAAGGACAATGTCCCGTTTCACCCCAGTTTCTTTTCCCGAAAGTATATCTCTTGTGATCTGGGCATTTTCCTCCGGCGTGCCTCCCACCAGTTCTTCCTTCTGGCAGGGCTTCAAGCCGAACTGCTCCGGAGTGATGTCAAAGGATGTGAGTTTCCCGTCCCGGATCTCACAGCAGTGGGTAGAGCCCGTCAACGTGATCTCATCCAGGCCATCGCTTCCGCACACAGCCATACCGCGTTTTACCCCAAGATTGCTGAGCACCTCTGCTAGCTTTTCTACCAGCGACCGGTCATACACGCCAAGAAGCTGTATCGCCGCCCCTGCCGGATTGGTCAGCGGACCGAGAATATTAAAGATCGTTCTTTCTCCCATCCCCTTTCTGACCGGTCCTACATTTTTCATGGAAGAATGATGATACTGAGCAAATAAAAAGCTCATTTTTGTATTGTCCAGTACCCTTCGGTTTTTTTCCACATCGATCATAATATCCGCACCAAGACTTTCCAGTACATCCGCTGCCCCGCTTTTACTGGAAACACTGCGGTTCCCATGTTTTGCTACCGGAATGCCAGCGGCGGCGATCACAAATGCCGCCGTGGTGGAAATATTGAACGTTCCCGCCTCATCTCCGCCGGTTCCCACGATCTCCATTACATCGCAGGCGGGCTCAAGCTTTGCCGCCATCTCCCGCATCACCTGTGCTGACGCTGTGATTTCCGTGATCGTCTCTCCCTTCATCCGCAGTGCCGTCAGATAAGACGCCATCTGTATCTCCGATACCTCTCCTGACATAATTTCTTTCATAACCTCTTTCGCCATATCATAATCGATATCTCTTCCATTTATCACTTCATGCAATGCCTCTTTGATCATATCCATCACCCATCCTTTCTCCCGGTTTCCCAGGAATTATATTCAACTGCAAAAAATTCTCTATCATCACTTTGCCATCCGGTGTCAAAATCGATTCTGGGTGAAACTGAAGCCCATACAATGGGTATTCCCGGTGTCTCACCGCCATTATTTCATTTCTGTCATCCACTGATATAACTTTCAGTTCTCTGGGTATCGTATCCATGTCTGCGATCAGGGAGTGATATCTCGCCACATCTATCCGATTGGTCAGCCCCCTAAAAAGGGCATCGGTATGTTCGATCCAGACATTACTCTTTTTTCCATGCATCAGTTGTCTAGCATGGCAGATCTTTGCACCAAAGACTTCACAGATCGCCTGATGTCCCAGACATACACCAAGAATCGGAATGTTTCCCTTGAGCCTTTGCACCACTTCCTCACACACTCCTGCATCTTTCGGGTATCCCGGTCCTGGTGAAAGGATAATATGGGAAGGTCCCCATTTTTCGATCTCCTCCACTGTATATTCATCGTTGCGCACCACCCGGACGTCCGGATCTAGTTCTCCCACAAGCTGCACCAGATTGTAAGAAAAGCTGTCATAATTATCGATCAGTAATACCATCTGTCTCTCCTTTCCACAAACAACCAAATCTGCTTCATTCAGTTAGCTCGAGGGCACGAATCCATTCGCCCATTCCTGATTGCTTCCATTACTGCCCGCGCCTTGTTGGCAGATTCTTCATATTCCAAATGAGGTTGACTGTCAGCCACGATCCCTCCCCCTGCCTGGACATATACTTTTCCCTTCTTTTTTACCGCCATGCGGATGGCGATACAGGTATCCAGATTCCCACTAAAATCGATATACCCCAGCGCGCCGCCGTAGATCCCTCTCGGCTCGTTTTCCAGTTCATCAATAATCTCACAAGCACGGATCTTCGGTGCACCGGACAGGGTTCCCGCCGGCAGAACGGAACGGACAGCATCCAACGCATCACAATCTGGTCGGATATCTCCTTCCACCTGGGAGCAGATATGCATGATTTTCGAATATTTGTGAATCATCTTATATTCCGTCACCTCCACAGAGGAGAACTCAGAGATCCGCCCCAAATCATTCCGTCCCAAATCCACCAACATATTGTGCTCTGACAACTCTTTCTCGTCCAGAAGTAATTCTTCTTCCAGTGCCTTGTCTTCTTCCTCATTTTTTCCCCGTGGTCTGGACCCCGCCACCGGAAATGTCGTAAGCCTTCCATCTTGCAGCCGTACCAGAGTCTCCGGTGAGGTACTCATGATCTCCACATCATCCAGATTCATATATACCATATAAGGTGATGGATTTGTGGTCCGTAGCACTCGGTATGGATTGATCAGGCTCCCCGAATATTCGCTGACAAACCGTCTCGACACCACCGCCTGAAAAATATCTCCCTCCCGGATATACTCTTTGGTCTTCTCCACGATTTTCTCATATTCGTCTTTTGTCACATTACATGTAAATTTCACATCCTCACAAACAGGCTCCTCCTCGATCTCCACATCGGCACGGATCATGACGATCATGTCTTCGATCTCCCTCTCTGCCTGCTCATATTGTCTCTCTATATCTCCTTTGGTGCTGACATTCGCAACCACCACGATTTTCTGTTTCAATTGATCATAGACGATCACTTTATCAAACAACATCAGATCATAGTCATTAAATTCTCCCCGCTTGATGTTCAGCTTCGGCTCCGCGTGAGCGATCATCGCATAGGCAAAATACCCTACGAATCCTCCTGTAAAGGGTGGCATGCCCTCCAGCTTTGGCGACCGATAATCTTTCAATATCTCCCGGATCACAGCCAGAGAATCTTCTGTCGCGATGGTCTCCTTTTTTCCCTGTCTTTCCACTGTCACCATCTTTTTAAAGCAGGATACCCGCATGACCGGGTCGTATCCAAGGAAAGAATAACGCCCCCATTTTTCTCCTCCTTCCACACTTTCCAGCAGATAAAAACGTTTGTTTTTTGCTGCCACATTCCGCAGCAATCCAATGGGGGTAATAACGTCTGCGAAGATCTCTTTCCGGATGGGAACAATATCGTACTCACCGGCATAACTTTTGATCTGTTGTAACACTTTGTCTTGATTTTTCATCCTTCATTCCTCCATTCTTTGACTGGATTCATGAGGCACATTTTGTGGAATCGCCCGCATTCTTCGTGTCACTCCGTGACACTCATCATCGCGGCATTCGCCGCAACTCTTCTCTCTTCGCTTTGAGCCACTCATTCTTCGTGTCACTCCGTGACACTCATCATCGCGGCATTCGCCGCATATTCCTGTAAGAATATGTCCCTCTGCGTGCCAGCACGCAGGAACATATTCTTACAGGAATGCGTGGCTCAAAGCTAACGCGAAAAAAGCTTTTGTCCCTATCCTGGCAAGGAAAAGGGACAAAAGCTCAAATTACTTCTGCGGTACCACCCAATTTGGTTATAGTATAACCCACTCATCATGCACCATCATGCACTCCTGTAGATAACGGTTCAGGTTTCCGTCAGCGTCTACTCGACATATCACATCTTTCAAGCTGCCCTCACAAGTCCATTCACAACAAACATGCTGCTGTATCACACCAACCTACAGCTCTCTGAAAACATGACTTTGTTCCTACTACTCTTGTTCATCGGTTTATATCGATTTGTTATGCTACCAGGATCAAAAGGTCAAAATGCTGTTCATACTTGCACGATAAGGCATTTGGACTTGGGATCCGCCAAACATGAGAACATAGCAATTTACATAGTAAATCAGCGAAGTTCGAATATTTGAGGGATTGCGGGAGTTGTGAAACAACGAAGCAATCCGTAGCATTAGTTGGGGGCAAATACTTTTCGACCCCAACATCTTGTCATTAGTATATCACCAATTTTCAAAATGTCAACAAAAAAATCATAAAAATTATTTTATACCTCGTAATACCATTGTCAAAGACATACTCGTATCCCATTGTTTTATGCCCGCATTGTATAATTCAATCCGCTTGTCATACCTTGCGTTGATCCGTTTCTTCATTTCTTGTATCTCTTCTTGCTTTACAACCCCAGGCGCAACATGAGTCAACGAATTCACGGCATCAATATTTGTTTGACGCTGTTCGTTTATCATTGCGTATGCCAATTCCTTTGAATTTTCTGGATTATCCGGAGTAAGATTGACCGTTAAATAATCGGTTGAAATCTGATGAAAACCGTACTTCTCCATGACAGACGGTAATTCACTTTCACTCATAGCATATTGACCGACATGATACTCTTGATCCATATTCTGACAAAATGGTTCAACCTTTCTCCATATTGCTTCTTCGAAACTACTTTGTTGGGCTGTACAATCTGCTATTATATTGATTCCTTTCCTAGCAGATAATACAATACAAATACCATTTGGTTTTAATACCCTGAATTGCTCCCCAAAGAATTTGGACGGTTCAATATGCTCTTGAACGGTATTGGAAATAACAACATCAAATAAACCGTCCTCAAAGGGCAAAACTGTTGCATCCGCCTCCATAAATTTTATATCAGGTGCTTGTTGTCTTGCAAATTGTATAAAAGCTGTGTCTCTGTCTATTCCGATAATTTCAGCATTTGGATACCATCTGGTAAGCGATTGAGTCAACGCACCAGGACCACAGCCGATCTCCAAAATTCGTTTTTTATCATCCAAGCGAAACGCACTCATATACTTTTCTTTATACTCGTCAGAAAATCTTAATGTACGGGAAAAATATAATGTTCCTATTTTTTGCACATAATCAGACCAAATCGTGTTCATCTGCCGCCTCCAAACATAAATCAATTCATTTAAATTCTATTTCTAAAACATTTCAATTCCTCATTCCTGCATCAAATTTTTCTGGTGATCAGAATTCTTTGAAGAACGCAGCAACTCTTCTTCTCTTCCATTTTTTACTATTAATTAATTTTTGTCAACTCGAAAATATGATTGAATTTTCTTCTAAAAATTAGTAAAAGAAAATTTATGACTATGATCATAGCACAAAAATCAAAAGATTTCAACTATTGTTTGGTTAATAATCTTTAATTATTGTGTATATGAACCAAAAAACGTACCTTTCACCAACTGTAAGTATTATAATGCTCAGCCCTGTGCTATGATAAGATTAGATAAGTCAGTACCAAAGGAGGATATCACATGGAACCTGTTCTTCAGATTGAATCACTCAAAAAATATTATGGTAAATCTAAAAATCAAACAAAGGCACTGGATGGCATAACCTTTCAGGTAATGCCCGGAGAGTTTTTGGGCATTATGGGGAGCAGTGGATCCGGCAAATCTACACTGTTAAATTGTATTGCCGCCGTGATCCAGCCTGACAGCGGCAAAATCACAATGAAAGGCAAACAAGTTCAGATGCTCAAAGGAGCTGAGCTGGCGGACTACCGCGGAAAAGAGATCGGGTATTTATTTCAAAATTTTGAACTGTTAGAGCATCTGACAGGACGCGAAAATATTCTGCTTCCCCTGTCCCTTCACGGTGTGCCGGAAAACGAGAGCAGAATACGCTTAGACCAACTGACGTCTTTTCTGGAGATTCGGGATGTCCTGAATAAATTTCCCCCTCAGATGTCAGGCGGCCAGAGACAGAGGATCGCTGCTGCCAGAGCATTAATCCTGAACCCAGGTATCATTCTCGCCGATGAACCGACAGGTGCCCTGGATTCTAAAAATGCGAAAACTTTAATGAAGAAACTATCCGGATTGAATGAAAATGAAAATTCTACAATCCTGATGGTAACCCATGATACCAATGCAGCCAGTTACTGCAAGCGCATCCTGTTTATCCAGGACGGCATTATTTTCCACGAACTCCGCCGGGATCTTCCTGACGAATCCCAGCAGGAATTTTATTCACGGATCTTAAACGTAGTCGCACAGTTGGGAGGAGGCAGTGCCAATGTTCTTTAATTTAATGATACGCAACAGCAAGAGGAATCGAAAAGAAAACGGATTATTTTTCAGTTCTCTGATCGTATCAATCGTTGCCTTTTATATAATACTTTCACTATCCCACCAGGATGTCATGGTCTTTTTAGCACAGATGGAAAGTGACGCTGTAAACAAGCTGATGGGTATGATTCCTGTCTTTTATGGCTTCGCGCTGTTTATCTTGTTTTTTCTCATCTACTACGCCAGTAAATTTCAGCTGGAACGGCGCAAACATGAGTTTGGCGTCTATCTGATGCTGGGAATGCGCCGCCGCAGATTGTTTGCCATGCTGCTGGCTGAAGATTTTCGCAACAGTGTCATTTCTCTGATCATTGGATTACCCAGCGCCCTTTTACTTTCGGAACTGATCAGCCTGATCACTGCCAGACTAGTGGGGATCGGGATCATAAGTCATAAGCTTTCCTTCTCTCTGTCAGCGGTATTGTGGACGTCCATAGGATTCCTTTTTATTAAATTTACAGCATTTTTAATCCTCAGCGGAAAGATCAACCGGCAGGAAATTGGTTCACTTCTTGTGGAAAAGCCGGATGGGACCAAAAAAGAAATGCCAGCATTCATCTATGCAGCATCCATCCTTATAGGCATTTCCTGCCTGGCCATCGCCTACGTCGGTGCAATTCAGGGGGAAGCATGGTCTGGTATCTGGCAGATGGCGCGAACCATTGCCCTTGGAATTTTCGGAACCTTCTCATTGTTTTGGGGAATCCGTTTTTTGATTGGAGTTGTTGTAAAATCCGGAAAACAAGATCGGCCGCTCCATGTATTTAATTTCCGTCAGATCCAGGAAAATGTGATCCACCGCTCCGGCACCCTTGCCATCTGTTCTATGCTCATTTTAGCTGCTCTGTGCTGTTTTGGGGCAGGTGTGGCAATCTCCCGTTTCTATGGGGAATCGGAACAGCATGCGCTGGATTATACTTTTGAAGATCATGAGAACGAAAATGATTCGGCAGCTATCCGGCAGATCCTAGAGGATCACCAGCTAGTTTCTCGTTTTTCTCACTTGTTTGATATGAAGACTGGCTATATCCGCACAACAGAAGACACCGAACATGCCTTTCAAATGGAACCGCTTCTGGCTGCCCTGTATGATATGCCGCCTTCCCAGGACAGACATGTACTCCTTTACAATCTTAAGCATACAACCTATCCCCATATCATATCCCTGAGCTGCTACAATCAGCTCTTACGCGCTGCCAACATGCCTGAACTGATACTGGGGCCAGAGGAAGCCGCCATTTACATGGATCATGAATTTGCAGCCTATGAAAGGAAAAAACTGCTGGACCGTATTCTGCAGACACGACCAGAAGCCCAGCTAGATGGAAAAACGATCCACCTCACGGGAACCGTCCAGACTACGAGTCTGGTCACAGACCGTTTCATCACATTGTCCTTTGCGCTGATCCTTCCGGATGAAATGTTTGAATACTATACGCAGGGTGAATACAATGTTTATCTCAATGGCATTCTGGCAAAGGATGAGAAAGAAGATACAAGTCTTTTATCTGCTATATCAGAAATGAATCAAAAACTGAATAAAGCAGGACTGACCTATGAGAGCTATCTGCAGAACATGGGACGGCAGTTATTTTATATGGTGGCTGCCAGCTATATTACCATGTACCTTGCGGTTATCTTTTTGATCATCTCAAATACGATCATTGGCGTACAATTTCTGATGAGCCAGCAGAAATCAACCCGCCGCTACCGAACACTCATACGCCTGGGAGCCACATATACTACTTTGTGTAATTCCGCCAGAAAACAGATCCATTGGTATTTTGGACTCCCAACTGTGATTGCTGCTTTCAGCAGTCTGTTTGGCGTTCGTTCTCTGCTCACCGGAATTCTGTCATCCAGAGCAAAAAGCAGTCTGACAGAAATGATGATCATTTCTGTCGCTATAATTTTAGCGCTATGTGTGATAGAATATATTTACATCACAGCAGTGAAGCGTTCAAGTGATCGCTATCTTCTGAAACTGATGGTTCCAGAACGGGAAGAATAATTTTGTGGTCAATAAATAACGGGAGGAACATTACATGAAATGTATAGCAATCGTAGAAGACGAAGACTTTATGAGAGAAGAATTATGCGATATATTACGTAAAGCTGGTTTTAAAACAGAAGAAATTACAGATTTTAAAGATGTCACAGATCAGCTTCTGCGGCTCTCCCCCGACCTGATCCTTCTGGATCTAAATCTGCCTGAGAAGAGCGGATTTGAAATCTGCCGGGAAATTAAAGGAAAAAGCTCTATCCCAATCCTTGTACTTACCTCCCGGGACCAGATACAGGATGAACTGCATGCACTGAATCTGGGTGCTGACGAATATCTGACGAAACCATGCAGAAAAGAACGGCTTTTAGCACGTGTAGCCAATGTAATGAAACGATACGAGGGCCGCTCAAATCTTCTAGAGGGCTCAGGATTTCTTTTGGATCGTCAAACATACACGCTGTATATCCATAACCATTCTGTCGTCCTCCCCAAAAATCAGGGGAAAATACTTGAAGCGTTCTTGAATCATGGAGATGAGATTGTGACAAAGGAAGAACTGTGTCTGGCAGTCTGGGAAACTTCTGAATTTATTGACGAAAATGCGCTTCAGGTCAATCTGACTCGGTTAAAAAAGACCATGGCTAACCTTATGATGTGTCAGCAGATCGTCCCGGTTCGCGGAATCGGCTACCGGCTTATCCAGAAGGGAGGGGCACAATGAAACAGAACATTAAGTTGATCCAGCGGTATACCCCCTGGCTCCTGCTTCTGCTGGGAGTTGATGCCTTTGCCGCACTGCTTCTGTGGATCGCTGATATGCAGGCATTTTATTCGATGATAACCGTGATTCTGCTCACCACGATTCTTTTATTCGCTTCGGTATGTAGTGTGCTTGTCCACCGGGAACAAAAAAGAGAACAGGCTTTTTTCGCTTTTCTCTGCGATCCAGTGGAACACCAGGAGGAGATGTTGCTAAAAAGCCTCAGTCCAGCTCAGAGAGAACCGATTCGTCTGTTGGCCAAAATGTTACGGGATCAGCAAAATGCTTATGACAGTCTGAAAATGCAGATAAACGATTATGAAGAGTACGTTGAATCCTGGGCCCATGAAACCAAAACACCCCTTTCCCTTTTGACCCTGCTTCTTGATAACCGCAGAGATGAGTTACCGGAGACCATTGGTTCCAAACTTGATTATATCCGGAACCGTATGCAGGAATCCATCGTCCAGATGCTGTTCTATGCCCGATTAAAAGGTACAAGAAAGGATTATCTGTTTGAGCCTGTCCATATCCTTCCATGCATTGAAGAGGTGTTGGAGGATTATAAGCCCTTGCTGGAAGAAAAGCATTTCCAGATCCAATTCTGTATCTCTGATGATACGGTTTACACGGACCAGAGAGGGCTGGGTTTCCTCCTGCGTCAGATCATCAGTAATTCCATTAAATATTGTGGAAACGAACCAGAATTAAACTTTACCTCTTTTGAACGAGACGGCCGTTATATTTTCGCGATAAGGGATAATGGTACCGGCGTCCGAAGCTGTGACCTGCCCTATCTTTTTGAAAAGGGGTTTACCGGCGATTCTGGAAAAAAAAGAAAAAAAGCGACCGGGATGGGACTGTATCTTGCCAAAGAAATGGCAAAGGAACTAAATATCTCCTTACATGTAACATCAGAGTGGAATAAGGGATTTGAAATAGAGATCTCTTTCCCTGTGATTGACTCAATATCAGATTCCAATCAGGCGCCGTCAAGCTAGTGTGCTGACCCAGTGATACAAATTTAAGTAAGACTGGCGGCGCCAATTAGAACTCTGTCTTTATTCTTGTCTCAAACTTTCTATTTTCAATATTCCGGAACCACCGCTGGCATAAAGAAGCGGTCTGCAAACAGTGATTTTACCAATATGTTATACTCTGATTTGGTAAGATTTGCCCTCATCTGAGAAAAGGTTCCCATCTCATCATAAAACTCACTGCTCATGCCAGAGGTACTTTTTTCGCTGTCCGCGTCAAAGATCATAATCTTCTGAGCGCCAGAAGCATTGTTCCAGGTACCCCAGTTTGCCAGAGAAGAACCATTGGGATTCCCGCTGGCAAGAAAATTTGTGACATACTTCTGCATCAATGTAGTGAGGGCTGCCCTTCCTGGCTTATTGGAAGCAACAATGGCGTTGGGCGAATATTCTGAATAGTTGTTTTTATATATTCCCCTCAAAAAATCTTTGCTGGCGCCATGAAAAGCACCGACATAACGACTGTAAAAACCATCTGTCACACTGGAATTCGTCCCCCAGCGAAAACGATAGGCATAGATATTACTGTGTCCCGCGTCCTGACTGAGAAGTCCCGCCGTTTTTTCAATATAGTGCCCCGACTGCAGCATACTGCCATACTTGATTCCATTGGCCACCAGATTCATCATCTGGGACGAAGAAGTGATCCCTGCCACCTCATCCAATTCAGAAGTAAGACTCCCATTCCAGGCAAAGGAGGAAAATTCCGTGGCATCGCTTCCCAGAATCACCGGCACACGGTTATAGTTCCCCGCGGATATAACAGAGAAGCCCTCCTTCGGGATCACCACGCCGTCATTGAATCCCTGGGGAAATTTACCCAGCTTGAGCGCAGAGGATTTATACATGTTCGCCACCTCTGAGGTGGACAGACTGTGAAAAAGATCACGGATTGTCTGGTCCGATGCCTCTTTGAGATACTCCCCAGCAGTTTTTTTGTCAGAGAAGGTTCCTCTCTTAACCAGTATCGCCGCCAGCTTTTCCTCCACAGACTCCTCTCCCTCTTCATTGGTACACGTGTTGCAGCCACCGCTGAATATAATCGCCTTGTGAAAAAGTCCTCTCATTCCTGGCGAGATCATGCAAAGCAGAGCATTTCTCCCACCGGCAGAAAATCCAGACAAAGTCACATTTCCAGGATTTCCACCAAAATTCCTGATCTCGTCCCGAACCCAGGTAAGCGCCGCCCTCACATCCAACAGAGTAAAATTACCGCTGTTCTCTTCCTCTGTCCCGTTCCGAAGCGCCGGATGGCTGAGATAGCCAAATGCTCCCAGACGATATTCCACGGAAACGACGATAGCGTTTGTTGCTGATACCATATTAGAAAAACTTACATCTGAGCTGCCGGAGGCATTTCCTCCTCCGTGGAGATATACCATGACCGGAAGATTCTTTTTTCCGTTATTGGGTCGGTAAACATTGACATACAAACAGTCCTCTGTGCCAAGATAGGTAGTGCCGTCACTGTATTGTGCCGCCGGCTGCTTCGCTGCCGTAGCGCTCCGTGTTCCGCTCCATGCAGCCACAGGCTGAGGGGCTTTCCATCTGTTATTTCCGGCTGTGGAAGCTCCGTAGGGAACGCCATACCATACCAGCGATTTTCCATTGGCATCTTCAATTCCCTTTACTTTTCCTTTGGACGTGTTACGCACAAGTTCCGACTGGACTTTTATTTTTATCTTTTTCACTGCATGACCATCCTTGGACTGGATGGTGATCACTGAACTTCCACTTAATACTGCCGTCACACGTCCATTTTTAGACACCTTAGCCACAGCCGGATTCGAAGAAGAATAAAACAACTTTTTATTTGAGGCACTGGCTGGCGCCGCTGCCGCATTCAGTGCTGCCTTATCCCCCACATACATATTTACTGTTGTAGACTTCACATTGATCTTTGAAACCTTTTTTCCCACTGTGACACGGATTGCCAGCACTTTTTTCTTCTTGCTGTTATACCCCCGGATATATACCTTTCCCTTTTTCACTCCTTTGATCTTCTTATTACCAATGATTTTAACAATTTTTTTATTACCGGATTTCCAGGTCAAATTCTTATATTTGTTCTGATTTGATGAAGTAAGCGGATTTTTCCGGATGATCGTAGAAATCGTCGCTTTCTTCCCCTTTGTAATAGTATATGTGGGATTTTCCGCCGCTGAAACCCTGCTGCTGGCACATAAGATCCCGATCCCTGCCAAAAATATTCCTGTCTTAACAAGCTGCTTCCCATTTTTGTTCATATGTATGCCTCCAAATCTTCATGTCACGTTACAGCAATAGCCGGACGGCGCCAGGCTAATCCGATGCTGCCGCCCAGCTGTGATGTTATCCATGCTACCAGCCGGATAGGACAAAATTGTGGCAAATAAGATTCAATGTACCAAATTGTACACAACAAAAAAGATGCTCCCAAAAGAGAACATCTTCTTAGCCTGTCAGCGCAGTTCAAACCCCGTGCGCCGACTCAACAGGCTGGTCTATTTCCAACTTAAAGACTGGTATTCTATCACCCGCTCCCTGAGGATCAGGTCTTTTAATGCCTGCTCTGTGGACTTATTATCAAATAAAACGGCATTGATCTGCTCCACAATCGGCATGCTGACATGATGTTTATTGGCCAGTTTCATGGCTGCCTTGGCACAATTGACTCCCTCGACCACCTGACGGATCTCCTGTTTCGCCTCCTCCAGCGTCTTTCCCTTGCCGAGAAGATAACCGCAGTTATGGTTTCGGCTGTGGGTACTGGTACAGGTCACGATCAGATCCCCAATCCCCGACAGTCCAAAAAAAGTCTCCATTCTGCCGCCAAGTTCCATTCCCAGACGACTGATCTCTACAATACCGCGAGTCATCAAAGCGGCTTTTGTATTGTCTCCCAGGCCCATCCCGTCCAGGATTCCCGCCGCCAATGCGATCACATTTTTTAATGCTCCTCCCAGCTCAATTCCCACAATATCGGGACTGACATAGACACGGAAATTCTTTCCCATAAATACGTCCTGGATAAAGGTCGCTGTTTTTTCGTCCTTCGCTCCGACTACAACTGTAGTAGGCATCTCCTTTGATACCTCTTCGGCATGGCTCGGACCAGATAAAACTGCTACTTTGGCTTCTGGAAGCACATCTTCCAATATCTCACACAATGTCATCAGTGTATTGTCTTCGATTCCTTTTCCCACATTTACAATGATCTGGCCTGGTTTGATATAGGGCTTTGCCAGTTCAGCCGTAGACCGCACAAATGGCGATGCCACGGAAAACACAATGATATCCTGTTCCTGGCATGCCGCCGAAATCTCATCCACGATCTCGATGGAATCTGGCAGCTTCACGCCAGGCAGCCGTTCCACATGTTCTCTCTGTTCCCGGAGCATATCGGTCTCTGCCTTGATCTTTGACCACATGGTAACCTTGTGTCCGTTATTGGCACACAAAATAGCGAGGGCAGTTCCCCAGCTTCCAGCACCTAAAAAACTAATTTTTTTCATTATGTTTTCCTCCATCTGTATCTTTTTTTGCTCCCAGCTTATTCTCAGTACCATTTAAAAGCCGTTTGATATTAGCGCTATGCTAAACTATTTTATTTCATTATGTTGTTCTCCATCTATACCTTTTTTTGCTCCCAGCTTATTCTCAGTACCATTTAAAAGCCGTTTGATATTAGCGCTATGCTTTATGTAAGCCAGAACCGTAAACATCAGACTCAACACAAGTATAACCGGGAAAAAAATATCTCCCCGAAAATGTATCACTGAGAAAATAGGAATATACCATACAACGATCAACGATCCCAGAGAGACATAGCGGGTAATGGCCACAACTGCAATAAAGAGCGCCAGACCTACCCCAATAAATAAGGGATCCATGGTAGAAACCACGATAACTGCCGCTGACACAGCAATTCCTTTTCCTCCCTTAAACCGGAGGGTAACCGGAAAGTTATGTCCCAACACCACGCCCAGACCAGTAAAAAGTGTGTACATATAAGCTACAGACTGGTTCGGATCGTATCCCATATGCGCACAGTACACATACTTCACCAAAAGCATAGGAACAAATGCCTTTAATAGATCCCCAAGAAAGGTGATTGCTCCTGCTTTCGCCCCCATGGAACGCAGGGCATTGGTGGTGCCTATATTGCCACTGCCAGTAGAACGAATATCCATTCCATTTCTTTTTCCCACAAGATATCCGGTAGAAAAACAGCCAAAGGCATAGCCGATGAGCAAAAGAACAATCCCTGTCAGAATATATTTCAACACGTCTTATTTCTCCTTTCGTTCACGGATAAACATACGGATCGGTGTACCAGTAAAGCCGAACGTATCCCGGATTCGATTTTCGATATAACGCTGATAGGAAAAATGCATCAGCTCCTTGCTATTTACAAAAAGAACAAAGGTAGGCGGTTTGGTACTTACCTGAGTCATATAAAATATTTTGAGCCGCTTTCCTTTATCTGAAGGCGGCTGCTGCATGGCAACTGCCTCCATAAGGATCTCATTGAGCACGCCGGTCTGAACCCGCATGGAATGAAACTGGATCACTGTCTCGATCCGTTCAAATACCTTATCGGTTCTCTGGCCTGTAAGGGCAGAAATAAATACGATCTCTGCATAAGGAACAAAAGATAAGATCTCCCGCACCTTATTCGTATACTCTTTGACGGTGTGATTGTTCTTCTCGATGGCATCCCATTTGTTCACTGCGATGATCAATCCTCTTCCCCGCTCGTGGGCGATTCCAGCAATCTTAGCGTCCTGCTCCGTCACTCCCTCAACCGCATCGATCATCAACACTACTACATCCGACCGCTCAATGGCGGCAACGGTCCTGATAATACTATATTTTTCTAAATCTTCTTTGATTTTATTCTTCCTTCTTATTCCAGCGGTATCGATAAAGATATACTCTTTTCCATCCCGTATAATCTCGGTGTCAATAGCATCTCTAGTCGTCCCCGCAACTTCGGAAACAATCACACGGTTTTCTCCCAGAAGCCGGTTGATCAGCGAAGATTTACCCGCATTGGGTTTTCCCACAACAGCGATCCTCGGACGTTCGTCCTCGTCCTCTTCAAATTTCTCCGGCGCAATGTGCTCCAAAACTGCATCCAGCATATCACCGATCCCCAGCTTAGAGGAAGCCGATACCGGATAAGGTTCTCCAATGCCCAGGTTGTAAAACTCGTACACATCTGGCATATATTTCTCAAAATGATCTACTTTATTCACTACAAGTACTACCGGCTTACCGGATCTGCGCAACATATCTGCCACTTTAAAATCCGCGTCCACAAGTCCCTGTCTCACATCCGTAATAAACAATATCACATCCGCTGTGTCAATGGCGATTGTCGCCTGCTCTCTCATATGGGAAAGCATGACATCCCGGGTATCCATCTCGATTCCCCCGGTATCGATCAGGGACATACTCCGGTTCAGCCAGACCATATCCGCATAGATCCGGTCCCTGGTCACTCCTGGATAATCTTTTACAATTGAAATTTTTTCGCCTGCCAGCGTATTAAAAAGCGTGGATTTCCCCACATTAGGTCTTCCCACGATTGCCACGATCGGTTTACTCATAAAATCCTCTTTTCATATAACTAGTGTAACGAACCTTTCACAATTTTCCATACGTAAACTATTTTACAAGAATCTCAGTTTAAAATCAATAATTATTTTTATTGTATTTCATTGACGCAAATGTCAAGTTTTTCTGCACACATTGGACAATATCTCTTTTTTCAAATTGAAATACGGTAAAAAAGAAAAAATTCATCTATATGAAATATAATATTTTATATGGATCTTTTGATATATGTTAAAACAGATAACACAAAGAAAACTGCTTATTAACCAGTTTTTCTAAAACAGTGTTCACTTGTCCCAGCTCTACATAGCCACCCTCCATAGTTCATCTTGGAACATTTCTTCCGCGCTCCTCCATCCAAACATCTTACGTGGGTACTGGTTCATCCACCGCTCCAGCTTCTTTATATCCCGTCTTGGTACATCATCAAAGCTTCCGCCTTTTGGATAAAATCTTCTAACCAGTTTGTTATTATTTTCGTTTGATCCACGCTCACTGCTACAATATGGATGACAATAATATATTTTTGTCCGGTTCTTCTTATTTCTTCTGGAACGCTCCATCCCCTGCCAGTCTGAAAACTCTGTCCCATTATCAACCGTAATCGTTTTGAACATTGTCCTAAACACTTTTTCCGTGTACTTTCTTTCCAGTCTATCCATAACACGTACCACTTCCGACATGGTGTGTTCATTTAACGGTTCAATTATTTCTATCCGTGTTTTCCTCTCCGTAAGAACCAGCAGGGATTTCTTTGATTTGCCCTGTCCTCCAACAACTGTATCCATTTCCCAATTTCCCACCTCATTACGATCCATGACTTCCAGCGGTCGTTCCTCGATACTTGTTCCTGCACTCAAACGCTTCCGAACCTTACGCTTTCTTTTTCCTTTTTTCTTGGAACGATAAGGGCAATCCGCCATAGTAAGATTAAGAAATATTCCACCTTTAATGTAATTATATAATGTAGTCAGACATATTTTCGTATCAAACTGCAAATTCATTTTCTTTATCATCACAAGAGCAACTGCTGGAGAATTTTTTTCATCCCCGACTGTCTTCTCCACAAATTTTACAAACTTATAGTCATTCCCAATTTTTAAAGGACGTCCCTTTTTCTTCTTATTTGCATTGGCCTTTTCCTGTGCCATATCCGGGCTATAAATCTCCCTTTCTGTCCAGTCAGAATTGCGTCTTTTAGTTTTTCCGCGTTTTAACTCCCGATAAATTGTACTGTGATGGAATCCGAGCTGATCTGCTATCTCCTTCGGCTTAAGTCCGGCATTATACAATGCTTCGATTCTTAGTCTGTCTTCCCATTTAATCGTTTTATACCTTTTTTCTGTTTGCATCCTTCTTGAAATCCTTTCGTAAAAGAATAAAGGCGGAGAACCTTCTCTCCGCCAAAAAACTGTTATTCCTCGTCTGCTTATTTCCTATCACTGGACAACACAATCTCAATCGGTCCTTCAGAAGCACCTTTAGCTACAAAAGTAACACTGGCTGCTTTTTTATAGCCATCTGGTGCAGAATATTCGTAAACCTTATAAGCTTTTCCGAGAACAAACTCATCAAACCAAATAAAACAACAAACATTATTTTTAGAAGATTCCCAACTTCTGCATATCTCTTTTCCCATTTCATCATGGATTTTAATCAATGACCCCGAAATTCCTTCGCCAGTAGTGGAATCAATTCTCTTTACTCTTAATATTACACTTTTTGTTTTCCAGTTATCTATAACTGCTGATGGTCTTCTGCTGAAAATTGCTACCCACGTATTAGTCTTTTCGCTATATGCAATCGCACCACACTGCCAATCGCTACACTTCATATTAAAGGCATGAGGTCCAGATTTTTCCCATGCCTCAATTGCTTTCTCTGGTTCACCAGTATTCCAAACTAAATTTTCTGAAAACCAATTCTCATAATGTTCTATAACATCTACTCCAAAATGCTCACTGAGTCTTTTGAAAAAATTTTCATGATCATCAAAACCATCTTTTTCCACTCTGTTTTTCGCAATTTCCCATAACTCCTCCGACCATTCAAGTTCTTTTTGACCAGCTTTTTTTCTTACTGCATTCTGAAGTTCAAATGCTTTTTTCGCTTTCTGTTTTTCATCCTGTTTCTCCTCCCACACCTCCATACTGAACCACAGCGTGTTTTTCTTTATCTTACCGGATGCCGTTTTTCTTTTCTCTTTTACAGTAACTAAAACTTCTCCCCTTTTTTTTCCCGTCACTTTTACATAATACTTCTTCCCGCCTTTTGCCTTTGCCACCTTCACACTGGCAACCGATTTGTTACTGGTCTTTGCGGTCAGCTTTTTCAATGTTGTTTTTCCTTTTTTGCGTTTAACTGTATAAATAGTTTTTGTCTGACCCTTTTTTACATCAGGAACAATCCTTATCGTTTTTGCTTCGCTACCAGCCGGACTCGTCAAAGCCAGAAGTATTCCTGTTACAAACAATAACAAAAAGTTTTTGATAAATGATTTCATATCAATTCCCCCTCACTTATATTATATAATAATTATATAATAACCAACATAAATTGTCAATAATATCTTATAACTTTTTAAATAATCAGAAACACCCCTGAAGTCAATACTTCATAGGGTGTCTAATAACTCTAATAACACTCATTAATTAAATTATAAAAAAAGAACACTTAAGAACGAAATAGAAATAAATATCAACAAAATAGCATTAATTTTGTAAACAAGTCTTCTTTTACTTGCAAACAATACATTACATCTTTCTCCTAACGTTATAGTTGCAACGTAAGAAATAAGAAAGTATATCAAATTAAACATAACAAACATAATAACAGTAAAAATGAGAATAGGTATTAATTCCGTGTCCCAAGCATATTCAAATACCTGTTTTGTAATTGCATTCAACAGATTCATTGGTACAATAGTTGCAAGCAACACAGCAGAAAAAATAGATAGTACAGAAATCATATTTATTAAAATTTCTTGCTTACTACCTTCTAATTCTTTTGTAATTTCATTTGATCTTTCTGTAGTTTCAGACAGTCTCTTATCTATATCAGATAAACTCTCATCTAAATCTGATAAACTCTCATCTATAGCAGATAAACTCTCATCATTATTTTTAATCCGTTCTTCTATTTTTCCTATATCACATTTAGTCTGTTCAAATGCTTCTGTTCTAAATTCATTCACATCATCTTTTAAAGAATCGACTACCCTAGAATAAATCTCTTTTATAGATTTATTTACCTCAGTTAAATTATCTACAGAATGTAAATTTTCATAAAATTTTGCTATTCTTCTTATTACATGATAATATTTTTCTCGATAAACACATTGAAAAATCTTTTGCTCATTTGTTACATTTGCAAATTGTTTATTGATACAATTCCTTGTTTCACACGAACTAGCAATTTCTTCCCCGAATTTTCCATTTTCTTTGCATGTTTCACAAATACAATTTTCATAACTTAAAATTAAGTCATCCAAAACTTCTTTTACAATCTCTTTCGTGCAATTTAATTCTGATTTTCTATGATTTGGATTATTAAAATAGTAATGTACAAAAGAATAAACGGTAAACTGCTCCTTTTTAAAATAATCAATAAGTAATTTTTTCACTTTTTCTTTATCCCTTCGAAATGCGTCATTACTTAATGGTTTAAGTACTTTGTTTACAAATTCTTTGTATCTTATATCCTCCATTGTATATTTCTCCTATCACCAATTAAATCATTAAGCGTAATTCATTGTTAATATAAAAATCAAAAATACTTTTACAGGTAATCACTCCGTTATCAGAAGCAGCATTCCATGGAGCATCCAGATGCGTTGCTATTGATAAATCATTTCCACTCATAACTTCACATCTTTTACAAACCAAATCAATCAATTCTCTATCTTCAGATTCTATTAATGAAGCATCTCCTATCAATTCTGATTCATCCAAACTAATAATTCGATTACCAAATATAGAATAAATATTTTCTATTGTAGGTATAATAGGCCCAAATTCTGCTTTCACTATTTTTCCTATATAACAAGGTCTTCTTTTTTTTACAATAAAAGCTGCTTGAATATAATATAAAATCTTTTGCAACTTAAAACAATTCATCTCATTTTTACTTAAACAATAGGCCGCAACATCTATGACATGATATTTTACTTCGCTCAAATTAATACCTACTCTTTTCATTATATACTCCTCATTTTAGTGTTCATAATAATATTATTCAAATGGAGTTGAATTAACTCCATTTGCTACTTAAAAAATTCCCTCGATGTTAGATTGTATCACAAAAGGAAATAAAATACAATTACTTTTAATCAACATTTATCGACATAATTCGACAAACCGCTTATTTCCTATCAAAAAAAGCCCCTGGAAGCAATACTTCCAGAGACCTTGAAAAAGAGTAACTTGATGCAGTCATATGACCTAATCTTTTTTCTCGATATTGACACCTGTACTGTCTATGCTGATCAGCAGCACGCAGTAATCAAGCATAACCTGAAAGAACACCTGCGACACATTACATCCCTTTTCTTCCGCCACAGCTTCCAGCTGCTTTCGCTGTTCATCTTCGATATATACGGTCAGCAGCGCTTTCCTCTCAATGTAAGCCGGGTCGCTGCGCTGGGTAAGCAGGATCCGGGGATCGATCTTTCTATCGCCCTCCATAAAGTACCGGATCGCCCGTCTGGGAAAAACAACTGTCTTGCTGATCTCTTCCCTCTTTGCAAGAAAATCCACCAGTTCAAAAACCTCCTGCGATACATAGCCTGAATAAAGTCTTTTTGACATAACATACCTCTTCTTTTCCAGAGGTCATTAGTGACCTCCCAACAAGTTTTCTATCTGCCTTATATAAAAATGATATTTTTCTTCGCTGGATTCGTCAAGTAAAACTTTATTTTCTTTCAGATTTTTAATGATCTCCGCCGTATCTTCCATAAACATGTCCGACGTAATCTGTCTGGTTTTTGCATTTGCCTTCTTATACTTCTTTACATCGCCGGAATTGATATTCTTACTCTCAGAATCCCTGGCAAGGTCAGCCTGTTCTGCTTCATTCAGGCTTTCCACTGCTTTGGCTGCCACACTCACTGACACTTTATTATTCAGAAGCGCATCCTTCAGGGCATTACTTCCACGCTTATTTACTCTTTCAAACTTGTTGATCTGCCCCCTGGACAATCCCGTCGTCTTTGTCAGGATATCCCTTGTTGTCTCGCCCTTGATCTGGATCTTCCCTTCTTCCCCGTCTTCGTCTGAACCGTCAATGTACTCGATCCCTTTTGACCTCAGCTCTTCAATGATGTTTTTCCATTCCTGGATCTCGATATACATATCGCCATCCGTGTATTTTCTCGCTTCCTTGTTTGTAATGATAATCGCATATCTCTCCTTGTTTGTCTCGCTTAAAGGCAGCTTGATCAGCTCTGTGCCACGATCTACACATGGAATCAGGGTATCTTCCGTCCAGCCAGAAACTTCTTTATCCGCAATCAGGCGGTCAATGGCTGCCAGTCTGCGCTCCCCGCCTAAAAGCAGGTATCTTCCATCCGGCTTCCGGCTTACATGCAAAGGTTCTATCAGTGTGTAGTCGCGGATTGAATTTGCCAGAGAAGTAATGCCTTTTATACTGTATTTGTTATTTGGATTTTTATCTATCATGTTCCTCGGAACATTTATGGTTTTTGTCATCACTTGATTTTTCGACACTTCTGACAACAAACCAGCACCTACCTGGACTTTCTCTTCCTGATTTTTCGTTACTCCTTTTATAGAATCAACACTAAATTTCCCCATATTCCTCTTCCTTTCTTCTACAGGTCATCTGTGACCCTTTCTTTTATCCATGCCTTCTAACGATCCAAATTTATTCTTTTAGGCTTTCTGCTTTTTGCTGGTCTTTGCCCTTCTTTCCTCTGTTTATCAAAAATATCTTTCAGATCCATCTCTTTC
Organism: Eubacteriaceae bacterium; assembly: GCA_910575665.1. GTDB lineage: Bacteria > Bacillota > Clostridia > Lachnospirales > Lachnospiraceae > Eubacterium_F. The sequence continues at coordinate 52,096 of CAJTFB010000017.1, forward strand.
TCCAGTCCGTTCTGTGACAGTTCCCCCATATCCTGAAAAACGCCTGTAATATCATGTTCCTCCGAAATCCTGGCATAGCTCATTTTTTTCACGCATTCTTTCAGCCACGATTTTTCATCCTGCAATGCTTTTACTGTACGGATGACATCAGATCTATCCTTTTCACTGACCGAATGGTACACGGATCCCTGCTCATGCTCATATCCTTCTTTCTTCATAAACGAACGTATCTCATGATAAGCATTCGTGTAGTCATGCCCGCTCGATGGTTCATAGATATTTTTTAACGCTTGAACGTCCAGATCAAAATAGACGGAAACCCGGCTTTCACTATTTTCCACTTATGGCACCTGATTTCTGATGTCTGGCATCCCATGCCAGCTTCCCGGCTTTTAGGTCTTCCCTGCCTCCTTTGTCGTCATCCATATACCACTCACTGATCAGATCAAAAAACCAGTCCGTTCTTTCCAGCGTGAGCATGGCAACACCAAACGAAGCCAGTTCTTTGGATGAAGTAATCCCCGTATAACGTCCTTCTCCTGTTTTAATGATCTCCGGTCTGTTGTAAACCTGATCCACAAGTGTCATCACTTTATCATAATCCAGATTCTGTTCCTCAACCTTTTTCCGGTCTAATTTTAACATTACTTTAAACATGCTTTTCCTCATTTCTACTACAATATACTTATGGTTAATATCCCTTACAACCAGTAAGGAATTACCCATCTGCGTGGTGCTTCAGCTCCGTGCTTTTATTACGCATAACCGATGTTAGCAGCAGGCCATGCTATGGCTTTTCAACGCACAGACACAATACCTGCATAGCGAACATAGTTCGCATTAAATTTATTTTTCACTCTTTGCTGCTTCCAGACATAGAGGTCATAAGTGACCTTCTGCTTCATTCTGCTTTAAGATATACTCTGTCAGCTCCAGATAATCTTGTGTTACCCTGCTCTTTTTTGTTCCACCGTCATAAGCAAGAAGTGGTTTCTGTACGAGACTGCTCTCCTCTACATTCTTGCTCTGGCTGATTGTGACCGGAATGATGTACTCACCAAAGATCTCACTCAGCAATTCATAAACCGCTTTTGAAACATTTTTCCTTCCATTCCATTGGGTGAAGAACATCCCACCGATCCTTAATCCGGCATCATACTCTAATACCGTCTCAAACAGGTTCATGATAATAGATGCACCGAGAAGGCTCCCACCGTCACAGCGCAGAGGTACATAGACTTCATCCGATGCCACCAATCCGTTTATATTGGTAATGGATATGGAGGGGCTACTGTCTATTATACAATAGTCATACTCATCTTGTACAGTCCTTAAATGTTTTTTCAGTCGGAACTGCTGCGGTGATGTAACATCCGCCTTCATCCTCTCCTCGGCTTCTGATAAAGTCAGAAAACTCGGTATCATATCAAGATTCTCATACTCTGTACGGCGGATACATTCGTGGATATCCAATTCCCGATCCAGCAGCAGATCTTCCACTGACTTCTGCTTTTTCGTACAGGTTCCCCGATAGATACTGTTAAACAGTTCTATAAAATCTACCTCGCCGAACATGCACGTACTATTCATCTGCGGATCCAGGTCAATAAGCAACACCCTTTTATTATGTACGGCCGCCAGCATATGTGCCACGGTTGTTACACTGGCTGTTTTTCCAACCCCGCCTTTGTTGTTTAAAAATAAAATTGTCTTCATTTGTCTTCCCCTTCCTGTATCATTACATACCTAAAATTCTTTACATCAACATTACTCATATATTCCTCTGCCTGCTTCTGGTTTTCAAATCTGATCCCGGTATCTTCCCAATCGCCGTCCTCCGCATCTACACAATGTAAAAGCTTTGCCGGCTTATCTTTAATAAATTCGCTGTAAAACCAATCTTCCACTGGAGTACCGTATTCATCGTATTGCTTTGTTGTATGCCCTATTATATTCAGTTGTGGCAACGCACCATGAAAAGATACATTTCCAGAATATTTGATTCCGTTTACTTCAAATTTTACAAACCATAAACCGCATTGTTCCGGATTTCTTATAAGTTCTCGTTTAAATCCATAATACTTCTCAATTGCAGCCAGTAATTCTTCTTTTTCCATCACTTTTACTCCTTTCCTGTATTCCAGCCAGATAGTCTTTCGGATTACAAACGGGCTTTTATCTCTACGCTATTTATTATATAGCAATTATATAATAAATGTCAATGCAAATCTGCCATCTTTTTTGACAAATTGCAATTTTAAAGATACAGGTTATTCATGACCCCTGTTTTCTTTTTCCGCATCGTATTTCATCATTTGGTCATGCTCCCGCTCATTCTTTGCCTTTTCCCATTCGGATTTCAACCCTTTTCTCATTCGATTGACAGCAGATGCCAGTGACATTCCACCTGCTACCTGTTTTGTATACTTCTGCTGCTTTTCCCTTGACACCATTTCTTTCTGCTCCGCATCAAACCTACGCACTTCCTTCAAGATCGCATTACCGAGCCTGGTATACAGATCCTTCATCTTTCCTTCTTCATATGTCTTCCCGGTTGAACCATATGCCTCTTCATATTTCTTGCTCTGTGCCCCGATCCGAGTTTTAAGTTCATCAAATTTCTCCCGGTGGTACTCATTCAGGTAATGCGTACTGAGATCATCCAGATCATTCCTCACAGATGCCATAACCGGATTGTTATAGTTCCACATGTTACGGTTACAATCGGGCATTTTCTGGTACAGTCTGATGAATTCCTGTTTCAGCTTCCTGTCTCTGGAAAGAGGATGTTTCTGTTTCTGGTACACAATGCTCCCCCGGATGATGCTGTTAATCTGCTCATTGTTTTCTTTTTCATGCAGGATCTCATTTACAATGCTTCGCCGGCAGCTGTTAATACTCGATTGACGGAAACGACCCTTGTATTCTTCCTTTTTTACCAAATTTCCCAAAGCGTCCCTCATCGGTTCCCGGATCTTTTTTCCATCGACATTTCGGTACTGGTACTGGATGTATTCTTTTTTCTCCCGCATCGGCTCTGGCTCCACTGCTGCAATATGTACATGGATGTTGTCTGTGTTATAATGAATCGCCCCGCTCCACACCGCATGTTCCAGCCCTTCCGATTCCAGCATTTTATTTACGGCATTTCTGGCAATGGATTTGATACTTTGCTCATCCAGTATTTGTGTTTCTGAATCATATAAACCGTTCTTTTCCAGCCAGCGGTTATCAAAAGAGATCACCGTCTGCCACATAAGGGAATCATTTTCCTGTGCCTTTTCAAAAATGTTTTTAAGATTTTCCTTTTCCGTTTCTGAAAGGTCATTTGTGACCTGTGTAAAAAGTCCGGTTGTTTTTTCCGGGTTTCCCATATAATCCTGATACAGATTGTACTTGCTGCTGTTATCCGTCCGGACGGCCTCCTTCCTGTCAATGTAATTGATATAGGAAGTAAATTTACCGGAACCGGCCTTACAGAATTTTGTTATTACGACCACGCCTGCCTTTATATTTCCCATACATAGTTCCTTTCTTAACCAAAGACAAAGCAGAGGTCATTCGTGACCCCCTGCTCTTATTACTTGAAATATTTAGGGGTCACGCATGACCCCCGTAATCTTCTCCAGCAGGATGGAGTTGCTTTCTATCACATCGTTTGCCTGCTCCAGTCTTTGTGCCAGCAGATCAATCAGATTAGCATATCTGCTGTCAAGTTCCTCCACGTCCTGTACCGTTGCGTACCGTGACAGGCACCGAAGAAGATACTGGTTCCGGCTCATATGATGCTTTTTCGCTAGTTCATCGATCTTCTTTACAATGACCGGGTCTGCATTTCTGATCTTAATTTCCATTTCCCATGCTTCCTCCTTTGGAATCATCTGGCGAATATCTTTTTTCAAATTCTTCCCATACTGCGGAAGCTATGCTTGATGGCAGACTTTCCCTCTCCTGCCGGATCAGAAATGAAATCGCCTGGCTGTCAGTTTTAAATCCTTTGTTATCACGATATTCTCTCAATAACGATAAATCCTCATCCGATATGCTGATACATTTCTGCATCTCACCTGCTCCTTTCCCAAAAGGTCATTTGTGACCCCTAACCTTGTTCCTTACTTTTCCGCTCATCACTTTTCTGTTTGAAATAAGCAATCTTTTCCTTGATCCGGTCCTGGCTCTGCTTTACTACTGGATGGGCTGCTATTTCTACCGGTATACACGCCTCCGCTTTCAGCATATGTAACAGGGTATTCACTGCATCCAGCAATACAATACTGTTCTGTTCCGCTATCCTGGTCGCCCAGCGGATCCATTCTTTCGGCAGATAGTTCTTCTCCAGCTCCTCCCGGATCATGACGGCAAACTGCTCCCTGTCTGTCTGTGTCTGCCGTAACAGGTATGAAAACACCTGGCTGTCTGAATTTAACCCTTTTTCTTTTTTATACTGTTTCAGTATTTTTACATCTTCTTCAGAAAGATAAATTGATTTCTGCACAATCCCGCCTCCTTTATATATGTTTAATTGTATATTAAATATCAAAAAAATGCAAGTTTTGTATACTTTTTTTAATACTTTCATATGTTTTTATGTCCCCACGAAATCGTTAGGCTTTGCCTAACCACCACAGTCTTGTGGGGTCAGATTTCCCTTATGCTCTTTCGAAATCTTCTCATTGCTTTTTATGAGAAGATTTCACTGTCCAAAGGACAGTCAAGTGAAGTAGTAGTACTGTGGAGCTTGTGCGATAACCGGAGTGTTTTTGGATTTGTGGGTAAGTTGGAGGCAACTTGTTTTTTAGTTGTCACTAACTTATCCATACATCCAAGCCGGTTATCCATCAAATCCACGGTTATGGTTTGAAAGGAAGAACGTCTTTCGGTATTTGCTGTATGGCAGCCAGTAAAAGAAAAAGTCCCCCTCAGGGGGATTGAGGGGGGATTCATTGTCCAAAGGACAGTCAAGTGAAGTAGTAGTACTGTGGATCTTGTGCGATAACCGGAGTGCTTTTGGATTTGTGGGTAAGTTGGTGGCAACTTGTTTTTTTGTTGTCACTAACTTATCCATACTCCAAGCCGGTTATCCATCAAATCCACGGTTATGGTTTGAAAGGAAGAACGTCTTTCGGTATTTACTGTATAACAGCCAGTATAAGAAAAAGTCCCCCTCAGGGGGATTGAGGGGGGATTCATTCTTTCCCTGTCCAGTGCATGCTTCGGCTGCCTTCCTGGCAGACAGCACCGGAATGGTCTGGGAGTTCGGGCAGACCTGCGAAGCTGCTGGGAATGGTATCAAAAACATTTTCTTTTTTATCGTCCTTCTTCTCCCATGCTCTCCGTTTCCCACATCAGTAAACTTTCCTATTCCGGTTCTGACAATTCAAAATTTCTCAAACCAGCTTTCAACATTTCTCTCCCATCACCGGCACGTTCCATACGTGCTCACCAAACAAAGAAGTTATTTAATAAAAGAATGAATATAATAAAAGGATTAATATGCTCCCCGCCTGAAAACTTCCCTTCCCGCCTGAAAACTGTCATCTTCATCACTAACTGGCCGGAAAATATTTAGACCGCTTTTCTCACTTTTTTACCTGGTAAATAGACTGCCTTCCCAGTAAAAGGAAAAATTTTAGACTTTCATATCTGCTTTTTACCTCTTTTTTAGACTTTTTCCCTCCAAAAAAACCTTTCATCGGAGGCATTTCTCCAATAAAAGGTCTTTGGCGAATCCGGCAATTCAAAATCAGGAGGTAAGGCTAAACCGGATTCGAACAATATTTTCATCTATGCCAGCACAAATAAACCTCTTTCCAGAGATTTAAAGAGCCAGCATATTTCTTGTTAGCATATGTATGTATTTAGGATTCAGGATACGGTCTTTCGGTCTCTCTTTCTCCCGTGCTGCTTGTTGAATAGCAAGCTTCAAGACTTCATAAATACTGTACCTTTGACTTTCTGCTTCCTTGCGGTACTGCTTAATTAGTCTGGCTGTGTCCTGGATCTGTTTGCTGGAGGCTCTCCGGATCTTATTCCGCCGGCAGCACACCTGGATAAAATTTTCATGCTCCATTGCCTCCGTGCCTGTATCGATCACAGCTTGGAAAACGCTGTGCTTGTAGGTAATGTAATAAATCCCGTTCTTAATTCCAACGGAAAAAAAATCGCGCAGAGCATGAAGGTAATACCTTACCACTCGTTTTGTGACCCGAAGAACGGAGGCAAATTTATCATAAAACATCTGGGTTCCAATCCGGTATGAACTGCTGTTTTCATGCGTTATCTTAAGAAAATACATGAGCATGAACTTCTCCCTGGCTTTCAGGGAACGAAATTTCTTTGTATGGAACACTTTGCGCTGCAGGTTTACATATCCCTCATGGAACGCTCCCTCATAGCTGAAATCATTATCTAAAATGGTAATATCATAATCAAAATTGGTTGGGCGGAAGATTCGGATTAAACCTTTCTTCTCCAGTCCTCTCATCGAGGTGTAAAAACTCTGCTTACACATACCGGTATTCCTGACTACATCCTGATTGTGAACTCCGGGAACAAATCCACTTAAGTCCTGCTTCGTGGCTATATATAAAAGCAAATCCATCTCTGACCTTGTCAAATTTGCCATTTTTTCCAATAAACAATATTTTATCCGCATATTTTTTTCCTTTCCTCTTGACAAATAAGTTTTTTATTATATAATGAAAAATGTATATTTTTTCAGAACTTGACAAATCTGAGTTAAGGGGGCATCCTGCCGGGATGTCCTCTTTACTTTGTATTTACACACAAATCTTTTTCCCACAATCTGCTTTCTATAAGGACTGTCTGAAGAAGACGCCTCTTAGTGCTGATCGATGAACATGTACTTAATGTCAGGATATGGTCATCTGCTCTCAAGGAACTCCCTTTCCTGGTAAATCCGTTCTCTGGCTGTTTGATGACCCTGTGATAATCTTCCAGGAGGTTCTTATTCTGAAACAACCCGTAATGTTTCAGGATATCTTTGTTATCCGATTCATAACAGGATATGATCCGGTATGTAAGCCGCTGCTCTGGTGTGAAAACATATACTGTATCATGGTTTTCAAAAAACTCCCTGTCTGCAAATTTCTTTACCCCGGCAAACATCGAGCCGTTTACCATATCATGTCCATACAATACCGTAACCGGATCGCTAAGATCCCTGGCATTTTCTCTATGGCTGTATATCGTTCCAGCAAATTCATATATTTTCCGGTAATTATGGTTTAGGTAATAATCCTCATCTTCTGTTCCAGTCACACTTGCCACTGGATAATTGATCCTTGTTCCCGGCACCTGGATCCACGCATAGATATCCGGATTTATCTCCTGAAGCTTTTTAAAATCAATCGGGTTTTCCATCCCATCCTCTTTGTTCTTTATCCGAAACCGGTTTGCATCCCCTCCATCTGATAAAAGGATCATACGAAGCAAAAATACTGAAATGCAAAATACAAAAAAACAGACAGCCAGAACGATTTTCCTTATTCTTTTTAATATCATAATAAGATCCCCTCCGTTTACAGAAATGGCAAAAAATCAGTAAGCTCATAGTAAATATTCCATGCCTGGCGGATCAGTTCCATCCGGGACACCGGATATATCAGAGCCGCCAGACCGGTAACCGATAAAAAGAAAATTATAATACTGGCAGCTGTTCGTATGATCCTTGCCAGCGTCATAATAAAAAACTTTATGAAATTGTTTTTTTCTATGATTACAACATCTTCCTGTTTTACTCCATATTTTTCTTTCAGCTGAAGCTGCTCTTTCTGCTTCTCATTTTCTTCCTTTACCTGCTTTACAAGTTCCCCTTTAAACTTTGGCATTTTTTCGGCTTCTCTCCTTTTCTTTTTTTATGAATGTTTCTTCAAAATCCTTTTCTGAAGACTGCCAGAAGTAATATGTATCAGGACAGTAGAAATAATCCAGCGCCTTTTGAAAACATCCTATTTTCGACTGTACATAACTTATCAAACTGTCTTCCTCAACCAGTATCTTATATCTTCCTTCCTTTCCATTTGGCATTGGAATAGATGTTGTAACAAAACTTCCCTTCTGACACAGTTTATGAATATTCTGCCTGCTTTTCTGAAGCAGAAATGCCGCCTGGGGAATGGTAATAAAGCATTCTGAAGCTGCTACACTGCCCCGGTATCCGGACTGCTCCCAGTATTTTTTCTTATTCTCCGTTCTTTTCCAGTCAATGGCTCTTTCATATTTTCCCAGCTGTTGCTCCACATAATCCTTTAGATCTGAAGCCCTTATCAGCCTGCGGTGTCTTCCGGGCACTTCTAAAAGCACACCCGTCATAACAAGTTTTTCTGTGGATGATCTGCAACGTCCCAGAAGATAGGCTACCTGGGGAACAATCAGCAGCTCATCTTCATGATTCATCTCTATTCTCATATCTGAAACCTCACTTTAACCTCTCCAATTGCCTGTTTACTGGTTTTGTAGCTCCCTGCCGGCTGCGTTCTCTATTAAGCTGCTTTTGTATCGTGTTCAGGATCTCATCCTGGCAGTCTCCCATCTCATGTTCCGGATGCGGAAGGTGTCCTTCCTTCTGCTCGAAAATCCCATTCAGTTTTTTCTGGTAATTCAAAAAATCTTTTTCCAGTGTACAAGCTTCCTCCAGCAGTTCTACTGCTCTTTGATATTGTATACCATCGGTTTCTCTTAAAAATTCGATCATGGAGCCATCCCCGTCCCCGATATCCTGCCTTTCAACTATTTTATCCCCCTCCGCCGACAGGTTTACCTGGAATTTTACTTTTGCATAACCCATGGCATTCTCTTCTCCGCCACGATTATTTTTACACCATTCCTGATCTGCATTTGCCATCTTGTCACTGAATTCAGATACCAGGTATGTTTTTCCATCATCAAAACAATCATGCTCACTCCATTCACATGTCACCGTAGGAAAAAACTTTTTCTTCATACATCTTGAAAACTCCTCTTCTTGTACATAAAGTGTTTTCTCTTTCCCCGCTTCATAGAGTTGTGATCGGGAATTGATCATATGCGAGTTATTTCCCTCCCGCGTATACAGACTACATTCCTCATCCCACAATCTCCCTGCCAGGCTTTCTGATACTGAAATTAATGTTTTTCCTGCCATTCCTTCTTGATCCTTTTCAACAGGTATGCTCCTTTCGGATTCGCTTTGCTTTTTTTCTGTTTCCTGATTCAGCCATCTGTATGTAGTAATTGCATTCTGAACCACCTTTCCAATCGTCTCATGCGTATATGTCCCATAATAAATATTATTATTTTTAAGCAGCGTCTGGATTTCCTTATCCTTCACAATGCTTTCTTCGAGATTATGGATCCGTCCCTCCTGCTGAAATGATTCCCTATCCCTTTCTACAAAAAAAGAAAAGTTATGATACTGCCCATGAAGCTCCTGCACCATCCCGCTGTATGCTGCCGTCAGCTCCTGATTATATATAGAATTTAATAAGATCGGAGAATCTGTTATAATAAAGTCGGCTTGTCCATATAACCGATCCATTCGATGCACCTGTTCTTTCAATATCTCAAACTGATGTGCCTCTGATCCATCCAGGAGTTCCCAGTTTTTATCATATACAAGTTCTTTAGCATATTCCTGGACATATTCCGCGTTATATCCCAGTTTCTTCAACTGCTGACAGATATCCATGCACGCTGTGGATTTTCCGCTTCCAGGCCCACCAAAGGCATTGATTACCACCGGAATTCTTTCAACTGGTACATGATCCAGGTTTCTCTGGTGTTCTGTTACATACTGCTGTTTCTGCATATCCAGTTCTGCTCTCTGCTGCTTTTCCGGAAAAAATTCTCCTTTTTCTATCAGATAATCTGAAATCTTTTCTGCATCCCGGATTGCAGCAAAAAGCTCCTGTGGTTCTTTCTCTAGTACCTCTATCCATGACTGGATATATGCCTTATGATTATCCATATGATCCGCTGCCATCTCGCCCAGTCCCAATTCCTGGGACGTAAATGCGGAGGCAATTTCTGCCCGCAGTTCCTCCCTGGCATATTTATGACTGCCGAATCCTCCGGACAGATCCCTGTTCAGACGGCTTTCGTGGCCAGTAGCGTGCCCGCTCTCATGGAGAAAGACTGACATATAATCATAAATACTGCGAAACTGCTCCATCTGCGGAAAAGTAACAGAATCATCCCCCGGCCGGTAAAAAGCACGGCTTCCACCTTCATGAAACGTAAATCCCATATTCTTGATTAACGTGTCCCTATTATGGAGCAGTCCATCGGATTGAATCGGTTCCTGTGTTTTCTCCCTCTTAGGAATCCCTTCCACCTGTTCCGCATTAAATACCGTATAAACAGAAGAAATCGGTTTGACACGCTCATAAAAATCCTCTCCCAGCTCCTTTTTCAAAACATTTGATTCCCTGACGGTCAGTTTCTTCTTTGTTTCCGTGTCATACATCGACCAGAACTCCACCTGCGTCCCATGCTCTCCCTTTTTTACCTTCCACCCTTTATCCTTTGCCTGTTTGAACGTACACCAGCGAGGATCGGAATACCCTTTCTGTTCGGCAGTACAGGATAACCAGAAACTATTTACCCCCCGGTACTCCGTATTACTTACTGTATTATAAGGCCGCTCCGTCATCCACCCTTTTTGCCAGGGCAATTCATTTTCTTTTAAACTCTCTAAAAAGACTTGTGAAATCTGCTCCCTCACTTTATTCATCTTCATGCAGCACACCCCCATCCCATTGGTATAAAATTTCCTGATCTGCCGGTTCGGCAATCAGTTCCTGCGGTATATCAAAATCCGAGGCATTTACTGTTTTCAAAAAATCAGATTCCCTGTCGCTTTGTTTCCTCATCCCTTCTTCCTCCTTCCAAAAAAACGGTTCTTTTTATTCTGGTTCCCGACTTGCTTCTCTACCGGAAGGATCTTTTCATAAATCCCATCCTCCCCGCCATAAGAAAATGGATCCCTCACTTCCCCGGCAAAAAAAGTGTCTCCTGCCTTTTCCTCCATCAGCTCCAGCAGATCCTTTTTCTCCGTCTCTGCCGTAAAATTGAAGATATAGGAATTGTGGTTGTAAAAATTGTTTTTAACAACCTGGTATGTCCTGTCAAATTCCCCTGGCTTACTCCCGACCACAAAAATCTGTATCGCCTTCTCCAGAAACGAAATCTTGTTAAAACCATGTTCGCTGAAGACGCCGTAATCATATACATAATAGTCATACTGCTTCAGCACATCCTGAAGGCGGTCAGGACGGTAATACATGTCAATGCCCTCATACGTAACAAGTCCTTTTTCCGGATCGTGTTCTGTATCCGAATAGGCTGTCTCCAGCTGCTCCACCCACCCATGACTGTTCATCTGTATGTAGGCTGCCCGGTAACCGGAAAAGTGAAGATATTTTACAAACTGGATCGCCTGTGTCGTCGTTCCCATCCTGGCAATAGCTCCGGCGACTCCGATTGTTGTTCCACGGTTCTCCCTGTCTTTTTCTTCTTTCCGGTCTTCCGGTTCTTCCTCCTGAAAATGAATCCCCCGCTTTTCATAGCCAAATGTCTCAAAATATCCATCCAGGCAAAGTTCCAGATCCTCTTTCTGTTCTGCCAGATAAACCGAAAAGATAAAATTTTTTATCCCCTTATGGTACAACTCGCTGATGATCCTGCTCTCCGGAGAGTACCCCGGCGCAAAGATGATGACCTTTACCCGGATGGCGTCCCGGATCTTCAGGATCCAGCTTTCGATCTCCTGCGGCTCATCTGCATACTGTTCTATGTCAAAAATGACATACTCCGCCTTTTCTTTGTAATGCAGCACCTGTTTTGCCTGGCTTTCGATATGCAGATTTTCCGGTATGTAGCTGCAAGGCAGATCCCGTCCCGCTGATACGTCCTCACAAAAATAGCCGCTTTCCCGTTTCCCGACAAATACGATCACGTTCTTCCCCTCCTGACTAATACCTCATTCCAGTCCTTTCCTTTTTTCTTTTCCGGCAGATCTGTAATAATCGTTAAGTCACTGCGTTTCTTCCGCACATTTTCACTGATGATCCGCACCGCCTCCTGTCCGGATTTATCGTTATCTGTCCCGATCCAAATCTCTTTGAGCGCCGGATCCAAAATGTAACTCATTACTGCCATCCACTTCCCGGTACCTCCCAGGGCCAGGTAATTCCATTTTCGGCATTCCGGAAAACGGATCGTCATAACCGACATGGCATCAATGATGCTCTCTGCCACATACAGCCTTTCTGCCTGATTATCCATATAAAAGCATTTGGAATAATCACAGCCTTCCACATCACCATAAAAAGGTTTATATGTATTTGTACCGCGACGGCAGGCAAATACCGCTTTTCCATCCACACCTGCTTCATAGGAAAGAAACACACAGTTCCCATGTGTATCCTGATACAGCTGCCTGCGGTTTACCATTTCCTGCACGATCTCCTGACGGATACACCTTGTTTTGACCAGATAGGCAAATACTTTACGCATGTTGTTATCCTTGCCCGGAAGTTTCAATACTGTCCCATCCCCATTTTTCACTGATACATTTTCCAGGTTCCCTCCATGACTGTTTCCCATCACTTCTACAGCGGTACCAGGCACCCTGTTTTCCAAAAGACGAATTGCCTCGCCGAGGGGCAGACCGTTAAATTCCATGACAAAATCAATGACCGAGCCGCCAAAGGCTCCTCCTGTCCTCCCTGGTACGGAATTTCTCCAGAAACAATTTTTCTGCGGGTCGATCCGGACACTGTCATGTTCTTTTAAACTGTAATATCTTCCTGTCCGTACGAGTGTAAATCCCATTTCCCTTGCATAATCTACAATCATTACGTTCTCTTTTATCCTCCAGCAGGATGATCCGCTGCATCCATCCATCTAATTTCCCTCCTCCATCTGCTTCCGTGTTAGGGTTATCCTCTCATTCATCTCCAAGATTTCTGTCTGTTTCTGTGCGATTTCCGCCTCCGCACTTTTATATTTGCTTTCTGCCTCGGCAACCGCCTGATCCGTAGCTCTCTGCTGCTCCAGCGTCTGATACTGTCTGCCTTCCTGTAATTTCGCGATTTCATGTCTGATCTCCTGCTTTTCGTTCTCCAGATTCTGAATTTCAGCCTGCAAATTTTCAATCATGTTCTGGTACATCCGAATCTGTGTCTCAAACCTCACCTTCAGATAGCCGTCCCTGTCCTTTTCTTCGATACTGCTTACCCGGTTGACATCATTTACGTTCGTATAAAGTTTAAGAAGTCCCATGCTTTCAGTCTGTTCCGTCATATCCATCCGCAATGACACCTCACTCCACCGTTTTGGCAGATCCGTGATCTGGAGGATCACCCAGTCCGCTTCTTCCAGGATGACATTGACAGACAGTTTTTCCCCCAGCTTTTCCAGGGCAGAATATTCATAAGTATTCCGGCCGTCATACGATGTATTCCGGATGTCTAATTCCACTTCCATCGTGCCGGACGTTTCACAATAATCCCAACGGATCACGGAAACGGTACGCCCATTCCATTCGGTCTCCTGTCCGGGCGGCGTCAGTGCATTGGCGGAACTTCCCGCCGGCATCCATGCGTTTGACGTAAAGAAAAACAAATAACCCCCGGTAAAAAGAAAAAGGATCAGGATAAACCGCAGGTTTCCTTTTTTCTGGTAAAAAGAATACTTTTCTTTTATCATTACCGACCAGTCTCCCTTTCTTCCATCCGTTTTCTGTCCTGTGTGCTGCGCCTTACCAGCGTTTCATAAATATCCTGGCTGATGAGGTTTTCATTCACCTCATGCACCGGGATCCTCCTTTGTTTTATCTCTTCCAGTTCGCCCTTCATCTGCTCTGTCGACTCTCCGATTACATACGCCGCATCCGCTTTCCGGTAATCCAGTACCGGCTCGACATATTCACCGAGTACCTGCCGGATTTTTTTGCAAAAAAATCTTTTCTGCGGCTCGTTGCAGCAGACATATATCTTTTTTAATTGTTTCTTCATACCCATTCCTTCCTTTCTACCACGGTTCAAAACGGAATGTTTTCTTATCCCGCTGAACGATCACATGAAATTTAAAAGTTCCCGATTCCGGTGTCTGGAAATAAAAACCCGCACTGACTGTATTCTTTTTATGGTCGATGACAGTCTCCCCGTAATAATGGGTTTCGGTCATACCAGCGAAGCCATATCCGTTCGCAAAAATCCGGATTTCTTCAGCCAGTCTGTCTTTTGTGACACCTATAAGCGAAAGTACTTCAGCATCCATATCCCTGATTTCCATCCCCGCCTGCGCATACTCTCCGTAATCCGGTTCTTCTGCCTCTGCTGTCTGTTCGGCCGGTTGTCCTTCCCAGACAACGTTTTCTGTGTCCCTAATCACATTTTCTGTTGCCTGACCGGAAACTGCTGAAAATGTTACCTTTGCCGCATTTCCGCTTTCCGTTCTGTACCTGTCCCCGGATTCCTGTATCCGGTAAATCAATGCGGCCGCCAGTATTGCCACAGCGGCAAAAAGACAGCAAATCCCGATGCTTTTCCCTTTGTTCAATACTCATATCCCTCCTGTCCTAATGATTTGTATAGGTAAAGTGCATGGGATCGAAATAAGCAGTACTCCAGTCCCCTCCCCAGTAAAATCCATGACGTTTCCAAATGTTTACGATTTCCTTTGTCACACTGTACTCATCCTCTCCCGGATGATATCCCCAGCTTGTGTAAGATGCCCCGTTGCTTGTCCAGTTTACATCTACCACACATCCATAAGAATGATGGGAAACCCTGGAACTGTTGCTTGCCATTGTCCTCCAGTTATACCCCGCGGTTTCCTCCGGCTTGATCTTAAAACCGGCTCTTTTCATGTCCTCAAACACCTTTTTAATTTCTTCCGCAAGCTTTTTATGAACCGTTAAGATCATTGTCGCTGCCTTTCCATTCTTATTTATTATTGGGACAGTGATCTGTGTTAGATATTTCTGCATCTCATTTGGGGATGATGGCACTCCATCCGGGAAAAGCCAGTCAAGCCTTCCTTCCAATGCCACCTTAGCAGCCTCTCCAGCTGCTACACTTTCTTCCGCCTGATCGCCACGCTGGTAATAACGCAATACATGATCTGTGTAATATTGGTCGCCATAGCGCCAGGGACCGAGCTGCTCTGCCCGGCTTCCTGTGTTTCTGACACCTCCTGACTTTTCTTTCGCATAGCTAAATGTATTTTCCTGCGTCCATTTTCCGCCATTTAACATAGCATAGTCTATATAACCACCACCGAAGTTATATCCCTGTAAGGCTAACCGGATATGTTCGAGATCTTCCGGTGATGCCACTTTGGCTTTTGTAATCATTCCGGATAAATATTTTACTCCCTGTTCAATGCTCCCCGCCGTATCAAGTGTATTTGGCGGCAGTCCCAGGGATTCGGAAGCCTGAAAAATATCTCCTCCCTGTCCGCCGGATTCCTGCATGATCACTGCCAGAAACAGATTTATGTACGCTTCCATTCCATACTTTTTTGCCTCTGCCAGCACCGGTTCTCTATATCTTGCCACATCCGGGCTGAGATTCAGGGACACTGTAATTGTACTTCCTCCTCCTGTACTCCCCTCTTCTTCCCCGCCTACAAGAACGGCCGAAATCTGTGATGTGACACTCCCTACAATTGATACGAGAAGCATAATGGGGACTATGATAACTATGCCTATCACTGCCCCTTTCTTCCTAAGTCTTTCCACCATCACACACCTCCCTGGAATATCTTCTCTTCCTCCGTAGTGAGATGTACTTTAAATTCAAGATTCCGGTCAGATGCGATACATAAAATGTTTTCCCCAACCTCAAGCTTTGGGATCCGTGAGATCTGCGACTGTGTCAGAACATTTTCAAAGATTGTGTTCAGCATCGGCGTCACATTACTATCCTGATGGAATATAAACTTATACTGCGTCAGCTCAAAAATTGTCTTGATCTTGTCAATCTCAGCACTTCCAGATCCCTCCGGGACATAATCACGGATGCTCTGGCTGGCCAGTCCGATGCCTCCAAAATATTTTCTTGCCTCCCTTAGATAAACTGTGATCAGATCCAGCGCATGGGGCTTCTTCGCATTCACCCATCGGTGCGATTCATCGATCAGGATCAGGCTCTTTACAATATCCCAGTTCGTAATATCATTTTTATCCAGCATCTGGAGCATAAGTTTTCCATTGGTGACACAGTTGTCCCAGCACAGGGACACCATATTAAAAAGCTGGGCATCAAATATTTCTGCTTTCAGTTCCTTCAGGGTGGAAATATCAAAGGTCACGATCTGCTCATCGAGGATGTTGTCAATACTCGTATGCCCATTAAAGAGATTCCCGTAGGTGTTGACGATATTTTCGATAACTTTCCGGATCTTATCCATCCGCAGAAGGTTCCTCTTGATCAGTTCAATCTCCACATCATCATATTGGGAACTCTGTAGTTTTTTCATCTTACGTTCCAAAAATACCAGCATATCCGAAAATGTGGGATATCTGTCTGCCGGAAGCCCGGTAATCTGCCCCCGCATTTCCCCGTTTTTCATCTCGAAACCGAATTCACGGTAAAGCTCCCGCAGGATTTCCTCAAACTCAATGACCTCTTCCATCTCTGCCTGTCCGCCGACGAGAAAACGGTATATGGTACTCACTTTGGAAATGTGTCTGGTAAAGCTGACGCCGTCATCATCACCGGCACGGAGGATCTCCAGCGGATTCAGGATCCCCCCTGTTCCGTCCAAATTGATCACCTTTCCCCCCAGTACCCTTGTCAGGGTGGCAAATTCCCCGGAAATATCAAATGTTCTCACGTAGTTTCCCATCACGGCATTCGACAGAAACTGTTTCTTCAGGAGCGTACTCTTTCCGGAACCCATCGTCCCCACACATAAAAAGTTATAATAAAGACGGCTTCCGGATTTCGTGAACAGATCAAACAACACGTTTCCCCCGCAGGGTGTTTTCCCCAAAAAAGTTCCTGTTTTATCCTCCAGGGAAGAGAAATGGAACGGGTTCCCGGCCGCGACGGCATTCGATGTCAGAGGCTGTCCATACGTTGAGAAAAGTTCATCTTTCTGTGCCAGGTATGAGCGGTACATGCTTGTCCATTCGTTCTTTGATTCGTTTAGGTAGATGGCAGACTGGAATCCATTGCTTTCAAGTCCCGCCATAATGTTTTTGATCTTATCCTCCAGCGTCACCCAGGAACGGTCTGCCACAAAGATCCGGATATGTAACAATTTGATCACTTCGCCCAGAGAATTGATTTCATCAAACAGCCGCTCCATTTCCTGCCACCGTTTCTGTGCGTCGTACTGTTCCTGAAAATCTTTGGCTTCCCGGTAACGGAAATTCTGCTCCTTCATCGAACGGTTGATATTTTTCTTGACTTCGATGATATTGTCCGTCGAAATATCCACGGTCACAACCGTATTGTTGATGTTACATACCCTTGCCAGCCAGTAATCATCCAGGGTTTTCGGAAATTCATAAACATGGATGCACGCTTCATATCCCCCGCCGGCAGAAATAAATTTAGCATCCGAAAAGGTGATCCCGCCCTGTGGCTGTATCTTTTGAAGTAGAAATAAATCCGCTGCATTTTTGTTTCTATTTTTTTTCATCTGCTTTCCCCCTAATTCATCATGCTGCATTTATTGGCAAGCCGGAACAGGATCTGCTGCTTCTTTTCTTCCGTCAGGTACGCCAGAAGCCCGTTCTTTCCCCTTCCCAGTGTATTCATTAAGAGCAGCGTGTTTTTTTCCATCTCCTCCGTGTTCTTTGCAAAGATCATATAGTAATATTCCCTTGTCGTATCATGTTTGCCGAGCCATACCAGTTCATCCAGCTTCCTCTGCAGAAAGCTTTTGTAAACCGGATTTGCCTGTTTCTGCATTTTGTGTTCGATATAATGCTGCTGTTCAGCTGTATCACAGGGGAAATTCATGGTTATGATCTTGATATCCTCTGCGTACAGTTTATACAGTCTGGCAAACCGGAGACAGTCATACTCCACCTCATCATCCGACGAATTTACCAGATCCTTTGACATGATCTGGATGATATTCATGTAACTGCCGTCTTTCATGCAGTAACAATTATTTTTCTTGTCATATCCCTGGATATCAATCAGTTCCAGAATACTTTTCCTGACACCCTTTGCTGCTTTTTTCTTCGCCATCTGCTTATTCCTCCCCTTCATTTTCGGAACCGGTCATAACCGGCCGGTACACTTCCTTGTCCCTCCGCAGAAACAAAATGATACTCTCGTAATTACGCCGCTTCCGGTTTGCATGGCTTTTCGCTGTCAGAAAAAGTGCACAGCCAAAGGAAAATATATAAAACAGTATGGTCAGGCTCTCATGGACAGCCGCTGCCAGAACAACCGAAATGCAAATATAAATGATAACAAAAAACAGGTCAAATAAGTAAATGCTCCTTCCCACTTTGGTTTCCGATTTTATTTCCTGTGCAACAATGTACCTCATTTTTTACCGTCCTCCTGTTCCCATTTATTTTTTAATGTCTCCCTCGCCATCCGGTTTTCTGCTGTCTGCTGGGGTTTCCTCTGACCTCCCTCTGACATCATGGATGGTTTTCCCGACAACATGCTTCCGCCGGCATCCAGCGCTTTCTGATCCCCATAATCGGATGAAAACAATTCTCTGTCTTTTCCACCCAGTTCATTTTCCATCTGTTTCATCTCTTCTGACGGACTTTCTCCCCTGCCGGACTGTGTCCCATTCAGGGCATCCGCCTTTCCCTGAAGGTTTTTCCCAATGTCGTCCATCCGGTAGTTCTGGTTCTGCATGTCCGGATCCTGTTTCATCGTACTGGAAGTTTGGCGGGCATCTTCTGTTTCCCTTTTCTGATCATCATTCCGTAGCGAAGTCCCTCCCATGCGTTCTTCATCCGGCGGTACATTTCCGCCATCCGTCTGTCCTCCGGAAGCATTTAATTCCCCGCCGTCAAAACTGTTTTCATTTCCTGGCTGCATTTTCCTGTCCTCTGGCATCGGATTCTGTTCCTGGATGGATGCTTCCATGTCCCTGTCATTGCTGTTATTTGTCTGGTTAAACTTATCCCCTGTCCGATTCTCCTCGTTTCGGCTCTCAGCCTGATTTCCGGCGGTATCCCCTTCATTTGCTTTTCCATCCGGTATGTTTTCACCTCCGGATTTCATTCCCTCTTCAAAGGCAGCCTTTCCACCAGCAGTACGTCCCATCGAATGTTCCTTTACAAATTTGCCGCCTTTTCCGATTGCCCCTGCTCCCGCTCCAATCAAATCGGCGCCGGCTTTTGCAACACTCCCCGCCATCTGGCTTCCATAGAACAGCGTCATCAGTTTGCCCATGCCATCCGAAAGCCCGGCATCAATGCCAGTCAGTTTCTGTATCAGATTTGGCCCATCAATCACAACAAACGCAATAAAAAGAAGAATGATCCCCTTCGATATTCCAGAAATCTGCCAGCCGGAAATAAACTTACAGGCCAGCAGATACAATTTAATGCAGACCATCGTCATGATCAAAACGATGTAACTATCCTTTAAACTGTCTAATATCTTCAATATTTTCTGACTGTTTGTCAGATTAGCTGAATATAGATAAGCGAGAAGACGATGCATTACGATTTCAAATAAAAGCCGTATCACTTTGTAGGACATAAACAGATATACGATAATCAGAGAAAGCAGTTCCAAATAAACAACAAACCAATCTACCGTGTATCTGTAATAGTACTCATTCAGCAGATCCGTCCATGCCACTCCATCGTATACAGCTGCGACACTGTATACCATTTTTAAATTCTCATACTTCATGCTCACTTCTTTTTCTACGATATCCTGTGACTCTTCTCTGACATCATCCGGCTCCACCGTCTCATTGATATCAAGGGTCATAAACTGCTCTTCCTTAAAGGAATCATAAGTAATATCTGAATTTTTTACTCCCCCTGTCATTCCATTCAGATTGTTCAATCCTATCTTTGCATCCAGATACAACAGGTCGTGTATATTACTGCCGATGGTTTCGTAAACCATGCCACTGGATTTTTCATTTCCCATAATTTCACTGCGGGCATCCGAAGCAAGAAAACCATTCATGGAATCTATTATAAAACTGGAAGATGATACTACAAGCACCGCTATTACCAGGTTCATTACAAACTTCGGTTTCTTTTCCTGCCAGAAAATGAGCAGGATACCCAGAAAAACAAGCGAGGCACAGATCAAAGCGATAAAAACCGGTTTAAAGTCATCAATAAAGGCTGTCACTTTTTCATATGAGGTAAAATCAACAAATCCAAAACAGGTGTCATATAAATCCGCACAGGCAGAACCTAAAAGGGCAAGCAAAAACAATAATCCCCATCCAATTGTCCTCAATACAGAACCTGCAATAGAGTTATTTGTAAAGAGTTCATTATTTTTTACAAGAATCTCTGTTACCTTATCTTCAGATAAAGCAAGAATATCTCTATGACAAAAGAGTATGCCGATTAAAATAAATCCCATACTACTGAGTATCAGGATATTCCTTTTTCTTTTATTCATTTACACCCTCCATTCCATTTCTCATTTTTCTTCAAGATACAGTCTGGCTTCCAATACTGAGCAGACTAAGAAGGGATTCTTTTTCTGCTACTTTTATCTCTGATCTGGTAATTAAATTGATCAGCTGATCAACCGTCGTGTCTTCTGGTATCTGTTCTATTCCTGCAACATTTTTTAAGGCATCCAGCATCTGTTCCTTATTGCTGAGATGCGAAAGCGTCAGCTGCACCTTTTCTTCTTTTTGGCCTTTGGCAAATAACTGAAAAGAATCCTTTGGATTCCATACCCGTTCTCTCAGATTGACATAACCCCTGTCTTCTGTATTAATCTCATATAAATCAATCGTATTTGGATTTGGAAACGTGTCTGTCAAATACTCATAACGGAATAAAAAACGTTTTCCAGAAACAGTACTGTTGAAAATTGGAGTTGGGCGGATTTTTCTTCCCTTCCTGTCTGTCCGTTTCATAACACGCTTTACCACACATTCTCCCTCGTAAAGCTCCATCAGCTCATTCAGATTCAATAACGGTTTTTCCTGTGTGTTTTCCATAAAATGCTTATGGGTAGAGATCCGTTCCCCGGAACGCTGCATATCAATAATCGTTTCATTTCCCAGCAATTTTGAAAAACTTTCTGCCGTGTTCTCATCATCGGTCAGTATGTAAATCTGGTTACCGCAGTTTCCAATGATCGTCTCATCATTTTCCCCATATAATTTCTTCAGCTGGGAATAGGACTGGATCACCAGATCAAACGAGATATTCCTCCCTAAGCAGACCGTGATGATATTCTCCATTCCCTCGATCGCTGGAATGTTTCCAAACTCATCCGCAATCACTTTAACCCTTCGCGCACATTTTCCGGACCTGCTCCGAGTTGCTTTCTTTGCCAGGACAAAATACATCTGACGTATAAAAACAGAAGCTAAAAAATGAGTGGATTTATCATAATCCGGGATTCCCAGAAATACTGCCACCGGTTTTTCCCCGAAACCGATATCTTCTAAGTGGATGCTGCTCTCTGCTGTCATCTTTGCCACATTTTCATAGGTAAACACCGTCAGCTTTGACAACATCGTGGCAAAGATTGATGATTTCGTGCGGTAACCGGCTATCTCTATTCCGGCATATTTGAGCTTTGCCCGGTTCAGTGCTGGACGTTTATTAAAATAATCATCCAGCAGGTTAATATCTGGATCATCCTGATCTTTTATCCGTGCCAGCTCCGTAAATGTGTTTAGGATCGAATACATGGTTACTTTTTTTATATTACTGTGGGATGGCTCAAACGGTTCCTTGTGTCCTTCCCTCTCCCATTTTTTTCGTTCTTTCTCATTCTCTATTTCATCCATCTGGATGCAGTCTTCCAGGTGCGCCAGTATAAGTGCTGTCAGCAGGCTGGAGGCCATATCATTCCAAAATGTATCCGAACCGGTCGGCTTATCCGGATTGAAGATCGAGTAACTGAATGCCTGTGCCAGTAATTCAGCATTAGCATAATCCTTTTCCAGATACAGGTTTAAGATCTGCTCCAGCGGATTAAACCCCATCGAGTGGAGCGGGTCGTCCAAGTTCAGAAGATAAACTTCATACCCTCGCTCCTCCAACGTTTGTTTGGAACTTTTATACAACTCCATCTTAGGATCGCATACTACCATAGATGTTTTTTCCTCCGCCCTCGAATATACATCAATACTTGGAAAGACAAACATTTCTCCTTTTCCGGAGCGCGTGATACCTATGAGCAGATTATTGACTGGGCTCGTGTCAATGTAAAGCCTGTCCCCGATCCGGGAAATGATCGTCCCACCTTCACCTGGAAATGAAGTGTCTCTGTCCGGGATTTCCTTATACTGTTCTTTGATTTCCTGATTGGTCGTCCACCTTGCCACACCTTTCTGTCCCAAATTAAATCCCTTTTCACTGAATGCCATCCTCATCCGGTATGCCTGGCGGATATCAATGATAAGGCATACTATCAGGTACACCACCAGAATGACAAGATACCACTGCCTATATCTAACTACCATCTCCAACCGTGGGAACAGATTTCTTAATCCCAGATATTTTAGCGGATGGTCCAGATCCAGCACCACTTTCGGAAAATACAGTATCAGATTGATAATATAATTGACTACCATAAAAAGGAAGGCATCGATCAGAACCAATATGGCAATGACCGCTTTCCATGTTCCTAACAGGCGTTCCAGTTTCATAACTTTCTCTGTTTTATGTTCTTTCATTTTGATTTCCTTCCTGTCACAATACATTTAAGATCAAGATACCTGACAACCAGGTTTTATTCAGTTTTTAATAACTTAATCAAGTATGACAGCCATTAATTTATTTGTGGAGAGACCTTACGCTCTCCCCACAAATGGAATAACTGATGACAGTTAAAATGTAATTTTGCCAAATATCCAATTTCCAATATAAACCGATCCTGCAATGAGTAACGATCCAACGATGATCCATGGGGCACTAGCTTTTCCCGCCTGATGTGCTTTTTCCGATGGGATCGCAAACATGACCCCGATCGTTATCAAACCTACCATGATAACCACCCATGTATATGGCTGCACTGCTTCAATCAGCGTTTTAATATTTCCTGCAAATTTGTCCATATCTCCTCCTTTCCGCATGGCAGCTTCTACTGCCATGCCATATTTTCCCGTGATGTAAAAAGGTGCTTTATTTGTTTATGGGTACATATTTCTTCCTGCTAATTCCGCCGTTTTATTCCCCGGCTTCTGCTTCTTTTTCAGGATGAATACGATCCCAACCACAATCAGTAAGATCAGAAGGAGCCCCAGTGTGATTCCCATGACAGGAATGCCCCTCTGCTTTGCATAAACTGCCACCGCCCGTATCGTGTAATTCCGCTCTCCGCTGTCTGTTTCCTTTAATCCGGTGTACACCGAAGTATAAACCGTTCCCTTTATATCCTCTACTGTACTTTCCCCGCTGTAATTTACCCGGTAATGCTTGGTCCGCTTACTTACTTCCGCTCTTGCATTCCGGCAGAGAACCCCTTTTTCATTTTTATATGCTCTCCCCGCCCAATGGATATTCCGGATCCGGTAATTATCCCGGCTTCCCCCAACACTTTTTAACAGTTCATCTTCATATCCTTTTAAAGGGTTCTTCCTGCTTTTGGGGACAGTTACCTGATTCCACTGGAACGTATCCGCATCGTAAGATACAAAAATAATGTCTATATGGGTATCTTCCCATGTATCAGTCTTCCTGGTAATACCGACATAACCGCATTTCATTGAAATGTCTTCACCCGTTCGCTGGTCTGTAGCTGTCACAAACTTTGTTGCTGGAGCAGATTTCGCTTTTTCCAGACTGTCATATTCCGAATAGCCACTCACTTTTCGAATATAGCCTTTCTTTGCGACCACCTCATTTTCTGTAGTTTCTGAAAGTTTATAGGTAATACCTTCTTTTGAGACTGTTTCTGCCGGCAAATACGTTTCCCCGGCATTTACCACTCCACTCTTCACTGTCTCCGTTACCGGTTCCGAAACCATGACAGGTTCCTCTTTGACTATTTCATAACGGATCTCCTGAAGGTTCCATGTACTTCCGTCTTCCACAATCTTTTTTTGAAAATATGCGTCCGCCTTTTGCGCTTTGTCCCTCCCCTGATATTCCACTTCTTTTTTCAATATCCCGCTGTCAGAGGAAGCATACGCTTCCCCCGGCGGCAGGAAGGAAAGAAACACTGCCATCATGACAGCCAGAATATTAACCCTGTATTGTTTCATGTACTTTTTTCCTCCTCCATATGCGGTATGCAGCGGTGCCGGATACCGTCATGAGAAGTGTCAGTACCATAATGAGGATCATATATCCCGTTTTAGGAGAAAGCCCATCTCCTCCCTCCGAAAAATCATCCGGAGTGTCGGTCACGATCTTTCCCGCCTTCCGTTTATCCACTGCTTTCAGTTTCTGCACCGTTCCGGTATCTTTGACCGTAATCGTTACATCTGTTGCTTTTTCATAATTCTTTGGTGCTTTCTTTTCCACAAAGGTATAAGTTTCACCTACTTTTAACACGCCTTCAATCGTCTCTGCCTTTTTGGCTTTTGTCGTAAAGGCATACACTATTTTACCGGAACTATCATAGACATGATATCTAGCTCCAGGCAAAAGTTTTTTCGTATCAGAAGCCTCCTTCCTAAACTGGACTTTTGTCGTGTCATCTTTCATCCAGACTTTCTGAACCTGCCCTGTATCCTGGATCACAAAGTCCATACTGGCTGCTGTCGCATACCCATCCGCCGGTCTTTTTTCGGTCAGCGTGTATGCCTCTCCCACCATTAATTTTCCCTCGATCAAATGTGCCTCTTTTCCGGACGTCCATTCCTCAACCACGGTGCCGTCTGATTTTTTGGTTATAATTAACTGGCATCCTTCGATTTCTTTCGTACCGGTAATGGCAGTCTTTGAAAGGAGTATCTTTGTGGTGTCATCATACATCCGTACCACGTTGTTATCTAAAGAAACAAACGAACCATCCTGATTGTTTTTAATTTCTGCAATGGTTACTGTTTGTGTTTCGACCCCGGAAGTTTCCACCACTGGTATTTCAATCTGTGGAAGCTGTACATCATTTCCATCATTGGCTGGCAATGTCATAGTGTTCTGCCCTCCTGTTATCAGCAAATGAAATGCGTCCTTTGAAAACAAAGGCATCCACTTTTCTTTCTGTGATATTCCTGCCGGGTTTATTTCCCTGGCTGATGAAATCAGATACTGTTTTTTTACAAGCCGGAAACGAATCTCCTCTGCGGTCACATACCCATCTGCCGGTCTTGTCTCTGTCAACGTATATTCTTTATCATGGAACAATCCGCGGATAATAAGATTACCCTTTTCATCCATCGCTGTCCGAAAATTTACATACCCGAGTGCCTTCAATTTTTCACTGGTGCGGATACTGTTTTTCTCACCGGATACCCACGAAATAACCTCGTTCCCATCCGCATCCGCTATTTTCATTTCACATCCTGCCAGTTCGACAGAACCGGCAAGGGTCAGCTTGTCAACCTCTGCCTCTGTCACAACATTTTCTGTTTTCTTATTTACCGCTATCTTTTGTGTCTCTGCATCCTTGTACTCTGCTTGTACTGGAATTTCTGTTTGATCCAGATAATAGCTGTCCGATACAGAAAGTTCCTTTAGATAATATCTTCCAGAATTTAATTTCTGCCCTTTCCCCTTCTCTGCTTGTACCGCACCGCCGCTTACGCTTTCTTCTTTCTGATAGCCTTCTGACATAAGGGGCAGATCCGGCATCGTCTGTGCCATACCGTCATCCCCGGTTGTAATCTCTCCGATCTGTGTTCCTGCTTTTACAATTCTCTTTCCATCCGCATTATAGATGTCATCCGGCGTGTATACCCCGAAAACGGCTCCGCTGATAGGAGCTTTATTCTGCTGATCTAATTTTGTAATTCCGATCGCTGCTTTCGCTTTTTCATTCCACACGTTTAGGATGCCTTCCTTATCCGTTGCCTTGGTAGAATTAATGACATACTCATCCCAGCTGTTGTTCCACGTAAAGTTTACTTTCCATTCAGTTTTTTCCGGCAGGACATATCCATATGGGGTTGATATTTCCCTGACAATATACTTTCCGAGTGGCAGCGTAATGGTCACTTTTCCATCCTCTGACTTTTCATATCCGGTGATATTGTCGATGTCTTTCGTAAACTCTGCCCCGGTACCACTCGTGATCGTGGCAACCAGTTCTTTGTCATCGAACCATTTCGTTCCCTGGGCATCCTGCGTCAGGATGTCCCCGTCTGCATAGATCCCAAATACTGCACCGGAAAGGTTTCTGTCCTCATACACAAATTTCTTTTCTTTCTTGTCAAAACCGGTCAGAACTTCCCCGGTTTTTGCGATCGTCAGTTTACCCTTTGTTTCTGTGTTGATGTACGTTCCCTCTATGACCTGGTACGTATTTCCCAGTTCATCGGTGTAAATCTTATAATTATCGTTTTTACTGTTAATCTCGATCTCAATATATTTCGTTTCGATCCGCAGTCCAGGGGCGGAATCCCTCTCATACACACGGTACGTCCCGCTCTTTAATGGCTTTACTGTCATGATCTGCCCGGATTCATCCGTCACATATTCAGATACGGTGTTCATCCCGGTGCCATCACTGTAACTCTGTGACACTAGTGTTTCCGTACCGTCTTTGTTTACTTTATAGATCTGATATACGGTTCCGGCTTTCAGAACGGATTTGCCGGTCTGCTTGTCAACTTTGGTGACGCGGACGTAGGAGGTAAAATCAGGATCTTCCGCGATTCTTTTATATCCGTTCGGCCTCTGGCTGGAATCCTCTTTTACTTCCACCTTAAAGTCATGTACCAGCGCCGTATCCCTGCCTTCCCCGCATTTAGTCTGGTGCACGACATATGTACCATAGGCAAGCTGTTTTGTGGTCGCAACACCTTCTTCATCACAGACGATTGTGTCCCTCTCGTAGGTGTCGTTAGCTGCTTCATAGCCGCCCGCCGATTCCAGCCAGACCTGGAACGTGGCTCCTCTTTCTCCTATCAGTAAATGCCCCGCCCCGTCACCGACATTACTCTCTTCCGGATCCGCGCAGTACTTTATGACGCTTATGGTGTTAAAGATCTCATGATCCTTTACCCTTTTTGAAACAGCATCATATGTCCATTCCACGCTATATGTACTTCCGTCCGCCTCTACCGGTGTCACTTCGTCACTTAAAAGGAATCCTGGCGGAGGAGATACCTCTTTCAGATAATAGGTTGTTCCGCAGCGGATAAAATCCGTACTGAACTTTCCCTCGACATCGGTCGTGTATCCGGCGCATGTCTTTGTATACGTTCCGTTTTCTGATGTATAGACTGTTGCCGGCTGCGTACAGGCTGCATCACGGTAGAGCATGTAAACTGCTCCTGACAGTTCCGCATCCCCATAGGCCTCTCCATCATCAGTATTATCCGCTCTCTTCTGTACATCAACAGTCACTTTTTTATACTGGTTTGTCACCGTCCCTACCTGGTATGTCATGTCCAAAGGATTTCCCTGGTCGTCTGTCAGGTAACCGAGGTCATCCTCCCAGCCCCCTGCATATCCTGCATCTCCTTTCAGATAGTAGACGTTCCGGTCACTGCCTACGGTAAAGCTTTTTCCGGCCGCATACTCTGTTCCGGCAATGAGGTTTCCATTTCCGGTGGATGTCTCAGTCAGGATATATTTACTGTCTATTTTTTTCAGTTCATTTTCCATCTCCGTAAATGCAAGTCCGGACGCGGAACCGCTCGTCATGTCCGCCGGGTAGTTGCA
This sequence comes from Eubacteriaceae bacterium, assembly GCA_910575665.1. Lineage (GTDB taxonomy): Bacteria > Bacillota > Clostridia > Lachnospirales > Lachnospiraceae > Eubacterium_F. The sequence goes on from CAJTFB010000017.1 coordinate 80,030, forward strand.
TTCCTGCCGGTCAAATTTACTCTTGACTTTTGCCAGTGAATCGGCATCCAGTCCGGCACTTCCCTGATGGGTGTTTCCTTTTTCATCCACCCATGTGATGTAATAATATTTGGAGGAAGTGGCTTCATATATCAGTGTAAAAAGGATTTCCCCATTAACATCTGTGACGGCGTCAATCTCATATCCCCCATCATCCACACTGATCTCCTGGCCGGTTCCGTTCTGGTCAGCCACGATGAAGGAACTTAAATCATCATTTTCCACGGATAAGGTAAAGCTGACACCTGCTAGTGCATTCCCATCCTCATCCACTTTTTTTACCTTTACCTTCTGGCGGAACTTCAGCGACGCCTGATAAGCATGTGTAGTTACTTTAGGAATTGGATTTGTTTCAGACTCAACCGTCATCAGTACCTGCCATCCCCTTGAAGCCCCTGTCTTCTTCCATGACTGTACCGTTGCCGTAAAGGCATCGGCCGTATCAAAAATATCCGAATAGATCTGTTCAGCAGACTGGTCTGGAAAGTATCCGTTATTCGCCTTGATGTCATGGATGATACTGGTTAAGTCTGCCTTGCTGGTCTTACCTTCTTTGATACACCAGAAAAGTCCCTGTGCGGTCACCCATGCGCTTTTGGAGCCTCCTTTTTTTGTGTCATACCAGTAAATGATCTTCCCCATCAGGAGGTTGTCCCCTGTGCTGTTGTTTGTATAAGTTGCCTGCCCGCCATCTGCCTCGTAGGTGGCACCGCGGGAACATTTACCTCCCAGCGTCATACAAAATCCAGCCTTGTCATTCAGGTCCCATTTAAACCAGCTGCCGGATTTCGTTTTGCTTCCGATCGTGTAAGAACCCTTTACATAGACCCTGTCGTAACCGACACTTGCTGCCTGTGCCGTGTGGCTTTTGAGCTGCGGACAAATGGTAAGTACCACTGCCATTACCAGGATGGCAGCCATAAAACGTTTCCATTTTTGTTTCATCATTAATCCTTTCCTGTAGATATATCTACAAATTTATTTCAATGAAAGCTGTGCTTTTTCAGCACTGTATCTTTTTTCTTCCTTGACCCATCCGAGCTCTTTTTCTCTCTTTAACTGCTGTGTGCTGATTCCTAAGTGCAGGCATATATCAAAACCAGATATGCCACACTTTAACGAGTATTCAAGATACAGCCTTTCTGCATAAGAGAGCTTTGCCCTTGGCATCGTTTCCCCTCCTTTTTGTACAGTTTTTTCCCAAAAACAAAAAAAGAGTGCAAAAAGCACTCAGTTTTTGGTACTTTTCGCACTATATATTAACATTTTCAATTGTATTTCATTGACGAAAATGTTATACTAATTTAAATATTGAACCCAAAAAAAGGAGGATGAGCCTATGGATATGTCACTGGGAATGGATATTGCCTCATATTCTATGGCAAATGCATCGTTGAGTGTTATGTCCAATGTATCGGTAGCGATGCTGGATAAGACACTGGATCTGCAGAAAACCATGGGAGACAATATTACAAAAATGATGGAGCAGTCTGTCAATCCTTCCCTGGGAGGAAACATCGATATACGTGTCTGATAGGATGACTACATCATTAAAAACCAGCGGGCGTCCCTGGAGTGATCCAAAGATGTCCGCTGGCTTTTCATTGTCGAATAAAAAAATGCCGTGAAGCTGGCTCGGTGTCGCCACCATACTAACTCCATCCATCCGCATCAAAGGCATGGATAAAATGCCAGATCTTCTTCCCCTCTATAGCGATCACATCAAACCGCATCGGCATGTCCAAAGGAACTCCCTCTCGATATAAATAAGTTCTAGCACACTGTATGATCTTTCGGATTTTATTTGGTGAAACGGCATATCTGCTTCCACCGCAGGAATGATCCTTCCGGTATTTTACTTCTACAAATACCAGATATTCCCCGTCCTTCGCCACGATGTCCAGTTCGGCACCGCGGCACCAGTAATTGCAGGTGATAATTTCATACCCTTTATCACGCAAATAACCACACGCCAATTCTTCTTTTTCTTTTCCCAGCTGTCTCTGGTTCAAACCAGCTCCCCCCTCTTCTGATAATCAGCAAATGCCGGTTACAGCTCCATGATGACTTCCCGGATCTCTTCCTCCGCAGTCAATCTAGCATATACATCCTCGCCAAAGGTCATCACATCGCCGATCCCCTTTTGGAATACAAAACGGAGTTTGCCATCCCGCACCTTTTTATCTGTGTACAGCTTCTGCACCAGCTCTTCCCTGTCAATATAGTCCGGAATACGCACCGGAAGCCCGATTTTCTCCTGCAGGTCGATGACCCGGTCTCTCTCCTCCTCAGATAAAAACCCTAACTGACATCCCAGATTTACCTGGGCTACCATTCCGATGGCCAGCGCCTCTCCGTGAAGAAGGCGGTAGCCGCTTACCGTCTCGATGGCCCGTCCCACCGTATGGCCAAGATTCAGTATCTCCCTTAAACTCTTCTCTTTTTCATCTTTCATCACGACCTGATATTTTACATTACAGTTTTTTTCTGATATATACTCACACACCTCTGGAACACATGCCAACACATCCTCCACATGGTCCTCGATATACTCAAAGAAATTCCTGTCAGCCAAACAGGCGTGCTTGACTGTCTCCGCCATTCCATTGATCAGGTGCTCTTTGGGAAGTGTCTTCCACGTATCAATATCAACATACACCTTCCTCGGCTGATAGATCAGCCCGATCAGGTTGGTGGCAAGTTCCGTATCCACCGCCGTTTTTCCGCCAATTGAAGCATCGGCTGCCGCCAGCAGCGTGGTGGCATAGTTCACAAATGGAACGCCCCTTCCAAAGGTTCCGGCGACAAAGCCTGCCAGATCCGAGACAACTCCGCCTCCCACTGCTACCACGCAGCAGTCCCTGCGGAAGCCCTTTGCCAGCATGGCATCCTCTATCATTTCCTTGGTCTTACGCACCTTACTCTTTTCCCCCGCCGGAAACACAAAGATCTCAGCGGTAAATCCAGCTTCCCGAAGGGCTTCCAGCACCGGTGCACCATAGCCCTTTTCTACATTAGAATCCGTCACAACCGCAAATTTGTGGATCTTCCCCACCAGACCTTCCTTCATATCACAGACCAGTGCCGGAATAAGATTCCTGCCAATCTGCACATCGTAGGAATCATCCACTACTTTTTTCAACTCAACTCTAAAATTCTGCATATCTCAAACCTAACCCCCTGATAAAATAAGCAACTTGTTAATAAGTTCTTCAGAACTTATATATCTCTTGCATAAGCACTCACGTCGAAACCTGCGGTTTCTCCGTGTTCGTTAGACCTTATTTTTTGCGTGTCTTGCATAAGCACTCACGTCGAAACCAGCGGTTTCTCCGTGTTCGTTAGACCTTATTTTTTGCGTGTCTTGCATAAGCACTCACGTCGAAACCAGCGGTTTCTCCGTGTTCGTTAGACTCACATAGACTTTTTCAGAATGCGATTTGCCTGTAAACAGGCACCGCATTCTTTAAAAAGTCTGCGTTCGTGCTTATGCGTTCATTGTATCACATTCCACAACTCCCTACAATTCTTTTTTAGGGACAGATTCCTGGTCTGGCACGCCAGTCTGTCCCTGCCGGATTCCTTGACTTTCCCTTGCTACTATGATATGATTTTTATGATTTTTAGCCAGTTTTAACGGTCTGGAGAGGATTATTTTCATATGCAGGCGTACCTGCATATATTAGGAATAAGTTTAGAGTCAAAGGTGTAGCAGATACACCGGAATGGAGGATCACTATGTGCGGAATTATAGGATACGTTGGCTTTCTTGATGCAAAAAAGACGTTGGTTGACGGACTGCAGACACTGGAATACCGCGGTTATGACAGCGCTGGTATTTCTTATTTTACGGATGATGGCATCCAGACAATAAAAACAATAGGAAAGGTCTCTGTATTACGGGAACTGGTTAAGGCTCAGGCAGATGATATCATCTCCACCTGCGGCATCGGACACACCCGCTGGGCAACCCATGGCGGGGTATCGGACACCAACTCCCACCCCCATACTGCTGGGAAGGTAACTTTGATCCATAACGGAATCATCGAAAATTATCAGGAACTCCAGCGAGAACTGGAAGAAAAAGGAAAATACCCGGTATCCCAGACAGATTCAGAAATTGCTGCGATGGTCATAGATGACTGCTACCAGGGTGATCCAGAAGAAGCAATTCGGCTGGCCACTGGAAAACTTACCGGAGCATACGGTTTTTGTATTCTGTTTGAAGATATACCGGAAACGATCTATGCGGTGAGAAGTGGCAGCCCTCTGGTAGCAGCCCATACTGAAAAGGGATCCATCATTGCCTCCGACATGGTGGCACTGGTGAGCCATACAAAACATTATTTTGTACTACAGGAAAACCATATTGCTAAGATCACCAAAGATGAAATACTGGTCAAAAATGAATACGGCGATCTGTATGGACCGACGATCCATCATATCAGTTGGGATGTGGGAGCAGCCAAAAAAGGCGGCTATGATTATTTTATGATGAAAGAAATCCACGAACAGCCGGAGGCCCTCCGAAACACCATCACCCCAAGAGTCGTACACGGAATGCCGGATTTCTCCACCGACAATGTCCCAGATGAGATTTTCACCGGCGTCAACCGCATCGTGATCACCGCCTGTGGTACTGCCATGCACGCCGGACTGATCGGAAGAAATATGATCGAGCGCCTGGCAAGGATTCCAGTGACGGTAGAGATCGCCTCGGAATTCCGATATCAAAACCCGATTATAGACCAGAATACTTTACTTATTACGATCTCCCAGTCCGGAGAGACCGCTGACACTCTGGCAGCGTTGAAACTTGGAAAATCAAAGGGTGCGAAAACCCTCTCTGTCGTAAATGTAAAAGGATCCTCCATCGCCAGGGAAAGTGATTATGTTCTTTATACCCATGCTGGCCCGGAAATCGCGGTGGCGAGCACAAAGGCCTATACCGTACAACTTTCCCTGATGTACCTCATCGCGTTCCGTCTCGCCTATGTCACAAAGAATATCTCCGAGGAAGAAACCAGAGGATATGTGGAAAATCTCATAGGCATTGCAGATAAAGTAGAGGATGCGCTGTCCTATGATTCCCAGATTGAAAACATCTCCAAGCGCCTCACTCTCTCGGATCATATCTTTTTTATCGGGAGAGGACTGGACTATGCCCTGTCCTGTGAGGGATCTCTCAAGTTAAAAGAGATTAGTTACATTCACTCCGAAGCCTACGCCGCCGGGGAACTCAAACACGGGACGATCTCCCTGATCACCGATAATGTTCCCGTGGTTGCTCTTGCCACCCAGCCGGACGTCTATGCGAAGGTGATCTCCAATGTTCAGGAGGTGCGTTCCCGTGGTGCCAAAGTCATCCTGATCACGGATATCAATGCCTCCGTGGATGCCAGCCTGTGCGACCACCAGGTCGTACTACCGGAAACTTCTCCGCTGTTTACCCCATTTGTGTCAGCCGTGGTACTTCAGTATCTCGCCTACTATGTATCTGTAGAAAAGGGGCTGAATGTAGACCAGCCGAGAAATCTTGCAAAGTCTGTAACGGTAGAATAAATGATGAAATGAGGGGCTGGTCGTCCACTGACCAGCCCTCTTCTTGTATGTCTCTCAAAACAGGTTTGGAGAGTGTATATTCAACCTTAAAGATTTATTAAATATACATATGCTTCCTTATTTTCAAAAATAAAACTCCTACAATAATTTCCACCGTTTTTCTCAATTGTTTTTATTGAAGCAGCATTGTCCTTTTCAACAGATAATTGTAACTGTTTCATACCGTGTTTTCTCGCAACAAAACATATTCGTTTTAATATTCCAGTTGCATACCCCTTTTTTCTTTCTGATTGTCTTACACTATATCCACAATTACCAAAATCCTTCAGAAAATCATTAAATTCATATCTCAAATCAACAATACCAACAATTTTATTATCCGACCCCCTAACTGCAAAAAATGTATCTGTTAAAACCCAATTAGGGTCAACAGTCTCCGCACTTGCATTGGCAATGACTTTCTCAAGCCATTCCTCATAAGAAGCAATCTTATCAAATAATTCACTCCCATTGATTACCTGTTCCCCAAAATCAAAATGTTCCTGTCGGTATTCAAGTGCTTCATTCTTCAGTTCTAATGTCGGTTTTACAAGCCGTATTTCTTCACAAACCATCATTCATTCCTCCATGTTATAAATATTAATGTTTTATATGACAATGAAATTTTATGTTTAAATAATATCGCTATTTCTTCCGCTTTTCACTAATATTTTTCTTATTTCTTTTATTATTCTGGAAGGTGTTTCTTTATCCATCGGCATAAGTTTACTGTACATCCTTACCCCTTGATATGAAAACACAATTAAATCGAATACTGCGGAAATATCTACTTCATTAAATTCATGTCTGTCTATCCCATATTGCATTATCTTTTTCCATGTATTTGCCGAAATTAAATATTGTTCATATAACATATTATTTTGATTTGCTATATCACGAATGCTAAAATACTCATAAATTGCTATGCTTAATGAAGATTTACTGTCAAGCATTTCATTCTCGTATTTGTTTAAAATATCATCTAAAATAGTTACAGCCGAATGATTTTGTTCTATTCTTAAATCAATCTCATTATCCTGCTCACTTGTCATATCATCAATAATCTCCTGAAAGATTTGACGTGTGCTGTCATAATGGCAATATAAACCGCCTCTGCTCAGTTTTGTCACTTCGCATATATCCTTCATTGTCACTTGTTTAAAGCCTTTTTCTGCAAATAAAGAACATGCACATTTCTTGATTTGTTTCCTTGTTTCTCGTCCTCTTTTATTCATAGGCAGCCCCACTTTCCGACATATATGTCTGAAACCATTATACGACACATGTGTCTGGAAGTCAATAAAAAACGGCAAAGATTTCTCCCTGCCGCCACTGACAATTGTTTCAAAATAATCTAAAGCGTTCCTTTGCCTGCCTGTCAAGTATGGTTAAATCATTTTAGCTTTTCATAATACTCTTGCTGAATGTACTTATATTGTTCCCATAAGCCATTGCAGCTGAAGCGCTCATACCCGCTGATCGAAAGTACATTACATTCTCACTTCCCTGAGGGCTGCCTGAAAGGAAACTCTGTAGTCTCTGCTGATTAGCCAAGCGGCTAGCTAAAAAATGTTGTTGTTCCAATGCCCTCTGTGCCTGTGCTTTTTTCATCGCTTTCTTAGCCTGTTCCTCCATCACCTCTTCCATTTTTTCATGGCGTTTCTCCCACCATGATTTCTCGTTTTTTTCAAATTTGGATCTGCTGCCTGAACCAGATGTACCAACGCTCTGCCCGATATGATCTTCAATAGAAGCACCAAACTTTTCCACATAAACACTTCCTGAGGCACCCTGCCATCCGAAGAACGGATTACGCACAGACCTGTTTTCCACCGTATATCCCAATACCCACGCCTCATAATCTGGATCATTTTTCATCTGTTCCCATCCTGCATCTGAGATCGAAATAATTTCCTTATCATATATTCTAGTGGCGTCAAATGGTATGCTGTTCAGCAATCCATTTATAAAATTCTTATATTCCTCCATCGTCATATCTTTTCTCGAAACATTGTCCACGCCGTTCTTTGCTATTACAGACTTTCCGGCCCGTACCTGTGCATCCACATGAGAAACATCTTCAGGATGTTTCCTTTTATACTGGTCAACCACACTCTCACCTTTTTCTACTACCGTCTCTATAAAACCCGCAGAGCCAGATGTGACATTCTTTTTTGCCTTCCCTGTCGTATGTTCTCTCACCGGGTATCCTACTGCGCCTATTCCATTTACATTCATTATTCAAATCCTCCATTATTTTTGGCTCCTTTATCGTTCAGAACCGCCTCTGCTAAATTAGACATAAAAATTTTCATTACGCCTTTATATCAAAACTTCCCGCTGTAGATGTGCCAGAAGATGTATTTATGAGGCTCTGCGTAACACTTTTTACATCAGTGCCAGTAGCAGACACCGTGAATGTACCTGTCTCTCTGCCATCTGCCAACTTTTCCGTCTGCTCCTTCCTTTCTGCCCGTCTTTTTGCAGCCCTTCTTTCCTCTGCCCTTTTCTCTTTGCGTCTCTTAGCAGCCTTTTCCTCTGCCGCTTTTTCCTCCTGTGCCTTTCTTTTCGCATTTTCTCTGGCTATTTTCCCATCCGGATCATTTGTTCCAGATGAGATACAGGTTATATTTCCATTCGCATCTATCTGATAACTCAGACTCGTCAGAGTCCCAAGACTTCCATTTACCGCCATTTTCGCACAATCTGGAATAGCCGCCAGATTTTCCTCCAGATACTTCGCCTTTTCCGGGTCATTCATACACTTTTTCAAAAATGCACTTGATACAGATACCGTTGTCGGCACACCCTGCATTGAGGTTGTCCCTGTATTCATATAGCTGTATTTGTCCTGCAAATATTTAGAATAATCATTTACCGTACGAAAACCCGTCTTAATCTGCTCTGTTCTGGTTACGCCAGGAGTGGATGTTTTCAATTCCACCGTAGTGGTTATCACTTTACTTTCTTTTTGGTACCCACTCTCCTTTGCACTGTCTGCCTTCTTTGTGGTATTTGTGTAACCTGCAGCATAATTACCCACAATCTCCATTGACATAATTTTGCCCTCCTATGATAAATATTTTATTTCTCTTTCATCTCTCATTGTTGTAGCATAACTGTTACATAGAAAATATCCTTTTTCACTTTTATATTTACTCCGCCATAATACCTTTCAGCTATATCATGCACATTTTTTAGGCCAATCCCATGCTCTGTAACAATCTCAGGACAGGCACTCTGCTTTGTCGTATGTGGAAACGAACTTTCTTTCCCCATAGACACAATCCCATCAAAACTGTTCTCCACTGTGAGCAGCAGGAATTGTTTCCTTTTCTTTAGAACAAGGCGTATAAAACCTTTTCCCTGTTCCAGTTTCTCACAGGCCTCTATAGCATTATCCAGAAGATTATCCAGGATAATACCCAGATCGAATACAGGGATTTCCCCATCATATCGGAAATCAGCTTCAAACCGGATGCCCGCTTTCTCTGCCTTGCGCCATTTGTCATTGATAATGACATCCGTTACCGCATTCCCTGTTGCATACTTATATTCTAATGCCTGCATAGACGCATCCATTCTCTGGACATACTCGTCTATCTCCCCATACTGCCCAGTCTCTGCCAGCCCTTTGATATTCGCCATATGGTTTTTCATCTCATGCCTTACCTTGCGGATACTACCATAAAAATTCTCTGCTTCTTCCAGCCGTTGTTTCATTGCCTTAACCTGTTGTTCCTCCACAAAGTGTTTCTGTCGTTCGGCAAGTAGAACCCGGTATCTTTGCCAGAAATAAACCAATGCTGTTTCCCCTGCATAAATAAGCACAGCTATCATTGGAATCTTCCAGAGCAAATCTGGTCTTTCTTCAAATAAAATAAAAACACCTGTGTCTATTCTTACGACAAGCAAGTTATTTACCATACTTGCCATCATACTTCCCACAAAGTTCAGTATAGAAAGCATGATAACATCCTGCCATATCATTATTGTCATTCCTTTTATAAGCCTGCAAAAAACAACAGTCATAACTACGAATAATACTGTATAAAAGAAAAGGGTTAAAGATATTCCGACTGCCATGCTATGGTACACCTGCTGTTCATAGCCATTTTGCAAACCATCTAGACTTTCCATCCTTGCACTTGTCAGTTTCATATAAATGCTGTTTGCAATCAGAAAACTTAAACAGTGGAAATTATAAAAAGCAAGTATTGTAAAGACCGCTTTACCAATCTGTTTTTTATGGCTTATTCCACTGTATCCTATTGCAATGACGACTGATATGGCATATCGAACCCATGAAGCCCATGGCAGAAACCATATTCCTATATTGGTAAAGAAAAACAAACCTGCCACAATGCCATCTCGTTTCTCTTTTCTTGCACCAAAAACTGCCACCCACAAAATGATGAACATGATAACCTGTACAGCAATCTTAATTAATTCCGATATGTTACTTACTATTTCAAACTCTGACTGACTCATTGACTTTCCTCCGAGATGTATTCCATATATGCCTGCACAAAATTGTTATACTTATACCTGGAAAGCAAGAGCTTATCCCCATTTGCCATTCTTACCTCGGTTCTGTCATAGCTATCCACATGAAAAAGATTAATCAGGTATCCTCTGTGTATTCGGTAAAACTGTCCTGACAGTTCCTTCTCCAAATCTCCGATCTTCCCATAATATTTCAGCCTTTCCTCTTTGAGATACAGCACAATATTATGATTTTGGCTCTCCATATAATAAATGTCGTGAAACGGTATCACTTTACTCTCACCTGCATATTGAATCACAAGTTTCTTCCTGCGTTTCTCCTCCGAAACAATCTGCCCAGACAAAATATGCGTTACTGCCCGGCCGAACACCTCTGCAAATTTTTGTTCATCCACAGGTTTTACAAGATACTGGAATGCTCCTACATCAAATGCTTCATAAACATATTTTTCATAGCCTGTGACAAATATGATAACTGGCTGCCTGCTGGTATCCATGCCCCGGATATGCTTTGCCAGCCCCATACCGTCCATGTCCGTATCAGAACCTCCCATCTCAATGTCCAGAAATACCAAATCATGCTCTTTGCCATCTGCCAAATATTCGTCAGCAGTAGCAAATTCCATAATACTACACTCAGTGCCTTGCTTTTTAATGAGCGATACAAGATAGGCCCTTATATTTTTTTCATCATCGCACACTGCAATTTTTACCGTATCTGTCACCTCCAGTTCTCAACTAATTTATCGGAAAAATCATTGGGATTTCTAACACCCACTTCGTGAATGGTTAATCTGGTTACGTGAATCGCAGATTTTATAATTTTGTATGCCACGTATGCTCGAATGTAACACGACCTTCCCGTTTTGTAAACGAGTTTCACATTTTGAAAGCAACCTTCAAATTTTGTACCCGAAATTCCACTTTTGTAGCAACTTTCCCGTTTTTTTCTGCGGTTCTGTGGTATAATGGTCCCACAGCAGGATAAAAATGCG
>CAJTFB010000018.1 GCA_910575665.1 Eubacteriaceae bacterium
AAACAGGAAGAACATCTCTGCTCCTCCTGCATTTGTATCGTCACTTTCACTGCTGTGATTTATTCTGTTTGTATTCATCTTTCCCCTTCAGACGGGAATCTCGGATTACATTTCACGCGCCGGATTTTGTCACCTCAGCATCAGCATGATGCTGAGAATAAATTTCCCGTTCTTCTGTCGGATATCTATATCGCCATAGTACTTCTGGGCCACGTTCCGGATACTTATGAGTCCATAACCATGTTCCTGTGCATCTTTTTTTGAGGTGACCGGTAATCCGCCCTCTTCCAGACAGATTTCCCCTGCAAAACTGTTAGTACACTCGATCATATAGGCGTTTTTCTTACGATAGGAAATGAGCTGGATCTGTGGGGCATCACTTCCCTCACACCCCTCTATGGCATTATTTATTGTGTTATTTAAGATAACACTCAGATCAAATGCATCCATGGCAGCAGCACCGGGATAATGAAAATCTGCCATAAAACAAATCCCTCTCTTCTCCGCCCTTCTCCTGCTCTCCTTCAGAATCACATCCACAACCGGATTACCACTGCTCTCCTCCCCAGATACTTCCCATAACTCTTTTTTTAACCGCACCAGATATCTTTCCGCTTCCTGCGGCTGCTTTTTTAAAACCAGGTTTTCCAGCGTCACCACATGATTCCCCATATCATGTTTCAACCTGCGGATCTCTGCATATCGTGCTTCCACTTCCGCGATGTGCTCTTTCATATGATCCATCTGCTCAATCAAAACAGCGTCTTCCCTTTCTTTTTTATGTGAGCTCTTGATCTTCTGGTATGTGACAACAGACAAAAGAATTGCCACAAAGGAAACCAGCTGATAGATCACCTTGATCCACCAGAATTCCATATGGACCCTCCATATATACTGATCCGAATCCAACAGATAAATTTTGGAAAAAAACTGAAAGGCACAATACCCCGCCAGAACAGACAATGATGTCGACAGCATAAGGGCAAGCTCTTTTCCTGTCATATTTTCCTGCTTATACCCGTATGCGCGATTCACCATATACACAAACAATTTTAGACAAAGAAAGCGGATAAGAACATAACAGGCCGACAAAAACACATACACGGCAAATTGCACCCACTCCTCCTGCTGTTCAACTCGAAAAAAGTTAAAAATACCATATCCCGCATCTCTCAAAAGAATGGCTATTCCGTGTGAGATCCAGTCCAGAAGATATATAGTGAAACATAAAAATATTTTTTGCTCCCAGTTTCTTCGGTCCAGAGCGTACATCACGATAAAGGCCGCCAGCACTCCCGCGGCATGGGCCACCATACCGTTGATTTCTGGTGGAATAAAATACATAATCATCATAGTTGCAAAATGAACTGTTCCCGCGAAAACTGCAGCTCTTTTATTTTGTAAGAAAGGCTTCACCATCCAATGTAATATATAACTGATCATGGCGATCGACGCACAAGACGTCGTTCCTGCTGCTATATTCCAATATAATTCCATCCTATTACAATTCTCTCTTTCTCTGATTATACCGTAAATACTGTTTTACAAAATCAGAATATCTGGGTTTCGCCATTAGTACCGCCCCTTCCTCCAAAATGATCCTGGAGGCGTCGTACTTCACAACATATTTGAAATGAACCAGATACGAACGATGGGGTCGGAAAAAATCTTGTCCCAACTGTTCCTCCAGCGAAGACAGTTTTCCATAATATTCGATCTCCCCCTTTGTCGTGTGCAGTACAACCTTTCGGTTAAACACCTCGGCATATATAATATCTTTTATATATACTTTAGAACTCACCCCTCCAACCTTTATGATCATAGAACGTTCTTTCTCTTTTGTACATTTCCATTGGGATAAGCAGTCCTGTTCCCTGTACTGTTTCACCGCCTTTTGTAACACATTATAAAATTTTTCATCTGAAAAAGGCTTTACAAGATAATGAAAAGCCTCTACATCAAATGCTTCAAAAACATATTCCTCCAGTGCTGTCACAAAAATAAGGATGGTCGTACGATATCTTTCCCTGAATTCCCTCGCCGTCTCCATCCCATCTTTCCCTGGCAGCTGAATATCCAAAAACAAAATGTCGATCTGGTCTCTGGCAGCCAGCAGCTCCTTCCCCGTTTGATACAAGACAAGCTCTGCATCCGGGCAGATTGTCCTTACTTTGTGTTTAAGCAGCTCCCTGACGTCTTTCTCATCATCACATATCGCGATTGTCATTTTCCATGAAATCTCCCTTTTTTATACTGATTATAATAAATATAACGGGTAAACACAAGGAAATGATGTGAAACGGCATTTTTTTGTTGTATGTCCATAAGAATCATGTTATTCTTATTGTATAACAACCAGGTAGATCTGGGAGACAGGAAAGGACAACTCGCTATGAAATCATCAGGCCGCTATCTTGTAACTTTTTTTACCGCCATTCTTTTTTTATCCATGTTAAGTCTGACATTGCTGCCGGCAGAATCCCAGGCAAAAACCAAACAAATCACACTCCATCTCAGTGAGACAAAACAGATCTCCAGAAGAAATGTCATCTCCTACAAAAACATGAATCCTTCTATCGCCACCGTATCCAAAGACGGGATCATACACGCTGTAAAAGCAGGAACAGTAAAAATCGTTGCAAAAACCAGAGAGGGAAACCGAAACTATCGAATCGTTGTAAAAAAACAGGGAATGGTATACCCTGAATTTTCCATGATGGCAGGAGAACATCTGGATCTGCAGTTCAGCCAAAAGCCAGACAGCAAAATTAAATGGAGATCCACCCATCCTTCTGTCGCGCAGGTCAGTAAGGAGGGCATTGTCCGCGCCAAAAAAACAGGATCCGCATGGATCCTGGGTAGATCTGGTGACCGCACGTTCCAGTGCTGTCTCCGGGTAACTTCCGCAAAGAAAAGTATTATCTATCTCACTTTTGACGATGGTCCCAGCCGTTATTCCACCCCGAAAATTCTGAATATTCTGAAAAAGCAAAAGGTGCAGGCTACTTTTTTTGAATTGAAGCCGGCAGCGGCGGATTTTGACCTTACCCAGAGGGTTTTAAGGGAAGGGCACTCTCTCGCCCTTCACGGCTATCAGCATAAATATGATGTGATTTACCGTTCTCAAAAAATATACAAGGACAATCTGGATAAACTCCGGGATCTGTTCTTCCAGAAATTTGGCGTCTGGTGCAGTGTCACCCGGTTCCCTGGCGGCAGTTCCAATCAGGTGAGCCGCTACAACCGCGGGATCATGACGAAACTGACAACCATACTCCATAACTGGGGCTACCACTATTTTGACTGGAACGTATCTTCTGGTGACGCCGGGGACGTCCATACCTCCGCTGCTGTCTATAAAAATGTGATCAGGGGATTAAAAAAAGGAAGAAGTAATGTCGTGCTAATGCACGATTTCAGTGGCAATGATAAAACCATAAACGCCCTTGAGAAAATCATAAAATACGGGAAAAAGCACGGTTATACCTTTCTTCCCATCACAGCCAGCACGGCCGAGAACCATCATACGGTATTGAATAATTAGCGGGAACAATGTTTCCGCGAAATTATCTCCTAAATATTACAGCTAAATGATCGTGATTTTATGTAGTTTTCCATAAAGTTGTAATCCGGTTCATCGTCCGAATTTCTTACAGGCAGCTTAATCATTGTCTGTTTTAATTGTTTTTCAACCGTCCATTTTCTTCCGCCATATGAAAACAAATCCGATTCCAGTTTTAGAATTTGAATCAGGAAAAATGCAATATATTTAGTTAGCGGGCGCTGGGTAGTCTCTAACGACACGATTTTTTCACTGGCAAAAAACTCTTCTTCCTGATAAAAACATGCCCCTATACTCCCATCATATGCCAATGTAATTAAATTTCCTTTTCTGTTACTTTCAGATACATACGCCGTTACTCCGTTATTCTCCTTCGAAGTACTCACATAAGGTATGTCTCCCGGCGACATATTCTTTATATAAACAGAAGATCCCCTTCTTACATCGAAATACTTTTTATCACCAAGACAAAAATACTTCCACTCCCGATCATCTAAGGAAACCACATCAGATCTGACAGCTCCTGCATACTGTTTTTCAAATTCCTTCTGGTCAATGTGATCCATGTACCAGCACGCTTTATCATACCCCTCTTCCAGAAAATAGTCTGGTATCCCATTAATATCTGCATTTAAAGATAAAATGTAATTTTCCATGAATAAAAAATCAGGAATATAACCGTCATCAGAATAAAATTTATGCTCATCAACCATATACTCTCCCTTATTCATACATGCGGGAAGTTTTATAAGTGTTTTTTTCATTTGCTCCTTATTCCATTTGCGGCCATAGCTAAACCGGTATTTTTCATTTCTAATAATAGTAATAAAAAACATTGCTAATATCTCATTCATTTCATGCCCACGCAGGAACAAAACATTTACATCATCCGAAGCCCAAAATGGTTCTTTCTGATAAAAAGCTTCTCCCACCCCGCACCCATTATAATTTACTGATATACAATTCCCTTGAAAAAGTGGTTCTTCATTAATTTTTTCCCTTACACCATTCATACCCTGTATTGCCCCCAGAAAATTCAAGTCGCCAGGAGTCATGTTCTCTTTTGTCAGTCGTTTTCCTTTTTTGATATCAAATATTTTTCCCAGATAAAACTCTTTCCAACCCGCAGTATCCATAAGTTTATTCCTCCAACATTCCTTGTTCACCCATATACTTATATAATGCGTATTTCTTTAA
This sequence comes from Eubacteriaceae bacterium, assembly GCA_910575665.1. Taxonomy (GTDB): domain Bacteria; phylum Bacillota; class Clostridia; order Lachnospirales; family Lachnospiraceae; genus Eubacterium_F. Next base: position 4,760 of record CAJTFB010000018.1, read on the forward strand.
AGTTCGTTCAAAATCTGCATCGCATAATCTGCTATAATCTGTCTTTATATAAGCTTCTGCTAATGCTTCGTCAACAGCCTTAATCTTGTGCCTGATATAAACAAAATCATTTGGATCTGCCACTCCATCTATTTGCTCCATCCATTGTACCCGAATATTTGCCCAGCCGCCAGCATCTTTTCTTCCATTATGTGGAATCACCTTAAACCCATCATCCTGCCATCTGGCAAAAAATACTGACTTTCTTTCATCATGAGGAATATGTGCTTTAAATACCATAATGCAGGTCGCTGTCCCTACATGACTGTCAAAAAACAGGTTGGGGGGCATTGTCATACAAGCTAATAAGGTATGGAACTTTAAGATATTTTTACGCAGCCCCTTTCCACTATTTCCCGCGCAGGACATTGGAACAATCGCAATTCCTATTCCCCCAGTTTTTATGTAATGCAGCATGGAAGCTATAAAATCCAGTTCATCCTGACCTTTTTGTATTACAACCTCTTCCGGGGCACTATCCGGATAAGGTCTGATTATTTTATTTGCGCTTGTTCCTATTGAATATGGTGGATTTATCATTGCTATATCTATATCCCCAAACGTACTCAACGCTTCAGATAATGGAACTTTTTTTCCATCCTGCAGATATGTCATTCCGCTGTCATCCATTGGATTATAAGAATCTGACATCAGAGAAGAACAATTAAATAAGTTTGCCTTTCCATCACCATGAAACCGCATATTCGCGTATGCAAGGGCATACATTGACGAATCTCTTTCTACTCCGATCAAACTATTTGTTCTTGCGTATTGATACTTTTCTTCCTTTTGCTTTTCACTTATAAATTGACATCGGATATTATCCTTGATTCGTCCAAGTGAGGCTATGAGAAATGCCCCTGTACCGCAACATGTATCTAGAATTTTTGTTTTCTCTGAAAAAGGCTGCCCACTATAATATTCCGCAATATCACAAAATAGCTCTGTAATATGTTTTGGTGTTAAAACAATCCCTTTTTCCTTTGCATTTCCCTTTGTAAAACGCAAAAAGGTCGTATAAAATTCACCCATGATATCAATGCCTTTGTAATGTTCGAGTATTTCGATCAAATTTTCATACAATGAATAAATACAACAGGATAAAACCGTTTCACCATCACTAAAATAACTATTCTGCCCTTTGGGTGCTTTCGTCAGTTCATCTTTACATAATAAAACATCGTAAAATTTTTTTAGAGACTTCCGTTTCCCTTTGGGAATCTCATCAATATCCCAAACACCATCAATATAATCATCTTCGTATTCATCTTTACCATCACCATACAAAGAGGCTTTCAACATCTTTACTGCATCTTTGCCAATTAAATCATGAAATAATTTTTTTGCTTTAGAATCCATTTTTCTGTCAATGGCTAATTTGGTTTCTCTATATAATCTTGAATCCTTATTTGTTAATCCAAGTACGATAGCTGACACAAATCCAGCTTTAGAATTATCTTCAATTCCATTTGCACGTAAAAAATTCGCACATGATAATGTGTATTTCCTGAGTTCTTTCCTAACTTCTTCCTCTGTGGAGGAATATCTGCCCAGTACAATATTAATATCTTTTACATATTGATCGATAGGAACAAGCCCATCGTCATATCCGCCATCTTCCAACACTTCCAGATCCGATAATTCTCCGCCTTTTGGAAGTACGAATGAAGTAATTCTTAGCTCCGACACGCTTTGACCAGATACCCCGACAGCCACAACATCATATTCCTGATTTAAAAACGTAGCATAATACAATGCTCCATTTATCGCATATTGTTCTGTTTCTGCTGGTGTTCCATAACCATATATTTTATATTCTTCTACATTATCAAACATAGAGTGTTTACTATTGGCTCCATGAATTTGAGCTTTGCATTCTACTATAACAATAACATCTGATTTTTCCTTTGTTATGATAAAATCAGGCGTTCCTCTTCCTGACAATGTTTGTTTCTTAGAAGCTTTTGCAAACACATCTTTCAACCAATTATATGAGGTTCCTTTATAGCTGTCCTCTTTAAACCAGATTACTCCATTTTTTTCTATATTCTGTTTCGAAGAATAGCCAGAAAACGAACCTAATTTCCCTGATACAATCCCCTTTGTTAATTCTTCTGAAGCCATTTCAATCCCTCCATAATCAGTTTATAGATAGTCTAACATAAACCCACACAGAACACAAGTTCTTTTCATGGAATATTTTCTAGTGTACTGACCTGTTTATATTTGATAAAACTACGAAGAATATTTACACATCGGCAAGGCGGATGAACGAGTCGTAGCGGCGACTACGTCGAGTAAATCCAACGCAGTCCGATGATGTAAATAGACAAGTAGTTTTGCTAATTATAACAGGTCAGGGATACGAAATGCCGGATACGGGCCGAAAGACGCCAGTTCCTCCAGATCATCCCGGTTGCAGTATGAGATATAGCAGTCACATTCCCTTCTGTCACATATGCGGGCATTTTCTGAAATGTGCCACAATGTTTCCTCCGGATCTCCATACAAATTAGCTGATTTGCGGCGGCAGCGGTTACAGGCATACATTTCCCCCTTTGCATTGCAAAATAAAGCACTCCCACAGTGGGCTGCATCCGCCTTATAATGGCGCAGTTCCAGTGGAAAATAGGGGTCCAGCCCAGAGAACGCCTGGATCTCCTCCCGGCTGTATTTCCTGCCCAGCCCGTCCATCTTATTGATCCAGAAATACACCGCCGGATCTAGATTTTCTCTGATCCTCAGCAGCAGTGATACGTTCTCTGGTACCCCGACAGCGCCGGCACAGAACAGGACTCCAGCTTCTTTTAACTCATGACATACCCTCAAAAAATCCTGCTCCGATACCATATCCGGATGGAAGGTTCCCCAAAGCCGGAGCTTCTCCCTCTCTCCCCCTGCTTTTTCAAATTCTCCCAGCATTTGCTCCACGGAAAAACTGAAATTACTCTGGGCGCCCACTGCCTCGATCTGTGACAGGCGACTGAGTTTCGCCAGCGCCCTCCAGTAATACCGATGGATCAGCGCCTCCCCATAAGGAACGATCTGAATGGCGCCCGCAAACTTCTTTTGTCCGATCTCCTCCACAAACTGAAACAGCTCCCTCTCATCCTCTTCCAGCTGCCGCTGGCTCTTTTTTTCTTTGGAAAATGGACAATAGCCACAGGAATAGTTGCAAAATCTCAGACTTCCCCGGTAATAGATCTGACGGACCATTCACGCTCTCCCCCATTCCGTTGTCCTAGCCGCTTTTTCCATTTTTTTCCTGACCTCTTCTGACATCAATGCCGGTCCAAGAAAATCGGACAGAGAGATCCCTCTCTCAGTTAGATAAATCTTCGCAGAATCTGCTACCGCCATACCGCTCCGGCTCCACTCTGTCAGCAACGGATAATCCCCTTCCGGCTCGCTGCCAAACCGGCTTCGGTACTCATCTTTATCGATGCCGCAGCAGAATAAAATATTCTTTATGACATAGCGCCTTCGCATCTCTTCTTCTGAGAGAAGGTATCCGTGAGTGACCTCCAGAAAATCTTTCTTCTCCATATACTGCTGTAAAATGTCCACACACCCCCTCTGTCCCACGGCAAAGGGAGTGGAAAAATGCAGATCCTCGATGTAACTGCGTCCGCCGCAGCCGATGGATATGGTGTTCTCAAATCCACAGCTACCCCGATTCAAACTATTTGGATCTTTCACAAACCGGCGCATGGAAAGCTGCTTATAGCCTCTCGCTTTCAGAAAATCCCTCAGCTCCTGGTACATCTCATAAACGGCCTCAGGATTGAGTGTCACCTTCTGCGCCAGAAATGTACCTTTTTTTATATACAGCGGGTAGACAAACATTTCTTCTGGCTCGTATGCTGCCGCCTGCCTAGCGGAATCTAGCAGGCTTTCCACCGTCTGTCCTGGTATGCCGTAGATGAGATCCAGATTGATACAGGGGAATTTATTCTTTTTCAAGATGCGGGCTGCCCGGTGAACCTGCTCTGGCCTATGACACCGGTTCAACGCCCGCAATTCCGCATCATCAAAACTCTGCACTCCCATACTCACCCGGATGACACCATTTTCCTTCAAAAGTGCCGCCTTCTCTTCCGTCGTCTGAGCCGGGGAGGTCTCCACAATGATCGTCTCTCCCTCAAATCCCATCCGGTCTCTGGCTATAGAAAAAACCCGCTGAAGCTGTTTTTCTGAGAGCAGCAGCGGCGTCCCGCCGCCCAGTGTCAGATCCGAAAAATCTGCCCCCTCTGGAATAATAGTCCTCAGCTGCTCCGCCTGCCTCTCCATGGCGTCCACATAGGCAGACATAAACTCATCGGACTGCCCTGTCACGGAGAACAGGTTGCAGTAGCCGCATTTGCTCTGACAAAAAGGAATATGAAAATAAAGGCTGTTCTGAGCTCCTACCAGCCTTTGTATGTAATCTTCCAGACGAATCCCCGACAGCGGACCATATGCCGTCTTATGGGGATAACTGTACATGTATTGAACATATGGATTATCCATGTATTTTCTCCTAGCTTTCTCATATTTGGCGGGTCCCAAGTTCAAATGCCTTTCCATGCAAGCATGAGCAACATTTTGACCCTGGTATCACAAAATAAAATGTTTATAGGGAACCGTGTTGACGATGGGATGGTTAAAACCATGATACAGATATCCATCCTCACCATAGCAGGTTCCATGATCCGAGCAGCAGATCACAAAGGTATCCCCCTTTTTATGGAAAGCGTGAAACAGCCGTTCCAGCTGTGCATCCACATAGCGCAGCGCCGCTCCATGGCTTTCCACGCTGTCCTTTTTGGCGCCCTCGACATAAAAATTATTGGGATAATGGATGGCTGAAATATTGATATACATCATCAGCAGCTGTTCCTCTGGCACCCCGCTTATCTTTTTTACAGCGAGATTGATCTGGTTTTTTGTAGATTCTTTTACCTTCGGTCCAAAGGAGGGATTCCAGTAGCTGTGCATAAAATAGGAGGGCATCACCTTTCCAATATCCGTCCGCTGGTCAAAAAAACTCAAACCACCGATGCAAAAAGTCTCATAGCCTTCCTTTTCCAGTCCCTCCACAAAGGTAGCTCCACGAAAACAAAACGCCCCCTCCGGCGCCTTTCTCCCCATCCCGATATCCTCGGAAAAAAACAGTTTTTCCCTCTGTTTCATATTTTTAATTCCAACATCCATCGGAAGAAATCCGGCAAACATGGCCTGATGGGAGGGATAGGTAAAATTTCCCGGCGCCTCGCATCGGCGCCATTTGCCATACCGATTCAGAACCGGAGTCCCTCCCCGGTTCTGTTCTTTTTCTGCCACATCATAGCGCAGGGAGTCAATACAGACAAATAAAATATTGTATGCTCCCACGATCTTATTCATATTCATAACTCGTTTTATCTATATGATTTGAAAATATAATTCTTTGGGTTTCGTCAACAAATATTATACTGGTTGAAATTCTCTTTTTAGTTCAAGCACCTGCTCCAAAGTAAGTCCAGAATACAGCGCAATCTCCTCTGAGGACAACTTCCCTGCTCCTATCATCCTCAATGTAGATTGTCTTTTTTCCTGTTCTACACCCTGCTCATATTTTTCCTGATAATTCATCTGCAAAGTCATATATTCCAACCTCCATTTTTCATTCTTTCTGACAGACTGCACTGCCTCATCTAACTCTCTGGTAAATTCATCTTCTGGTTCCTTCCCATCAATAAAATCAAGCAGCTTTTTCATTTCCGGGGTGACATCATCCATTATGCCCTCTAAACTAACATTTCCTCCTTCCACTTTTGTAATGATATTAAGAGTTCTATATAATTCATCCACTTGACTAGGTGTTGAAATCATAGATTTAACTTTGGTCTTTTTTTCAAACTCATCACTTAATTCTTTTGTCGAATTTACTACGCTATCAAATAACGTAGCTAATGATTCTTTTAAAGTTAAATTTTCTGACAGCTTATTATGATAAACCGTATTTTGCAATTGCTGAAGTATTAAGTCAAAAATATGATAGTCTCTTTTCTTACCTCATTTAAACGTTGCAAATTATAATTTTCTTTAAATAAATAATCACCATTTTCAACTATGCAATTATTAAAGAATAAATTGAGTGCCTTTAACACATTTGACTTACCAACATCATTTTTCCCCGTAAAAACATTAAGTTCTTGTACGCTTGATATCGTTTCCCTGTATACAGAACGGAAATATTGTATTTCTATTTTACTTATCATCAGTTCCTATCCTTCCACAAAAACTCCTATTTCATTTTTTCATGATTACTGATTTTTTCCCTCCCTATATATCCCATATATAACATAACAGGAAATTTCAGTTTCCTAAAAAATTTCCTTTCTCCAACGTTCCATAACCTCTTCCGCAATAATAATCGGCACTTTTCTAATGCTTTCCCCATTTCTTTGAACTCTTCTCACCTGTCTCTGCCAGCTGCTCTTTGTGCCATCCATTCCACCTGTCGCCGGTAGATCCGGTTCTCATGAAAAATATCCTGATACATTAGATCCCCCTGACCATTCATCTCGATAATCTTTGGTTTCAGGGACCCCCGTTCCAGAAGTACATCGATCCCAGCCATCCTCAGCTCCGGGAAACACGACATCGCTTTTTCGCAAACTGAATTGATCTCACAGATCACTTTTTCTGAAAGCCCCAGATCCGAAAATGCCAGTGGAGAATTATTCAGATGAAGGTTTGTCACCGGACCAGAAGAACGCCTTGCCACCACAAATTCACACCTTCCAAACTGCCAGACCACCCGGAGATCATAACTTTTTCCTCCAAAAGATGCTTTGGGGTGCCAGCGCTCCACCACCGCTCCCAAAGACAGCACCGCCTCCAGCAGCCGGCAGATCTCCTGAGTGTTCTCCAAACGCCGGAGCTTCTTCGTATTCACCAGCTCCCCCCTTTGGAGAACGCAGGAAGTATATGCCATCATCCTGCCCTGTCCCGGTGCCAGACGAAAAGCGGTAACCCCGGCAGCACCAGAACTGTAAACAGGCTTAATAAACACAGAAAAACTTCTATGACGCTTCATCGTCTCCATAAGCTGTTCTGCGTTTTCAACCTTCTCTTCCAACATCTCCGTCACCGGAACCTCTTTTTCCATCAATATTTCTTTACAATGTCTTTTGTCCAGAAGACGAAGAATCTCAGAGGGAGGGTTCAAATAAATGCCCCCTGTCATCTCTAACTGTTTCATTTGGCGATGAAATGAAGCCAGATGATCATTCATTTCATAGAGATCGCTGCTCTTATAAGAGGGAGGATCTAGTTTCACCACATCCTCATGAAACTCCATCCCCCCTGCCTGCTGCCAGTCCACAAACCGGACCGACTTATGTAGCTCCCTAGCGGCCCGGAGAAAATACTCCGTCCGTCTTGTCTCCGGTTCTCCGACCAATACGATGCCCATAGATTCCACCAAATTTATTCGGTGAGCATCGGATAGCGGTAGATCTCTCCGTCGTACTCATCGTCCTCCTGCGGATCGCTTACATCCACCTTGGCAGACAACCGTTCCAGCTTCTTCATCATATCTTCCGACATATAGTGATATTCCAGATTCACCTCTTTGATATTTTCATAGTCAGGCAGCGTCTTTAACAGGATCTCACCGCCCTGATCCGTCAATGTCCCCTTGGAAAGATCCAAGGTGTCAATCTGTTTCATGTACTTGCTGTCACAAACCACCTCTGCCACCTCATCCTGAATCTCACTGTCCATAATGCCAAGAGCATGAAGTTTTGGAAAATTTGACTTTTCCAACATGTTTTTTACATCCTCCACTCCGCCGTCAAAGCCATAGTCATCCACACCAAGATACAGCGCTAGCTCTTCCAGTTCCGGCAATTCTGCCTCTGCGATGCTGGCAAGCACCTCTTTGGGGAGACCGCCACAGATGATCTCTAGACGCTTTAACTTCGGATGACAGATCTTTCCAAGGCTCAGATTCGTTCCTCCCTTGATCGTCAAAATTTCCAATCCTGGAAGTGCCTCCCATAGAGCGGAATAATCTGCCTGCTCGATCCATGATACCTCGCACTCTTCATAATCCATATCCCCCACAAACAGACTCTTGATCCCTGTGAATTTTTCCTTATTTGCCACAATGCTGTCGATGATCGACTGGGCACTGTTTTCCCAGGATTCTCCCCAACATCCAATGATGATCTCTTCCAGTTCCGGCAGCTGCGGATCTGTCAGGATCTCTTCCGCCATAGTCTTTGCATTCTTTTTGCCATCTTCATAATCTTCCCACTCATATACATACTTTTTACTCTTTTCTGCCATAAAAATAAGACCTCCATTTCTCTTATCCCCCAGTTCCTAACACGGAGCTATCCGCCTTTCACCAGGTTGTCATTCTACGGTTTTATTTTAGCACAAACCGTCAGCTCTGTCATCTATTACCTTTTCCATAAACTTATCTCTCCAGTTCATATCAAAACTAACTTTGTCTACTTCAAACAGGTCGTGAACCCTGGTAATCATCCCATCATATTCCCTGTGCCTATCCATCAAAGAACATAATTCTTCACTGCGGACCGGCATAATGACAACGTTATCTGTAAATTTATCCTTCTCAACAGTGGACTGCAGTGGAACTGCCGCAATGGCCTTCCAGATATTAATCGTATTATAGTCAAAGCGATCTGCAATAAAAAATGATGTGACTTCCCTACCTGTTTTTGCCGTCTCTTCCTCTACCTTCAAATTAATGGAATGCCTCAGAACAGGTTCCCATTCCCCGCGTTTCTGACTATTTGCATTCATAAGAGTTGCCTCAAGCATCACAACCTTATCTTTTTCATAAATGACGATGTCCCCCTGCCCGCCGCCGGCATGGACTAATGGTTCAAAATCCGCCGACAAGGTCAAATTGTAGCTCCCAAGTAAATCGATCCTTTTTCCGGAAAAATAGTACCAGGCGATTCCTACAATATACTCATAAATTGTAGGTACAGTGGCATCTTGACATACCATCTCTTTAATCTGCTTATCATTGGTCCGGTCCGCAAACAACCGAAGGATCTCCTTGACCTTCTCTGCCGGATAGGATCTCTCCAGGAATAGTGCAAATTCCCTTTTTCGCTTGTCTGCCAGAATGAAAGGTATTTCCTCCAAGGATCTACCTGGAAATTCCCTCCGAATATGATACTCGACTTGTGCAATTTCCTTATTCTTATACTTTAAGATTTCAGATAAAGAGACCACTTCACAATAATAGCTATATAAACCACCTTCATACTCTCTATGATTGCGATAGCCGGAATGAGTCTCTTTTGATAAATTTCCTGCGAGACAGCTTCGGATAAACTCTAGATCAAAAATACAAGAACACAATTCCCGGTATGCCAATTCAACGAAGCCGTTATGAAAACTAATAATACCAGCAGCCTTAAATATTCTCCTGGTTGTATCCGAATATTCCCTGATCTGATCCAGAATCTTAGATAATGAAAACTGGGTAAATAAATATTCATTGGTATGACCGGTGAGGATTTCCGGATGCTGCTCATCGAACACCGTAAAAGATGGTCTATCTCCTGTTTTCAGCCAAAAAATGTTTTGTCCCCTGCCAAAGGCCTTATTCAACATAGCCCTGTTATCTTCATAAAAAGTCAATAAATCATCCAATTTTTCAGAGTTTTTTTCTTCATGAACATAATTCCACAACCGACCATAAAATTCCCAATAGACATCCACAGCCGTTTTACTTTTTCTGTTCTTATAGAATTTGCGGAACACCGTCTCCGATATTTTTTCCTGAGTTCTTAATTCTTCAGGTATATCAATTTGTATATCCGATACAATATCGCCCTCTCGGTAATTCACCACATAGTCTTCTATGTTGGTAAAATCAGAATAGGGATTTAATCCCTGAACCAGCTCCGAAAACTCATTTTCAGACAATCGTTTTCTTTTTAATAACGCAAATATCGCCAGATTGAAGGGAGAATAAAATCTCTCCCCGTCAGAATCAAACAGCCGGAGCTTTAGCAGCTGGCGTAAATAGACGATATTAACACCGTCGACAGGGAGCAGCATTTCAAGTCCATCTTTCTTTATTTTTTGAGGATCAAGTAGCAGCTTGCCCACAGGAGTAATATCCCGGTCCTCATCTGCAAAGCCCAATTTGACCAGATTGCTGGTATAATGTCTTGCCCGGTCCTCAACGCCCAGATCAAACTGATGAATCAAATCCAGATATGACATATAATTGCGCTGGATCCAACCCAGATCCAGCGTCTCGACAGCCTCATTAAAATCTGGAAATTTCTTTATCTTTTCCATAAGCTTATCGTACGGACCATGTTTAACAAATACCTCTGGAGAACGTTCGATCGCCTGACGATAAAATTCGTACTGCGCGAAACTGTCCGGCATGGAAGCCCAACGCATTTTTTTAGCGTTCTGAATGTCGTCAAGAATTGTTAAGTATCCCTGAAGTGCATGTATCACATCATTTCTTCGACCATTTGTATCCATCAGATTAAAAATCTGTCCTTCTTTGATTCTCACCAGGTTCCTCCTAATAGTTTACAATTAAAACCTCTCGTGTTGCTGATTTTCTATTTTTCCTATGATAGTTAGCGTTATGATATGTATAATTGAGATCAATCTGTCTGTAATCCGGCCTGTCGATCACCCATTTTTCCAATATATCGTTTCTTCTCCCTTTGGATTCGATGACATTGGACAACGCAAATCGTATTTCTCGCCGGGATAGCGAATCAAGCAGGTCCAGCAGATCCCTTTCATCTTCTTCCGTCCATCCTCGCTTCTCATTATAGGCGGCACAGGTAATAAGATAGGGAGGATCTGCATAAACAAAATCCCCAGGCACAAGCTGATCGAAATCAAATTCGTTAAAATTTTTATTCGAAAATACTGCTTTCTGTGTATGGAGAAGACCGAGAAAGTCAGATAACTTATTATACATGTTCTGATTAAAGTCTCTCTTCCCCGGCGGCAGATTAAAATCGCCCTTCCGGTTAAACCGGATCTGATTGTTAAAGGCATAGATGATCAGTGTATATAATTTTATGTAATATTCTTCATCCTGAACCTCTGCTTGGTTGACATCTCTGCGCAAATTCATAAAAGGTTCCCGATTATAGGCGCTCAACCCGTCACTGCTGTTGCAACCATAAAAATTGTATCCCTTTGTCTTTACGTCGGACAAACCATAACGATGGATGACATTTTCAAGCCGCTTTATAAATTCCTGGCTGTCAAGTCTCTGCATAACAGAGTACAGATTTATCAATGGAGTACAGCTATCATTGTAAATGTGCGTCTTTGCCACTACGTTGATCCCAACATTACATCCTCCGCAAAACAGATCTACAAAAGTTCCTATTTGCTCTGGAAACAATGGTAATATCTGAGATAAAAGCCTATACTTTCCCCCGGTGTAATTTAATGGTGACTGTATCATAGTTTCCCTCATTCTTATTTCCCTTGATCACAAGTACAAAGAAATAACCGCTCTTGATTGTCGGCTATATCTGACTTACCCGTTGTAAAAGCTTTATAATTTTCCGAAAATACTTTTACTTCCCCTTTGTCTTTTAATATTCTATAAATGTCATCATCTGAAATTTTTGCATTGGAACGATCATCTCCCTTTGTCGCCATATTGTTATAAGAAAGCAAAATATAGCGACAGTCAAGGTTTTTAATCAGATCCTCAAATGCCTCCGCTGCACTTTTGGTACAATATCGGCTCTTTAATTGGCTTCGATCCATCTTCTTGGCAACACCAAATACTTCCGGTTTTTCCCACCGCGCCACATTTTCCAGCAAATGATATGCATCACAGTATTGTCTGGAATTATACGGCGGATCTATGTAAACTAGGTCTGCTGCTATGTCCCTGGCCAGCTCATTCGAATCCACATTAAAGCATTGATTATTCGGATTATTCACTTCGCTTATCTCCGGCAAATGCAGTTCAAGATGTGCATCGAATTCAACACCTCGCCGATAGGCGTCATAATGTCCACAGGTTTTGGCTATTTTATCCATGGCATAAAGTAAAGAAGTTATCAAAATCGCCCGTTCCCTAAAATTAATTCTGCCCTGCTCATATTTGTCCTCTATGTCTTCTCTTATAAAACCTATTTTTGCACAATCCTCCAAACTAAAATAGGTATTAGCAAAATTTTGAGTCATATAGTTTTCTTCCGTTCCCTGCCCAGCATTGTAAACATCGATCATATTTTCCAACAGATCTTTATGATAGGGCTCAGCAGAAAACCAGGCATAATTGGAAATATAATTACTATACAAAATATCGTTTGTTATCAACTGTTTCTCTTGAAATGCAGATGCAACCACTCCTGTTCCTGCAAAAATATCCACAATTGTATTTACATCTTCACACTCGTCTTCTACCACTTTCTGGATGAATGGAAGCAAACGATATTTATTTCCAAGATACCGTCTATTGTTAATTTTAGTGGTTTTAGCCATTTGTATTACCTCTTACTATGTTCTTTTCTTACAATAAAGTATATCACATCTGTCCTCTGTTCTCAATTATTGTTTCCCGCCTCATCTTTTCGGATTTGATTCCCGAAGGTTTTTCTGTTATACTTAGCACGACAGTGCGAGTTCGCGCCGTCAAGCTAGTCAAATGACACAAAACAAGAACTGAGCAGAACGGAGAATAACCAATGAATCTAAAAAAATCATGCTTTACCGCATTTATGTCATGTATCAGCTTTATCTTGTCAACCTTCGTATCTTTTCCTTTTGTCGTACCCTTTCAGCACTGCTGTAATGTAATCTGCGCGGTGATCCTCGGTCCGATTTATGGATTCGTCTCCGCACTGATCACCGGGTGTATAAGGATGCTTCTGACTGGCAGGCCTGTTACTGCCATCATTGGAGCTGTCATAGGCGCTCTGTTATCAGGACTGTTTTATATCATTTCTAAAAAAATGATTCTGGCGGTAGCTGGGGAGATCATCGGCACCGGATTGATCAGCGCCCTTTTGAGCTATTATGTCATGAAATATGGTTTTGGCGTAAGCCTCTCCACCCCTCTCTACTATATTCCACTGTTTATGCCCGCCTGCATCACAGGGGCATTTCTGGGATATACCATATTGATCCTTCTAAAAAGATCTGGCTCATTAACGAAAATACGGGAGATGTTAAAATGACTGAGGAAGATTTGATCATCAAAAATATAAATAAAATGGAACCAATGATTCACTCCATAACCAATACCATCACCATCAATGACTGTGCCAATATCCTCCTGGCAGCTGGAGGACACGCCACGATGGCATCCGATCCGGCAGAAGCTGCTGAGATGACCTCACACAGCGATGGTCTTGTATTAAATCTGGGAGCAGTTTCCTCTTTGGAATCGATGCTGGCAGCGGGGAAGGAGGCCAACCGTCTGGGACATCCTGTCGTCCTGGATCCGGTGGCTGCCGGCGCCACTTCCCTCCGAAAAAATGCCTGTCAGCGTCTTTTATCAGAGCTGCGCTTTTCCGCCATCCGGGGCAACGCCTCAGAGATCAGCACTCTTTCTGATCTCCTCACGAATTCGGCAGACACTGCAAAATCTTTTGTGGATGCCCCGGAAGCAGAGATCATGCAGGAGAAAAATCTGGAGACCTGTCGTGAGAAAGCCAGCTGTCTATCCCGGTATACAGATGCCTTTATCGTGGTCTCTGGAAAAGAGGATCTGGTGGTACACCAAGGCCAATGCGAGATGATTCGGGGAGGCTCTCCTCTCTCCGCCCAGATCACCGGCAGCGGCTGTATGCTCACCGAACTGATCTGCCTATGTATGGCCGCAAATCCCGAAGATCATTGGAGTGCGGTCTACACTGCAGTTCATCAGATGAACCTTGCCGCCGAAAAAGCAGCCCGGAAAACCCAGGCTGCCGATGGGGGAACCATGTCCTTCCGAATGTATCTCATAGATGAGATCAGCAAACAGTTTACAGGTGGAGTACCCTGTCTCTGATCTCCTGAGTGCGACCCTGGTTCCAGAACTGAGTTCCAATATAACCACAAGTTCGCCTCGCCACAAAAAGTTTGGTCTGATCATGGCAGCCACAGTTCGGGCACTGCCACATTAGCTTGCCAGAGTCATCTTCTTTGACCACCACTTCGCCAGAATAGCCACATTCCTCACAGAAATCACTCTTTGTATTCAACTCCGCATACATGATATTTTCATAAATATGGCGCATAACAGAGAGGACGGCCGGAATATTATCCTGCATATTCGGCACCTCTACATAGCTGATCGCCCCTCCCGGTGACAGCTTCTGGAACTCAGATTCAAAACTAAGCTTACTAAACGCATCGATTTCTTCTGTCACATGGATATGATAGCTGTTGGTGATATAATTTTTATCCGTCACACCCTGAATCACACCGAAACGTTTCTGCAGGCACTTGGCAAACTTATAGGTGGTAGATTCCATCGGTGTTCCATATACAGAATAGCTGATATGCTCTTGTACCTTCCACTCTCTGCATTTGTCATTCAGACGCTTCATCACCGCCAGGGCAAACTCCCTCGCTTCCTGATCCGTGTGGGATTTTCCCGTCATCCGCACACACATTTCATACAGTCCCGCATAGCCGAGAGAGATGGTGGAATAACCATCATACAGCAGTTTATCGATTTTTTCTCCCTTCCCCAGCCTCGCCAGTGCTCCGTGCTGCCATAAGATTGGCGCCACATCCGATACCGTTCCCTTTAACCTTTCATGACGACAGCGCAGCGCCCGGTGGCACAGCTCCAGCCTCTCATCTAATATTTTCCAGAACTTATCCATATTACCATAGGAAGAACACGCCACATCCACGAGATTTATCGTCACAACTCCCTGATTAAACCGGCCATAATATTTATGACTTCCATCCGGATTTCTCTGCCCGTCCTCCACCGTGAGGAATGAGCGACAGCCCATGCAAGTATACACATCTCCCTGCTTTAGCTGACGCATCACTTTGGCAGATATATAATCTGGCACCATTCGTTTTGCCGTACACTTCGCAGCCAGTTGTGTCAGATACCAGAACTCAGAATCCTCTTTTATATTATCCTCATCCAGTACATAGATCAGCTTGGGAAATGCCGGTGTGATCCACACCCCTTTTTCATTTTTTACTCCCTGGATACGCTGACTCAATACTTCTTCGATCAACAGCGCCAGATCGTGGCGTGTCTGTCCCTCCACCTCGTCCAGATACATAAACATCGTGACAAAAGGCGCTTGTCCGTTACAGGTCATCAACGTAATCAACTGATACTGGATCGTCTGAATCCCTCGCTTAATCTCATCGGCAAGTCTCTTCTTTACAATTTCTTCCAGTTTCGTGTCATTGGAGGAAAGACCAAGGGACTCAAATTCCTCCTGCACTTCCTTTCTCAGCTTCTTTCGGCTGATGTCCACAAAAGGAGCCAGATGGGCTAGGGAAAAAGATTGTCCACCATACTGGTTGCTCGCCACTTGCGCCACGATCTGGGTGGTCACATTACATGCTGTATAAAAGGAATGCGGTTTTTCGATCAAAGTATCGCTGATCACCGTACCATTCTGAAGCATATCCTCTAGATTGATCAGATCACAGTTATGCTCTTTCTGAGCATAATAATCCGAGTCATGAAAATGGATGATACCCTCCTTATGGGCATCCACAATCTCCTTCGGCAGCAGAAGACGCATCGTCAGATCTTTACTGACCTGCCCCGCCATATAATCGCGCTGAGTAGAGTTGATGCTGGCATCTTTATTGGAATTTTCCTGATTGACCTCTTCGTTGTTGCACTCAATGAGAGACAGGATCTCACTGTCCGTCGTATTGGCTTTTCTGGCGATCTCACGCTGGTAACGGTAACGCACATACTTCTGTGCGATCTCATAACCGCCTTCCTTCATGATTCCGACCTCTACCATATCCTGTATACTTTCCACATTGACAGCATGGGAAGCGCTTTCAATTTGATCCGATACCTGGTTCGTCACATCTGCAATCTGAAGCAGCGACAGGCTTTTGTGTTCCTCCACCTCTTTATTCGCTTTCTGAATTGCATTACTGATCTTCTCTGGATTAAACTCTACTTCTTCTCCGTTTCGCTTGATAACCCTTGTCCTACTCATGATTACAATTTCTCCAATCCTACTAAACAACTGAATATAGTATTTTTTTATCTTTCAAACACAAGATGTTGTGTTCTATCATATCACTCCACGGTATAGATGTAAAGAGGATTTCGGAAAAAAATTAGATTCCATTATCTTCCTACAAAATCCCTACCTTTTTTAGTAAAAATTCTCCATTTGTTGTCTTGGCCACCCCTTCTTGAAGTGTATAGTTAAAATACATCTCATCATCAAGATATTCTTCACAGAAACTGTAATTTTTTATTCCCTCGGCTCCCTTTTGCTGTTCACAGATCTCAAGGTCATGGGTCGTAATTATGCCGCAACACCCCTGCTGGCAAAGCTTTTGTATGACGCCCTCGGCTCCCTTTCTGCGATCCACGGAATTTGTCCCACGAAAGATTTCATCAATCAGAAAATATACCAGTTCCGCTTCACCCGCCACATCGATAATCTGTCGAATCCGAAGCAGTTCAGAATAAAATGTAGAGATTCCCTCTGTGGTGCGGTCCACGATCCGCATAGAAGTCATGATCCGGGGACAACCACAGCTCATAGCTTTCGCACACACATAGCTCCCCGCCCTCGCCAGAACCATATTGATACCGACGGTGCGCATAAACGTACTCTTCCCAGACATATTAGAGCCGGAAAGGATCACAATGCCATCCTCCATCTCAAAATCATTGCATACCCGATCCTTATTGGACAATAACGGATGTCCCAGTTGCACCCCGCGAAAACCTTTGTTTTCCTCTGTCACTTTCGGCGCGCACATCTGGTCGCAGCTGCGCAGCAGATTGGCAAAACTTAGATAGCACTCCATCTCTCCCAGTGCTCCAAACCAATCCTCCACTTTTTCTCCATAAACTTTTTTCCAGTTCTGCAGATCATAGGCATTTTTATAACTCCATAAAAAAGTGATATTCAGCAGAAGATCCGAGAGCAGATTGTAACACCAGCCCACATTCCGGGAAATATGCGCCAATTCATCCATTCCCTTCTGGGCTTCCGTCAATATCTCTTGCAGTTCCTTTCCCCTCACCACAGTGAATTTCCTGGATAGTACTTCCCTGACTGCCAGGTTATAGGGCATGATCTTCCGTGACGCTTTGCGCAGCTGTTCCAGATAACGCCGGGTTCTATATTCTCCCAGTCTCCACAAACAGAATTGGATAAAAAGAAGAGTCCCCAGCAAGGCAAATCCCGTATTTGTGCGAAAGCATACTAGATAACCGCAGGCAACTATCGTCAGTCCCCGCATGACATTCAGTAATACAGAAAACCACCTGCTGCCGGAAAAGGGCTCCTGGTCCTTCAACTGCTCCAAAAGCCCAGCTGTCTCCTCTCCAGTATCAATCTGAGAAAAGACATATTCCATATGAGCTGCCCCTTCATAATCCTCACCGATTTCATAGATCATCTGCTGTCTTTTTTTTATCTCCTCTATCGAATACTCCGGTGAGAGAAGATCTTCTGCCAATTTCTTGCGCCCATGAAAGGTGTGAGTACAATTTATATATTGAAACAGAGAGCGTTTCCCGATGATATCCAGATCCTGTGCATAAGGATGTTCTTCTCCTGCCAGATCTCCCCCATCATCTTCCCCCTCCTGCCACTCTCCTAGCAACCGTTTCCTGTCCCTGCGCGCTATGTTGCAGATAACCTTCTTCTGCTGAATCTCGTCCAGGACCCGATTGTGCCATATCAGGGAAAAGAAAAACAGCACCAGCTGTGCCGCCGCCACAATGCCCCAGCCCAAATAGTTAGAAGTGAAGCATAACTTGACGCCGGTAAAAACCAGTGCTGCAAATAATACTAATTTTACAATTCCCAAAAAATTACTTTTTAGACTCCTTTTTTCTATCTCATTTTCAAAATCTCGGATGATCTTATTCAGTCTCTGTTCCATGTATCCTCCCTGCCACAGCAGCACAAAAAATTTTATGACTCTGCTCGCTGTTTAGTCACACTTTAATAAGAGACAGCCATGGGCTGGAATCTCTTTCTTCTCATTTAGAGAAAGCGCCTCTCCCTCCCAGAGATCCTCTGCCCTTCCAGATGCATGACTGAGATATTCCTCCGGCACCACAGCCACCTTGTCCTCACTTATATTAAATACCGCAAGATAATGGGAAGAATCCTCTGTGCTCTCTGACTGCCATAGGATCACCTGCTCATCTCGGAAAATCTCCCTCGCCCCTTTCGATCCTTCCAGCAGTCCCAGCACCTCGTCATTGTTCAACAGAGATAATGTCCAGTCATCCAGCTTGGGAAGCTCTGCTCCCAGCATAAGCGGTGAACGGAACATACACCAGAGCGTCATCATCGTCCTCTGCTCCGTCTTGGAGAAATTGGTCTGCCTCTCATCCTCAAAACCTTTTCCTAACCAACCCAAAGGCAGCATATCGCAGTCTGGGTACCCCCCGTCTTTCACCTGTTCTTGCCAATTTCTACAGCGGTCGAACATATCCCTGAGAGAGTCCCAATGATCCCAGAAATCATCGGTAATCCGCCACATATTGGCATTTTTATGATAATGCTCCGCCCATTCTAACAATGCTGGTCCCGGCGACAAACTGAGAACGATATCCCTGCCACAATTTTCAATGGCTTTATGGAGCATCGCGATCTCCTCTTTGGCAGATTCCGCATCGCCACGACAGATGTCGTCACATTTTACAAAATCCACTCCCCATTGAGCATACAGCGCCATGAGGGAATCGTAATATTCCTGTGCCCCTTCTTCTCCTGGAATCACCCCATACATATCTGGATTCCACGGGCAGATGGAATAGGGACTGGCGATCTCATTTGCCCTGCGCTCTGTCCCAAGAATCTTGGAATGGTTATGGGCTGCGATACGGGGAATTCCCCGCATGATATGAATACCAAACTTAAGTCCCAATCCATGTACATATTCTGCCAGGGGGGCAAATCCCCGCCCTCCGACAGAAGACGGAAAACGCTGGGGACAGGGAAGGAGTCTGGAATACTCATCCATCTCCACCTCCCAAAATGGGATATACTGGTGTTTATCCCGCTGGCTTCCGGCATCATAGGAATACCATTCGATATCTACCACCACATATTCCCAGCCATGGGATTTGAGATGTTCTGCCATATAATCTGCATTTGCTTTTACCTGGTCTTCTGTCACCGTTGTATCATAATAATCGTAACTGTTCCAGCCCATCGGCGGTTTTTTTAACTCCAACATTGTTCTCTTTTCCTTTCCTTATGCATGCCGGATTTCAGTGTATTCTGAAATTTCTCGGCTCACCGTCACCAAATCTTCCACACTCAGGTCATGCACCGAAGCATGCCCAGTGATCCTAGCAAATGTTTTCAATTCCTCCAGAGATACATTAAGAAAATTCGCCACTCTCTGTGCAGACGTTTCCACCTTCACCCGTTCCCTAAGTTTGGGATCCTGGGTCGCGATGCCCACCGGGCAGTTTCCCGATCCACAAATACGGTACTGCTGGCAGGCTGCCGCGATAAGACCCGCACTGGCTATCGCCACGGCATCCGCTCCCATGGCAAGCGCCTTGGCAAAATCTGCCGACACCCTCAATCCCCCGGTGATCACCAGGGAAATATCTGAGTGCACAGAATCCAAATATTTTCTGGCACGGTGCAGCGCGTAGATCGTCGGAACACTCGTTGCCTCCCGGAGGAAAAACGGGCTGGACCCGGTAGCTCCTCCTCTTCCGTCAATCGTTATAAAATCCGGCTGTGCATATACACAGTACTCCAGATCCCGCTCAATGCGTCCTGCCGAAATCTTTATGCCTATAGGACGGCCATCGGAACGATTTCTGAGCATATCCACCATCTCTTTCAGATCTTCCTTTGTGTTCAGCTCCGGAAACTTACTTGGGCTCTGAACATCTTCTCCCTGCTTTTTCCCCCGGAGTTCAGCTATCTCAGCTGTCACTTTTTCTCCGGGGAGATGTCCCCCCATTCCCGGTTTGGTTCCCTGGCCAATCTTGATCTCAATCGCATCGGAAGTCCTGAGATTCTCATCTGTCACACTATATTTGTTTGGAACATATTCAAATATGTATTTATAGGCAGCTTTCTTTTCTTCAGGAAGGATCCCTCCCTCTCCACTGCACATCGCCGTCCTGGCTAGGGCAGAGCCTTTTGCCAGAGCTACCTTGATCTCCCTGGACATCGCCCCAAAAGACATGTGGGAAATATAGACAGGATTCTCAAGGATCATCGGGCGTTTGGCATGCTTTCCAATGATGGTCATAGTAGTCACCGGAGCATCCTCATCCAGTGGCGGCGGATTCAACTGAGCGCCGAGAATAAGAATATCATCCCAGTTTGGCATCTTCATCCTTGTCGCCATGGAGCTGCTCACTGACCTGCCGCTCACTGCCATCTGATGAATCTCTTCCATATATCGATTGGATTCGTCCACCCGGTAAAATTGTGGATCATAATCCAGATTAACATTGAAAACATCTTCTTTTTTCTGTTCAGCTGTTTGAACGGATTTGTTCTCCCGCTGCTTCTTATGCTCTAAAGATGCTGACTCCTCACGAAATTTAGATGAGGGCTGATGACATACCGGACACTCCTCCGGTGGGTTTTCTCCTTCGTGCACATAACCGCACACAGTACATACGAATTTCTTCACTACCTTCTCCTTTTTATTGAATATATAAATTAGTCAAATTTTCTGCTGCCTGCAAAATGTTTGCTGGTGTATCTCCCAGCTGTGTATTATTATATCACAGTCAATACACCCAGGGATTTCAGCAAAAGTATAATAAGCAGCAGCGGCGCGATCACCTTTATCATAACAATGTACAGCGTCTTTCTTCCAAATCTCGCTCCACCCTTTTCCACCTCGTCGATGATCGTCTTAGGCTTAATGATCCAGCCCACCAGAATACATGTTCCGATTGCCACCACCGGCATCAGACAGTTATTGCTGATGTAATCCATCACATCCAGGATCTGCGCTCTTGCTCCATTGGGAAGTCCAATATCAAAATATAATTTATTGTATCCCAGGCATACGATAACTCCCGCTGCAAGGGCAATGGCTGTCTCGATCACCACGGCCTTTTTCCGGCTCATATGAAACTGATCCATAATACTTGCCACCACAGCCTCCATTACGGAAACCGCGCTGGTCAGTGCCGCAAACAAAACCATGGCAAAAAACAGGGCGCCGATGAAATTCCCTATCTTTCCCATCGCCGCAAATACTTTGGGAAGAGACACGAACATCAGACTCGGTCCCGAAGCTTTCATTCCTTCCGCTCCCATAAAAGTAAACACTGCTGGTATGATCATCACACCTGCCAGGAAAGCTACCACTGTATCGAATATCTCGATCTGATTAATGGACTTAACAAGGTTGGAATCATCCTTTACATAAGAACCATAGGCCACCATGATTCCCATGGCCACGCTGAGACTGAAAAACAGCTGTCCCATGGCATCCACCAGCACCGTAAAAAATCCTTTGACGGTAAGATTTTCAAAATTTGGAATAACATATACAAGAAATCCCTGCATTCCAGTACGGGTGGTTCCATCTTCCCCAGTACTCTGGATCGTCATGGAAAACACTGCAATAAACACAACAAGCAGAAGCAAAAGGGGCATGATCACTTTGGAAAAGGATTCAATTCCCTTATTCACCCCTCGGAAAACCACAACTGCTACCAACAGCAAAAACAAAACCATAAGAATGATCGGCTGTGCTGTACTAGTGATATATCCAGTAAAATATCCATCCTCTGCCGCTACCATCCCATCGCCTGTCACAAAAGCAAGAAAATACTTGAGCACCCAGCCGCCGATCACACAGTAATAGGGCATAATGATAACCGGAACAAGGCTCGCCGCAACTCCCAATGGCTTCCATTTCTTACTCAGCTTCCCATAAGCGGTAAGCGGACTCTGTTTGGTCTTTCTGCCAATAGCGATCTCCGTCGTCAGCAGTGCAAATCCAAAGGTTACTGCCAAAACAAGATAAATCACCAGAAACAAACCACCGCCATCCTTCGCCGCCAGATATGGAAACCTCCATATATTTCCTAATCCTACGGCACTTCCCGCCGCTGCCAGCACAAAACCAAGTGATCCTGAAAAGGAATTTCTCTTTGCTGTTTTTTTCATCTCTTTGTCCCCTTTAAAGTTTTTCCATATTATATCATCTTTCTTTCGCTGGGACAACTATAAAAAAATCTTTTACCGGATAGGAAAAGAAAAAAATTTTGTTGTTAATTCATTTCCTTGCATTGCAATCCATTATTTTCTACCTCACAGCCTCATTATGTTCCTGCACATACGCCAGCCTTTTTTCCTGTAAGGTCTCTATCTCTCCTTCTACCGCTGCCCACGCATATATTCGAATCGATTTCCAGCCGGTAACTTTGCAGCCCCATTGGTTCAGCGTCATTTTTTCATTTTTGTATCGTACGTATTTTGCATCCAGCAATGTAGCCAACGAATCTTCCTGATCAACCGAACTTAATGTGATATATAGCCGGTCACCTGGTTTCACCATGTTAAACTCAATCAACTTGTCCATCTTAGGCAGCGACAAATCCATTTTCTTTCGACTTACTTTTTGGATACGAGTTAAATCTACCCCGGGCTGCGGTAAACATATGTCGAATAATTTATCTGCTAAATCATCACTTCTTCTTTGTATATCCCTATATGAATTGAAGAAAGAATACTCTCTTAACGAAATGGCAGTATTTTGTCTTACTGAATTTTTGTCTCTATAATAAATCCGCAGATTTCCTATCCGATTTAATATGTTTTGTGTAAATGTATCATAATCCATCCCATCAATAACAATAATCTCTGGAAAATCATGACCCTCTTTTAACACTAAAGCATCTTTATCTTCATTTTTGTAGTATTTATACTGAGTTGAATCGGCGCCTGGGGTCTGTGGCAACAAATGATCCAGACTAAATGAATCCGTGAAAGAAGCTAATAAAGTATAGGCTTGATCATATGAAATGATCTCTTTGCCTTTATTAACAGAAGTCGACTCATATAACGCCAACAAGGTGATGGTAATCTTTCTGTTTTGTTCATACGCATCGAGCGAATTTATATCTGCTTTCAATTTTTCTGTCGTAATCCCCTGCTTTAAATATTCTGCAGCAATAGCATTCACAACGGTATCTTTCACTACTTTATTTTTAGCATATATTTCTGCCATAATACCAGAAAACATGGTAATAGCATCTTTACTATCTCTGCTGCTGATCGTCAGAAACTTGATCATAAAACTTATTGTTTCAGATACAATCTCTATGACATCTTCCTTTGAAAGTTTTCCTTCCTTATATTCAATTAATGTTCTAAGAAAAAGTGCTTTCGGGTGTTTGTATGATACATCTGCAAACACCTTAAAGAAAAATCTAAATTTATTATTTTTCACAAGAGAATATGCTGTCTCAGTAGAGGAAAGCATATTATAGAACTCCACTTTTTCATACATATCATCAAGCAGCCTCTTAAACGCCTCATTCTCGGAATTGACCTTATAATATGGAAGCAAATCTCTTATACTAATCGTTTTAAAATTTTCAATCGTTATACTTTGTCTGTAAAAACACAAAAAGGCCTTTATAAAATTGTATAGATAATCGTAAAGATAATCATTTGTTTTCGTGATTAATTGTCCCCATTTATCTAAATATGTAGCATAAGATGCCTCGTCCAGTTTTGAAAAAATATACGTTTTTATCAAGTCGATCTGTTCAAGTTTTTTACCCTTACTATTGATTGATTCAAACATCGAAAATACTTTATTCTCCTTACAGTTCGCTTCAATTGCTATAAACTGAACATACTGAAGAATAAAATCGGCATAATCCAGTATCTCTGTTTTATTTGTACCGGTTACCTTCTCCCTGAGGCTCTGACAGATAAAAACAAAATTATTGATAATTCGTTTATCAAATTTTGAAGCACATTGATATTTGCTGCAATAATCCAATAGATTGTGAGGATTATCAAAGCCTGCATTAAGTAAGTCGGAAAAACATTTCTTTTCGATACTATTTAAGCTAATAACACATAAGTCCTTCTTATATTCTCTATTCACGACTTTCCACAACGAACTCTTTACTGCATTCACAGTCAAATCCGTTTCTGGAATGCCATCACTTATTGCTAAAGAATATACAGCAAGCAAAATCATGGAAAATGTCGTGATCCTCTGCTGTCCATCAATAATATCATATTTTAAAATCGTTCCATTTACCTTATTATCTTTTTCATATATTATAATATTCCCTGTGTAATATCCTTCTTCCTTTTCATCGGACTTATATGCCTCATGAATATCTTTTAACAAAACTTCTACCTGCTCCTTGTCCCATGAATATGGTCTTTGGTACACAGGAACCTGATAAATCGCTTTAAACAAATTTTCTAAATTCCACATATGGGGTTCAAGTGTTTTTCTTGACATTCTTTTCCTCCATTTTGCTGTCAAACTATTTAGCATTATACTCAAAATGTTTCTTACGCAGCAGACTATTTACTAATTCTGCAAACTCTCTTAAATCTACTATCATTCCAATTATTACACCAGCATAAAAATATCTTTTGATACTGTACAGAATCAAAAATTAAATTGTCATAAAAGAAAGAGTATGATAGAATAGCAAAGAGGAACAATCGTGTTGCAGGGTGGCGTTGACCTCTATTCTATATAGAATGGGGGTGATGCTATGAAAAATCAGAATAACTTTGATTTTAAGGATTTATTGACTTTCGGTATATTCCTTTTAGCATTGCTTACATTCGTTTTCACGTTTTGTAAGTAGCTATACATAGAAAAACCACCCCAAAACTTTGACCGAGTGGCAGGGTGGAATTTCTACTTTACTATTAGGTCAACCCACCTTGTGGGCGGTTGTTCCTTCTTGTAACTCTAATATAGCACATCTAAATTACCTTTTCAAGTGTAAATTAGCATTGCAATAAAACATAAAGTAACTGTACCGTCCGCAAGGTCATTACACACAAGCATATAAAAAAATTCGTTTACGCCTGCACCTTTCCGAACATATACCATCTGCACTTTTTACCACAATTTCAGAAACTCAAACATAAAGAAACCCTTGAAAATACTGGACTTTCAAGGGTTCTATAAAATCTCTTATTCTGCTTGTAATTATCGCTTACTAAACTGTGGAGCTCTACGTGCCTTCTTGAGACCGTATTTCTTACGCTCTTTCATACGAGGATCACGAGTGAGGTAACCAGCTTTTTTCAAAGTAGGTCTCAGGTCAAGATCGTATCTGTTCAATGCTCTTGCGATGCCGTGACGGATCGCACCAGCCTGACCTGTGAAACCACCGCCCTTAACATTTACAAGTACATCGAACTTATCTGCCATGTTTGTAGCTTCCAGTGGCTGACGAACGATGATCTTCAATGTCTCAAGGCCAAAATAATCGTCCATATCCTTTTTATTGATCGTAACTTTGCCGCTTCCTGGCATCAGGTAAACGCGGGCAACACTTGATTTTCTTCTTCCTGTTCCGTAATATCTTTCACTAGCCAATGTTATTTCCTCCTTTCAACCATTAAATATCCAGTGCTTCTGGCTTCTGTGCAGCATGCTTGTGCTCTGGTCCTGCATAGACAAACAGCTTCTTGAGCATCTGTCTTCCCAAAGGTCCCTTTGGCAACATTCCTTTTACTGCATGAGTCATAACATACTCTGGCTTCTTAATTAACATATCTTTTAAAGCAGTCTCTTTCATTCCGCCCACATAATCGGAGTGATGATAGTAGATCTTCTGATTCAGCTTCTTTCCGGTTGTAACAACCTTCTCAGCATTTACCACGATCACATAATCACCGGTATCGATGTGCGGTGTATAAATAGGCTTTTTCTTGCCTCTTAAAATATTTGCAATCTCAGATGCGAGACGGCCCAGGGTCTTTCCCTCTGCGTCTACGACATACCATTTTCTTTCCACATCGGATGGACTTGCCATATAACTTTTCATCCTGGAAACCTCCTAAATATTCATTTACTCTCTTTGTATCAAATAAACTGTTAAAAATGTGTTTTCTTATGAAGATCCCTCTGCAATGTCCGGAACAGACGATCTCACTGAAAAATACCCATTCACGCTATATGCCGGGGCAGGCACACGGAGAAGGCTTATGTATTTTTCATGTCACAGTATCATATTATATTATAATTTCAGACCAATGTCAACAGTTTTCTGGCATTCTCTCCCAGGATCTGCGTCTTTTCTTCGGGGTTCAGGCTGCATTTCTGAATCCATTCCAGATTTTCCTTCTGACTGCTCCAGGGCGTATCAGATCCAAACAAAACCCGATCAACTCCGTGTAGACGCACCAATTCTGTAAACTGGTTGTCATCCAGCATCTTTCCATAGACGCCGCGGTTCTCTACACTCACAGTACCAGTTAGGGAAAATGCGGTATCCATAAATACCGGAGCACCGCAGATATATCTTTTTACCTCCGTCCACATCTGCCAGCCCCCCATATGGGCAAGGATCAGATGGCTGCACTCCATCTCTTCCAGCACATGCAAGATCCTCTTCACATCACAGTGTATATGATCAGGATAAACTTCATCCATCCCAGCATGTACCAGCACTAAAAGCCCCTCCTCTGCCGCCGCATCCAGAATCCTCAGATAGCGGATATCGTCAAAATAGGTTTCTTGATAGTCTGGATGAATCTTAATTCCCCTGAGACCACTATTGCAGATTCCCCGCATCACCATTTTAAGTTCCGCGGTATCTGGATGAACCGCTGCGAAAGAAACCAATCCTCGGCTTCCATATTCCTCCATCCAGCGGATCGCCTGGGCATTGAGTTTTCCCACTTGACCAGGATTGGTGGCCACCGGAAGAAAAACAGAATGGTCCACTCCGTTTTTTTCCATCTCCTCCACCAGGGCTTCCGGAGTTCCCAGGTTTTCCACCTGACTCCCCGATACACTCTCCATCCGTTCCTTCACCTTTTTTGCAATCCTCTCTGGATATGCGTGCGCATGAATATCAATTATCATCCCTATACTCCTGTCTGTTCTCCTCATATTCGATCTGTATCAGCCTCAATCCACGTGCCGGCGCCGTCGGCCCTGCCTGGCTCCGGTCTGCCTGTCTGAGCGCCTGGCAGACAGTTTCCGGCTCCCTTCTTCCCATCCCTATTTCGATCAGCGTCCCAGCGATGATCCGCACCATGTTATATAAAAAGCCGTTTCCTGTAATGCGGATGCAGATGTCTTCATCCTCCTGAACGATCTGGAGATCATAAATCGTTCTCACTGTAGTCCTGACCTGGCTGCCAGCGGAACAGAACCCAGCAAAATCATGTTCACCACAAAAATATTTAGCTGTCTCTTTCATCCTTTCCACATTTAAGGGAATGTATACAAAATGAGAATACAGCCTTTTGACAGGCTGCTGTATTTCTGCATTGGTGATCCGATATTCATAGGTTTTCCGGCTGGCACAATACCGTGGATGGAAGGATTGAGGTACCTCCTCCGAACGCATAACCCGGATATCCTCAGGAAGGCGCTGGTTGACCGCTATGGCAATCTTTTCCGCGGGAATTCTGGTATTTGTGTCAAACACCGCTACATTTCCCAGGGCATGTACTCCCGCATCTGTCCTGCTGGCTCCTGTCAATTCTGTCTCTTCTCCCAAAAGTTCACGAAGGGCCTTCGTAAGCACCTCTTCTACAGAAAGTGCATTGTTTTGAATCTGCCACCCATGATAGTTGGTTCCATCATAGGCCACGGTCAATTTTACTCTCATACCTTCCTCCATTCGGATCAAAATGGCACAAAATGATCTACCGTAAGCAAAACTGCCACGTATAGAACACAGAGCGCATAGGTCATAACATCCCTGCGCCGGTACGCCAGCGGCTTCATTTTCGTCCTTCCCTCCCCGCCACGATAACATCTTGCCTCCATGGCCAGCGCCAGATCATAGGCGCGCCTTGTAGATGAAACCAGCAGGGGCACGAGAATCGACACCATCGCCCGGAGTCTCTGAAATAATGTTCCCTCTTCAAAATCCGCCCCCCTGGCACTCTGTGCCCGGATGATCCGGTTTGCCTCTTCCAAAAGGATCGGTATAAAGCGCAGGGCAAGAGACATCATCATCGCCAGATCGTGCACTGGCACTCCCAGTCTCCCCAGTGGCTTTAAAAGACTCTCGATGCCATCCGTCAGTTTATTGGGTGTGGTGGTATAGGTCAGCAACGACGAGCCGACAACAAGATACATAAGCCGGAGTACCATAAAAGCGCCCTTTCTCAGTCCTTGCCAGGAAATCGAGATAAATTTCCATTCAAAGAAAACCTCACCGGGTGTAAAAAACACATTAAAAAATGCAGTAAAGCAGATCAGGAACATGACCGGTTTCAGTCCTTTCATCATAAATGAGAAGGGTACCCTGCTCATAACCACTGCTGCCACGATAAACACGGTCACCACAAGATAGCCGGCAAAGCCGCGAAATAAAAATAAAGAAATGAGATAAATAAAAACAGCCACGATCTTTACCCGTGGATCCAGTGTATGTATTTTTGACTCAACCGGATAATATTGTCCGATGGTAATATCTCTCAGCATAATCTCAGATTAATTCCTTTCTTTTCTACTTCTGTAGGCTCTGTGCAATGCATCTACTGCCTGCTCCACATTTATGGCATTATGGGGAAGGCTTATTCCCCTTGCCGCCAGCCCCTCCATCACATAGGTTACCTGGGGCGCCTGTAACCCGATGCGCTCCAGATCTTTGTAATGGGAAAAGACCTCCTCTGGAGTTCCGTCATATGCCACCGTTCCGCCGTTCATCACCACCAGCCGTTTTGCATATTTTCCCATATCCTCCATGCTGTGGGACACGACAATTACCGTGATCTTCCGTTCCTCATGCAGCCTCTGGATCAGTTCCAGTATTTCATCCCTCCCCTTCGGGTCCAGCCCCGCCGTGGGTTCATCCAGGATCAGTACTTCCGGCTGCATGGCCAGTACCCCGGCAATAGCCACTCTCCGCTTTTGTCCGCCAGACAGCTCCAGTGGTGACACATCCAGAAGTTCATCTGGTATCCCTACCTGCTTTAATGCCTCAAAGGCATTCATGTCCACTTCCAATGATTCCATACCGATATTTTTCGGCCCAAAACGAACATCTTCTATCACAGAACTTTCAAACAACTGCTGCTCCGGATACTGAAATACGATAGATACCTTGGAGCGCAGCTTCTTTTTTGAAAAATCCTTATCGTTGATATCTTGTCCATTATAATATACCCCGCCAGAGACAGGTTTTAAGAGACCATTCATATGTTGGATGAGGGTAGATTTGCCGGACCCTGTATGTCCAATGAGTCCAATAAATTCTCCGTCTTCGATCTTCAAAGTGACATTGTATAAGGCCACTTTCTCAAATGCTGTCCCTTTTCCATAGATGTATTCTACCTCATTTAGTAAAATAGACATAATTTCCTCATTTCTATTCCGCGCCCACGAAACACCTCGCTGCCGCTTCCACAAATTCTTCGACATTGATCACATCCGCTGGTATATTCATCCCCCGCTTCCTCAGTTCCGACGCCAGTTCTGTCACCTGGGGCACATCCAGATGCCAGCTTTTGAGCTGGTCCGCCTGAGCAAATACCTCCCTGGGAGTTCCCTCCATTACCAGCTTCCCCTCATTCATCACGAGAATACGGTCTGCCTGGGCCGCCTCGTCCATATAATGGGTGATCCATAGGATCGTAATCCCCTCTTTCTCATTTAATTCCCGGACCGCCCTTAATACCTCCCTGCGTCCCACCGGATCTAACATCGCTGTAGACTCATCGAACACGATACACTTTGGCCTCATAGCAAGCACACCGGCGATGGCCACCTTCTGTTTTTGGCCGCCAGACAGATTATTGGGAGACTCTTTGCGGCATTTTAACATTCCTACCTTTTTCAGAGAATCTTCTACCCGTTCCCAGATCTCCTCTGTGGGCACTCCAAGATTCTCTGGTCCAAAACCAACATCCTCTTCTACTACATTGTGCACGATCTGATTGTCTGGATTCTGGAAAACCATCCCTGCCCGCTGTCTGATCTCCCACATCATATTCTTGTCGGAGGTGTCGATACCATCCACATAAACTGTTCCCTCCCCGGGAAGAAGAATGGCATTGATATGCTTAGCCAGTGTGGATTTGCCAGAACCATTGTGCCCCAGAACCGCCACAAATTCCCCTTTCTTCACCTGGAAGGACAGATGATCCACCGCCAGTTCTACACCGATGACCTCGTCCTTTTCATCCCTGCGTATATATTCAAATACAAGATCCTTCACTTTTATCAAAACGGCACCATCCTAACTGTTTCCTTATAATTTCTGTGCTTGCTTTCTGCCCAAAATAAGATACGGCTATTATATCATTTATTGGGACAGGATACAAGAACACCTGAAAGGCTTTATTAAAAAGCGCCAAATAAATTGGCGCTTTTTACAGACATATATTATCATAAATTCTCAAAGAATTAAAAATCAAATTCTTTATGGACTGCATTCATCGCTTTGTTGGTATCCTCTTCGTCGATTAACACCGTGACGCGGATCTCAGACGTTGAGATCTGCTGAATGTTGACATTGGCATCGTAAAGCGCCTCGAACATCTGGGCGGCAACGCCAGGGTTGGTCTGCATTCCTGCACCTACGATAGATACTTTGGATACATTTTTATTTACCTTTACATCCTGGCATTTGAGACTGCCGCTGCGGTGTCTCTCAACGGTCTCCACCGCCACATCCGCCATATCTTCCGTTACGGTAAAGCTGATATCCTTTGTATTGTCGCGTCCGATGGACTGCAGGATCATATCTACATTTACATTGTGGTTGGCAAGATGGCGGAACAGCTTAAATGCCACTCCTGGCTGGTCCTCCAGACCTACAACTGCTATTCTGGCTACATTTTTATCACTTGCCACACCGCTGATAAGCATTTTTTCCATTTTTACTTCCTCCTTCACTATAGTACCTTCTGTTGTATTCAGACTTGAACGAACCACCAGCTGTACACCATACTTTTTCGCCATTTCCACAGAACGGTTGTGAAGAACCCCTGCTCCAAAGCTGGCGAGCTCAAGCATTTCATCATAGGTAATCTGGTCAAGTTTTTTAGCATCCTCTACAATACGCGGATCTGCGGTGTAGACACCATCTACATCTGTGTAGATCTCACAGGCATCGGCGTGAAGTGTTGCCGCCAGAGCCACCGCTGTCGTGTCGGAACCGCCGCGTCCCAATGTCGTATAATCGTCGTATTTGCAGATCCCTTGGAATCCTGTCACAATTACTATTTTTCTCTGTTCCAGTTCATGACGGATACGATCCTTATCGATCTTGATCAGCTTCGCATTTCCCGCCACAGATGTCGTGTGCATCGCCACCTGAAAAGCATTCAAAGAGATAGACGGCACACCCAGGGCATGCATCGCCATCGCCATAAGTGCCACGGAGGTCTGTTCTCCTGTGGTAAGCAGCATATCCAGCTCACGCTTCGGCGCGTTGGGATTGATATCATTCGCCATTTCCAGCAGCACATCCGTCTGCTTTCCCATAGCAGAAAGGACTACAACTACGTCATGTCCTTTTTTATAATCCTCTATACAACGGTTTGCCACATTAAAAATCCTCTCTTTATCAGCAACCGAAGTACCACCAAATTTCTTTACGATCAACATGTTCTTTTCTCCTCCTGTCATTTTGAAACAGATCCTAATAATTCTTTCATAAGCTGATACCCGTTTTCCTGGTAATTTCCACTCTTCTCAGCCTCTTTTTCACTATAATTCCACATGTGCTCCTCTTCTGAAGTACTGTCATACAGAAGATAAGGAACTGGATCACTGGAATGAGTGCGGGTACAGATCGGGGTTGGATGATCCGGCATGATCAGCATACGGAAATCTTCTCCCAGCTCCTTCATTCTATTGTACACAGGACCAATAATTCTTTTATCTAGATACTCAATGGCTTTGATCTTTTTCTCCACACTTCCCTGGTGTCCCATCTCATCCGGCGCCTCCACATGGATGTAGACAAAATCATTGCCATCCTCTGTCACTGCCTTTACTGCAGCCTCCGCTTTCCCTTCATAATTGGTCTCCAGGGTTCCATCCGCCCCTTTTACCTCTATATTATTCATACCGGCGCCCACCGCGATTCCTTTCAAAAGATCTACCGCTGAGATCATGGCGCCCTTTTTTCCAAATTTTTCTTCAAAATTATCTAGTTCCGGCTTTGTGCCTGCTCCCCAGAACCAGATAGAATTTGCTTTGTTCAGCCCCTTCTTCGCTCTCTCCACATTCAGAGGATGCTGGTTCAGTATATCATAACTCTTTTTCATCATCCCACGAAGTTTGTCATTTGCTGGAAGATATTCTCCGATCTTTTTTCCGAGAATATCATGAGGCGGGGTAAGCTCGGATACCTGTCCATGTTTCCAGATCGTACAGTGACGATAGCTGGTTCCCGTGTAAAACTGGTAGATATCATCCTCCATCTCCGTTTTCAGAGCCTCTAAGAGCACATTGGCATCTTCTGTGGATATCTCACTACTGCTGTGATCAAGGATTGTCTTCTCCTCATAAGGAAGGTCATCTTCCGAAAGCGTCACAATATTACAGCGGATGGCGATATCTCCTTCTTCCATATCTACACCGATACTCAGCGCTTCCAGCGGAGAACGCCCGGTATAGTACTGTTTGGGGTTATATCCTAAAACGGCAAGATTGGCTGTGTCACTCCCCGGCTTCATTCCATCGGGAATAGTTTTAGACAAACCAAGTCTGGCTTTTTTTGAAATCATATCCATATTAGGTGTCTTGGCATATTCCAACGGTGTTCTGCCATCCAGCTCTTCTAAAGGCTGGTCTGCCATTCCGTCACCCAGAACAACAATATATTTCATTGTCTTTCCGTCCTTTCTTCTATCAATCTTAAACCCAAATCTATTATTTCAACTTATGCAGACACCCGAATACGTGTGATGAGTGTAGCAAAGCTCTCTGCCTTTGCTGCAAATTCCTTTTCCTTCAAAGGCCCAGTGATAAATCCACATTCTCCCGCAATTCCGGCTTCGATCATCTGAACTTCGCCAAACACTTCAGAAATCTTCTCCTTCTCAGATTCACCTACCCGGACAAAGAACCGGTTCTCCATCTCATCCACCGGCGTGATCTCAAGTTTTTGTGCGCTCCAGGTAATGGAAACATTTTCTCCCTGATGCTTCACCGCTGCGACCACATCAGCCACCACCGCACTTGCGGTAGGAAGCTTTCCAGCTCCGGCGCCATAAAACATCACATCCCCTAGCATATTTCCTGTAACTGATATGCCGTTGAACACGTCATTTACACTGTAAAGCGGATGTGTACTGTCTATCATCTGCGGCGCCACCATCGCATACACCTGGTCACCCACCTTTTTGCTTGTACCAAAAATCTTAATCGCCGAATTTATCTTCTTCGCATATTTAAAGTCCTCTGCTGTAATTTTCGTGATGCCTTCGGTATAAATATCCTCATAATCCACCTGTTTTCCATAAGCAAGAGAGGTGAGAATCGCAATCTTGCGACAGGCATCGTAGCCTTCCACATCTGCTGTGGGATCTTTTTCCGCATAACCCAGTTCCTGCGCCTTTTTTAACACCTCGTCAAAATCAGCGCCCTCATCTGCCATCTTCGTCAGAATAAAGTTTGTCGTACCATTCAGAATTCCATTGATTTCCTGAATCTCATCTGCAGTAATACACTGGTTGAGCGGGCGAATAATTGGAATTCCTCCACCCACACTCGCCTCAAAGAAAAAGTTTACTTTTTTATCCCTGGCGATCTGAATCAATTCAGCTCCGTGGGCTGCCACCAGTTCTTTGTTGGAAGAGCAAACACTTTTTCCATTTAGAAGAGCCGTCTTCACAAAATCATAGGCAGGTTTTGTACCACCCATGGTCTCCACGATCACTCTCACTTCTTCGTCCTCTGCAATTACATTGTAATCATGAACAAGAATTTCCTGCACCGGATCCTCTGGGAAATCCCTAAGATCCAGAACATATTTCACCTCAACCTCTTCCCCCGCACGTTTTGCGATACTTTTTGCATTGGTGCGGATCACCTCAACAACTCCGGAACCAATCGTTCCATAACCTAATACTGCGATTTTCATTGTCTCCTCTTCCTTTCTATATGTAAATATCTCAGCGATGCGCAGGCAAAATTACTCCTGCTTCTCTTCCTGAGACAGATCTAGCTCATTCATTATATCGAAATCCTCTTCTGACATCAAAGCGTCGGGATTTATCACCACGATCAATTCGCCGTCTCTTCTGGCGATAAAATCAATATAATCGGTCCCCTCCGTCCGCGCCTCTTTCGGGAAAGTCTGAATATTATCTCCCTCTGCCTGAAACACCTTATCCACGCTGTCCACCATACAGGCAATGCCTCTCTTACTTGTCCGGAGAAGCAGTATCTTGGTATCTTTTGTCATCTCAGCAGCAGGAAGATTTAACTTTGCTCGTAAATCATAGACCGGATACACCTCATCCCGAACCACGATCGTTCCCAGAATACAGTCTGGTGCTTCCGACAATGGATGGATCTCCTGATAACTTTCTAGACTCTGCATTCCACTGATCTCAATCCCATACTCTCTGCCACTGATAAAAAATGTAATAATTTCTTTCATAAGCCCCTCCATTCTGGGCAGTACTTCCCTGGCTCTGCCTCTTATCTTCTACGTCGTAACTTTCGAAAATTAACTATTAATCCATTTTAAATACCCATTGATAAATGCATCCAGATCACCATCCATGACAGCCCCGACATTGCCGGATTCCACATTGGTTCTGTGATCCTTTACCATGGTATACGGCTGCATTACGTAAGACCGAATCTGGTTGCCCCAACCGATTTCTTTCTGTTCTCCGCGGATATCTGACTCTTTTTCCAGATTCTCCTGCTGTTTCAGCATATACAGCTTTGCCTTCAGCATCTGCATCGCCTTGTCTTTATTCATATGCTGGGAGCGCTCGTTCTGACACTGTACCACAATTCCTGTCGGGAAATGGGTGATACGAATCGCTGAGGAAGTCTTATTGATATGCTGGCCGCCGGCACCACTGGAACGGTAGGTGTCGATACGGATATCATCGTCTGCGATCTCAATATCAAGATCCTGTTCGATGTCCGGCATCACATCACAGGAAACAAAAGACGTCTGACGTTTACCCGCCGCATTAAAGGGAGAAATACGCACCAGACGATGTACACCATGTTCACTTTTCAGATAGCCATAGGCATTGATCCCGTTGATCTGCAAGGTAACAGACTTGAGCCCCGCCTCGTCACCATCCAGAAAATCCAGCATCTCTACAGAATATCCTTTTTTTTCTGCCCATCTCTGATACATCCGGCACAACATACTCGCCCAGTCACAGCTCTCTGTTCCCCCGGCTCCCGCGTGCAGGGTGAGAATGGCATTGCTCTCGTCATACTCGCCTTTCAGCATTGTGGTGATACGAAGATCTTCAAAATCTTTCACAAACTCTTCCAGTTCCTCTTTGATCTCCACTGCCAGTTCTTCGTCCTCTTCTTCATACGCCATCTCGATCAGCGTCATAATATCTTCATACTTTCCGCTGAGACCGTCGGCGCGGCTTACAATATCTTTGAGTTCCTTTACCTCTTTCATGGACTGGCTCGCCTTCTCTGCATCCTCCCAGAAATCCGGAGCCTCCATATTCTTCTCCAGCTCCTCGATACGAAACTGCTTCTCGCCAAGATTCAAAGAATCCCTGACCTCAGCGAGAGGCTTCTCATAAGAGGAGAGTTCGACTTTATAATTATCTAACTCGACCATTTTTCAACCCTCTGATTCACCTTATCTGCCGCAGCAGTATTTATATTTCTTTCCGGACCCGCATGGGCACGGAGCATTACGGCTGACCTTATCTGATTTTCTCGTGACCGGGGCATTGGCAGAATCATCCTTGTTGGTTCCTGTCTCCTTCGCCACCTGCTCACGCTCTACCTTTTGCTCGATACGGACATGCATCAATGCCTTCACCGTCTCCTCACGGATGGACTCTGTCATCTCCGCAAACATATCATAACTCTGGAAACGGTACTCTGTCACTGGATCTCTCTGTCCATATGCCTGCAGTCCGATTCCCTGACGCAGCTGATCCATATCGTCAATATGGTTCATCCAATGCTGGTCAGTGACCTTCAGAAGAATGACACGCTCGATCTCCCGGATCTGCTCTGATTCCGGAAACTCTGCTTCCTTCATCTCATAGAGGTGAAGCGCCTCTTCTTTTAACCTCTGGATCAGTTCATTTTTATTGATGCTCTTATCCCTCTCCGCATCAAAGGTAATCGGCTCAACGGGAATGATAGGCAGCAGATTCATATTCAACTCACCAAGATCCCACTCTTCCGGAATCTGATCGTCTCCAATGGTCCTGCCCACATACTTTTCAATTACTTCATCCATCATACCATAAATGGTATCGCGCATGCTCTCCCCATCCAGAACTTTACGTCTCTCTGCATAGATGAGCTCTCTCTGCTGGTTGTTGATGATATCATACTCCAGCAGATTCTTACGGATTCCGTAGTTGTTGCCCTCGATCTTCATCTGGGCGCGCTCGATGGCTTTGTTCAGCATTCGGTGCTGAATCTGTTCGCCCTCCGGCATTCCAAGGGAATTAAATATATTCATTAGGTTCTGGGAACCAAACAGACGCATCAGGTCATCCTCAAGAGAAATATAAAACTTAGATTCACCGGGATCTCCCTGACGTCCGGAACGTCCCCGCAGCTGATTATCGATACGTCTGGACTCGTGCCGCTCCGTGCCGATGATCCTTAATCCTCCCAGGTCCTGGACTCCTTCTCCCAGCTTGATATCCGTACCACGACCTGCCATGTTGGTAGCGATGGTCACCGCTCCAGCCAAACCGGCATCGGCAACAATCTCTGCCTCCATCTCATGGTATTTAGCGTTCAGTACTTTATGCTTAATGCCCCGTCTCCGAAGCAGATCACTGAGCTCCTCCGATGCTTCAATGGTGATCGTACCCACTAACACCGGCTGCTTCCTCTCATAGCAGTCTGCAATATCCTCTACGATGGCATTCAATTTTTCTTTTTTCGTCTTGTACACGGAATCGTTGTGATCGATACGCGCCACCGGTTTATTGGTAGGAACCTCCACAACATCCATGCCGTAGATCTCACGAAATTCTTTTTCTTCGGTCAGTGCGGTACCGGTCATACCACATTTTTTCGCATATTTATTAAAGAAGTTCTGGAAAGTGATCGTCGCCAGTGTCTTGCTCTCACGCTTAACCTTCACATGCTCCTTTGCCTCGATGGCCTGATGGAGACCGTCGGAATAACGGCGCCCTGGCATGATACGTCCCGTAAATTCATCGACGATCAGCACCTCATCATCTTTTACC
Source organism: Eubacteriaceae bacterium (assembly GCA_910575665.1). Lineage (GTDB taxonomy): Bacteria > Bacillota > Clostridia > Lachnospirales > Lachnospiraceae > Eubacterium_F. The sequence goes on from CAJTFB010000018.1 coordinate 42,532, forward strand.
ACATAATCCTTGTCTAAAAACATGAGATTGTGAGCCCGCAGGGCAAGGTTGATACAGTGCTGGATCTCCAAATGCTCCGGATCTGCCAGATTCTCGATATGGAAAAAGCGCTCCACCTTTGCCACACCCTGGGCAGTAAGGTTCACGGTCTTTTCCTTTTCATCCACAACAAAATCACCGGTCTCATTGTCATCTTCTTTCATGATGATATCCATCTTAGATAGCTCCTTCGCGGTACCGCGCTTAAGCTGCTTAGCCAGATTATCACATGCCTCATAGATCTTCGTTGATTTCCCACTACTACCAGAGATGATCAGCGGTGTTCTCGCCTCGTCGATAAGTACCGAGTCCACCTCGTCCACAATGGCATAGTGAAGCTCTCTCTGTACCAACTGCTCTTTATAAATAACCATGTTATCACGGAGATAGTCAAATCCAAGCTCGTTATTCGTAGCGTAGGTAATATCACAGCCATAAGCTTCTCTTCTCTCATCATTGTCCATGCTGTTCAGGATACAGCCCACTGTCAACCCAAGAAACTCATGGATCTGTCCCATCCACTCCGCATCACGCTTCGCCAGATAGTCATTGACCGTAACGATATGGACGCCCTTACCCTCTAAGGCATTCAGATATGCCGGCAGCGTGGACACCAGCGTCTTACCTTCACCTGTACGCATCTCTGTGATACGTCCCTGATGCAGGATCACACCACCGATCAGCTGCACCCGGTAATGGCGCATGCCAATGGTCCGCTTAGATGCCTCTCTGACAACGGCATATGCCTCCGGAAGAATGTCATCCAGAGATTCCCCTTCTGACAACCTGTTTTTAAATTCTCTTGTTTTATCTTTCAACTGCTCATCTGACAATTTCTCATAATCAGGTTCCAGTTTCTCAATCTTGTCCACGATGGGGAGTACTCTCTTTACTTCCCTCTCACTGTGGGTTCCGACTACCTTACTAAATAATCCCATACGTTCACTCTCCATAACAATCAAAGTTTTATCCCAGATTATTTTATCACTAGATCTACTGTCTTTCAATGATTTTTTTGATTTTGGCTCGTTTTTTACAAACCGTTCACATTCTTTTAACTTCTTCTACATTACAGAAAAACCATGCGTGAATATTGATCTCCACCACTGGACTTCCACAGTACTCACATACTTTAGCGCCCAAGGCAGAGAGCGGTGCACCGCAGTTAGGACAGTTGATCCCCAACGCCTGGGTTCTCTGATCTTCTACTAATTCCCTGTCCTGTATGTAGATCAGATCCGTATTGTACTTGGTCTGATACTTTGTGTCTTTTGCACCTCTCTGCAAATTTCCCTCACGGTCGGTCACATAATGAAAACACTCCAATGCCGACTGGAAGGTAATGATACAGCGTCCTTCACTCTTCCGATATTGACTAATCTCGGTTCGGTGAATATGAATCTGCTCAAAATGTTCCCTTTGTCCGGCTTCTTCCAACATCGCGATATAGTCTGCCAGTTCTTCTTTTAACTCTGTACTTCCATCCTTCGGCATCTCCTTCCCACCAGTACCGATCGCCCTCAGATAATCCACCAATATATTATCCGCTCTCTCCTTCATTTCATCGTACTCAAAATCCGGAAAGTCCTGAACGATCTTTGGCAAAAGGAGTTTTGTCATGGCAGAGACCGACTTTGGCGTCGAGGCCAGTTCCTCCCGCATCATCTCCGCCCCCTGCCTGAGATCACTGGTTCCAAAAAGTTCTCTTGAAACCTGTCTTGCTTTTCTTTTTAATGTGGCAACTCCGATATAGATCGCCATGACGATGATCAAAATCAATACCAAAACAATGATCAAGCCTGTATAATTCCCCATATTTTTCACTCCTTAGAGCTACGATGATTCCAGTCAAGATAATGGCGCCAATTATATAAACTTCTAATCGGCGCCATCAAACTGAATATGCAGCTTTTTTCCAGCTCAATGGCGCAAACTAGTACCACTAAGCTATTCTTTTACTCAATATCGTTTTCGTCAAAAACATCTCCACATTCTGGGCAGAATTTCGGCGGATGATGTGGATCTTCCGGCCTCCAGCCGCACTTGTCACAGCGGTACAACGGGGCTCCTTCCGGTTTCTTTGTGCCACATTCCATGCAGAATTTCCCCTGATTTATAGCTCCACAGCTGCAAGTCCATCCCCCCTGGTGGGCTGGCTTAGCTTTTCCACATTCTACACAGAATTTTCCGGTATTGCTGGTTCCACAACTACAAGTCCAGGACTCTGCCTGATTCGCGGCGTTTCCTCCACGGTCTGCATTGGCTGCATTTCCTGCCGGATTTCCAGAAGCCGGCGCTCCGTTCTGAGCTCCGCTCTGCCGGTCCATGGTAAACAGGGCATTGGCATCCATTCCCCCTGCCTGGGACGCCATATTCATCCCGGCAAAAGCCATCATCGGTCCTGTAGAAGTATTTGCCGCCGCCGATTTCATCGCCTGGGCCTGGGCCTCTGTCAGCGTTGCCGCCGCCATACCCGGATTGCGGAGCACCGCTGTCTTCTGCAGTTCTTTGATCATCGCCTCATCATCTTCCGAAGCCTTGATTGCATTTACGCCAAAAGATACGATCCGAATCCCTCTCAAACCACTCCATTTTTCAGACAATTCAGCATTCAAGGCCTCTGCCACTTCCATGGTATGAGCCGGCACCGCACTATAGCGGATCCCCATGGCCGATATTCTTGCAAACGCCGGCTGCAGCGCTGTCATCAGTTCCGTTTTCAGCTGGCTGTCAATGGTGTTACGACGGTATTCATCCACCACGTTACCGCATACATTCGTATAAAAGAGCAAAGGGTCAAAGATCTGGTAAGAATACTCTCCATTACAACGGACGGAGATGTCCACATCCAGTCCAATATTGGTATCCACAACACGGAACGGAACCGGTGTGGCGGTCCCATATTTATTTCCCATAATTTCTTTTGTGTTAAAGAAATAAACTCTCTGATCCTTACCAGTATCTCCTCCAAAAGTAAAACGCCTTCCCACTGCCGCAAAGGTTTTCTTGATGTTTTCACCCAGATCTCCATAAAGCAAACTGGGCTCTGTGGAAGTATCATACAAAAATTCTCCTGCCTCCGCGCAGAATTCCACAACTTTTCCCTGGTCAACAATGATCATACATTGTCCTTCATTTACAGCCACAACAGAACCATTCGTAATTAGATTCTCATTGCCATTGTTTCTGCTACCAAACCTACTGCTGGTTCGCTTTTGCCCCTTGGTCACAAGAACATCCGATTCCAGTGCATCACAATAAAAATACTCTTTCCACTGGTCTGCCATCTCGCCGCGGATCGCCCCGCCGATCGCTTTGATTAATCCCATTTTATCCTCCATTCTGAAACATTATGTTTCTTTGTAATAATACACGGATTGCTCGTGTTTTGCGGGTCATAAAGTCATGCTTTTCCATGCAAGCATGGAACACATGACCTTTTGACCCTGGTATCACAAAATGTCCTTCTGGACCAAACCAGAATGGTTCCATCCAGGAGGACACATCTTTTTCTGCATTCTATATTTTTTCTAAATTTTCTCGATAGATCGCCTATATATTCTTAATACTCCGGCTCAATCAGCCCATATGTATTTCCTTTTCTCTTGTAAACAACATTTACCTCTTCTGTCTCAGAATTCCGGAATACAAAGAAGTTATGCCCCAGAAGCTCCATCTGCACACATGCTTCTTCTGGATCCATCGGTTTCATCGCAAATTTCTTGGAACGGATAATGTTGATTTCTTCTTCATCCTCCATATCTTCATCAATAAATTCCTGGTTTAAATGAGCCGCATTCTGTGCTTTATCGATTAATTTATTTTTATATTTCCGCAGTTGTCTCTCGATCACTTCTTCTACCAGATCAATAGAAACATACATATCAGAACTTACTTCCTCTGCACGAATGATACTTCCTTTCATTGGAATGGTAATCTCAATCTTCTGTCTGTTCTTCTCGGTGCTCAACGTCACGTGAACCTCGGTACTGTCATTGAAATATCTCTCCAGTTTAGCAATCTTTTCTTCAATCGCCGAACGTAATCCCTCCGTTATATCTAAATTTTTGCCGCTAATTACTAAGTTCATAATGATCAGCTCCTTTGCCCATAATATTCGGGACGGAAACCTGTCTGCCAACGATATCAAACAGAACCTGTCCCGTATGTTTATTATATACCAAAACCATATAATGAGCAACACATATTTTGGATTTATGTAGCTGTTTTTTGCTTTCCAGCCAAATTGTCACACAACTCTGTTAGTTGTCAAATCGGTGTATTTTTGCTACAAAAGTCTACATTTGTTGTGGATATTTGTGGATAATGTGGATAACTTTGTGTACAACTAATAAATATCGCAAAGACGTCGCTTTATTTGTGGATAACTTTGTTGGTTTCTCATACTACATTTGTCTGCGTACCTTTGTTCTAAAACAAGTTGTCACACACCTTTCATTATGCTCTTTCATACCTTCCACTGGCGCCACAGGGAAGGATAAGGCCATTCGAACTCACTGGAAGACCAATCTCATCCGCGGCCACTATTCCTCCAAATTTTTTCCGGATCGTCAATTCCATCATATAGGACAACACCGCCGGCTGCAGACCTGTGGTATAGGAATTCACTAGGAAGAACAAAGGCTCTTTGGATAACACTTTTGTACACAAGCTGAGCAGAGGAAATATCTTTTCTTCGATCTTCCAAACCTCTCCTTTTGGTCCCCTCCCATAAGATGGCGGATCCATAATAATGCCATCGTAATGATTTCCCCGACGGACCTCGCGCTCAACAAACTTGACACAGTCATCCACCAGATATCGGATCGGCGCATCGGCAAGCCCGGAAGCAACGGCATTTTCCTTCGCCCAAGATACCATACCCTTGGAGGCATCTACATGTGTCACCGCCGCTCCTGCCTTGGCACACGCCACCGTAGCGCCTCCCGTATAGGCAAAAAGATTCAATACCTTGATCTGTCGTCCAGCATTTTGGATCAATCCCGATGCCCAGTCCCAGTTCACTGCCTGCTCCGGGAACAAACCTGTATGCTTAAAACTGAATGGTTTCAGATGAAAGGTCAGATCCCGGTAAAAGATCTTCCACTGCTGGGGAAGATTGACAAATTCCCACTGTCCTCCTCCCTTGCTGCTTCTGTGATAGTGAGCATTTTTTTGCTTCCACTGAGGCGCCTCATGAGGTGTATCCCAAATCACCTGGGGATCCGGCCGCACAAGAATATATTCTCCCCACCGTTCGAGCTTTTCTCCCGTTGAAGTGTCAATCACTTCATAATCTTTCCAGCCATCTGCCAGCCACATATTCGTAATTCCTTTCTATTTTCATTATTTCTTCTTTTGATCAGAACCTTCCACCACCACTGGAGTGACTGCGTCCGCCTCTGCTGCCACTACTGCTGCTGGATTTCTTTGTTCTCACATAGGTCGTATGGGTATAAATATCCCGGCGGCCAATCAGTTCGGAAAAACTCTTATTCATATAAGTCTTTCCGTTTGTCGTCATCTTTCCGCCAGAATTTCTTACCAATATCAGTACCACAATCGTTCCTACCAGAAGCCCCAGTCCAAGATGGAACCACCATGTCAGAAAGAAGTAGGGAGTACGCATCTCTTGGTCACTCTGGCTGATAAATTCATCCATCATCTGTGTATATTGGGACTGAGCATCCCCCGCCCCACTCTGAGCTGCTTTCACATACCCCTGCAGATCTTTTGCCAGACGATCTGCCTCACCATCTGTAATCTTATGTTCTGCCGAACCATACCCCAGTATATAGAGTGAACGGTTATTCTGACAAATGTTCAACCAGAGAACAACGGTACTTTTATGAGAATCCAGATTCAAAAAATATTCACTCGCTCTTTCCGGCGCCGATCGTTGGCTGCTGTTCCACTCATTGTTATCAATCACGAACGCCACCATATTACAATCGTATTCTTCCCGCATCTTCCTCATCTTTCCCTCAAAAGCAGCAATCTGATCCTGGGTATAAATACCGGCATAATCGTTCACAGCACTCTCCCGCTTGAGACTATTCCCATTCCCTTCCAAATAATAGTTTTCCAGCGTTTGCGCAGAAACAATCTGCCAGGATAAGCCAAGTCCCACTGTTAAAACCAGCAACAGCGCAGCAAATAATATGTAAAAACCCTTATTCTTCATCATCCGATACCACCTCCCAGCAAAAATATGGTGATCAGGCGCAGAATAAGAAATAATCCTCCACCAATTCCCAGAAGCCACGCCAATACCTTAGCTTTACTGATGGGCGGTTTCCCTACGATCTTTCCCGTATCTCCATTCATGGCAAATACGTATTGCCCATCTCGATAATCATAGTTGATCATCCACACAGGAAGCAACGCATAATCCGCTTTCTTCTTTAAAATGTTGTAATCCCGATTCGTAATATGAACCGAAGCATAATTGTTCATCGTCCCTCTTACATATTCATCCATAAATTTCTCCACCCGTTTCTGCACCCTGGATATCAGGTCTTCATCGGTATAATTGTATCCTTCTGCCACATACCCAGGTAGATACATGGAAGAATAATCCTTTATATCCTCATAGTAAAAAGGCTCCAGTTTATCCATCAGATCATCCCGCATTCGCTCAGATGCGTCCACCGGAATACAATCATAATCCAGATCTACTTTTCTCCACACCTTGTAATGTTTCGTTGCTGTAACATTATAATTTCCACTGGAATAATGTGACACGCGGGTACAATCTGCGTGAATCTCCCCCTGCCCGGCCATGTCATATAGCCAAAAAGGCACATAAATTCCCACGATATCATCGATACGTTCTGGTGTCATAAAATCCTTTGGCGTGATCAACCCCTTTTTGCACCATTTTTTAAATGCGGTAATGGCATCTTCTTTACTCACTCGGAACGGTATGACTTTTACTGGTGCTCTCTTGCCCTGCATTCGGTCAGACAATATCATCGGCGATCCGCAAAAACTACACTTCGTCGCTGTCGTATCCTCCGTCACCACCAGTTCTGCACCACAATTATCACAGCAGTAACTCACAACGGATTCATCAAAGAAATTATCTGACTTTTCCTCATGCACCTCACGGAAATCCCCAGTTTCCTCATCCACATTTTCTTCGGCAGCATCTGCTTCATATTCACCGCCATTTTCCTTTGCAAATTCCTGGATATTCAGACTGTGTCCACAGAATTCACAGCTGAGCCGTCCAGATTTTGCATCAAACTCCATATTTGCTGCACATTTCGGGCATTTATACTGTATCATTTCGTTTCATCCTCCTCCATTCGTGTGTCTTTAGTATATCCTAAGTCAAGCCTGATGTGCAATTATTTTTTAACAAAAAAACTGCCAAACAAAGTCCAAGACTTTATTTAGCAGTTTTCACCGTGGGTTAGAGGATTCGAACCCCCGACCTTTTGGTCCGTAGCCAAACGCTCTATCCAGCTGAGCTAAACCCACATCTAGGCATGTACTTGTCAACACGCAAAATATATGCTATCACAAACAAATATATTTGTCAATAGTTTTTTCCATTTTTATCATTTTTACTCGGTTCAAATTGGCGCCGCCGGGCTATGCGCCTTATTCATATGGTTTCTCAGATTCTTCAGGATCTTTTTCTCCAGACGACTTACCTGAACCTGACTGATCCCAAGGCATTCTGCCACCTCTCGCTGAGGCTTATCGTCGTAATAACGCATTTGAATCAGTTTTTTCTCTTTGTCGTTTAGAAGCAACATCAGCTGGTCTACCAGCATTCGATTTAGGAGCTGCTCATTCCAATCACTTTTTTCTGGTATTTTATCCTCCAGGGAAACCTCTTTTCCATCGGCAAAAGAAACCGGTTTGTGGATGGATTCCACCTCCAGATTTGCCTCCAGCGCCAGGACGATATCTTCTACAGCGATCTCCGTCGCCGCTGCCAGCTCTTCGATCGAAGGTTCTCTGTCCAGCTGCTGGGAAAGAGTATCTGCCGCTTTGCGGATCTTCCAGCCATTTTCTTTGATGCTTCGGCTCACCTTGACCATTCCGTCATCCCGGAGAAATCTTTTGATCTCACCGCTGATCATCGGCACGGCATAGGTAGAGAATTTTACGTCAAAGCTCATATCAAATTTGTCCACGGCTTTGATCAAACCAATGGCTCCGATCTGACTGAGTTCCTCCGTATCATATCCCCTCCCCGCATATCGGCTCACGATGCTGTATACCAGCCCCATATTCTTTTGTATCACCTGGTCTCGTGCCATTTTATCCCCAGAACGTGCTAATTTTATCAGTTCTATGGTTTCCATTGACCAGTCCCTCTCTATGAAAGATTCATTGCGCTATATATCACTTTTTTCATCTTGATAACCGTTCCCTTTCCCGGCTCTGACTCCACATGAAGCTCGTCCATAAATGCCTCCATAAATGCAAAGCCCATACCAGACCTGTCCAATTCTGGTTTGGATGTATAGAGCGGTTCCATTGCCTTAGATATATCACGGATTCCTTCCCCCTCATCAGAAATCTCCAGACAGATCGTATTTCCCTCGATCTTTCCATATATGGTTACCTTCCCAGGATTTTTTTCGTATCCATGGATGATCGCGTTGGTCACTGCCTCTGAAACGGCAGTCTTTATATCTGCCAGCTCTTCCAGTGTGGGGTCCATTCTGGCAATAAAGGCACTTACCACGGTACGGGCAAAACTTTCATTTTCCGAATAGCTACTAAATTCTAATTTCATTTCATTATATGTATTCATCTTATCCTCCAATTCTGCACTGTTTTTTATTCCATCATGCTCCTGCCTACCACATGCAATGCTTTGAATTTCTTAAACCCTTTGAATGATCTTATAAAGTCCAGACATGGAAAATATTCGATCAATGCCGGCGCCTACCCCGGTCACATAAACATTTCCACCAAAATACTGTATCTTCCGGTATCTTCCCATGACCATACCGATTCCGGAACTATCCATAAATGTCATTCCCTCAAAATCAAATACTATATTTTTTACATTTCCCTTCTCAATTAGAACATCAATAGTCTTGCTGATCTGAGCCGCTGTATGGTGATCCAGGTCCTCGCTGATGTGCAGGATCAGGTTAGCACCATTCCTTTCCAGTGAAAAATTATCCATTTTCTTCCTCCCATTTTTATTTATTTCTTTTATACCATTAAAAAAGAACTACAGAACAATTCGGACGGCTTGTCCGATATTTTCTCCGTAGTCCTTTTTCTTTTTTTCTCATGTAAATTGTTCGCTGTGAAAAATTTTTATTCCGGAAGGAACTGACTGTGCATAAAGTCAGCTCACCCCTAGCTGTCTCAAACGGCTTCTCGCCTCAGCTGCCCGGCTGGAAGCCTCATCGATCTCAATAACCTTCTCATAGTATTCTATGGCCTTTTTCTTTTTCCCTCGCTGATGGTAAACCCGGCCCATAAAATACAACGCATCTAGATTCTCCGCGTCAACAGAAAGCACCTGTTTCAACAATTTTTCCGCATCGTCATACTTTCCTCTGTTAAACTCAGCTCTTCCCTGTTCAAAGAGATTTTTCACATCCGCCTGGGTGATTTTCTTGGAAACCATCTTGAACAGTTCCTTCATCTCTTCTTTCTCAAAATCCGATTCTTTGTATTGGCTCACTGTACTGGCAGCCAGAAGCTTGTCACCATCATTATAATACTTAACAGCCAGAAGAAGATTGTTGCTCAATTCCAGCTTTGCCGTATTGGCGTCTTCTCCCTCGTCCAGTTTTTTCTGCAGTTTCGCCACATCTTGCTCCAGTTTTTCTTTCTGTTTCTGCACGGAAGACAACTGAGCCTCTTTCACAGACAACTGCTGATTGTTTTCAGCAATGCTGTCGGAATTATTTCCCAGGTTGTTTCCCAAAAGGGTGGGACGAATCAGCACAAAACTGACAACAAGACCGATAATCACTCCGATGATCACATTAATCACTGGCATCCAGTGCCGCTTCTCTTCCTTGTAAGCACCTACTGGTTGCACATTTGCCAAAGGATCCTTTTTGGGCTGTTGGCGATATGCCCTAGCGGAATTCTCCCGGCTCTTGCCTTCATTTTCACTAAATTTATCACCGATCTCCTGCATGTAACGCAGAGTGGTCGTATTGTTATAGTCAATCCGCCTCGCCCGTTTGAGGCATTTGGCAGCTTTGGAATACTCTTTAGACTTCATATACAACAGTGCCAGAAGTTGTAAGGCGCGGACAAATTTAGGATTCAGACTGACCACCTTTTTCAGTTGGATCACCGCCAGATCTTCATTGCCCCCCTTCGCCGCATTCAGCGCGGAGTTGTATTTTTTTATCGTTTGATTCACCGCATCCAGTGCTGTCTGGTTTTTCTGAATGACGTTGATATAATATTGTGCTCGGTTATTTTCCGGCTGAAGATATCGGCTAAGCACCCACTCACTCAATGCCGCTACAGTCTCCCCCATCTCGTTATACACAAGCCCCAGAAGATTGCGGGCATTGGTATTGTATTTATCAAACTGCAGACTTTTTTTCAATACCATGATTGCCCCAGAGAGATCACGCACCTGAGCTTTCTCCAGTCCCATGTTGTAGTACGCATTTGAAATTCTTCTTACATGATATATGATCGACAGATCCTGTCCACAAAATCTGCAAATTTCCATCTCATCGTTTATGTTTGCATCACATCTTGGACATCTCATTGGAATCCTCCTAATTCTTTGTCGTACATCACACCGTTGACCTAGTTTCTGAAATCAACTCTCTCACAATATCTGTCACATCCGTAAGATTATTATTATTTACTGCATTTTCCACCTGTTCTACATCCAGGCTTGGCTCATATTTTTCTAGTTCTTCCTCAAAATTTATCATCTTCTGACCTCCCTTTTAGCATAATGGCCATCGTCAATCATCATCACTAGGCAATTGCCCTATGAAACATAATACCTATTTTTATAGAAAAAAGCAAGGGGAAAAACGTGTTTTTTGACAAAAGCTATCGCAATTTTTGACAAATCCAAAACAACATTATTTTAGCTCTCTCAGTTTCCGGTAAAATGTGGATCGGGACACAATTCCCAGGCGCTGCATCGCCTCCGCCTCGGATATCTTTTTGGCATGAAACAGATCGGATATTTTTTGAATCTTTTCAGGTTCGATCTGCATCGGCCGGCGTCCGCGATAAGCCCCTCTGCTTTTTGCCCCTTCTACTCCCCGGCGGTGTTTTAGCATCTGTAAACTTTTTCCCGCATAATATTGTCTCTGAAGGATCGATAATACTGCACTTCTTACCGTTTTGTCTATAACAATTTTCTCCTTTTTAAACCTTATCACTGCTCCCGTAGCTACCATACGAAGCAGATGTTCTGTGTAGACCGACGGGTTATTGGAAACCACGCTCTGATTGCTGATAAGAACCTGATCCCCATACTGTAGCTGACATAACACAGTATTCAGGTCGTTATAAGCAAACTCTCTGGTCCCCTCCCGGTATGGTTCCAGGATCAAAGGATCACCGCCGCCATACTGCGACATTCGTATCAGCCATTCTAACCGGTTATAAGAATCCATACCCACTTCTTCCAATAGTTCCGCCAGATCTTCCCTGTCTTTAGACGGGCTTCTCATTGAAATAAACACTGGCTGTCTGTTGGCACGGTAGTAATGTTTTCGCCGAAGTTCCATGGCGATTCCCGGAATCCCCTGAAATCCCTCCTCCCCCAAACCATCCACCACATCCCAGTAGGGAGAGATCACATACTGATAACCTGCTTCCGAAAATAATTGATATTCTATTTTTCCCACACTGTACTTTTCTCCATAACGCCCCACCGCTTTGATTACCCCCACACTGGTGCTGACTATTTCACCGGACAACGGCGCTGTGTGCTTATTTATTGGCTGGTTGTTTCTGAGCATATTTTTATACACTCCCCTTTCCCAATCCTTTTACATCCGCTTCTCAAAGGGCCTCAACAAAAGGTTTTTATATCGTTCTTCCAGAATTGTTATTAGAAATTTCTTACGAATGCTGCTGGTAAACGCCACACTCTCCACGAGATAATTTACTGCTGCAAAATCTATTTTTTGAATCATTCTCCACAAAGCCCTGTCACATTCCCTGAAATGATGGCCGGAAATGATATCAAAATAAGAACGTGCTCTTCCTTTATGTTGGATCTTTGGTATCGGTATGTCAAATATCCTGCGCTGCATTTCTTCCTTTGAAGCCAGGATCTCACGACACTGTTCGTCCGTAACAACGTCTGGAAAAAGGCAGGAATCACTTCCCAGAACAGGGGCAGGAGAATACCAGTCTCCCTTTTTCAAAATCCCCCAGCTGCTACCGTCCCGTTCTCCATTTGCCACAAAAGCATCGATGATAACCATATCCCAAAAAGTATTGATTATTACTTTTGCTGCTGACAGGCCAAGAAACATAGTCAGAGCCTCTATGATCTGCTCATATTCGTATTGTACTGGCTTGCCTGTAATATCCATAAAATATTCCCCCAGCTGGTCAAATGAGATAAAGGTCTCCTCTTTAGAAGTAAAGTCTTTGCACAGAACCACTTCCTCCCCCTGGCACGTTCCCAGCCAGGTATCCTGGGTCATGACTCCCAGCATGTCAAAGATATGGCTTCCCAAATATTCAGACACATGATCACAAACCACCCTACCTGATAAATTCCTTCGGTATTTTATGACATAATTTTCACCATTGATAAGGAGGCCGTCCTTCTTTCTCCTCCCGGCATAAAAGCGTCCATTTTTCCGATATCTGGATAATTCTCGCATATTTCATATCCCCTGCTCAATAAAATGCCAGAATCCAACAATGAATTCTGGCATTCTTCGATTCAATTCAGTCCCTAGCCTGACGATGCCGTCGAGCTAAAAGGATGGACCATGGTTTTACAATAACTGGGCTAGACGTTCCTTCACCTGAGCCATCATACTCTGGTATTTTTCCAGTTTGGCCCTCTCCTCTTCTATCTTTTTGGCTGGCGCCTTATTTACAAAGTTTGGGTTGCCCAGCATTCCCTCAGAACGTTTGAGTTCTCCCATCAATTTTTTCTCTTCCTTCTGAAGACGCTCGATCTCTTTCGCCACATCCACAAGCTCTGCAAAAGGCATGTAAATCGTTCCCTTGTCGATCACTACGGATACGGCATCCTGTTCGATACCCGATTTGTCACTCTGGATCACCACCTCGCTGGCAAAGCCCAGAGTGGCAAAAAATACCTTATTGGTCTCAAATATTTCTTGTACCGCTGCATCCTCTGTCACAACGATCACTTTTGCCTTTTTGCTCGGCGGAACATTCATCTCACCGCGGACATTACGGATTCCTTTTACGGCTTCTTTGATGCGCTCTACCGCTTCCATATCTGCTTTGAAGGCAGCCGTCACTTCCGAATATACTGGCCAATCAGAAACCATGATAGAAACCTCTTCATTCTCCATAAGGGTACAATAAATCTCCTCCGTAATAAACGGCATATACGGATGAAGAAGTTTCAGCGCGTCAATCAGCACATTCTTTAGGGTATACAAAGCCGCTGCCTTGGTCTCGTCCTCTTCATTGTATAGACGTGGTTTTACCATCTCGATATACCAGTCACAGAACTCTTCCCAGATAAAGTCATACATCTTCTGCACGGCAATTCCCAGATCAAAGGTCTCCATCAGAGCGGTGACATCTCTCACCAACTGGTTACATTTGGCAAGAATCCATTTATCCGCCTGGGTAAACTGGGAGGGATCCACTTCTTTGTCCGCCAGCCCCTCATTCTGGGCAAAATTCATCATAATAAAGCGCGACGCATTCCACACTTTGTTGGCAAAGTTACGGCTTGCTTCCACCCGCTCCCAGTAAAAACGCATATCATTTCCCGGCGCGTTCCCCGTCACCAGGGTCAGACGCAGGGCATCCGCACCATATTTGTCAATGACCTCAAGAGGATCGATGCCGTTGCCAAGAGATTTACTCATCTTGCGCCCCTGGGAATCCCTCACCAGACCATGGATCAGCACAGTGTCAAAGGGCACCTGTCCCGTCTGCTCGATGCCGCTGAACATCATGCGCATAACCCAGAACGGAATGATATCATATCCGGTCACAAGAGTATTGGTGGGATAAAAATATTTCATCTCTTCTGTTTCATCTGGCCATCCCAGCGTGGAAAATGGCCACAGTGCAGAACTGAACCAGGTATCCAGAGTATCAGGATCCTGTCGCATTTTCTTGCCGCATTTTGGACAGTGCGCCTCATTTTCCTTGGTAACGACCAGTTCGCCGCAGTCGTCACAGTAAAATGCAGGGATCTGATGCCCCCACCAGAGCTGCCGGGATATACACCAGTCGCGGATGTTCTCTAGCCAGTGAAAATAGGTTTTGTTAAAATGGTCTGGAACAAAACGGGTCTCTCCCTTTTTTACAGCCTCGATCGCCGGTCCTGCCAAAGGTTTCATTTTTACAAACCACTGTTTGCTCACCTTGGGCTCTACCGTAGTTCCGCAGCGGTAGCAGGTTCCTACATTGTGGTCGTGATCCTCCACTTTCACCAGGGCTCCCTCTGCCTCCAGGTCTTTCACGATCTCTTTTCTCGCCTCATAACGGTCCATGCCTGCATATTTTTCATACTTATCCACGATCTTCGCATCGTCTGTCATCACATGGATCACAGGAAGATCGTGACGCAGACCAACCTCAAAGTCATTCGGATCGTGGGCTGGCGTGATCTTTACCACTCCAGTACCAAATTCCATATCCACATAATCATCTGCAATCAGCGGAATTTCACGATGTACGATGGGAAGCACCAGCTTTTTACCCACCATATCTTTATACCGGTCATCTTTTGGATTTACCGCCACAGCAGTATCTCCCAGCAGTGTCTCCGGCCTGGTGGTCGCCAGATTGATATATCCGCTGCCATCGGCAAAAGGATAGCGCAGATGCCAGAAATGACCTTTCTGGTCTTCGTACTCTACCTCTGCATCCGAGATGGACGTCAGACAGTGGGGACACCAGTTAATGATACGTTCTCCCCGGTAAATCAGCCCTTTATCATACAGTTTTACAAAGACTTCCCTCACCGCCTTGTTGCAGCCCTCATCCATGGTAAACCGTTCTCTGTCCCAGTCACAGGATGAGCCCATCTTTTTCAGCTGGGATACGATCCGGCCGCCGTACTGTTTTTTCCAGTCCCAGGCTCTCTCTAAAAATTTCTCCCTTCCGATATCTTCCTTGGAAATGCCCTCTTCTCTCATTGATTCCACGATTTTTGCCTCGGTGGCAATGGAGGCGTGGTCCGTCCCCGGAAGCCACAGTGCTTCAAAGCCCTGCATTCTCTTAAACCGGATGATGATGTCCTGCAGCGTATTGTCCAGGGCATGTCCCATGTGAAGCTGCCCTGTGATGTTCGGCGGCGGAATCACAATCGTGTATGGCTTTTTATCCGGATTTACCTCTGCGTGAAAATACTTTTTGTTCACCCATTTGGTATAGAGACGGTCTTCGATGTCTTTTGGGTTGTAGTTCTTTTCCAGTTCTTTTTTCATTTTTACCTTTCCTTTCTCACTTTACCACAAGCGTGGGCTCATCGTTGAGGCTGGCGCCTTCTTTAACTTCGCATCTCGAAACTACGCCGCGCACACTCTTCGCCTGCTTTGCAGGCTCATCGTTGAGGCTGGCGCCTCATAGTTCCAGAAAGGCAGACACATTTTCGTGCAAGCACGAATGTGCCTGCCTTTCTGGAACTGCGCGGCTTGTAGCGGACAAAAATAGCTTCGGGCTGGTATCAGCCCGAAGCTATAAGATCTTCCGGTTTATCTGGTACCATCCCATTTATAAGGGCGAGCTGGTTCAGTCTCGCGGTACCACCTTATTTCAAATAAAGAGTTCACTTTATTCCTCATTCTGCTGATAACGGGGCAAACCGTCACTTTCTACTGAGCGCAGCGCCAGAGGCCACGCCGTTCAAAAATCCTGCTCAGAAGCTACCTTCCATCATAAGGCTGCCCGAATGTCTTTCAGCCGGTGAACATTCTCTCTTTGGGGACCTATATGACGTACTCCTCTTCGTCAAAGCATTTTTTAATATCTATATCCTTTATAATAAATAATATTCTAATACCTGTCAAGTCAAAACTGAAAGTCACCAGCCTGGCCCATCGGTGCTAATTTTAACCTCGATCTAATAAGTAAATTCACTTAAAAGCTGTTCCAGTTTGGCAATCTTCTCCCCACTCTGGTCCACAAGTTCCTGAGCATGAGCGGCAGCGCCCGCCAGGTGATTTGTCTTTTCTGCGATTTCTGAAACGCCTCCCGCTGACTCTCCTACCGTCTGGCCGATACGGTCCAAAGAGTGGACGATCTCTTCCATCGCCCTGGCCAGATCTTCTACCAGGCTATGAACCGATGCCATAAATTCTTCAAAAGTAGCGGCATCCGAATGGTACGCAGCCCCCACCTCACGAAACTGCTGATAATCTCCCACAACATTTTTTTCCAGGAATTCCGTGGATGTACTGATGCAGGAACCCATATTTTTTACAGCGCTTTCCACCTCATAAACCATTTTCTTGATATCATCTGCTGACACCTGGGTCTGTCCTGCCAGACTTCCGATCTCCGACGCCACCACGGCAAATCCCTTGCCTGCCTCTCCGGCTCTGGCTGCCTCGATGGAAGCATTTAGCGCCAGAAGATTGGTCTGGGAGGAAATGTCGCTTATGGCCTGGATCAATTCATGGATCTTATCCACAGCTTTCGCCTGTTGAAGTGCCGACTCCGTATTTACCTTTAATTCTTCATAAACCTCTCTTGTTCGCTCATTGGCAGTCTTAGTATGGTTTTCCAACTCTTCCGCCCGCTGTTTGACTTCTCTGGATATATCACGTCCCCGGAGGGATACCTCGTTGATCTCCTGTACATTTCCATTTACATTTTCCACATTCCTCAATATGATATCCATCGTCGAAGCAGATTCCTCCATGCCGGCAGACATCTCTTCCATCGTAGCGGAATTTTCCTGGCAGAGATCATTTGTGGTCTTCATGACCTCATCCAGAGAAATGACGCCTTCTTTTACCACTGTACAAGAGTCGCTGATCTCTGATGTCATGCTTCCAAATTCATCCTGCATCAATTCCACCGCTCTGGACATCTGACCGATCTCATCTCTCCGTCGAGAAAGAGTTTGAATGCTAGGATCTTTCTTCAAATTCAGTTTAGCGATCTGATCCACCAGCTCCGTGATCCGGCAGATCGGCTTAGAAATCCTTCCGCTGATAAACCACCCGCAAATACAGGAGCAGAGCAGGCCGCACAGGAGGAACAACGCCATGATTTTCAATAGTGATACGGACTTTGCCTGTATATCCGATTCGGGCGCTGTCAATATGTATTTCATACCGTTTGCCAGTGTCAGATATGCCATCAATTTATTCTGCCCCTTATATTGATAGAAATTAACCTGATCCTCTTTCCCTGTATCGGCTATGATCTTTTCGGCTTCCGGGGCCATATCCTTTAGGCTGTCCCCCAGCTGATACTCTTTATGGGCTACGATATTATGGTTTGTATCCACCAGACAGGAATAACCATTTTCGTAAATGGAGGCTTCCGATATCATGTTCTCGATGGTCTCCAGGCTGATATCCATCCCAATGATCCCCACAGATTCATTTTCCATATAAACGGGTACTACATAAGAGATCATACTTACATTGATATTCTGATTCAGATAGGGATTCATCCAGGTCGGCTTTTTATTCTCCACAGGTATGTAATACCACCCCACATGCTCCAAATCATCTTTTTCAAATGTACTAAAATCCGTAGGTTCGATACTTTCAAACCCATCTTTCGTAGAATTTCTGGTGAGGAACAGTCCGGAAGTAGGCTCTGTAAAATCAGGATTGTATCGGATATACGCCGTAAGTGCTCCATCCGTCTTTTCGGCAAAATGGCGCAGTGTATCTTCCAGTCCCTCGGTGTACGCCTCCACATACTTCGGATCCGTCTTAAATTTTTCAAAATCTGTCAAATTACCCACAGAAATATCCGTCAAAGTGTCTACCGACTGCTGGATCTTTGTGAGAATCCCGTCAAACTGCGTTTTCCTCTCCTCTGCCCTTGCCAGCATATAATCCTTAGAGTCACTGTCTGCCATATCGCTAGAAAACAGGTAGCTGAGTACTCCCAGACTCAGTCCCATAATTAGTGAACACACCACAGCGATCGTCGCTATCTTTCTTCTGATTGTATACATTTTCATCATCCCCTTTGATCTATTTTAGTAACATGTTATTCCTGTTTCTCAAAAAGAAGTCCATTCATAAAAACAGCCCTTTTCCTTAAGTTTTGGCAGTGCATATTTTTTGACCTCCGGCACACTGGCCTTCCAGCCCAGAAAATATGCAGTAATCCGGCTGATGTCATTCGTGATCTTGTACTTTAACATACGCCCTTTCTGGTCATAGGTAGAGTACATGATCTCTTTTGGAAACTTCTTTTCAATATGCCGAACCAAAGAAGCCGTGATCCCATCTGTCAGCGACCTCTCATACAGATCTCTGGCGCCAAAGAGATGAAGGATCTCATGAGCATAGGTGGACGCTCCTTCCGCCTGTTTCCCATATTTTGAAAATAAGGTGGCGCTCTCGTAAAAAAATTCGGTACCCTCTTCTGCATAATGGACCAGTGTGGAACTGGTTCCCGATTTATTCAAATGAATGAGAAAACCGATGCTGTCTGTCTTATACTGGGAACGGAGCCCGTTAATATCAATGTTCTTTTCCGCAAATTTCACAACTTTCCGATATAGTTTATCCTGGCTTCGGATGCTGTCGCTGACTTTATTATTGACCCGGAAAGAATAACTGATATCCTTATATTTTTCTATATTTGCCACAAAGGAAACCGTCTTTCCATATTTTTTTGCCTGTTTGCGAATATAGGCTGTGGCAGAACGGACTTTTCTATTTGCTTCTTTTTTAGCTTTTTTCGTCCATTTGCTTCCTTTGTCGTTCACAAAAATACTGATCAGCACCGACCGTCCCTCCAGTACCCCAGCGCTCCCCGTGGGCAGCTTTTTCCACTCACTTTCTGATATTCTCTCCGGCATCACCTCTGCCTGGGCGCCCCCTAACCTGACAGGTAAAAAAACAGCGAGCAGAGCGAACACCAGACACAGAGCTGTCAGTCTCTTTCTATTCCATAACCTCATTACGCTTCATCCCTTCTTTTTGCCAGCTACCACCAGCAATTTAACATTCCCCTTTATTTTACCTTTTTTTCTACAAAGAGACAACTGTAAACTTTTGAAAATTGAAAAAAACCTTGAAAATATGAAATAATCTGTATATAATAGTGAAGTTGAAAAGAGTTTTTTGCATATACTTACACTTAGGAGGTTCACCATGGAATATTACAGTCAGCAGAGCAAGGAAGATCTGCTTGCTCTGAAATCAGAATTGGAAGCTAAATTTGAGGAAAAAAAGGCATGCGGTCTTCAGTTGGATATGTCAAGAGGAAAACCAAGTACTTCCCAGCTGGATATCTCACTGGGACTCCTGGATGTCCTCACCTCAAAATCTGGTTTTCTGGCAAGTGACGGCATTGACTGTCGAAACTACGGTGGTCTTGACGGCATTCCGGAAGCAAAGCAGCTTATGGCAGAGATGATGGGAACGGCACCAGAACATGTCATTGTATTTGGAAACGCCAGTTTATCTATTATGTATGATTCGATTTCGAGATCCTATACCCACGGTGTTCTCGACAACACTCCCTGGTGTAAATTAGATAAAATTAAATTCCTGTGTCCAGTCCCCGGCTACGACAGGCACTTTGCCATCACCGAACGCTTTGGCATCGAGATGATCAATATTCCGATGACACAGGACGGTCCCGATATGGATCTGGTGGAAGATCTTGTAAACCACGACGAGACTGTGAAAGGGATCTGGTGTGTTCCCAAATACTCCAATCCCCAGGGCATCAACTACAGCGATGACACCGTCAGACGTTTTGCCAATCTGAAACCAGCAGCGAAAGATTTTCGTATCTACTGGGACAACGCCTATGTAATTCATCATCTCTATGAGGACCACCAGGCAGAACTATTAGATATCATCAGTGAATGTGAAAAGGCGGGCAATCCAGATATCGTATATGAGTTTGCCTCCACTTCTAAAGTAAGCTTTTCTGGCGCCGGCATCGCAGCTCTTGCCGCCTCAAAAGCAAATCTGGACGACATAAAAAAACAGCTGACGATTCAGACCATCGGCTACGACAAAATAAACCAGCTTAGGCATGTAACTTATTTTAAAAACTTAGAAGGTCTCAAACAGCATATGAAAAAACATGCCAACGAGATGAGACCAAAATTTGAGGCTGTTTTGGATGTTCTTGAAAAAGAACTGGCAGACACAGGCATCGCCAGCTGGGAAAAGCCCTATGGCGGCTATTTTATCTCTTTTGAAGCCATGGAAGGCTGTGCGAAAAAGATCGTTGCCAAATGCAAAGAGGCAGGGGTTACATTGACTGGCGCCGGCGCTACGTATCCTTATGGCAAAGATCCAAAAGACAGCAATATTCGTATCGCCCCTTCCTTCCCAAATTTGGAAGAGCTGGCTCAGGCAACAGACCTGTTTGTACTCTGTGTAAAGCTGGTAAGTATTGAAAAAATATTGGAAAATAAACGATGAGAAACTCGCTTTTCGATAACTTTCCTATCAAATAAAAACAGGGATCTGGTACATCCACCAGATCCCTGTTTTTATGTCTTCCTATTTATTTCAAGGCATAATTTTGCCCCTGTCATCCCTTTATGCCAAAGCAGCAGTAATGATCGCCATGGAATATACCTCACTGGCATTGCAGCCTCTGGAGAGGTCATTAATCGGTGCATTTAATCCAAGAAGGATCGGACCATATGCCTCAAAGTTTCCAAGCCTCTGAGCGATCTTATAACCGATATTACCGGCACTGATATCTGGGAAGATAAAGGTATTGGCATGTCCCGCCACCTCTGACTCCGGACATTTGGTACGGGCAACTCGCGGGGAAACCGCCGCATCAAACTGAAGCTCGCCCGCGATCGGCAGATTTGGCGCCGCTTTCCTTGTCTTCTCCGCTGCATTCCGCATCTTATCCACATCCTCGCCTGCGCCGGAACCCAGGGTAGAATAGCTCAGGAATGCCAACTGCGGATCAATGCCGAATATTCTGGCACACTCTGCGGACTCCAGGGCGATCTCTACCAATTCATCCTCTGTCGGCTTAATGTTAATGGCACAGTCACTCATAGCGAGCACTTCGTTCTCACCGGTCGCCGATGGACGCACCAGAATAAAACAAGATGACACGATGGAATTTTGAGGTTTGGTCTTGATGATCTGCAGCGCCGGACGCACTGTGTCTGCTGTAGAATACGTAGCACCTCCGAGAAGAGCATCCGCCTTTCCCATCTTCACCAGCATCGTTCCAAAATAATTTGCCTGGGACAAGATATCCCGTGCCTTTTCCTCTGTCATTCCTTTATTTTTACGAATCTCACAGAGAAGCTGCACCATCTCGTCCATCTCTTCATAATTTAATGGATCAACGATCTCAGCCCCGCGGATATTGAAACCACTTTCCTCTGCAGCCTCTGCGATCTCCGTCGGATCCCCTACAAGAACCGGTGACAGAAAGGTACTGGCAAGCAGTCGGGAGGATGCCTCCAGGATACGCGGATCGCTTCCCTCTGTAAATACGATCTTCTTTGGATTTTTTTTCAAAATGTTAATCAGCTGACCAAACATAAATATAGCCTCCTAAAGTTATTATGAGCAGCAACTGCCATAGCCCGGCGGCGCAGGACGAAACGGGGTACAAATTGGCGCCGTCGTGTCAGGAAACAATTGCCATCCACTATCTATCATAACAACTTTTGCCCAAAAAACAAGTCCCAATTTATCTTTTATCAATTATTTTTCTCACTCCGCAGTCCCCGGAGGGCATTTGTGAGCTTGATGGGATTGCCATAACGCAGTGTGGAGTTGCGGAAGATCTTCGCTCCCACAAATCCCATGGCCACCACAGAGACATATAAAATCACAGCAGAAACCACGATCTCCCATGTAGCTACAGTTCCCATGGCGATACGGATAAACATGGCGCTGTAGGAACTTACTGGAAGATAGGAAAGGATACGGATCACAATGCCATCCGGCTCCTGCATCTGGAACAGCACAAGGAAATATATAACCATAACAAGCATCTGAGCGGTTCCGGCGCTCTTGTTGAGGTCCTCGATCTTAGATACCAGCGCCCCCAGCGCCCCATACATAAATGCATAGATCAAAAATCCACCCAGTCCAAATACCGCGAAAGTCACAAGCACTTCTGCCGGAATATCAAAGAACATATCCAGCATCCCGTCGAGACTGTCTTCATTGAACTTATAACTGCCCAGTATGCTCGCAAAGATCAGCCCCATCTGAAAAATAATTGCCGTGACGGCGGCAAACACCTTGCCGAACAGCAGACTGGAGGAACTGGTGCTGGTGACCAGGATTTCCACGGTACGGTTGCTTTTTTCGTTTGCCACGCTGGTAGCGATCATCATACCATACATGACTATGATCATAAAGACGAGGATCACAAGAGCATAGCTGTACCAGTAGTTTTGTCCGGAATCCTTGCCCAGTATCTTTTCATTGCAGACAATGTTCCCCGCATCCAGTTTCATCAGTTCTTCATAATTTACATTCTGATCCTGACAGTATTTCATCTTCGCCGACGTGCTCATCAGCTCTTTGAATAACTCCCCGGCAGAATCAGAAAGGGCTTTGTTAAATACATAATAATCAAACTCCGAGGCGCTTTTAACGACAAAACCGATCTCCGCTTTCTCCGCCTTCACTGCCTCCTGGACCTGTTCTTCATCCTCCATCCTCTGGATCTCTGCCTTACCATAAGAAAGGATCAGATCATCCTGGATCATCCCCTGGGGATCACAGATCGCGATGGTTTGTGACATTTCATTTTCTTCACCGTCAGAACCATCTCCGCTGGACAATCTGTCGATGATCCCAGGTATGCTCATCGCCACGATCGCTACCAAACAGATTAACACAGTGGAGATTACAAAGGATTTACTCTTGAAATAATTTCCTAATTCAAAACAATATACGTTAAATAATTTTTTCATAATTAGTCCCTCCCCCCTTCTTCCTGCGTATCTTCTGGAACCTCGTCCCCCACGCAGGACACAAAAATATCATTGAGGGACGGTTCATAGGAACCATACTGATCGATCTCTATCCCCTCTTCTTTCATGCGTTCCAATATGTTCCACTGGCTGGCGCCTTCAGTCAGGCGAAGAATCAGATTATGCTTGCTGCGACTCTCCACCTCTAGCACATCTGACAACTTTTCCCTGCACAGTCGCTCCAGCTCTTCCAAGGAATAATTCAAGGCTGACAGTATCTTTCTGCCTTTTCCATATTCCTCCTTGATCTCATCAAGACTTCCCGCCAATACAATCTCACCTTGATTGACAATGGCGATATCCTCACAAAACTCTTCTACATAGCTCATCTGATGACTGGAAAAGATAACGATCTTTCCCTCTGAGATCAGTTCCCGGATCACATCCTTTAAAATCTGGGAATTTACCGGATCAAGTCCCGAAAATGGTTCATCCAGTACCACGATATCCGGATCGCACACAAGGGTGGCTGCCAGCTGAACCTTCTGCTGATTTCCTTTAGACAAGGTATCCATCTTGCGTTTTTCATATTCATTGACCTTTAGACGAGACAGCCATTTCTGAGCGTTTTTTACCGCTGAAGCCCGGTCGAGTCCCCTGAGTTTCGCAAAATATACCATCTGCTCGATCACCGTTTTTTTCGGATACATTCCCCTCTCTTCTGGCAGATATCCCACCTGGTTCTTGGCAGGGTCAAAGGGCGTACCATCCAGCAGCACCTCTCCCTCATCTGCTCGGAAAATATCCATGATAATTCGTATTGTCGTCGTCTTTCCTGCACCATTTCTTCCCAAAAGTCCCAGAGCTCTTCCGCTCTCTACAGAAAAACCGACCCCTTTCAGGACCTCTTTTCCCTCAAACCTTTTGCGAATCTTTTTTACTTCTAGTTTCATTTTTTACCTCCCGCTATTTATTGTCAGCGTTTCATACTTCGGAGCATTTCCTTATCCTCCCTGCTGACACGAAATGATTCTATCATTTTCTGTACACTTTTATTATACGTAAAATCATCCAGATTGCAAGAGGCGAGATATTCCAATGTAATATTCCGATATTTTACATAACAAATAGAAATCCCCCACGCCACCGCCATTTTTACATAATACCCTTTGTGCCGAATATCATCGTAGATTTTTAACACATCGTTAATATATTCATCTGTCACAAAATACTGCATAAGGATCACGACAGCAAACCGCACCTCATATTCATTTTGCGATTTCAGGTAAGGCAGAACAAACTCATACATCCTCTCCTGGTTGTTTTTAACATCTTTCAGGTCCCCGCAGACGATATCACACACCGCCCAGTTATCGATGGAAGGGATAAACTTCTCCACATATTCCAGCTTTTCCTCGAAATCACACTTCGCCAGGGCACATACCATACCACAGAGCATATTAAATTCATAGACGGAGGAATCTTTCGTCAACTCCACGAAGCCCCGCCAGTCCCCTTTCACCAGCTGTCTGGCAAGTTTCCGCAGAGCCGGAACCCGCACCCCGTAAAAAATCGACTTCACGCCGGGAATCAGTCTGCTGTGAAATTCCCGATATTTTTCATCTGCCATTTCCCGCAGACTCTCATCTACTTTTTTTAAATCCTCCCTGGTAAATCCCATTTGTCTCCTCCTTCACATAACAAACGCCGGCCCGCTGCCGCGAACCGGCTTAATGATGTTAATCCAGCTCCACCACTCCTGTGTAGAGCTGATAATATCTTCCTTTCATATCCAGCAGCTGCTTATGGGTTCCCCGTTCTATGATCTCTCCCTGTTCCAGCACCATAATGCAGTCGGCATTCCGCACAGTAGAAAGCCTGTGAGCGATCACAAAGGTGGTGCGGTCCTTCATCAGACGCTCCATACCGTGATCAATGTGCATCTCCGTCCTGGTATCCACCGAGCTAGTGGCCTCATCCAGCACAAGGATCGGCGCCTTGGACACCGCCGCCCTGGCAATATTCAGAAGCTGCCTCTGCCCCTGGCTCAGATTGATCCCATCCCCTTCGAGCATCGTATCGTATCCGTCCTCCAGCCGCATTATGAAAGAATGAGCGCTGGCGGTTCTGGCCGCCTGCTCCACTTCCTCATCTGTGGCATCCGGGCGTCCATAGCGTATATTTTCCCGCACCGTTCCGGTGAAAAGATGGGTATCCTGGAGCACCATGGCGATATGGCTTCGCAGACTCTTTCTCTCATAGTCTTTAATATCCTTGCCGTCGATGGTGATCTTTCCCTCCTGAATATCATAGAAGCGATTCAACAGATTGGTGACCGTCGTCTTGCCGGCGCCGGTAGATCCCACAAACGCCACCTTCTGGCCGGCGTGAGCATACAAGTCGATGTGTTTGAGGATGGTCTTATCTGGGTCATATCCAAAGGTGACATTTTCCATGACCACCTCACCCCGGATATGATCCATCGGCACAGCCTCTGTCCCGTCTGCCTCCTCTGGAGTTTCATCCAGCACCTTAAATACCCGCTCTGCTCCGGCAAGTGCTGAAAAGATTGTATTGACCTGCATAGAAATCTCATTGATAGGCCGACTGAACTGCCTGGAATAGTTTACAAACACACTGAGATTTCCCACCGACAGCTTGCCGGCGATACAGAACAGACCACCCACGCAGGCAGTGATGCCGTAACTGACCTGACTGATGTTTCCCATGACAGGTCCCATGATTCCGCCAAAAAACTGGGCTTTGATTTGCTTCTTTTTCAGATCTTCATTCAGATCCGTAAATTCCTGAATCGCCTTGTCCTCATGACAGAACACCTTTACCACCTTCTGTCCAGTCACGGTTTCTTCGATATATCCGTTCAATTTTCCCAGGGCGGACTGCTGGGAACGGTAATACTTGGAACTTCTCTTAGCGATCGATCCACCCGACTTGATCATCAGTGGGACAAGTAAGATCGTCAACAGCGCCAGCCACACATTCATGATGAGCATGATAGTAACTGTGCCCAGGATACTCAGTGCCCCGGATATAAGCTGAATGATCGTGTTGTTCAGCATCTCTCCGATCACATCCACATCATTGGTAAACCGGCTCATGATATCACCGGTGGCATTGGTGTCAAAATATCTCACCGGCAGTGTCTGGATATGATCAAAAAGTTCTTTTCGGATCGCTTTCAGGGCACGCTGTGACACCCCGATCATGATCCGCTGTTGAAGGTAAGTTGTGGCCACGCCGATCATATATACACAGAGCATCAAGAGAACTCCGAGCATAAGAGCTTTGGTTCCCTCACTGACGATACGTTCTACATCTGCCCCCGGGACTCTTGTCTCCTTCCATGTCTCCGCCACCCCGTCAATAATCGGTGATAACAGATAGGAGCCAGCTAGCGTAGCCGCACTGGTTAAAATGGCACAGCACACCGCCACGATCACCCACACCTTATCTTTTCCCAAATAGGTGAGAAGACGCCGAATGGTTTCTCCTGTGTTTTCCGGTTTGCCTCCCATCATTCCTCTCCCATGATGTCCGGGACCTCTTCCCGGTCCTCCCATCGGAGGTCTGCCCTGAGTCCTGTTTTTTGTCTCACTCATGCTGATACCTCCTTTTCTTTATCCCTCTGGGAATAATATATTTCCTGGTATTCTTCACAATCTTTTAAAAGCTCTTCATGAGTTCCCTGACCCACGATCTCTCCCTCATCCAGCACAAGAATCCGGTCAGCGCTCTCCACCGAAGAAATCCTCTGGGCGATGATCAGTTTGGTCGTATCCTTTAGGGAAGTGGAAAAGCTTTTGCGAATCTCTGCCTCCGTAGCCGTATCCACAGCACTAGTGCTGTCATCAAGAATAAGGATCTTCGGTTTTTTCAGCAGAGCTCTGGCGATACACAGACGCTGTTTCTGACCGCCGGAGACGTTTACACCGCCCTGGCCCAGCTCTGTATCATACCCCTCAGTGAAAGACTTGACAAAACCGTCTGCCTGGGCACACCTCGCCATCTCAAAAACCTGCTCATCTTCTGCACTCTCATCTCCCCATCGCAGATTATCCATGATTGTGCCGGAAAACAATGTATTTTTCTGGAGAACCATCGCCACACCGTCCCGCAGATGTTTCAATGAATATTCCCTGACATCAACGCCGTCCACCAGCACTTGCCCTTCGTCGGCATCGTAAAGCCTAGGAATCAACTGTACCAGGGAACTCTTTCCAGAACCAGTGGAACCGATGATACCGATAGTTTCCCCTGGTTCTGCACGGAATGAAATATGTTTCAGCACATTGTTCTTATGTTTTTTATAGTAACGGAATCCCACATCCCGGAATTCGATAGCGCCCTTTTCTACCACCAGATCTTTTTGGCTGGCGTTGTCATCGTTCAGATCGATCTCTGCCTGGAGCACCTCTTTGATACGTTTGGAAGATGCCAGAGCACGAGAGCCCTGAATCATAATCATGGCCACCATCATCAAAGACATAAGGATCTGAATGATGTAGGTGGTAAATGCCGTCAGATCTCCCACAGGCATATCTCCCACGATAATCTGCTTTCCACCAAACCACACCACTGCCATCGTAGTAATATTCATCGCAAGGGTCATGATCGGCATGGTAAAAATAACGATTTTCATGGCGCTCAAACTTTTCTCCATCAGCTCCTCATTGGCTTCGTTGAAGGTTTCCTTTTCAAAATCATCACGTACAAAGGATTTAACCACCCTCACATTGGTTATATTTTCCTGAATCCTGGAGTTCAGTTTGTCAATCCTTGTCTGCATGATATCAAATTTGGGAAATGCTATCCGTATCACGATTATGAGCGCCACCAGAAGCAGCGGGATAACGACAGCAAGGATGATCGCAAGCCTGGCATTCATCAGCACTGCCATGATCAGGCCGCCGATCAGCATACCGGGCGCCCGCAGCATCATGCGCAGCGCCATCATGATCACATTCTGCATATTTGTGATATCGTTGGTCAGTCTCGTCACAAGTGATCCGGTGGAAAATTTTTCAATATTGGCAAAGGAAAACTTCTGTACTTTTGTAAATACATCCTTTCTCAGGCTGGCGGCAAAATTTACGGCGGCTTTGACCGCAAAATATGCGCCAAGCACCCCGCCAAGCATCATACACAGTGCCAATAGCACCATCAGAATTCCCTTTGTGACCACATAACCGTTTCCTGCACCACCCTGGATTCCCTCATTGATAATCATAGACATAAGTTTTGGCATAAGAACTTCACCGATCACCTCTACGATCATAAATATGGGACCCAAGATAAATGCGGAAAGATACGGCATAACGTATTTTTTATAGATTCCCATCTGCTTACTACCTCCCTCTTACTCAATTTCTTTTACATTGTCATACATCTGCTTTAGAAATTTCCGCAGGGTGACCAGCTCTTCCTCCGAAAATCCCCGGATCACGCTTTGATCCATATAGGCAAATATTTCCCTGCTTCTCGCCACCACGTCCTCCCCCTTTTCGGTCAGACTGACAAACTTCGCACGAGAATCATCCTTTTTCGTAGTTTTTTGAATATATCCGTCCCTCTCCAGTTTTTTCAGGGAAACCGCCACTGTTGCCGTGGATATCTCCAAGACAGCCGCCAGCTCTGCCTGGGATTCAAATTTTCCCTCTGATAATGTCATCAGCAACCTGTGCTGTGCCCGGTGCAGTCCTGTACCCTCCAGCAGACGCTCCATCTTTTTCCGATGCATCTGATTAATAAAAATCATGATCACCATGGGGTTGGCCGTATTCAAAAAATCTTTCTCACTCATCTCCCAGCATCCTATGGGTTTAATCTTTCCCAACTGAGACTACCTCCATTTCTCCACAAGAAAATAGTTAGCAAGTTAATAATTAACTTGCTAACTATCTATTATACTCATATTTTTTTGTTTGTCAACATCCTACTTACTACAACGAAAATATCAAGGACTTAATTTTCGTTGTACTAATTTTCTTTAATCTTATATTTCTCGATCTGTGCCATTACGTTTTCTGTATACCCTAACAGTTCCTCGGAAAGCGCCGAACTCTCCTCAGCAGCAGCTGTGTTCTGGTCGATCACCGCCGCAATCTCATTGGCGCTGTCCAGCATATTTTTCAAAGAATCATCCTGTTTTATACTGGTATCCGTGATCCGGGAAATATTCTGGGAAATTTCAGAAGAGATCTTCGAGATACCCTCTAACATCTCCACAGTCTCCCCTGTGATTGTCACCCCGTTATTTACGACAGCGATGCTTTTCTGTATCAGCTCCGTGATATTCTGGGAGGCCTCGGCACTGGAACCGGCCAGTCCGCCGATCTCACTTGCCACGACAGCAAAACCCTTTCCATGTTCCCCAGCCCTCGCCGCTTCAATCGAAGCATTCAGAGCAAGGAGATTCGTCTGCGCCGCAATCCCTGTGATCACCTCGATAATGCTAGCAATCTCATTGGATTCCATTCGGATCTGATCCATCGCCTGGGACAGCTCATCCATCTTCTTCTCTCCCTCTGCCATTCTTTTCATAGAGTCTTTGGAGAGCCTCTCAACATCCTGCGCCGCAATCGTATTATTATGTACGGAATCCGCCACTTCCTCGATCTGATCTACCATTCCTTTAATATGTACGGACTGTTGCTCTGCACCATCTGCCATAGACTGTGCGGTCTCAGCAAGAGAATCAGCGCCATCCCTTACCTGCATAAAAGAAGCTCGCATCTCATAGAGGGTTACATTCAGACTGTCGATTATACTGAGCATAGAAGTACGAATCTCAGCAAAATCCCCAATATACTCCTGATCAACCGTTACGTCCATATTTCGTTCTTCCATCTCATGCAGCGTGTCAGTAATATTGTCGATGTATTTTTTCAGCTCTCTCACGGCACTTCCGGCATTGGACACCATATTACTAAATTCGTCCTCCATATCATAGGAAAAATTATCCTCTAATTTTCCCTTTGCCAGATTGCTCATCACCTCATCCATGATCTGTACCGGCTCCCCGATCCTAAACAGTATCTTCTTCACAACCCGGCTCAGTACTCTGTCGATCAAAACGATGATGGCGATCACCACCACACTGACCAATGCAATGGTTAGTGTAATCTGGAGCCCCTGACTGGTGTTATACTTCTCTGCTTCATACTGTGTTAATTTGATTCCCTCAAAAGCAGCAAAAGCCCCCAGCAATACAAGAGCGAAGCCAACAACAAATCCAAGCTTGATAAATTGTATGTGCAAATACTTATGAATCGTCAGCTGCTTTATTACCTTCTCCTTTCGGCTCTTTAATTCACGATGCACTGAATTTGTCTCCACACTCACTATCTTTGTCCTCCTTTCTTTTGACCCCAATTTTAATGCCTTAATTTTATCATATTTTCCCCATGGATACAATATGTTTCTGTATACACGGTTCTTCTTTTACCTGTTCCCTTGGCACCCACGAGAGATACATTACACCCATTGAACAGCATCCTCCACAATTCTGTTACAGAACGTTCACATTTTTTAGTCAATTTGAACATGGTTTATTCACATTTCTGATTTATACTAAGTTCATAAGTTAAGCAAGACAACAACTTATTAAATATAATTTTTGCTATTTTCTTATTTTTGATATTTTTTCATAAAACTCCTCTTTCAGATAAAGGACTGCAGCAGCAGTCCTTTATCGCATCTCTAAGTCTAACCCGACGGCGCCGGACCTGCCATGGAGCTATGACTTCTTTATGATCAAATAATTTTTTTCCTTCAATGCCTCCTCAATGAGATCCAGCGTCTCTTCCGAATCTGCCGATACCGTATGATAATGGTAATCTGAGGTAATATTTTTCAGAGGAGTGGATTTTCCGCTGCGGATTCCTTTAATAAACTCCGTCACATCCCGGATGGAACGGATATTCAGATCCACCTGAACCCTTCCGTACACCTTGTGGTTCACAAAATCATTTTCTACCACACCGCCGTAATAGACAATGGTCCGCAGTTCATCTTCTGTCTGCTCATCGGTATTGCACATCTTAAAAATCCGTGTGGCGCCTGTCTCCGAATCGTTCTGAAGTATATACCCCCGGTTCGTGGACAATATGTTCATATGGGCAGCACGAAGTATCGCAATATCCTGAACAATCACCTGACGGCTGACATGAAATTCGCTGGCAAGCCTGGTTCCTGACACAGGAACCTTCGTCTCACGCAATTCACGCAAGATCAAATCCCGACGTTCCTTACCGCTCATCTTCTACCATACCTTTCCTCTGTTCTTAGACGTTTCTGTCTTAATTTTATCGTATCTTTCAGCAAACTTCTTAAGAAACCCTACTCCACTGGATGAAGATTTTTCAATGAGATATCCAGGATCGGAGCAGAATGAGTCAATGCCCCGCTGGATATGTAATCCACTCCTATGTCTACCAGACGCTCCACATTTTCTTTGGTAACATTGCCAGAACACTCTGTCTCAGCCCTTCCATCAATAATGCGAACAGCCTCTTTCATCTCCTCCGGTGACATATTATCCAGCATAATGATGTCTGCTCCAGCATCCGCTGCCTCTCTGACCATGTCAAGGTTTTCCACCTCTACTTCGATCTTGCGAACAAAGGGTGCGTATTCCTTCGCCATCTGCACTGCCTGCTTTACTCCGCCAGCAGCACCAATATGGTTGTCCTTCAATAGCACGCCATCGGACAGATTGTAGCGGTGATTATAACCTCCGCCCACCTTCACTGCATATTTTTCAAACACCCGCATGTTGGGTGTCGTTTTGCGGGTATCGAGAAGCTTTGTCTTCGAGCCCTCTAAAAGCATGGCGATGGAAGCGGTATAGGTGGCGATGCCACTCATCCGCTGGAGATAGTTTAATGCCACACGTTCACCAGAGAGAAGCACCCGGATATCTCCCGTCAGAACTGCCATAAGCTGCCCTTCCTTCACCACATCTCCATCCTGACATTTCAGATCAATCTCTACGGAATCATCCAGCAGTTCAAATACTCTAGAAAATATCCCCAGTCCTGCAACGATACCATCCTGTTTACAAATCAGTTGAACCTCTCCCCTTCGGGCCCCTGGCATCACCGCATTGGTAGTGATATCCTCGCTAGTAATGTCCTCCTGAAGCGCCATTCGTATCAATTTATCCGCATTTAACTGCATTGTTATCTCATTCATGTTTTTCCTGTTCCTTTCTTTTCCCTTTTTGTCTCTCGATCTCTGCCAGTACCATGTTCCCATACTCTTTCCAGAGACGTTCCAGATCATCATACAGGCCGGTATCCACTGAGGGGTCATGGGAAATATGGGTATAGTTCTTCATGATCCGGTTCGCCGCCCGTTTGGCAAATACCAGGCTTTCCAGTAGCGAATTACTGGCGAGGCGGTTCGCCCCATGTACGCCATTGCAGCTGGTCTCTCCGATGGCATAGAGCTGGTTCATGGAAGTTCTACTGTCACAATCCACCCAGATCCCTCCCATGAAATAGTGCTGTGCTGGCACTACAGGCACCGGCTCTTTGGTCACATCGTAGCCCTCCTCCAGACAGCGTTGGTAAATGTTGGGGAAATGCCCTTTGATCTCCGTCTCGGAAATGGGCGCCAGGCTCAATCGCACATAGGACATCTGATCCCGTTCCATCTGTTCATATACTTTCTCCGTCAATACGTCCCGCGGCAGCAGCTCATCCACAAACCGCTGTCCGTCTTTATTCAGAAGTACAGCCCCTTCCCCTCTCACCGATTCTGAGATGAGAAATCTCCTTCCCGGCTTCTGTGAATAAAGAGTGGTAGGATGAATCTGAATATAGTCAATATTTTCCAATTCTATTCCATGCTTCAAAGCGATGGCCAGCGCATCCCCAGTCATATGACGGAAATTAGTTGAATGCTTATACAATCCCCCAAGACCACCGCAGGCAAGTACGGTATAATCTGCCCGGATCGTCAGAAGATCTCCGTGCTCATCGGTAACCACTGCGCCGAAACAGGTATTTTTCTCTGTCACCAGATCAATCATCGTCGTATGTTCATATATTTTCACATTATCAAGCTTCTGAACCGCTGCCAGAAGCTTACTGGTGATCTCTCTGCCGGTGATGTCCTCATGAAACAGAATCCTCGGCGTAGAATGCCCTCCCT
This sequence comes from Eubacteriaceae bacterium, assembly GCA_910575665.1. Classification (GTDB taxonomy): domain Bacteria; phylum Bacillota; class Clostridia; order Lachnospirales; family Lachnospiraceae; genus Eubacterium_F. Next base: position 75,980 of record CAJTFB010000018.1, read on the forward strand.
CTCTGGTAAAGACAAGGGAACCATGGTCATTTTTAAAGTCCACGCCATACAAGATCAGATCATCAATAATATTCCGTGAGGAACGGATCATAATATCCACAGATTCCCTGCGGTTCTCGTGATGTCCTGCCCGCATCGTATCCTCATAATAGCTGTCATAATCCTCCTCTGACTTAAGAACACAAATCCCCCCCTGAGCCAGATAAGAATCGCTGTTCTCCACCTCATCCTTGGTGATCATGATGATCTTTTTATCTCTGGGAAAGTTCAATGCGCAGTACAGCCCTGCTGCTCCGCTCCCCACAATTAAAATATCTGCTTTTTTCTTCATACTGCCGCCTTTGCCGTATCATTTGCCGAGTTTCAGCATGTTTGTCAGAGGTAGGTTAGCACCCTTTCTCCGCTCCTCACCCACAAACACTTCATTTTTTCCAAACTCCAGAACATCCGCCACCTTTTCAAGTGTAATCAATTTCATATCTTCACACACCTGATGTTCCATGACCGGATAAAAAGATTTCCCCGGATTGTTCTTTACCAGTTCATAAAAAACGCCGGTCTCCGTGCACACAATAAACTCTTTCCCGCTGCTCTTTCCTGCATAATCAATGATACCGGATGTACTTCCAATATAATCTGACAGTTCCAGCACTTCTTCTGTACATTCCGGGTGGGAAAGAACTTCCGCCTGGGGATGCTGCTGTCTGGCTTCTCTTACTGCTGCCGCTGTCATCTTCGCATGAACCGGACAATAACCGTCATTTAATATTATATTTTTTTCCGGCACCTGCTGCGCCACAAACCGTCCCAGGTTCCCATCCGGGATAAAGAAAATATTTTTACTGGGCAGAGCCTTAACGATCTTTACCGCATTGGAAGAGGTCACACAGACATCGGACAACTCCTTGAGTTCCGCCGTTGAATTGATATAGCACACCACCGCCAGATCTCCATATTCCTCTCTCATACTCTGGATCTTTTCCTTCTGTGCCATATGTGCCATGGGACAGTCTGCCTCTGCATCCGGCATAAGTACTGTCTTCTCCGGACTCAGTATCTTGGCGCTTTCCCCCATAAAAGACACGCCGCAGAATACGATGGTGTTTTCCTCCGCCTTCTCCGCGATCTGACTCAGATAAAAAGAATCCCCTATGTAATCCGCCACATCCTGAACCTCATCACTCACATAATAATGCGCCAGAATCACCGCATTTTTTTCTTTCTTCAACCGGTTAATCTTGTCTTTCAGTTCTTTCACTATCTTCCTCGTTTCTGTGCCGTTTTCCGGCACACATGATTGGGTGGGGCCATCGCCCTCCAGTTATTATTTATCCCCTATCTTAACACAAAACTTTACAGCTGACAAGACAGTAAAAATTCTTTTGGGGATCAATAGCTCTCCCCCGCTGTCTCTAATATACTTTCATAGCAGGGTTTCTTTTCCATCTCTCCCTGGAACAGCAGCGGATAGCTGGTCTCTCCCTTAAAATTCGTCAGCCAGGAATCTTCATCCGTGATGCCCCAGAAGGTAACATTCGTAATATTTGCCTTACCGGTGCGGTCTGCCCGGAGTATCGTCTGGAAAAATTGTTTATAACGGTCCGCCTGTGCTTTCAGGCCCTCCTCCGAATCATCGGTGTTGTGCATATCGATCTCTGTCAACTGAATCTCAAGCCCCTCGATAGCCCCATATTTTTCCAGAGCCGCGTCAATAAGATCCGTGGTAGGATAATCCATATCCCAGTGGCTCTGCATACCAACGCCATCTAAAACACCTTTTTCTTTTAATTTCTTCACCGTGGCCGTAATCATCTCCCGCTTTGCCGGCATATACTCATTGTAATCATTGTAAAATAATTTCACTTCCGGGTCTGCGTATTTTCTGGCAAAGGTAAAGGCGTCCTCAATATAGCTCTCATCGCCGTAGATATCATACCAGCGGCTTTTGGTGCGGCAGCCGCCCTCGTCTGCCATTGCTTCATTTACAACATCCCAGGCATATACCACTCCCGGATAGTTCTCCTGGCAGTAAGTCAGTACTTTCTTAATATATGCCTCCATTCTTTTCCGCATCTCATCTTTGCCTGCCAGTCCCTTAGAGGGCTCATAATCTTTGGAAAAGAACCAGTCTGGAGTCTGGTTATGCCATACCAGAGTATGCCCCCGCAGCGGGATATTGTTTTCTTTTGCCCTGCTTAAGATTTGATCCAGTTTTTTCGTGTTGATCTCCGGCATTCCGTCGCTGCTCTTCTCCGAAGCCGCCCCGTCCAGCAGACTATCCGGCTTCATCTCATTTTCCATGGTGATACTGTTGAAATGACTGCAGACGAAACTCATTCTGTCCGAATCGTTCAACGCTCCCATATTGACCGCTACCCCCACGGTAAAATCCTCTGCAAATGCTTCTTTTAATATCCTGCTTCCTTTTTCTTCCACTGCTGCCGGCGACACGCTGCTTCCCTGTTTGTTATTTTTGTTATTTTCTTTGTTCTCTGTACCACAGCCAGCCGCTGTAAATGCTGTCAACATAACGACCCCTCCTATTAACATCCACTTTTTTAACTTCATAGCTTAAACCTCCTTTTCTAATTCAAAGCCTGTCCTTCATTTCTGACATCCCCTGCTGCCCGCCCTGAAACGCCTTAACTTCCCTCGGACTTTTTAATACCACCACCTTGTGGGAATATTTCTGGCAAATCTCCCGATACCGGTCTTTGTGGCTTTTATCTCTTCCCTCGTGCAGTATCCACCAAAGAAATTCCCGGTCGATCTTTTCTTCACAGCCCTCCGTGATGGATTCCCGGGATTTTCCCCGGTAGGTGAAATATCTCTTCCATGCCCGGTACAGGCAGATATGTACTGGAAAATCTAGAAAAATAATCTGGGTCGCCGTCTCCATCCTTCTCTCATAACAGGTGGATACATAATTTCCATCCATTACCCAGCTTTTGTGCGAATCCATAAAAGCGGATACAATCTCTTCTTTTTCTGCATTGTCCCGTTCCTTCCAGCCAGGCAGCCAGTGCACACAGTCCAAATGCAGTACTTCACATCCATACTGGTCTGCCAGTCTTCGCCCCAGTGTGGACTTTCCACTTCCGCTGTATCCGATCACAGCAATTCTATGCTCCATAACCGCCTCCATTTCTGAACCAGAAAAAAACATGAATATATTTCTGTACATGAACTTAATTTTATCAGAAATGAAATAAAATACCAGACTTGTCAAGAAGGAAAAAATGTATTAGAATAAGAACAAAATATAACTTAATTTAAAATGGAGGATTTAATGAGCAATTATTCATTAGTTGAGATCAATGAAAAATACGTTGATGTTCTTCAAGAACTTGGAAATATTGGCGCAGGAAATGCAACCACGGCTATCGCGTCCATGCTCTCGATCCGGGTAAACATGAATGTGCCAAAGGTAGAGCTGCTTGAGGTTTCAAAACTAGGGGCTGCCATCTGCCCAGAGGACGAGATCATTGTGGGCATATTCCTGGAGATACAGATGGATATTGAGGGAAGCATGATGTTTTTGATGAGATTGGATTCTGCTCAGTATCTTGTAAACAAACTCATGATGCGGGATGCCTCCTATCAAGGAGAATTTGATGAGATGGATCTCTCTGCCCTGAAGGAGATTGGTAATATCATAGCTGGATCGTATCTCTCCGCACTGTCTACCATGACAAATCTTGTCATTTCGCCGTCGATTCCGTATCTCGCTGTAGATATGGCCGCTTCGGTACTCAGTGTACCGGCGATAGAGTTCGGTCAGTACGGTGACTACGCCTTGCTGATTCAGACAGAATTTGGCGATGAAGTTATGATTAACGGTTATTTTATCCTTATGCCGGAGCAGCAATCCTATGATAAAATATTAAAAGGATTAGGATTTGAGATGTAGAGGTAAAAAAATGAGTAATGTAATTAGAGTCGGAATGGCAGATTTAAATATATGTAAAGCACCTGATGTTATTATGACGATTGGGCTTGGTTCATGTATTGGACTTACACTTTATGATCCCGTAACAAAGATAGGCGGAATGGTTCATTATATGCTGCCAGACAGTACTGCCACAGAAAATAACGGAAATATTGCAAAGTTTGCAGACACAGGTATCGAAGAATTATTAAAACAGGTTACGCGGGCTGGCGCCAGCCGGAGCCGCCTGGTGGCCAAAATCGCAGGCGGTGCTAAAATGTTCGGTGTTGCCCAGCTGTCGAATATTGGAAGTATCGGTGACAGAAACGCCCAGGCTGCCAAACAAATGCTAAACAAGCTAAATATTCGGCTGATCGCCGAAGATACGGGACTGAATTATGGACGTACCGTGGAACTTCACTGTGATAACGGTGATTTCCATATCAAAGCGATCAAAAAGCCGGTTAAAATCATTTAATATTTTAATATTACATATAGCGCTATAGGGTGGGTGTTAAATCAAACGAATTTTTCTTTTGTCTAATCAGCCCCGATCTTTCCCCACACTTATATGACGGAATCTTTTTTAACTCGTTTCCAGCAAAAATCTATAAATGTATTCGGTCATAATGCCACTAAACATACGAAGGGATCCATTTACGTAGTAAATCAACGGATTCCGAATGTTTAAAGGGCGCTGAACGAAGCGGTGCTGCGGAAGTTGTAAAACATCTAAGTAACACAAGTATCTGTTTAAGAGCAAAATACTTTTTACCCCCAACATCACATTTCATATGTATCAAAATAAACCAAAGTCTTTAGATCACATCCCCACGATCTTCACATACTGCGGAAGTCCTCCCTTCCGCAGCGCCTTTGTATACTCTTTTTTCTTGCTCTTCGGCACCCGGATCACCAGGTCCTTCCTCGCCTTCCCGAAGATTCCCTTCCCCCACTTTTTAATCCGGGTAGAGCGGATGGTGACTTTTTTCAGCTTTCCTTTTTCCGGCGAAAAGGCAAAAAAGGCATGCTCTCCGATCTCCGTCACGCTGTCAGGGATCGTAGCCGTTCTGAGACCGCTTCGTGAAAACATACTTTTACTGATGGTCTTTACCCCCGCCTCGATCCGCACGCTTTTTAAGTCATCACAGCCGCAAAAGGCATAACTCCCGAAAGATGTGCCGGCAGGAATGGTAACATGTTTCAATTTAGTTCCGGAAAATGCTCCGCTTCCAACCTTTTTTACGTATTTCAGGGACACAGATTCGATGCCTGATCCATCAAAGGCATCTTCTCCGATCTTTTTCAGGGTGGAGGGGAAGCTGATCTTTTTTAAATGGGAGGTCTGCCAGAAAGCTGAATATCCGATCGAGACCAATCCCTCCGGCAGCACCACCTCCTTCATATTCTGGAAATTATTAAAAGTCATTTTCCCAATATAGGTTATGCCCTTTTTAAACACGACCTTTTGGGTTTTCCAATACCTTTCATTTCCTCTCCAATCCATGCTTACCCCGTGCTGGCCGCCGTCCTCCATCCGCCCTTTACAGTCGATGGTGACCGTTTTTGTGTGTGTATCATAGTACCATCTGGTATTGCCCTCAAAGGTTCCACTGTGCACTTTCGCACTGCTGCTATTGGTGCACAGCAGCATAACAGCCAGAACAGTGATAATAAGGCAGCATGCCCGCTTCAGGATTCTTATATTTCCCAGGCTGGTCACATTATCCATCATAAAATTCCCCCTTCTTTCAATATTCCGAACATCTTATTATCCACATCACACCAGAAATCTACATCCCCACGATTTTCACATACTGCGGAAGTCCTCCCTTCCGCAGCGCCTTCGAATACTCTTTTTTCTTTCTCTTCGGCACCCGGATCACCAGGTCCTTCCTCGCCTTCCCGAAGATTCCCTTCCCCCACTTTTTAATTCGTGTGGAGCGGATGGTGACCTTCTTCAACTTTCCCTCTTCCGGCGAAAAGGCAAAAAAGGCATGCTCTCCGATCTCCGTCACGCTGGCGGGGATCGTAACCGTTTTAAACCCGCACTGGGAAAACATACCACTACTAAGGATTTTTACCCCCTCCTCGATCCGCACGCTTTTTAAATCTGTACAGGATGAAAAGGCATAGCTCCCGAAAGATGTGCCGGCAGGAATGGTAACATGTTTCAATTTAGTTCCGGAAAATGCTCCGCTTCCAACCTTTTTTACATGCTTCAAGGACACGGATTGGATGCCCGATCCATCAAAGGCATCACCTCCGATTTTTTTCAGTGAAGAGGGAAAACGAATTTTTTTCAACTTTGGGGTGTTCCAGAAAACAGAAGATCTAATGGAGATCAGTCCTTCCGGCAGCAACACCTCCCTCATCTTTCGGAAATTATCAAAAGTTCCTCCCCCGATGCAGGTAATTCCCTTTTTAAACACCACCCGTTCTGCCTTCCAATACCATTTTCCCCAACCAATAGTTGGTCCATGGCCACTGAAATTATCCTCCATCCGCCCTTTACAGTCGATGGTGACTGTTTTTGTGCGTGTATCATAGTACCATCTGGTATTGCCCTCAAAGGTTCCACTGTGCACTTTCGCACTGCTACTACTGTGATTGCAAAGCAACATGACAGCCAGGGCGGAGATGACGAGGCAGCATGCCCGTTTCAGAATGTTGGTATTTCTCCAGCTGGTCACAATATCCTTCATAAAATTCCCCCTTCTTTCAATATTCCGAACATCTTATTATCCACATTTCACCAGAAATCTACATCCCCTCGATCTTCACATACTTCGGGAGCCCTCCCTTCCGTAGCGCCTTTGTATACTCTTTCTGTTTGCTCTTCGGCACCCGGATTACCAGGTCCTTCCTCGCCTTCCCAAAGATCTCCTTCCCCCATTTTTTAATCCGGGTAGAGCGGATGGTGACTTTTTTCAGCTTTCCTTTTTCCGGTGAAAACGCAAAAAAGGCATGCTCTCCTATTTCTGTCACACTGGCGGGGATGGTAACCGTTTTAAATCCACACTGGGAAAACATACCACTACTAAGAGTTTTTACCCCCTCCTCGATCCGCACGCTTTTTAAATTTGTACAGGATGAAAAGGCATAGCTCCCAAAGGATGTTCTGGCAGGGATAGTAACATGTTTCAATTTTGTTCCAGAAAATGCTCCGCTTCCAACCTTTTTTACGTGTCTTAAGGACACGGAAGCGATTCCTGATACATAAAAGGCATGTTCTCCGATCTTTTTCAGGGTGGTAGGAAAGTTGATTTTTTTTAAATGATAGGTCTGCCAGAAGGCTGAATATCCGATTGATACCAGTCCTTCCGGCAGTACCACTTCCTTTATATTCTGGAAATTATGAAAGGCAAAATCTCCAATATAGGTGATTCCCTCTTTAAACACTACTTTTTGAGCTTTCCAATACCTTTCATTTCCTCCCCAGTCCATAGATACCCCATGCTGGCCACCGTCCTCCATCCGCCCTTTACAGTCGATGGTGACTGTCTTCGTCCGGGTGTCATAATACCATCTGGTATTCCCCTCAAAGGTTCCGCTGTGTACCTTCGCGCTGCCGCTGCTGTAGGTGTACAGCAGCATAACAGCCAGGGCGGAGATGACGAGGCAGCATGCCCGTTTCAGGATTCTTATATTGCTCAGACTGCCCACAATATCCTTCATAATACTTCTCCCTTCTTTTCATGTCTTCTTCTATCACAAAACCAGAATATCACATCCCCTCGATCTTCACATACTTCGGGAGCCCTCCCTTCCGTAGCGCCTTTGTATACTCATTCTGTTTGCTCTTCGGCACCCGGATTACCAGGTCCTTCCTCGCCTTCCCAAAGATTCCCTTCCCCCACTTTTTAATCCGGGTGGAGCGGATGGTAACCTTCTTCAGCTTTCCCTTTTCCGGCGAAAAGGCATAAAAGGCATCCTGACCAATCTCCGTGACGCTGGCAGGGATGATAACCGTTTTAAGACCACTTACTGCAAACATACTGTGGCTGATAGTCTTTACCCCCGCCTCGATCCGCACACTTTTTAATTCATCACAGCCGCAAAAAGCATAACTCCCGAAAGATGTGCCGGCAGGAATGGTAACATGTTTCAATTGAGTTCCGGAAAATGCTCCGCTTCCAACCTTTTTTACGTGTTTCAGGGACACAGATTCGATTCCCGATCCATCAAAGGCATTTTCTCCAATCTTTTTCAGGGTGGTAGGAAAGCGGATCTTTTTTAAATGATATGTCTTCCAGAAGGCTGAATATCCGATGGAGACCAATCCCTCCGGCAGCACCACCTCCTTCATATTCTGGAAATTATCAAAAGCAAAATCTCCAATGTAGGTGATCCCCTTTTTAAACACCACTTTTTGAGTTTTCCAATACCTTTCATTTCCTCCCCAGTCCATAGATACCCCGTGCTGCCCACCGTCCTCCATCCGCCCTTTACAGTCGATGGTGACCGTCTTCGACCGAGTGTCATAGTACCATCTGGTATTGCCCTCAAAGGTTCCACTGTGTACCTTGGCGCTGCCGCTGCTGTAGGTGTACAGCAACATGACAGCCAGGGCGGCGATGACGAGGCAACATGCCCGCTTCAGGATTCTTACCATATCTACCCCTCCCTTTTATATGATACGATTTTTGACATAAATCCTCTGATATTTCCAATGACCGTTCCGTAAATAGACAGAGGCCTGTAACCCTCCTTGCTGATCACAAGGGTATAGGCTCCTGCACTCAGAAAACCAGTGGAGAAATATCCCCTTTCATCCGTCTTCACAGAGTGTACCGGAGCATTATGATAACATTCTACACCTTCATAGATCCGTACCTCTGCCCCCGACAGGGGACGTCCTGTTGACCCGTCATATAAATAGGCGTCCAGATATCCCTCGCCAAACCACTCCTCATCGATTAGCTCAACCGTAGTATTTTTATACAGATCCATAACGGGAGTTATGGTGACAGACTGGTTCACAACGGTATACTCTTCGCCTTTCTCATAGGTGACGTCATATCTGCCGGCGGGCACCTCGATCTGATAGGCGCCGTCTATTTTGGATTTTGTCTTGTACACATCTCCGGTGTCTTGCGACCGGAAGCGGATATTCACTCCCCCTAGTCCGGGCATATTCTCTTTAGAAGCCGATCCCACAGTATAATCAAAATAGACCACCTTACCCTTGACCAGACAATCCGTAGACATCTCATATTCCCTCAGATCGCACAGCTTCATTTCCTCCTCTTCATCAAGCTCTCCGGTATCCTCCAGCGCGTGATATCGCATCTTTCTGCCGATCTCATCGTATAAGACACCTTCCTCGATGGTACAGATGGTGTTGGATCCCTGAGGTTTGGCATTCTCCACCTGACACTCCAGATCTTCCGGCAGTAAAAGGAATATACTGTCTCCTTTGGGCAGCAGATCCAGGATGGTTTTGCCCCCCACTTTCACCTTGAGCGTAGAATTCTTATCCATGCCCATTTTCCGATCCTGCTTGATCTTGAGCAGTCCGCACTTTTTTAACCGATCCTTTAGCTGTTCCTGATCCACATATGTTAGATATTTCTCCATATCTTTGGATATCCTGCCCGTGATCTTCACTTCCTTTTCGTAACAATTCGCAAAATCTTTTAAGGCATACCCCTCTTCTAGATATTCTATCTTGGGAATTTTTACTTTTTTGCCCTCTTTGTCTTTCACCGTGACAAACATCTCTTTCAACTTGCCAAATTTCTTTTTGGGACAAAAAGCCTCTACTGCCGTGCTGTAATTCTCATAACCCGCCAGCCCCTTTTCCGGATCTACCTCTATCTTTTTTATCGCCGCTTTGGTAGCCGCCTTAGCAGACTGGTACCGGAGTTTTCTGCTCTCCGTATTGTCGGCGTACCACTCTCCCTTTTTATTTTCGCCATGGGAATATCTCTTCCACTTCACCTTCCCGGCGATCGCCTTATCTTTATTTTGCGACTTCTTCTTAGTGACAACCTTTTCCAGACCAAAACTGCTGTGGGAGAAGGTATCCCCCAGGGTATGCAGCGCCATTCCATAGATCAGCAGGCTCCGGCAGTCCTTAGGAACCGAGCTGCCTTTTTTCCCACAATACTCGTTGATCTTTTCCCATCTCTGGCTTCCCACCTTGTCCCTGTCCCGGAAAGCTTTTTTAATTCCCTTCAGGGTACTTTCCACTGCTGGATATGAACTTTCTGTGCGGATATCTTTGATCTCTCCCTGGCGCCGCATACCGTCCGCCAGCTCCAGCAGCGTGCGGAAGCTGGTCATATAATTGGATCTCGGCGTCTTTCCGCTGGAGCCGTCGGTCCTCTCTACCCCGCCATAAAAACCGTGGAACCAGGGATGGTCCCGCATACCGTAACAATCTGGGTTAAGTCTTTCATTATCCACAAAAGACATCCCATCTTGTAATACTTGAACATACTTTGTACCGTTTGTCCATATTTTTTTGTATTTTTTACTTACAAATTTCTGATGTTCTCTCCAATCCCAGCTCCCATGGAGCTTTTCCATCTCCTCCTCAGTTTCCACCTCTGTCTCGTTATCGATAGTTTCCGCCACTTCTTCCTTAACCTTCTCTGGATTCCTGTTCCTGGAGATCCGGTCTAACAGACCGGGGTCATTCCGAACCTGTTTCTCAAACTCCTCATAAGACTCCAGCGCGAAGCGGCAATCGATGAGACCGTATCCCCCCTCTGTCTCCAGGCGCTGATTGGCAGACACGTCGATCAGACCGCGGATAAACGCCGCATCCTTTGTGGTATCCTGCTGCCATAGGATACTCGCCAGCCCTGTCACATGAGGGACCGCCATGCTGCTGCCGGAGAAGACCTGCATGCTGTCAAATACACCGCGGGACACAATGAAATCTCCGGGGGCAGATACTTCTGACCTGACGCCGGCGGATTCTCCCATGCTGTTCACCATGCCCACAGCCATAACCTCCGGGTATGCCGCCGGATAGTCCACCTTCTCGTCCTCTCCCACTGCAGCGATGATCAGCATTCCGCTCTCTGCTGCTTTTTTGATCGCCCTGTGCAGCTTCTCGGAATCCTTGTCCATGCCCAGGCTCAGGCTGAGTATATCCGTCTCATTTTCGATCGCCCACTCGATGCCTTCCACTACCCGGTCTACGGTGGTCTCATTTTCCTCGTCCAATACTTTTCCCGAAAACAATTCGATATTGGGGTTCACACCCTCTGTCCATTCATACCCGCTGTCCAGCAGGTCTCCCATGGAAACCTTCCCTGCCTTCCCCGCATCAATGGTCTCTTCGTCATCATCGTCTTCCTCGTCGTCGGGTTCACTGTAATATGTATAGGTTCCAAAATCCTCATTCCCGCTGCCGCTGTCTTCGTCATAGGCCGCATTTGGATCGGAGGCCAGTATTTCGGCGATAGCTGTTCCGTGGCCGCTGCCATCTTCAAAGAGACAGCTCATCTCATCCTGCCCCTCGACAAAATTCCTCCGCTGTACAACCTCAACTTCATCACTGTAGTTAATGCCAGAGTCTAACATAGTAACCCGGATCTTTCTGTCGGCTTTTCCTTTTGCCGCCTGCACCACCGGATCCTTGGCGTGGATCATATCCATATTCCAGTCCCGGTTCTCCACCTGGATAAACTGGATATCATCTTCGGAAACCTCTTCTTCCGGCTCATCCGTCACAGACGGCGTCACTGCGGGCTCTGGTGTGGCTGTCGCTATGGGCGCTTCCGTGGCAGGAACCGCGGTGGCATTAGCTGTCGGTGTCGGCTCCGGCGTGTCTTCCGGTTTTACATCCTCTCCTTCTGTCCCCTGTTCGCCGGCAAATATTCTGACATCGTGGATGCCGCTGAAAGATTCTGTGTCATAGGTGACCTCAAAGCCGAATGCAGCCCGTTCCCCCGCTTCAAGAACTCCATTGTACCCACTGTTTTTCACATGAAACGTACTGCCGCATTCCTCTGTCACCTCTGCGTTCCATATATTTACTATTCTGCCTTCCATCTCAAAGGAGAGGGACCAGTCTCGGATGGTCTTTCCACTCTGATTTGTTATGGTGCCCTCCATGATCTTGTGGCCGGCCCAGCTCCCGGTCTCTTTAAAAGTTATGTCTGCCCGGCTGGTACTTAGGATCTTTCCGGGAACCAGCTTAAGAGAGACAAGATCACCAAAACTCCCCCCTGTCACTTTGAATCCGAAAACCGCCTTTTCCCCGGAGGGAATCACCATGTTGTGCTGTTCCGATTCAAAGACCACTTCCTGCTTTCCAATCTTCTTATGTGTGGCATTCCACGAGTTCTCGATATCTCCCTCCCGCAGCACCGCCGCTACGGACCAGTTTCTAAGTTCATCCTCTCCCGTGTTCCGTACCGTGACCTCCGCCACATAACCGCCTTCCCAGGCGGAAGACGGAGACACCTCCAGCCGGTAACCGGACTCTTTGCCTTCCCATGTCTTCCTATTGATAGTCTGGCTGTCTGCCCTGCTCGCCGGCGCCGGTACGACAGAACTCATAACCAGACACAGGATCAATAACAGTGACATAACTCTTGCCCTGGATGCATTTCCCCATCCCTTCGTCTTCCTTTTCCCTGATGTGTACATTTTTTTCAATTCTCTCCTTATATTTACAATTTTTGAGTGTATCATCTGCAACATATCACAAAACAACTCCCATTTCAACCCCTGGTGCGCGAATGCTGTGATTTCGTGTCTGAAATTTCGGCCTGTTTCCGCAACATTTCTATAAAAATCGTCGCAAACCACGGAAAAACGTTACATTTATGTATTTACATAAAATTACAGTTTCCCTTGTCAAGTGATTTCAGACACGAAATCACACAGTTCGCGCATCGCCACCCCGGCGAATTGAAGGAGATCGCAGGAGAATTCTTTCCTTCGGTTGACTTTTCGCCGGAAAACCGATAAAATTGTCATTGAAATGTATCTAGTGGTCAGCACACTAGCAGGAAAGGATTAACATATATGAAGAAAATAATTTTGACTGGCGACCGGCCCACCGGAAGACTTCATGTGGGACACTACGTAGGATCTCTGAGACGGCGGGTAGAGCTCCAGAACTCTGGAGAATTCGATGACATATACATCATGATCGCAGACGCTCAGGCGCTTACGGATAACTTTGACAACCCGGATAAGGTCCGCAGCAATATCTCGGAGGTAGCTCTGGATTATATGTCCTGTGGCCTAGACCCGGAAAAATCCACCCTTTTGGTTCAGTCCTACATCTCTGAACTGACAGAGCTCACCTTTTACTATATGAATCTCGTGACGGTTTCCCGTCTAAAACGAAACCCCACGGTAAAGACAGAAATCAGCATGCGCGGTTTCCACACCAGTATCCCGGTGGGCTTTTTTACCTATCCCATCAGCCAGGCGGCGGATATCACTGCCTTCAAGGCGACCACCGTTCCCGTGGGAGACGATCAGCTGCCTATGCTGGAGCAGGCGAGGGAGATCGTCCGCAGCTTTAATTCCACCTATGATGAGGTTTTGGTGGAGCCCAAAGCCCTTCTTCCCGACAACGAAGCGTGTATGCGCCTTCCGGGCACAGACGGCAAGGCCAAAATGAGCAAATCCCTGGACAACTGCATCTATCTCTCAGACACCCCGGAGGATATTCGCAAAAAGGTAATGAGCATGTACACCGATCCCGACCATATCCGCTTGGAAGATCCCGGAAAATTGGAGGGTAATTGTGTATTTACGTATCTGGACGCCTTCTGCCGGGAGGAACATTTTGAACACCATTTACCGGAGTATGCATCTCTGGAGGAACTGAAATCCCACTACACGAGAGGCGGTTTGGGGGATGTCAAAGTAAAGAAATTCCTCTATGCCGTTTTAATGGAGGAACTGGAACCAATCCAGGCGAGACGCCACGAGCTGGAAAAAGACATTCCTGCCGTGATGGAGATTCTTCACAAAGGAAGCCAGAAAGCCAGAGAGGTAGCCGCCCAGACTCTTTCCGAAGTAAAACACGCGATGAAAATCGATTATTTTGAATAAATTTCCCAAAAAATTCCCGGTCCGACAGGTTTTATCATTTCTCTGTCAGACCGGGAATTTATACATTGTGCTGTCTTAATTTTTAAAGATGTTTTTCAATAGCGGCCAGAAGCTCTCCTTTTGGCATCGCTCCCATTACCTTTTCCACCACTTCTCCCCCTTTAAAGAGGAAAAATGCCGGAATCCCTGTGATTCCATAACTCTGGGCAATCTCCATGTTATCATCACAGTTTAATTTGCCCACTACAAGGCGGTCTTTTTGCTCCTCTGCGATCTCATCCACCCGTGGGGACATCATTTTACAGGGTCCGCACCACACTGCCCAGAAGTCCACCAGCACGGGCTTATCTGATTGTAAGACCTTTTCTTGAAAATTTGCTGCATTTAATTCTATCGCTGCCATATAATCACCTCTTTTAATCTTTTTCTTTAGCCATGAGCAAAACTCAACAAAGTAAGTATTTATACGGTTTTGCCCACTGCTTTTATTTTTATTATCACTCCCAGAACCTTTGGTTCTGTATTTATAGAAACAATCAGCT
>CAJTFB010000019.1 GCA_910575665.1 Eubacteriaceae bacterium
GTGTTTCCGAGGGGGATTACCTGAATGCGCTGGTGTATGGTGCGGTGGCAGTGGCCGGGATCATCGGGGTGTGCAGGTGGTGGAAGGTAACCTGCCAGGTGGATTATGTGGGTGAGAAGGGGATTGCCAGGTTTGCCGGGGGAGAAAATCCTGGAACAAAAAATCCACTAGCTAACATACAATATACAGATAAAGTGAAAAATCAGATGAAGTTAGGGGATTATCATTCTTTTTCAGAATATGTAGACAAGTTTGGTGCCAATGGTAATATTACAAATATAACTGGAGGAGATGGCGTTGTTAGAATTAAAGTAGAAATACCAGGTGCTTATAGAGGAAGAAACGGGGTATTCCAATATATTATAGATGCTCAACTGTCTTCGAGGCAGTGTTTAGCTGGTCGGCAGCCTGCCGGATGATAAGCTTGGTGGTCTGGTCTTTGGGAAGCACGGGAACAAGCTCTTTTGAGGTTCCGTAGATTTCTTCAGCTTTTGATTTGCTGAAGTTGTACTTCCTGCGGCAGCACCATTTCCGGTAATGCTCCACAAAAGCATTGAGGGACATTTTGCGGACGCAGTCCACATGCCAGTAAGTGGAGGCGAAGTCAACCCACTTCTGGCTGCCGTCCTCGCGGACGGGGCTGTCAAAGTAAGTATTTACTCCGGGAAATGTCTGGTCGAGGATGCCGATTAGATTGTTTTTCATAGCAGTTTTATGCTTCATGTAAAAGGCAAACTGACGGTTCATGGTTTTTAATTGAATGCGTATTTCGTCCATAAGACTATACTGTTTCAATTTCTGCCATCTGTCAAGGGTATAACGTGCTATTTTTATGGCATCTGCTTTGTCAGACTTGACCTTGCGGAGGGAATTATTGATGTGGTATAAAAAAGTTGACACCCCATTCTCAAGGATTGGGTATATAATCAAGGAATGTTTTAGAGAAGGAGCCAATATTCTAGTGGGAAGTATTACAAAAGGAGGGTGGTCTCTCACATATTCGATTGCATCTTATTTTATTTCTAATATGCCGTTTATCCGCACCTCCACATAAGAAAATAAAAAAGGACTGAGTAAATGTTTGGCAGAACACATCATCAAATATCATTTAAAAAGCGATGATTTATTTAATACTTATCATTCTAATTTACAAAGAAAGAATGTGGATACTGTGATACGATCATTGAAAGTGTGACGGCATATCGTAAAGCTCGTTCTATTGGGCATACTATATAGATAGGAACGGAAATTCCAGCATTTACAAAAAAGTTGACGAATCTAGCCGAGTAATGATATAATCAAATGATTAAAAAATAAGTTTGACACAGAGATGGCATGGAGCCAATGGGAAAAAGGCTCCAGCACAGATGGAGGACCATAATATTATGTCGCAGGTGATTAAGAACTTTAACAAATACCGGTATCTGCTTGGGGAACTGGCGAAGAAAAACATCAAGCTCAAATACCGGAGAAGCTATCTGGGAATCATGTGGACGCTGATCGAGCCGTTGCTGGTGATGATCGTGCTGAGCGTGGTATTTGGACCGATGCTGGGGAGAAAGGGACAGGATCCCGCTTTTAGGGGGGTGCCCTTTCCAGTATATGTACTGACAGGACGGCTTTTGTATTCCTTTTTTTCCTCTTCCACCAACAGCGCTATGCGTTCGATCCGGGCCAATGGCGGAATGATCAAAAAAGTATATGTGCCGAAGTACATGTATCCGCTGTCGGGGATTTTGTCCAATTTTGTGATTTTTGTGATCTCCCTGGTGGTGCTTGTGTGTGTGATGGTATTTTTCCTTGCCACAGGATCTTACAAAGCGCCGATGAATGGCTACATGCTATTGTCCGTGGTGCCGCTGATCAATCTTTTGATGCTGGCGGTGGGAGCGGGACTGGTTCTGGCTACGCTATGTGTATTTTTCCGGGATATTGAATATTTATGGAGCGTTATGCTGATGCTTATAATGTACTGCAGTGCGATCTTCTATTTTGCCAGCAGTCTGGGAGATACGACGAGAAAGGTAGTTAAGCTGAACCCGTTATTTGGCATTATTGACAATTTCAGGCGAAGCTTGTTTGGACAACCCTTTGATATGACCATGCTTGCCTATACCTTTGGGGTAAGCGCGGTGCTGATCGGTATCGGGATGTTTCTATTCTACCGCAAACAGGATACTTTTATTTTAAATATATGATGAGTAATCAACGAACGGAAGGAAGAAGAGCAATGGCGAAGAAGAATCTGGCCCTGAGAGTAAATCATGTCAGCATGAAATTCAATCTCAGCTCCCAGAAAGTAGATAACATTAAAGAATACATTATAAAGATGATGAAAAAAGAGCTGATGTATCAGGAATTCTGGGCGCTCAAGGATGTGGATTTTGAGATAAAGCGGGGGGACCGGGTGGGGATACTCGGATTAAACGGCGCCGGTAAGAGCACACTGTTAAAGGTGATCGCGGGAGTGCTCAAGCCCACGGAGGGAAATGTTGACTGCTATGGAAAGATTGCGCCGCTTCTGGAGCTGGGAGCCGGTTTCGACAAACAGTATACCGGGGCGGAAAACATTTATCTGTACGGTGCGGTGCTGGGCTACAGCAAAGAATTTATTCAGGAAAAATACGATGAGATCGTTAAGTTCTCAGAATTGGGTAAATTCATCGATGTTCCGGTAAAAAATTATTCGTCGGGAATGAAGTCGAGACTCGGATTTTCCATCGCTACTGTGGTGGAGCCGGAGATCCTCATATTGGATGAGGTGCTCAGTGTGGGCGACAAGCGTTTTCGGAAAAAATGTGAGGCACGTATCCAGAGCATGTTTGACAAGGGCGTGACAGTGCTTTTTGTATCCCATTCCACGGATCAGGTATTACGGATGTGCAATAAGGGAATTCTGTTAGAGCAGGGCAGGCTGATTGCCCAGGGCGATGTGGAGGATGTGGTGGATCTGTATGACGAAAAACTCGGTATGGAACGGGATGATTGAGAATTTTGGATGATTGTTAGTTTAGATACGCAGAATGGAGGATAAAATGAAAAAGGTAATTACTTATGGTACGTATGATCTGCTTCATGTGGGGCACATCAATCTGCTTCGCCGCGCCAAGGCGCTTGGGGATTATCTGATCGTAGTGGTTTCCAGTGATGAATTCAATGCGGGAAAAGGAAAAAAAGCATATCATTCCTTTGAGGACCGAAAGATCATACTCGAAGCGATCAAGTACGTAGATGAGGTGCTGCCAGAATATACCTGGGAGCAGAAGATTGATGATGTGGTGAACAATGATGTGGATGTATTTGTGATGGGAGATGACTGGGAAGGTAAATTTGATTTTCTGAAAGATTACTGCGAAGTGGTTTACCTTCCGAGAACAGAGGGAATCTCTACATCAAAGATAAAGGAAGATCTGGGATTTAGTAAAGAAAATGATTAAAAAAGCAGGTTATTTATTATTTGCCATGTTCTACTATCTGTCCCGCCTATTCCCCAGAGACCGCAAAAAGATATTTCTTGTGGCCACCCATGATGACAGCCCGGAGGGGAATATAGGGATCGCCGCGGAGGCGATCCAGCAGAGAGGGGAAGGATACCACCTGATCTGGTTTACGAGAGAGGACCGGATCACGGATCCGATTAACTTTTTTATTCGAAAAGCATATCATCTAGCCACGGCTTCTTATGTATTTCTGGACAATGAATTTCTGCCGATGGCGTATCTTCGGTTTTCTAAAT
The DNA here is from genome assembly GCA_910575665.1 of Eubacteriaceae bacterium. Taxonomy (GTDB): domain Bacteria; phylum Bacillota; class Clostridia; order Lachnospirales; family Lachnospiraceae; genus Eubacterium_F. The sequence goes on from CAJTFB010000019.1 coordinate 3,737, forward strand.
CGGTAAAAGTCGTACAGCTTTGGCACGGAACCGGAACCATAAAAAAATTTGGACAGGATGTGAACATGGGCGCTCTGGGGAGGCTGGAGTACCTCGCCAATCAGAACATTACCCATCTGATCGTGAACTCCGAAGAAGTGAAAGCAGAGTACGCCAGCGCCTTTGGAGTGAGTGAAGACAAGATCTATCCCATTGGGCTACCGCGGACAGATCTTCTTCTGGATTCGCATTTTCTGGAGGACAAGAGAGCGCAGTTTTTAGACCAGTACCCGCAGGTTCGTAGGAAACGTTGTATTTTATATGCACCCACCTTCCGGGATAGTGAGGTGGACTCACCGAGGATTCATTTAGATTTGAAAAAAATGTCAGATCAAATGGGTTCGGAGGATGTGCTTCTGATTCGTCTGCATCCTCATGTGGCACAGAAGATTTCCTGGGAAGAGGATAGATGGGACAATATCATAAATGTATCTGAATATCCGGGAGTTACGACGCTGCTGGCGACAGCGGACGTGCTTATCACAGACTATTCCTCGATTGTGTTCGAGTACTGTCTCCGCGAGAAACCGATGATTTTTTATGCTTATGATCTGGAGCATTTTGAAAAAGAGGGAAGAAGTTTTTACAGGGATTACCGCAGCTTTGTGCCTGGAAAAGTTGTGCGGAGTACAGAAGAAGTACTGAAGTGTTTGCAAATGGCGGGCGAGAATAAGTCGGCTGCCTTTACAAAACAAATGTTTGACAAATTGGATGGAAATGCCACATTACGACTTTTGGAATTGATTTTTTGATCTTTTTGGTATATAATAAAAATGTTCTGGGTCCTTGAGGAAGGAACTGGGAAAATACAGACAGCCTGGCGGTGTCGTTTTAGAAGCTGCTGGGAGAAGAAAAAATGTGGAGGGATGTTTCTTGAAATCTTTGTTGAGCAGAAAGATAAGTATTGTTTTTCTTGTGATCCAGCTGCTGGTGAGTGCAGGGCTGGTCGGGATTGCTTTCTATGTCGATCTCTTTTCGACAAAATATATGGTGGCGTTGATCGGGATCTGTGTGTTTTTCCTTGCCTATGCGGTCATTAGCCAGATGACAGACAAGAGCCGTATCATTGGGCGGATTCTTTGTGTTGTGATTTGTTTGTTTTACGCCGGAGGCGGTTACTACTGTATCAATACCTACTCGGCGATTGATGAGATGGCGGATCAGCAGGTGAAGGTGGATCAGATTTCCTGTATTGTAATGAAAGATGATCCGGCACAGAGCATTTACGACACAAAGGAGTATAAATTTGGAATCCTGGATGTGAACGATCGTGCCAACACAGACAAGATGCTGGCAGAGGTACAAAAGGCGATTGGGCAGGAGCCTTTAAAGGTAGAGTATCGGGACAACGATACGCTGATCGATGCGCTCTATGCGAAAGATGTCAATGCCATCGTGATCAATGAGGCGAACCGCAATTTGATCGAGGATTATTATAAGACCTTTTCGGAAGACACGAGGGTTCTCAATACCCATCATGTAGAGACGGTCATTGAAGAAAAAGAGCAGCTGGATGATATCACAACAACGCCATTCAATATCTACTTGAGTGGTAACGATGAGTATGGTGATATCAAGACTACCAGCCGGAGTGATGTTAACATTATCATGACAGTAAATCCGAATACGAAGGAGATCCTTCTTACCTCTACACCGAGAGATTATTATGTACCGCTCTCTGTGTCAAACGGAATACCGGATAAGCTGACCCATGCGGGAACCCACGGTGTGGACTGCTCTGTGAAGACGCTGGAGATGCTGTATGATATAGATATTGATTATTATCTGAGAGTAAACTTTACTAGTTTCAAGAAGATTGTGGATCTGCTGGGAGGAGTGAAAGTTTATTCAGACTTTGATTTCACTTCTGACTGGGGCCCAAGCTTTAAGAAGGGTTATAACCATGTAAATGGTAAACAGGCTTTGGCGTTTTGCCGGGAGAGACATCACTTTGCCACTGGTGATGCCCAGAGGGGTCGGAACCACCAGCATATGATCGAGGCGATATTAAATAAGGCGATGTCACCAAACATCCTGCCGAAATATACAAAACTTCTGAAGACAGCTTCTAAGAGTTTCCAGACGAATATGTCTACGAAGGAAATCACATCTCTTGTGAAGATGCAGCTGGATGACATGTCCCAGTGGAAGATCAGATATGCAAATGCCACCGGTACAGGTTCGAAGAAGACGACCTTTGCCTACCAGTCCCGTCGGCTGTGGGTATGCGAGCCAGATTATGATTCCGTGGCGAAGATTACCAAGAAGATCAAACATCTGTTGAAGGCTACACCGGACTCCGAAGAGGAGGAAAAGGATAATAAAGATGATAAGGATAATACAAATGACAATACCTCTTCTCAAAGCCTTCCCGGATTTAAAAACTGAGAAACTGATCAACTGTCCGTGATCGGGGCTTTGACAGGAAATATATCACAGGGGATTCCGCTGCTGCCAGCAGGAATCTCCTGTTTTCAATACTGGTACAACGAAAGGAGACAGGATATGAAGATTTCATTCTCACCACCGGATATCACGGAAGAAGAGATTGAAGAGGTGGCAGATACCCTTCGTTCCGGATGGATTACCACGGGACCTAAGACGAAAGAATTCGAGCGTCAGATCGCAGCGTGGTGCCAGACGCCGAAAGCGGTATGCCTAAACTCCGCCACGGCATGTATGGAGATGACGCTGCGGCTGTTTGGCATTGGTCCGGGGGATGAGGTGATCACCAGTGCCTATACTTATACGGCTACAGCGAGTGCTATATGTCATACTGGAGCCAAGCTGGTACTGGTGGATACAGCGCAGGATTCCTTTGAGATGGACTATGGCCAGTTAGAGGAGCGGATCACTCCTGCCACAAAAGCGGTGATGCCAGTGGATATCGCCGGGGTGCCCTGTGATTACAGGCGGATCTATGACATCATAGAGAGAAAGAAGAAGATATTTAGATCGGGAGATAATAAATACCAGAAAGCACTGGGGCGGATTCTTGTGCTGGCTGACTGTGCCCACGGCTTTGGCGCCAGGGTTGGAGAGAAGCCGGCAGGACAGTTTGCAGATTTTACTTCTTTTTCTTTTCACGCGGTAAAAAATCTGACCACCGCTGAGGGGGGAGCTGTGGTTTGGAGGGATATTGACGGAATCGACTCGGAGGACATTTATCGGGAATTCATGTTGCTCTCTCTGCACGGTCAGTCCAAGGACGCGCTGGCAAAGACAAAGGCGGGGGCCTGGGAATATGATATCCTGTCGCCGGCGTATAAATGCAACATGACGGATGTTCAGGCGGCCATCGGATTGGTTCAGCTCAAGAGATATCTGGAGCTTCTGGCTAAGCGTCGCCAATTGATCAGGCTCTATGATCAGGGGATAAAAAGAATCAATGAAAAGCTGAAAGAATTCGAATGCAGAAGTCTTGTTCATTATGATGGGGAGAACTGTTCCAGTGGTCATCTATACCTGCTGCGGATCCTGGGCTGTACATTGGAAGAGCGGAATCTTTTGATTGAGAGGATGGCAGAACAGGGAGTGGCAGCAAATGTTCATTACAAGCCCCTTCCGATGCTGACGGCCTATAAAAATATGGGGTTTGACATCAAAGACTTTCCTCGTGCTTTTCATGTATTTGAGAATGAGATCAGTCTACCGCTGCATACCCTATTAAAAGAAAAAGAAGTGGATTATGTGCTGGGCGTGTTAGAACAGGAGTTGTTGACGTTGGATCATTAAGGATCGCTGGCACAGTGCACGAAATGGAGAATGGGAGAGGGATATGAGAAAATGGGAGCATCTTCCTGATGAGATGCGAAATCAGGAAGTATTGTATTATTATGAAGAATTGAAAAAAAAGTGGGGGGCGCTGGTAGCAAAACGCTGTTTTGACGTGTTCATGTCCCTGTTGCTGCTGATCGTATTATTTCCCTTTATGGTATTGATCGGTATCGCAGTAAAGGCGACGTCACCAGGGGAGGTTATTTTTCGCCAGGTCCGGGTGACTACATATGGAAAGCGGTTTCGGATCTACAAGTTTCGTACAATGGTATCGGGGGCATCTGGTCAGGGGTCCCAGGTGACGGTCAGTGGGGATGCTAGAGTGACAGGTATTGGGAAATTTCTACGAAAAGTGCGGCTGGATGAGCTGCCACAGCTACTGAATATATTAAAGGGTGAGATGTCTTTTGTGGGAACGCGGCCAGAGGTGGAGAAGTATGTGGAGTGTTACAGCGATGTTATGTATGCAACACTGCTGCTTCCCGCAGGAGTTACTTCCACTGCTAGCATCCAGTATAAGGATGAAGAGCGGCTTTTGTCCCAGGGAAAGGACGTCGATAAGGTTTACACAAAGGAGATTCTCCCGGCGAAAATGGAGTACAATCTTGAATATCTGAGCCATTACTCCTTTTTCCGGGACATCAGCATATTATTTCAGACAGTGGCGGCTGTGTTGAGATAAAAAGGTTTTTGGAGGAGAAGGAATATGATTGATAAGCTTCAGGACTTATTTATCAGTTTGTTATCTCCATGGATTCCAATTATGGGGAAAATAAGTTCAAAGGTTAAATACAGATTGTTGACGGGGTGTTTTATCGCAGACCTGGTACTGTTCTGCATCGTGCGTTATATACTTCTGAAGGAAAGCTATTTTTATAATACGGTGTGTGGTATCTTTCTGATGCTTCTGATCGCACTGTTGTCACTAGACCGCTCCCTGCAGAGAAAACCCTGGCGCAGATCCATGTGTATCGCCTGGTTTGGCATGTGTATCGTGTTTACGCTGTCGGATCTGCTTGTGAGCAAAAAAGCATGCGGTCTGGGAATCATACTCGCCCTTGTGTTTACCGGGGTATTTTTCGTATGGCAGAATCACAGCCGGAAGGATCTGTTGTGGAAAGCCTTTAAGGATGCGGTGAAGTATTCCTTTCTTTTGATGGCGGTGATCTCCTTTCTGTTCCGTCCCTATTTTGAGGGGGGCAGGTATGCGGGGATCTTTACCAATCCCAATACCTTCGGTCTGTATCTCTATGTTATCTTTGCAGTATATATGTCAGATCTGGACTGGAATGTGGAAACGGGAAAAAAATTCAGAAAAAGTCTACCTACGTATCTCCAACTGGCCCTCGTTATATTTTATCTGCTGGTATCCCAGGCGAGAACAGCGATGTTAGCCATCGGTGCGGTCTTCTTATTGTGGATTGGCGTCCGGATTTATATGGGAAAAAAACAGGGGCGTTATGCCAGTTTTCTCAAGGGACTGGCAGCGTTGGTGCTGGTCACAGCAGTGTGTTACCCTGTGTACTTTGCAGGCATCAAACATCTTCCAAAGCTGGTGAACCATCCCATTATGTTTGACGAGGATGTGCTGTATCTTTCCAACGGGGAAAAAATAGAGGACATTGGAGATAAAGTGCTGGCTGAGTTCGATGAGATCGAGAGTGTCCAGGTGAAAGATCATAAAACAGAAAATAATGGGATCTGGGGACGAATTGTCAGGAGCCTGGACAGCAATGCGACCCTGAATAAAATATCTTCCGGGCGCATCACGATCTACAAAGCTTATATACAAAAATTGAATATCAAAGGGCATAAAAGGGTAACAATGAAGATAAACAACAAACAAGTGTCCCATGCCCATAACAACTGGCTCCAGTTTGCCTACACCTATGGTGTGCCTAGCATGCTGTTTTATAGTGTCATCACTGTTTTGAGCCTGATTCGTTCTATCATGTTTTATTTGACAAACCGAAGAAGAAATGCCACCTACGCCTTTTTGATACCTGCGATCTGTGTAGGATTTCTTGTGGCGACCCTGACCGAATGCCTCTTTCTTCCCTTTGAGGTATTTCCGGCATTTGCCTACTGGTTTGCCTTTGGAGACATGTTTGAAAAAACACTAGAGGAAAAGGAGGTGACCGCATGAAGGAGAAACTGATTAGTGTCATTGTGCCAGCATACAATGTGGAAAATTATATCCGCCGGTGTCTGGATTCACTTGTCAGCCAGACTTATCAAAATCTGGAGATTATTGTGGTCAACGACGGCAGTACAGACCGGACGGGGGAAATTATTGAAGAATATACAGAGCGCTACCCGGACAAGGTGATGTTGTACACCAGGGAAAACCAGGGACAGGCAGAGGCTAGAAATTTTGGGATATCTAAGGCATCTGGAGAATATATCGGGTTTGTGGACAGTGATGATTTCGTGAGTACGAAAATGTACGAGCTGATGTACTGGGAAGCAGAGGAACAGAATTGTGATATGGTTACTTGTGGATACTATGGCTGCGACGAAGTGACCGGGGAAATTACGGTGTATCAGACCGGATATAAAGGGGAATTTAACCAAAATATCTACGAGAACCCTATGCTCTTGCGAATCAATTCCCCCTATCCTTGGAATAAGCTCTACACCAGGGAACTTCTGGAGCGAAGTAATTTTTCTTTTCGCAAGGGCATCATTTTTGAGGATCTGTGTGCTATATTCCCGCTTTTTATGGATGCCAAGAAAGTGGGTCGGGTACATGAAAAGTTGTACTACTACATTAAGGGAAGAAAAGGGGGCACCATCAGCACTTTCAATGAGAAGCACGGGCAGATCATCGATGCCCTACAGATTATGAACGATGCCTATCAGCAGCGGGGGATGTTTGAACGGTTTTATGACACCCTCCTTTTTTTCAATCTCCGCCATATCTATGCCCGTTTTGATGAGATGCAAAACTATGATGATATCATTTTTAAGCGGGAATTTAAAAAACGAGCCTTTGTGCTTTTAGACCAGTATTTTCCTGGGTGGAGAGATACAGAGGAGTATGCGGCCCTGGAGATAGGTGAGGGAAAAGAAGGGAAGAAGGCAGAAAAGACGGTGGAGAGAAAAGCAGAGAAGCATGCAGACAAGAAATTGAGTAATAAAGAAAATAGGAAGACAGAGGCGACTTCTGTAACACCGCCCCAGGAAGAGACGAAGAGCATAAAGAAAAAACGGCGTTCGGAACAGTATGAGGAACTGGTAGCAGAACGGGAGATCGACAAAACCACGGTGTTGGTAGAGTGTTATCATGGAAATGATCTGCGGGGAATGGGGTATTATATCGCCATGGATCTGGCAGAACATCCAGAATATAAGGTGTATGTGGCAGCAGCGGATTTAGAAAAGGTCTGTGCCTTTTCACAGACCTTTCCTTCCCTTATCCGATATGTGGATATGAATTCCGAACATTATCTAGAGCTTCTGGCAACAGCAAAGTATTTGATCAACAACCGGTCATTTCCAGGATTTTTCCGAAAAAGAAAGGATCAGCGCCTGATCTTTACGGATTTTCTTCCCTCACTGGCAGCCCAGGGGACGGAGGTGGTCTGTGGCGCCAGAAACATTCAAGGGATACAGCTCAGTCTCGCGCAAGCGGATGAAATCCTATTTCCAGAGGAATTGAGAGAGCAGTTCATTCCCCTGCTGGAAAAGTATAATATGGCGGAAATCTGTCGGGATAAGGGCTGCTTTTTTATGACGAGGGCATTGTTACATTCGGTACACGGAGAGGACGACGGTACGGTGCGGGTGGCATACATGCCTTCAGCGAGAGAATTCCCAGGATTGAAAGACAGTAAAAATTATCTGTTTTTGAGCAGTCTCAGAAAGAAACTGACGGAACTGGATGAGAAGCTGGAGGAGGGTAGGAAGATCCTTTTCTGTTTTCCGAGGATCATTCGTCGTCGGTTTAAGGAAAATATTTGGAAGCATATTGAATTTTTCCCAGAAGATCAGGAGCCTCTGCAGGTTCTTGCGAGATGTCATGCCCTGGTGGGAGAGTATGGAGAAGAGATGTTTGTGATGAAGGCTCTGGGAAGGCCGGTATGCCAGTTTGCGGATGATCAGACCGATATGGCATGGCGCTATGGACTGGACAGCCAAAGGGGCGAACATGGTTTTCCGGTCTTTGATTCTTCGGAGAAGGTAGCGGAGTGGATCAACGGACTGGACAGCGAAGCGGTCAGCATTGGAGATATAGGACTGGGCTGGCGGCAGACACTGGAGGACTTTAAAAAGGGAAAAAATCGAAGACTGGGACGGACTGTGGTCTATATGCCAGCATTTACAAGTCGAAGGGAGTTTTTGCAGTACATGCAGGGACAGGATACCAGGCGCAGTGTGTTTTTTATTCAGAAAGATGCCTTCAGTGATGCTTTGGCGGCGTGGATCCGGGAATATGGCGATATCCGATATATGGTCATCATACAGAGTATCGTTGTGAGCAAAAACGAGAGCAGGCTGATCAAATACCATATTACCACGAAAGACAAACTCCGGGAGAAGAGAGACCGCCAGAGGTATCTGGGATAACCGGCATTGAAAGGATGGTTAAGTATATCGTATGAGCAGAAGAAAATGTTTTTTGAAGTATACCCTGTTGTTCCTTGTGGTTTTTGTGGGAGCATTTCTTGCATTTTTCATCCGGGGAAAGAGTTTTGTCTGGAAGAGCGATGGATTTCGGCAGTACTATCCCGCCCTGCGCTATCTGATATCTTATTACCGGGAACTGGCCTCTGGTTTTCTCAGCGGGGATTTCGCGGTTCCCATGATGGACTATACCATCGGTCAGGGGGAGGATATCATCACCACCTTTGCCAATTACGGGCTGGGAGACCCTCTGGTTTTTCTGGCGGCTCTGTTGCCCTCCAGGGGGCGGTGGACCGAATATGTATATGGCTTTTTGACCGGATTCCGGCTGTATCTGTCAGGAGTCTCCTTTCTCGTGTATTGTGAGGGGATGAAACAGCAGCGCCGTTTTGGCGTGTATGGGGCATTGATCTATTGCTTTTGCGGTTTTGCACTGTGGTCGGTGAAAGATCCCTTTTTTTTGAATGCTATGATCTATCTGCCGCTGGTGTTTCTCGGACTGGAGAAGGTAATGCGCCGACAGTCTCCCCTTCTACTTATATTCAGTGTGTCTTTTAGTATTGTCAGTGGGTACTATTTCTTTTACATGACCGTGATCGCTGGTGTGTGTTATTTTGCTGCCCGGAGCTTTTTGCGCCACGGCAGGGACATAAAAGTTGTTTGGAAGGAGGGGTTGCGCTGTCTTCTGGTGTCAGCCGGCGGTGTTCTTCTATCGGGAGTGCTGTTTGTGCCCTGTATCTTTGGATATCTGGAGAGCAGCCGGGGAGAGGTATATAGATCGGCTTCTTCCCTGCTTCTCTATCCGTTAGAATACTACAAAAACATGTTTTTACATTTTATCAGCGTAACAGAAAATGATGATGCTGGGGCAGTGGGATACTTTTCTATGGCGGTGATCCTTCTTCTTGCCTGTGGGTTGCTTCTATTGCGGAGAGAAAAGAAGTACCGGACGCTGAAAGTCTGTGTGATACTTAGTATCCTGGCAGTGGCATCCCCCCTTGCGGGATATGTATTCAATGGTTTTGGCTATATCACCAACCGTTTTATGTTTATCCCAGCCTTTTTGCTATCTTTGATTTTTGTTATAATGATGCCGTCTCTGTTATGTCTGGAACGTAGAGATAAGAAAAAACTAATTTTGGTAAGCGGATTCTATGTCCTCATCTGCTGCCTGCTTACGAGCAGGGAGGGGATCTGGCATACTGGTAGCATGATCCTGTTTTTGGGACTGACCCTGGCTGCCCTCTGCCTGATCCGTCAGAAGAGATGGAGGGAGCGGGCGCTGTGGGGGCTGCTTCTCCTGAATCTGATCGTGAATGGAAATCTGATGTATGGGACAATGGGGACAGGGATGTCGGATGCCTATATGGATGCCGGAAGTGTGAAAAAGGCCTATGAGAGCGAGGGGGTAAAGGCGGTCTCGGAGGAACTGACTTCGCTGGAGCGTATTGATGTGATGACGGATCAGGGAGAGAACCCGAATCGTTCTGTGGCGGGGGTTCCCCAGGAATACAGTGGTATTTCCGTCTATTACAGCGTGATCAACTCCGGATATTCCACCTATATGAAATCCATGGAAAATACGCCAGATCTGATGTTTACCCACAGGATACTTGGAAATGACGGAAGAAGTATATTGGAAAATCTGGCAAACGTACATTACGTAGTCAGCGGAGACGAGTCCTCTGTGCCCTATGGGTTTTCTCTGTACCAGGATTTGGGAAAAGGGGAAAAGTTGTATAAAAATAACAACCGGACCTCCATCGGCTATACCTATGATACCTATGTGCCCGAAACGGAATTTGACAGCACTGGGGTGTTCGACCGCCAGAATACCCTTCTTTCTGCTGCCGTTCCGGAAGGAGGTTCTGAGCTTGAGACAGAGGCGGCAAAGTCGGAGACTGTGAAAAAAGGGCAGATTCATCAGGAATGGACCTCTCTCCCCTTTGAAATGTCTGATGTGAAACATATGAAATGGCAGAGTGGGAAGCTGCAGGTAAAGAAAAAGAACGGAACATTTTCAGTTACCTTTCAGCGGAAGAAGGATTGTGAGTATTATCTTCGTCTGTCAGGGCTGGAACTTTTGGAATCGGACCAAAATACTGCCTGGGCCAATGTCAGTCTGGGGGCTGTATCCAAGAGTTTTCTGATCTCTGACCCAACCTATGACTTTTATTTCGGACGGAAAGATTATCTCGTGAATCTGGGAAGTCCGCCGGAAGAAAAAGCAGGTCAGACTGAGACATTATCTTTCCGCATCAATGGTCCTACTGCCTACCGTCTGGAGAATATCGAGCTGGCAGAGGTTCCCATGGAGGGGCTGGCGCGGAAGGTGGCAGAGAGAAACCAGGAGAGCCTGCGCGGCGTAGAGATCAAGAAGAACGGTCTGACAGGTAGTCTGGAACTTTACCAGGAAAAGATTCTCTGCCTGGCGGTCCCTTACAAAAAGGGGTATACTCTCCTGGTGGACGGCAGGAAAACAGAGGTGGGCAGAATAAACAAGATGTACCTGGGAGCCCTGGTCCCGGAGGGAAAGCATGATATAGAACTCAGATATGTCACCCCTGGAATCCGCATAGGTGCAATTTTAACGATTATAGGATTGATCTATACGATCATTTTGTGTATTTTGTATAAAAAACATTGTGTAAAATAGCTTCTCATGGTATAATTTTATCATTAACGTATGATATGAAACAGAAAGGAGAAATACATTGACACATCAGGAAATTGCAAAGCTGGATGAGATTCTGCAGGCGCATGATTATAACAGCACTCTTCTGATCGCTATTATGCAGGAGATCCAAAAGGAATATCATTATCTTCCGGAGGAAGCGCTGGAATACATATCAAAGAAGCTCAAACTCAGTGAAGCAAAAATTTATGGGGTTGCCACATTCTATGAAAATTTTTCATTAGAACCAAAGGGAAAATATGTGATTAAGATCTGTGACGGGACGGCGTGCCATGTCCGCAAATCCGTTCCGATTCTGGAAGAATTTCGCAAAATCCTAGGAGTTAGCGAAGCAAAGCCTACGACGGATGATATGATGTTTACAGTGGAGACCGTATCCTGTCTGGGAGCCTGCGGGCTGGCGCCAGTGTGTACGGTGAACGACCACGTTCATCCGGCGATGACACCGGAAAAGGCAAGGGAATTGATTCAGACACTAAAGGAGCAGGAGAAGGAGGGGGCGGCAGATGAAGATTAATACAAGAGAAGAGTTAATTGCAAAGCAGGAAGAGTACAAAGCCTCCCTGAACAGCCAGAAAAAACAGATTCTGATCTGTGCCGGTACGGGCTGTGTGGCTGGGGGGTCTCTTGATATTTATGATAAGATGAAAGAGATCATTGAGGCGAAAGGACTGCGCTGCGCCCTGATTTTGGAGAAAGAGCCTCATGACGAGAGTATTGGACTGAAAAAGAGCGGATGCCATGGATTCTGTGAGATGGGTCCACTCCTTAGAATTGAGCCGATGGGATGGCTCTACCTGAAAGTCAAGGTAGAGGACTGCGAGGAGATCATTGAAAAGAGTATCGTCAACGATGAAGTGGTAGACCGCCTTGTATATAAAGACAAGACATTAAAATCCTATGTAAAACAGGAAGATATTCCTTTTTATAAGCAGCAGACCCGTATCGCACTGGAATACTGCGGAAGGATCAATGCAGAGAGTATTGCAGAGTACATAGCGCTGGGGGGATACAGTGCAGTGGCAAAAGCACTGTTTGATATGACACCGCAGCAGATTGTAGACGAAGTAAGTGAAGCATCCCTGAGAGGACGAGGAGGCGGCGGTTTTCCGGCTGGAAGAAAGTGGCAGCAGGTTCTGGATCAGGATGTGGAAGAAAAATATATTGTATGTAACGGAGACGAGGGAGATCCGGGAGCATTTATGGACCGCTCCATGATGGAGGGTGAACCCCACAGGGTGATCGAGGGTATGCTGATCGCTGCCATCGCTACCAATGCCCATCATGGTTACATTTACGTCCGCGCCGAGTATCCTCTTGCAGTAGAGCGATTGCAAACAGCCATTGACAAGGCGATGGATAAAGGCCTTCTTGGAAAGGATATCCTCGGTTCGGGATTTGATTTTGACCTGCATATCAGCCAGGGTGCTGGTGCCTTCGTCTGTGGTGAGGGAAGCGCTCTAACTACGTCTATCGAAGGAAACCGAGGTATGCCCCGCGTGAAGCCGCCTCGTACGGTAGAACATGGATTGTTTGACAAGCCCACGGTGCTGAACAATGTAGAGACCTTCTGTAACGTACCACCGATCATTCTCAACGGTGCAGAGTGGTATAAGGGCTTTGGTCCCGAGAACAATCACGGTACGAAGGCCTTTGCCTTGACGGGAAATGTAAATAATACAGGACTGATCGAGGTACCGATGGGGACAACGCTGCGGGAAGTTATTTTTGACATCGGAGGCGGTGTCAAAGGCGGCGAATTTAAGGCAGTACAGATCGGCGGACCATCTGGAGGATGTCTGTGCATCAGTGCTACCGAAGACCACCTGGATATGAAGCTGGATTTTGATTCACTGAAAAAAGTGGGCGCTATGATCGGATCTGGTGGACTTGTTGTTATGAATGATAAGAGCTGTATGGTTGAGGTGGCGAGATTCTTTATGAATTTTACCCAGAATGAATCCTGTGGAAAATGTGTTCCATGTCGTGAAGGAACCAAGAGAATGCTAGAGCTTCTGACGGATATCACAGAGGGAAGAGGAACTATGGCTCATATAGAGCTTTTGGAGAAGCTTTCCGACACGGTGTCTGCAACGGCGCTGTGTGGTCTTGGAAAGACGGCGGCTTCGCCGGTTGTCAGTACACTGAAATATTTCAGGGACGAGTACATTGCCCACGTAGCTGACAGAAAATGCCCAGCTGGCCAGTGCAAGGCGCTTACCACACTCCAGATCGATCCGGAATTGTGTAAGGGCTGTACCAAATGTGCCAGAATGTGTCCGGTGGGAGCGATCAGCGGAAAGGTGAAGGAACCGCATGTCATTGACACGACAAAATGTATTAAATGTGGTGCATGTAAGGACGGCTGCAACTTTGGGGCAGTGAAGGAGGCGTAGCTTCCTCAGAAGCGTAGCTTCTTTGGAGGCATAGCCTCCAGTCTCGATTTTGGGGATGACCTTATAAGGATTCATGAAAGGAGAATTTATGTCTAAAAAATACATGGTTATAGATGGAATCCGTACGGAATTTACGGATGAAAAGAATATATTGCAGGTAATCCGCAAGGCTGGCGTCCATGTACCTACTTTCTGTTATTACACAGATATGTCCATTTATGGTGCCTGCCGTATGTGCGTGGTGGAGGATGAAAGAGGGGGGATCATCGCCTCCTGTTCCACTCCTCCCAAAGATAAAATGGTGATAAAAACAAATACATCCAAGCTTCATCAGCACCGGAAGATGATCCTGGAGCTTCTACTGGCATCCCACTGCCGTGACTGTACGGTATGTGAAAAGAACGGCAACTGCCGTCTACAAATGCTGGCAGCCAGGTTCCGGCTGACCAATGTCAGATTTCCCAATACACATCCGGACCGCTGCATCGATGACTCATCCCTTTCCATCGTGAGAGATCCGAGTAAATGTATTCTGTGTGGTGACTGTGTGAGGATGTGTAATGAGGTACAGCACGTGGGAGCCATTGATTTTGCTCACCGTGGCGCCAATATGGTAGTAAGTCCTGCTTTTGGCAGGGATATCGTAGAGACGGACTGTGTCAACTGTGGCCAGTGTGCGGCAGTCTGTCCGACGGCAGCGATTACGATCAAAAATGATCTGAGAGAAGTGTGGCAGGCACTGTACGCGCCGGATAAACGAGTGGTAGCTCAGATCGCACCGGCAGTCAGGGTGGCTATCGGTGAGGAGTTTGGCCTCCCGGCAGGAATGAATTCTGTGGGTAAGATATTTACTGCCCTTCGTATGTTGGGATTCGACACGGTATTTGATACCAGTTTCAGTGCAGACTTGACAGTAGTAGAAGAAGCCAGTGAACTGGTTTATAAGCTGGAGAATGGAGAAAAGAAATATCCTCTCGGCAATTCCATGCCTCTCTTTACCTCCTGCTGCCCGGCATGGGTACGTTTTGTAGAAACTAAATATCCGGAAATACTTCCTTATGTATCCACCTGTAAATCTCCGATGGAGATGTTTGGTGCGGTGATCAAAGAGCATTATAAGCCGGCGGATCAGGAAGCCGGAGTGGAGACGATTTCGGTAGCGGTTATGCCTTGTGTGGCAAAGAAATACGAGGCAGCGAGAGAAGAATTCAAGAGGAATAACGTACCAGATGTGGATTATGTCATAACCACTAAGGAACTGATCCTGATGATCAAAGAGCTGGGAATCCAGTTTAATGAGATTGAGCCAAGCGCTCCAGATATGCCGTTTTCCATCAGTTCCGGCGCCGGCGTGATCTTTGGTGTGACCGGTGGTGTTATGGAGGCTGCCCTGCGCCATGTGGCGGAGCAGAACAACGAAGCATTGCGAGAGATCGAGTATTCTGGAATCCGTGGTCTGGAGGGCGCGAAGGTGGCAGAGGTAGAGATCGGCGGCAAGACACTTCGGGTCGGTGTGGTAAATGGCCTTGGAAATGCAGAAAACCTGATCCAGAAGCTACAGCGGGGTGAAGAAAAACTGGATTTTGTAGAGGTTATGGCTTGTCCTTATGGATGTATCGGCGGAGCCGGACAGCCATTCGGCTATCAGAGTGTGAAGCAAGAACGCGCAACTGGTATGTATAAAGCCGATAAGTCTGCGATCATTAAACGGTCAGTGGAGAATCCTACACTTTTGAATATGTATGAGAATGGTATGCTGAAAGATCGTGCCCACGAATTACTTCATGTGCACTATGGCAAATAAATAGGATAGACAGACCTCAGTATCTGTAAGGAAAGCAATCTTTCCTTACAGATACTGAGGTCTTTTTGAACCGAATATTTCATTTCACAAATTTTACCGTGTTATGTCATCTACTGCATCTTCTACACCATCTACGGTATCTTTCACACCATTTCCAACACCTTTCACAGTGTCGTCTACCGCATCACCGGCTTTGTCAAGGACATTGTCGTCGTTGTTATCGTTGTTGTCATTCACGGTTCCGTCCTTGTTTCCATCGTTATTGTCATTGTTGGTGTCGCCGTCCATGCCGGTGGTGTCAGTGTCGTCTGTGTTATTGTCAGAATCGGCCGCCGGAGAAGCGGAAGGTTCCGGGCTCTCTGTAGTTGCTGCCGGAGAAGGAGATGCCGCTGCATCGTCGTTTTTGTTGTTTCCGCACCCAGCCATAAGAAAAGCGGACAGACACATCGTAGCGGTGATCAATAATATTTTTCGTTTCATAGAGAAATTCCTCCTGTTTGAAATTCGACATCTTAGCACAATAGGCGCCAGTACAGCGAAAATGAAGTAATTAATACTTAATTTACGTTATCATGTTTTTCCTGTCTTAGCTCCACGGTTCAAATTTGCGTCGTCGAGCTAGCTTGTGCTTCTTGTCATGGATAGTATGTTCAGAAGGAATTACTTTTATTCACCATCCGCCGTCAAAACCGATCACCTGGCCGGTTAGATAGTCAGGTGCTTTTAGAAGTAAGGAGATAAATTCTGCGGTTTCCTCTGGTGAGGCCATGCGTCCGGCGGGAATTTCTTCACAGATGGCTTGGATCTCATCCGGGGTAAAGCAGGCGTTCATATCTGTATCGATCATGCCGCAGGCGAGGGCATTCACAGAGATTCCGCTGGGTGCCAGTTCTTTGGCGAGAGATTTTGTCAGTGAGTCGAGTCCGCCCTTTGTGGCAGAGTAGGCGGCCTCACAGGAGGCTCCGGCATTTCCCCAGATCGAAGATATATTTAAAATCCTGCCTTTTTTGGCATGGATCATATGGGGAAGGACCTGGCGGCACAGAAAAAAGGCAGAGGAGAGATTTGTATTCAAGATCTGAAACCATTCCTCGTCGGATAGATCTGGAAGAAGTCCAATCTTTGATATCCCGGCATTGTTAATGAGAATGTCAATTTTTTTAAAATGTGCCAGGGCCATCTCTACGATTTTATGTGCTGTGTCACTTTTACTGATATCTCCGCAGAATGTGATACACTTTGCAGTATATTCAAGGCATTCCATTTTGAGTTTTTCAAGCTTCTCTGGGGATGAGTTGCCGCAGAGCAGCAGTTCACAGCCCTCTTTTGCCAGCTTTCTTGCTGCAGCGCTGCCGATGCCGCCAGAGGCGCCTGTAATGATTACGGTATCCTTCATTTTTTGTCTCCTATTATAAAATATAGTATGGTTTCAGTTTATCACGATCATTCAAATTTTGCAAAAAATCTTGTATAACGAAGCATTTTCTGGTACAATAGGGCTATTGTTTGGTCACATATCAGAGTTTCAGCAGAGATAGGAGAGGGAAGATATGTTTAAAATTGTTTTAAAAACATTTTTAAAAACAATGGGAATTATTATTTTGCTGCTTGCGGTAGGGGTTGCAAGTTATTTTCTTACGATGTTGTTTTATAATACCACCGAAAAGGAGGAGCGGAGCACAAAGTATGAGCATGTCATCGATGTCAATGCGGGCTCCGAGTCCAGTAATCTAATTTACAGTGTGGAAAAAGATACCAAGTTGGTTCGGGCGATGGTGTTAGAACTTTTTGATAAGGAGACAGGGAATCTTGATTATATCACGATTCCAAACAAGACTCAGATCTCACTGTCATCTACGAAATACAATGAATATATGGAGGTGAGCCCCCAGATTCCCCAGATTGTGACGTTGCGTGACATCAACGAATATTTTACCGGGGATGTGGCCTATGAATACGGAATTCTTTTGCTCCAGGAAGTATTGAACGTAGATATCGGGTACTTCACCGCGATGGATTCCGAGGATTTTAACAAACGTTTTGAGAAAAAAGAGGGGGCTTTTATCCCACGGCGGGAATATTTGGATAACGTCCAGCAGAATAAAGACGAGGACGCCATGAGGGACTTTATCGAAAAGGAATGGGATGTCATTATCTCAGATATTACCTTGTCCCAGAAGAAGCAGTATGCGCCCGGATTTGTCAAGGTCGACCGTGATCTCATCTATGCCCACCGCGCCTATGCGGAAGAAATCAAGGGGAAGGCTACCCTGGACGGAGCAAAGACGAAGAAAATGATCGATAAGATCTGGGAGAGTGAAAAGCGGACGGCAAAGCAGAAACATGTGGACGGAACGGCGGCTCCGACGGATCTTGAAAAGTTGAAGTCCCGCAGTATACAGATCACGAATGGAAGTAAGATCAATGGCTTAGCTGCTTCCTTTAAAGAAAAATTGGAAGCAGAAGGTCTTTATGTAATGGGCGTAGGAGATTTCAGTGGTGAGATACAGAAAAAAACCATTATTTACGCCAGAAAACGAAGATGGGGAAGATATCTGAAGTCATTTTTTAAAGCACCGGTGATCCAGGAGGCGAAAGAACTTACGAATAGTGCTGATATAGAGATCGTTCTTGGTACGGATGATAAACCGTGATCTAACGTAAATCATCGGCAAAGAAAGGAACATGTTATGGGAACAAGGATTAAGATCATGGATCTGGAAGTGGATATTCTGAGCGAAGAAACTCTTCGGGAGGAAATTGCCAGGTATCTCTCCCTGGATGTTTTGAATATCATCCATCTGGTTTCTTTGGATTACATTGATACCTATGAAGCAAATGATCTTGTTCAGGACGCTCTCAGAGAGTCAGATATGGTTCTTCCGGGGGAAAAGGCGATACTGAGTACGTATCATGTGGATGTGCTGGAAACGGGAGGTATGGTGGTGGATTACCGCTCTGCCGGAAGGATCGCTGATCGTGAGTTGTTAGAAGAAAAAAAATGTTATCTGGTGCTGAAAGACCAGAAAGAGGCGAGAGTGGTTTACCGTTATCTGATCACCCACTATCCCTTTTTGGAGATTGTCGGCTTGTATGTGGCTGGCAAAGATGTGAGCCAGGAGGCTCTGATCAATGATATTAATACAAAGCTGCCAGATGTCATTCTGATCTCTATGGAGGACATCCAGGCAGAGGAGTGGATCCACAGCAATAAGCTCAAAATCAACGCCAAGCTCTGTGTGGTATTGAGCAGTGTTATGAATCTTATTATCCGGGAAAATATTCATGTTCCCCAATTTATAAAAAAACTACGGTTAGGCAGTATTTATACCTGTATTGCCAGAATTCCATATTCCAATTTCTGGAGACGCCGAATATTTAGAAAGAAAATGGACAACTATAATAACAAAAAGCTTTTGGAAAAAGCAGATGTGAATGAGGAGTTGTCGGATGAAAAAGAAGGACAGTGAACTGGTATCGTACCTGCTTGTGACAGCGGGTACTTTTTTTATGGCAGCGGGGATCAATATTATCTATGAGCCCCTTTCTATGGTAACAGGGGGATTTTCGGGCATAGGCATCATATTAAAAAAGGTATTGGAGGCAAAGGGGGGATTTAGCCTCCCTGTGGGCGTCACAAATCTTTTATTGAATTTGCCTCTGTTTATTCTGGCGGTGAGGCTAAAGGGCGGTAGATTCTTGAAAAGGACGCTGTACGCCGCCCTCTGTTTTTCTGTGGCACTGCTGGTAGTGCCATCCTTTGAAAATCTTCACAAGGACTATCTTATGGCGGCGATCTATGGAGGTGTGCTCAATGGCGTGGGGTTGGGGCTTGTATTTTCCAGGAATACCTCTACGGGAGGAAGCGACTTGCTGAGTACATTGCTAAATCACTGGTTTCCGGGATTCAGTATATCGGAGCTTTTGATCATCATTGATGGCGCTATTGTACTGGGGGGAATGTTTTTCTTTGGCATGCAGACGGGGATGTATTCCATTGTCGCCGTATTTATCACGGGAAAGGTGTCGGATGCGCTGCTGGATGGCCTCAAGTTCGCCAAAATGGCGTACATTATATCTGATTCTCCCGCCAAAATCTCCGAAGAAGTCATGCGTCGTCTGGACCGGGGCGTCACCGGCCTGAATGGGAAAGGGATGTATTCAGGTAAGGATAAAAATGTACTTTTGTGTGTTGTGTCCAAAAAAGAGGTGGTTCGCCTGATTGAAATTGTGAAAAATGCCGATGAAAATGCCTTTGTTATCGTTATGGATGCCAAGGAAGTTCAGGGGGAGGGATTTATCGAAAAAAGTGTAGGTTGTTAGTTATGCAAATTAGACAAAGATTTACGAATTATTTATGAAATTTGGATATAGAGTTTTTGGACAAAATAGTGTATAGTGTTAATTGAAGATGTTATGCAAATATTAATTTCCAGGGAGGAACATGTAATGGCAAGTTTATCATTAAAAAACATCAACAAAGTATATCCAAATGGATTTCATGCGGTAAAGGATTTTAACCTTGAGATCGAAGACAAAGAGTTTATTATCTTTGTAGGTCCTTCAGGATGTGGTAAATCTACGACACTTCGTATGATCGCTGGTTTGGAAGAGATTTCAAACGGAGAGTTGTGGATTGGCGATAAGTTAGTAAATGACGTAGAACCCAAAGATAGAGACATCGCGATGGTTTTCCAGAACTACGCGTTGTATCCACATATGTCAGTATATGACAACATGGCATTTGGTCTGAAGCTGAGAAAGGTTCCGAAAGATCAGATCGAGCGCCTAGTACATGAAGCAGCTAAGATTCTTGATATTGAGCATTTGCTTGATCGTAAACCGAAGGCTTTGTCTGGTGGACAGAGACAGCGTGTGGCGATGGGACGTGCGATTGTGCGTGATCCAAAAGTATTCCTTATGGATGAGCCTCTTTCTAACCTCGATGCAAAGCTTCGTGTTCAGATGCGTATTGAGATTTCCAAACTTCATCAGAGACTGGAGACGACGATCATCTACGTAACCCATGACCAGACAGAGGCGTTGACCCTTGGTACACGTATCGTCGTTATGAAAGACGGAGTGGTACAGCAGGTTGACAGTCCATTGGATCTCTATATGAGACCGAATAACTTATTTGTAGCAGGATTCATTGGTTCACCTCAGATGAACTTCATCAAGGCAAGAGTGAATGTGTCTGGTTCCGATGTACTTCTTACCTTTGGTGCTAACACCGTGAAGCTTCCAGAAAGCAAAGCGAAGAAGTTGATTGAAGGTGGTTATGAGGATAAGGATGTGATCTTCGGTATTCGTCCAGAAGATATTAAAGATGAAGAGATGTTCATCAGCAATTCACCGGATACGACTCTTGAGGCTACTGTTAAAGTATATGAGATGCTTGGTGCGGAAGTATTCCTTTACTTCACCATTGAGAACCATGACATTACCGTTCGCGTGAATCCTCGTACGACAGCTCGTCCGGGTGACACGATCAAGATTGCACTCGATGCAGAGAAGATTCATCTGTTTGACAAAGAGACAGAGAACACCATTACAAACTAAGCCTGGAATAATATTTATATGTAGATTATGTAAAAGCGTCAGTACCAGCGATTTAGAATCGCTGGTACTGACGCTTTTAGCCTGTCCAAATTGGTATATAACGGTGATATTCTTTGCGGTAGATACAGTAGGGCAGAGATTGAATCCCAATACATTTATATATATAGACGGATTTTTGAGAGCATACGGTAAGCTATAAGAGCCAAAACCGCAATAACTACTGTCATGGCGATGACGATTTGTTGTGCATATTCACGAGAAAGGACACAAAAATATACAGGAATAGCACTTAAAGCAAGCCCTACCCCAATTGTTGCTAAAACGGATATAGCACCGCCTTTTATCGCATAGTACTCACTTGTCCAGTCAAAGCGAGGATATTTTACATTGAATAGCATTCCTACAGCAGAAATGAACAGGGCATATATCGTAGGTGTAACAAACAGTAAAATAGTCTGCACCATAGTTAGTGGAAATGTAATTCTAAGTAAAATAAGACTGATCCATAAAATAGGCAAAATCACCGTCAGATTAACAAATATCTTTGCCTTAAAGACGGTAATTGTTTTTACGGGAGCAGAATACATAATCCATCTACTTCTTCCCTCAAGAGAAAGGGATGCAGACGTAGTACAACACATGCAGACAAAAACAGATATTATCAAAGGAATTACCACTTCAAATATATCCATTATACCAATTGTTTCTAATTGTTGTATGATTACATCTGGCATATAAAATACCGCCATAAAAGAAATAACCAAAAGTACTATAATAACAATACATGAGTTTAATACGTAAATCGTGCATGAGAAAAATCTTGCTAATTCTCTCTTGTATAATGCCACAAATGGAGAGGATACCGACAATTCTCCCAATCTGAAATCCTTTCCTGCATGATGTGAAAAGACTTGTGTATTCAGTCGCTTGTAAAAATGAGAAAGAACGATAACAAAAGCAAACAATATAGCAATGGAACCAAAAACAAACATTCCGAAGCTTCCCCAATCGTTATACAACAACGCTTTTGAAAATAAAGAAGCAGGTGGGTAAAACTGATTAAAATAATGGATGATTATTGTACTTATGTCTGTTATCTGTGTTGTACTCATTGTCTGCAATTTGGAGCTTGCGAAAATCAGTAGCAATAGTCCAACAATGCTGAATACCAAAGCGACGGTATTATTATGTTTTGATCTTGAAGAAACGGCTACTATCAAAGTTCCGATTGCAAGTGCTATAAGCATAGGAATAATTGGCGTTAATAACAAGGCAGAAAACAATATAAAATATCCACTGATTTTAACAGATGTATTCATACCATAAATAAAGATAGTAGGTATTAACACAATTATTCCTATCAATAAATTCGTAATATAAAGCATGCTTAGTTTGCTTAATACGATAACCGTATTATTAACAGGTAAGGACATAATCATATCATAATCTTTCAATCCAATTAAAGCACCAGAGCTTTTTAAAAATGTCAGCAACAAGACAATCAAAGAATATATTACGATTACCAATGTAGGGATTGCTTGTACAAGCCCAATACTCGCAAAGGTAGAACTGATATAGCCGCTCAAATAAAGGAGCATACCAATGATCGCCAGTCCAACGGCACCAAAGCATAAAGTACGTTTCTTTTCCTTTTTATCATGAGAATGTAATAAACGGTTTATGTCAAATAAACTGTATAATTGTATTTTAAATAAGAGTTTATATTTCCTTTCCATTTTCAACAACCTCCATAAAAATATCTTCAAGGCTATGCTGACCTTTTATTTCCTCCATTGTTCCACTCGCAATCAGTTTTCCGTTGTTGATAATCGAAACAGTATCACATAATTTTTCAGCAACTTCCAGCACATGAGTAGAGAAGAAGATTGCACATCCCTTTTGGCAGGCTTCTTTCATTAAGTTTTTTAAATGAAAGGACGCTTCTGGGTCAAGACCGACAAAAGGTTCGTCAAATACAAATAATCTTGGACTATGAATAAACGCACCAATCAAAGCCAGTTTTTGTTTCATACCATGGGAATATGAACTGATTAAATCCCCCAAACTATCCACTATTTTAAAAAGTTCTGCATACCTACGTATTTTAGAAGTCCGTTCATTTTCTGGGACGAGAAACATATCACAGATATAATTCAAATATTGAATACCCGTGATATATTCATACAAATCGGGATTGTCTGGTATATATGCTGTAAGTGATTTGCACAAAACAGATTCTTTTTTAACGGAATGACCATCAATAAGAATTTCTCCCTGTTCAAAATCCATAACACCAACAACCGCACGAATTGTTGTGGTTTTTCCTGCACCGTTATGACCGATAAAGGCATGAATTTCTCCACTTTTGACAGCAAGGTTTAGATCATCAACGGCTTTTTTACTACTAGAATAAATTTTAGAATAATGTTTGAGTTCAAGAATGTTTTTCTCCATAGGAAACCCCTCCTCTTTTTATTATCGTTATGATAATAATATCATTTAGATAATAAAAAGTCAAGAAATTCCCGTCTACCATTTTTTGATAGACGGGAAAAGGTTAATCTGTATTTGGTGGAGAAATAATTAAGCCAATAGAACGTAATTTTCTGTCGTTTCTCGGAGTATTGTTTCTGTAATTTTCTGTGATTTTAAGATAGCTTTTCATAAAATCTTCCAATTCATCATCAGATAAATAAAGTGGTGCTAGAGAGAAACCCGATTTATCATTTACTATATCTATATTATCTCTGTTACAATATTCTTGAAACAGTTCTGCAAATCCCAACATGTACTGCATGAATGCCTGCATATATGCTTCACCAGAATTGTTATCTAATATGCTGCTCATTTCTGCTTTTAGGTCGATTGCTAGAGCATATGTTTTTTCGACTGCACCACGCACCTGTGCTTGATTGACTATCTTTAATATACCATCCATAGTCATCTTTTTTAAATATCTGTAAAGTGTTGCGGGGGGAATATCAGAACATGTTTCAGACAAGTGTTTTGCTGTAGTCTGCTCACAATTTAAAATTTCTAACAGTAATTTACATTTTGCTGGGTGTTTCACTATTTCCATGATATGTTTATTCATAATCGGTCCTCCTAAATTCAGCCCGTTATGATAATATTATCATCTTAATAGTAAAAATTCAAGTTTGCTCTCTGTTTTGTTTGAAACTGTTTTACCGATAGAGAAAATAGATAAAAAGAATGGGTGGCTATTTTTTATGGCAGCCACCCATTCTTTTTTACATGTTGTATAGAAGTAAGATTCATGCTAATAAATATACAATTAATGGTTTTACGAAAACTTATTGATGATGTCATGAATGAACAGAGCATTTTTCTCGTTGTTTTTAACCACACTGGACAATACTTCTGTTGCGGAGGTGGTTCGATAGATCTTCTCGATAATATCATCGACTCCGATGGCATTTTCGCCAGAAGCGCTCTGTACGGTCTCGATTTGATCTTTGATATTAGTCACAGCCTCAACAAACATGGTAGAGACTTCATTAATTTCTTCTATGATTGTCTTGATCGTTGTGATTGAGGAATTGTATTCATTTGCGATATCCACAAATTCCCGGAACTGTTCTGCTACATCGGATTTGAGAAATGTTATCATATTATTGAAGCAGCTCTGTACATGTTCTATATTGGAAGTGGTATCACCGCAGATCGATTGGATCTGAGTGGCAGTTTCGGAAGAACTGTTTGCCAGTTTGCCGATCTCACTTGCCACAACAGCAAAGCCTTTTCCTGCTTCTCCGGCTCTTGCCGCTTCGATGGAAGCATTGAGGGACAGGAGATTGGTCTGGCTTGTGATATCGAGGATCTGGGTTGCCATATCATTGATGCGCATAAGAGACTGCAATTTGACCATGGCTTCTTCAATGCTTTTCTGGTTTTCCTCGATACCGGACTCTGTGGACTGCAGTGAATTGTTCGCGTTATGCTTCATTTCACTGACAACTTTCATCAGGTTCTCGCTTTTCTGACTTCCCATCAATACTTTTTCTTCAATCTGCTGAACCATATCAGCGATTCGGGAGATTTCATTTCCTACACGATTTATGGCTTCGTTGGTGGTATCTGTCGTTGCGAGAAGTTCTTCTGTCGTCGCTGAATTATCTTCAGAACATTCCAAAAGAACGTGGGAAGATTCTGTCATCTTTTTGGCCGAATCCGATAGGAAGTCGGAACACTGGGTCAGCGTTGCCACAATTTTACTGAAGGTAAAGAATAAAGAATCCATCGCAGAAGCGATCTGGCCGATCTCGCTCTTTCGATCGGTGTATTTTTTTAGTTTTGGATCTGGAGTGAGGTGAAGACTTTTTAATTCGATAATGGAATTTTCGATCACCTTCAATGGCTTAATGCTGAAGCGGATCATAAACCAGGAAAGCAGTGCAATCAGGATAAAAGCTGCGATACAGATCACTCCAAGTGTTCTCATGCTTTTGTTTGCCTGTGCGTAGATCTCTGCCTGACTGTCACTCAATGCCACGGCCCAGCCACGATCCGGTAAGGCACGATAGGCAGCGATGGAATCGGATTTGTCTGAGGCAACATATTCGAGAGTCCCGCTTGTCTTTTTAGCATCCTTATGTATCACATCAATAACAGAGAGAAGCATTTTGTCTTCGATGGGCTGTGCCATGAGAGATTCATCCTCATTAAAGATATGAACACCGGTCTCTGTGTTAATCATATAGTATTTTGCGTTCTTTAATCCCTCTACTGTCAGAGAATCAAGCATCTCTTTCAGACCGGCAGCGAAAGGACCTCCCCCAACATAACCAAGAATGGTCTTACCATCTTCATCAAAAACTGGACAATACATGGATAAAATTAGTTTTTTTGATGCGGGGGATACGATGATTCCTGTGTTGTAAAGACCATTTGCCTTTGTCATGGCATCTTGTAACGCCTTCAGACCATCTCCTTCTCTGGTTGTGATCCCTACAACTTCTGGGTTAGAATGGGCGATCACATGGGTATCCCACTCACCGATATAGATTCCCTCCCAGTTATCCAGACCTTCAAAATAATTCAGGGTAAAATCCTGAGCGGTCTTTTGCAAATTCTTATCGGATGGATTTTTCAGGAAAGCCGCTACCACTGGTGCCTTACTGTAGGCGATCAACATATTTTCTGAGTCGGTTACATACTGTTCAATAATTTTTGTCTTCGCTTCCAGAGAGGTATTCATATTGTCAATGGAAGTTGTCTTCATAGCTGTTGTCATACTGTTATTCGCAAAAAGAAACAGCAGTAAAATACAGATTGCGGATACAATAGCAATGGCGGCAGTTATGACGGTACTTAATTTTCGGTTTTTGATCATTTTTATCCGTCTCCTTTATTAGAATATAGGTGAATCATAGTAATTATTATTATAATAGATAAACTTGTCTGGCACAATGATTTACAACGAGAGAAAGTTGACATATTTAGCATATATTTTACATATTTGGAATTGGTTGTGTTTCAAATTGGTTGTGTTTCTATAAAGTTGCTTTACTTTTTAGTAAAAAAATGATACAATAATTCATAATGCGACAAGAGTAGACTTGCATTCGGAGGTGTGGTTATGATATCAAATCAGATACTGCAGAATACTGTAGATGGTATTAAGGGGATTACGAAAAATGAACTGTGTGTGATGGATACAGAGGGAAACGTATTGGCTTCGACATCGGATGAACTATCTCGTTTTGTGGAGGAAGGAAAGAATTTTGTCCAATCGCCTGCAGACAGCCAGGCAATGAATGGATTTCAGTTTTTTAAGATCTATGATGAGACCCAGCTGGAGTATGTTGTGGTCATACAGGGGGATTCAGAGGAGGTCTACACCATAGGAAAGATCTTGGTGTTCCAGATCCAGAGTCTATTGGTAGCCTATAAGGAAAGATATGACAAGGATAATTTTATAAAGAATCTTCTTCTTGATAATTTGCTCATGGTGGATATCTTTAACCGTGCCAAAAAACTTCATATAGAAATGAATGCAAGAAGAGTTGCTTTTATCATCGAGACCAATAAGGAAAAGGACAGTGGTGCGCTGGAGACGGTGCGGAGTATGTTTGCTTCCCATACGAAAGATTTTATCACTGCTGTAGATGAGAAGAATATCATTCTCGTAAAAGAGATTGGTCAAAAGGAAAAGCTCGAAGATCTGGAGAAAACGGCAGAGGTGATCGTGGATATGCTGAATACGGAGGCGATGTCCAGGGTTCATGTGGCGTTTGGTACGATTGTCAAAGATCTGAAAGAGGTTTCTAGGTCCTATAAAGAGGCAAAGATGGCTCTGGATGTAGGCAAGATTTTTTACAGCGATAAAAAGGTTATTGCCTACAGCAATCTCGGCATTGGACGTTTGATCTATCAGCTTCCCATGCCTCTGTGTAAAATGTTTATCAAAGAAATTTTTTCCGATAAGACGCCAGATCAGTTTGATGAGGAGACGCTGAGCACGATTAACAAATTTTTTGAGAACAACCTGAATGTCTCGGAGACGTCAAGACAGCTCTATATACACCGGAATACGCTAGTATACCGGCTGGATAAGCTCCAGAAGAGCACTGGACTTGACCTTCGGGTTTTTGACGATGCGATCACCTTTAAGATTGCCCTTATGGTTGTAAAATATATGAATTATCTGGAAACCATGGATTATTAATCGGGGAGGGTTAGGATGGATACGAATAAACCGTTGCCGATCATTGCGCTGGATGCCGTGAGCAAACAGTATCAGACCGGAGTCGATGCGTTGAAAGACGTTTCAATTCGCATCGAACAGGGGGAGTTTGTTTTTGTGGTGGGAAAGAGTGGTTCTGGCAAATCCACATTTATTAAACTGCTTTTAAAAGAACTGGACCCTACATCTGGGAAATTGTATATTGCGGGACGGCTCGTAAATAAACTGAGACGCAAGCAGGTGCCTTTGTACCGCAGAAACATTGGTGTGGTATTTCAGGATTTCCGTCTTTTAAAGGATCGTACCGTCTTTGAAAATGTGGCGTTTGCCCAGAGGATCATTGGGAGAAATAAACGGGAGATCATCCGGAATGTATCCACTATGCTTACCATTGTCGGACTGACAGAGAAAGCCGATGCCTATCCTCATGAGCTCTCCGGAGGGGAGCAGCAGCGGGTGGCGATCGCCAGAGCGCTGGTAAACCAGCCCACCATACTTCTTGCCGACGAACCTACAGGAAATCTGGATCCACAGAATGCTTGGGAGATCATGATGCTTTTACAGGAAGTAAATAAAATGGGCACTACAGTTGTAGTCGTGACGCATAACAATGATATTGTGGATATCATGCAGAAACGGGTAGTGACACTAGAGGAAGGACATGTGATCCGGGACGATAAAAAAGGTGGATATGAATATGAGAGGGATTAGTGTATTTTTTTACAGCGTAAAACAGGGATTGAAGAGCATGAGGAAGAACCGTATGTTTACGCTGGCATCCATTGGCACGATGGCGGCCTGCCTGTTTTTATTCGGGATGTTTTATTTTATAGTCAGCAATTTTAATCATATGGTCAAAGAGGTGGAGACCTCCGTGGGTGTGACGGTTTTTTTTGAAGAGGGGATTTCCCAAGAGCAGATTGATTCCATTGGGGAGGCGATCAAGGTTCGGGAGGAGGTGGATCATATGGACTTTATCTCTGCTGAAAAAGCCTGGGATCAGTTTGTGAAAGATAATTTTAAAGACAATCCGGAGCTGGTGAAAAGTTTTGGAACCGATAATCCACTAAAGGATTCCGCTTCCTGGCAGGTATTTATCAAAGATATTTCCGCCCAGGAGGAGGTGGCAGCTTATATTGAGACCATTGAAGGTGTCAGGCTGGTAAAGCGCTCTGACGATACGGCAAAGGGGCTAGAAAATGCCAATAAGCTTATTAGCTACATTTCAATTGCCATTATTTTGATCCTTTTGGCCGTGTCTATTTTTCTGATCAATTCTACGATTTCTACCGGGATCACTGTGCGGCGTGCAGAAATTGGCATTATGCGCCTTATGGGGGCTTCGGATTTTTTTATCCGTGCTCCGTTTATCGTGGAAGGAGTGGTGATTGGGATCATCGGCGCTAGTATCCCACTGGTGATATTGATTGTCAGCTATGATTCTATTATCAATTATATCAATAATAAATTTCATCTCATCTCTAACTGGCTGACCTTTTTGGAGGCGGCGCAGATCTTTAGCTTACTGATTCCGATTTGTCTGCTGATTGGCATAGGGGTGGGATTTTTGGGAAGTTTTTTTACCGTTCGGAAGCATTTGAATATTTGAGAGGGGTATAAAGTTGAGCAGAAGAAAAATATTGTCGTTGATACTTATAGTAGGCATCGTGTTTGGTCTGTGTTTGTCATACAGGGAACCTGGTGTTATGGCGGAGACCACGGATTTTGACGCCCAGATCAAAAAAGCAGAAAAGGCGAAAAGGGAAGCTCAGGAACGAGTTGATGAGCTGAAAAAAGATATCGACTCGCTGGAAAAGGATAAGGGGGATATTCTCAATTATGTAACAAAAGTGGATGAAAAGATTGAAAAAATCTCAAAGACGATGAAAAAACTGGATGGTCAGATCGAGGATGCCAGAAAAGAGCTGGTTAGATTGGAAGAACAGCTTGAGATTGCAGAAAATCTTGAAAAACAACAGTATGAAACGATGAAAAAGAGAATAAAATATATGTATGAGAGTGGCGGAGACGATTATGTGGCGATGATCTTTAGTGCTGAAAGTCTTGGGGATTTTTTGAACCGCTCAGAATATATAGAAAAAATATCAGAATATGATAAAGATCTTTTTAGTAAATTTGTGGAGACAAAGAACAGTACGGAGATCCGCCGTGGCGTGATGGAATCTAAAGTGGAAGAGATAGCAGAACTAAAGGATCAAGCGGCGACGGAAAAAGATGCCCTTAAGAGTTTGAGATCGAGTAAAAAAACGGAGATAGAAAAATTGAATTCTGCCATTACTGCCACAGATTCTAAGGCAAAGACCTTTCGTGAAAAGGTGGCGAAGGCAGAACAAGAGGTGGAAAACCTTTTACTTGAGAAGCAAAAGGAGATTGAAAAACGAGAGGCGGCACGAAAGGCAGCAGAGGCAAAGAACAACAGAAACGGAACAGACGGGGATGCTGCCGACCCGGCGGCAGATACCTATGCGGCAAATCATGGCGGGCTCCGCTGGCCGCTGCGTGTACCAGGGCGTATCTCCTCGGAATTTGGTAGCAGGACCAGCCCGACGAAAGGCGCCAGCACCAAACATCAGGGAATCGATATCGCTGTTTCTGCCGGTACGCCGATTGTGGCAGCAGGTGATGGTACAGTGGTTACCGCTGCGTATAGTGCCAGCGCCGGTAATTATATCATGTTGTATCATGGAAACAGCTTGTATACTGTGTATATGCATGCTTCTAAGCTGGCTGTGAGTGAAGGGGCTCAGGTGAAACAGGGTGATGTGATCGCTTATGTGGGATCTACAGGAATCTCCACTGGAGCACATCTTCACTTTGGAGTGTCTGTCAATGGAGCTTACGTCAACCCTCGCAACTACGTGAGCCAATAGCGAGCCAGGCACTCCAGGCGCAGCCCGCTCATATGTCCGGGGTGCGAAGCACCCAGAGATACAAGATAGCTCAAAGGCAAGCTTGCTTGCCGATTTGGGCTATCTTGTATCTCTGATACGAAGTACTGGATATGTGAGCGGGCTGTGTCCAGAAGTATCTGGCGAGCATCCTTCATGAGCACGAAGTGCGAATGAGCCCCCTTTTATCTAAAGGGGAGTGAGCCTATGAGAATGCATTCCGGGAAGGTAAGGAGGTCATTATTTGAAAATAAATAAAAAAAGTTTCATCTTTGGTACTGTTTTTGGTGTCGCGGTGGCTCTAATTCTGGTTTCTGTGGCAAGAGTCTTTGGAATACATCTGTTTATTCCGGGTTCTGCTGCCCAGCAGATGTATGATAAAGCCAAAGTAGTAGAAAAATGTATAGATAGTTTCTATCAGGGAGATATAGATGATGAAAAATTGATTGATGGTGGAGTGAAAGGAATGGTAGAGGCGCTGGGAGATAAATATTCTCAGTATTATACAAAACTAGAGTACATGGAGCTTATGAGCGGCATCAATGGATCCTACGTGGGAATCGGAGTGACACTCAGAATTCAGGAAGAGGATCAGGAACTGGTGGTTCAGCAAGTGATGGAAGGCGGTCCGGCTGAGGCGGCGGGAATTAAGGCTGAAGATCGCATTGTGAGTGTGGAAGGAACCAATGTGGTGGGGAAGAAACTGGATGAAGTTATTTCCATGATAAAAACGGAGGAAAATAAAGGGCGGACAATTTCCATAGGGGTTGAGAGAAAAGGAGCGGACGGACAGATCGAACAGTTAGAGAAGAAAGTGGTTTGTAAAGAAGTCAAAGTAGTTTCCGTCCATTCAAAAAAATATGACGATGTGGGATATATCCAAATCTCAGAATTTGATAAGGAGACAGCTGGGCAATTTAAAGTTGCGTTGGAAAATGCCCGCAATGATTCCGTGAAGGGGCTGGTTATCGATGTCAGAGATAATGGTGGCGGTTCCCTGGAAACCACGATTCAAATGTTGGATGAACTGCTGCCAGAGGGGGAGCTTATTTCAGAAAAGAGTAAAAAGGATGGCAATAAGGTTTATCGTTCGACCAATGAGACCTGTTATGACAAACCGATTGTTGTACTGATCAATGAACGTAGTGCCAGCGCATCCGAGGTTTTTGCCGGGACTCTGCAGGCGAGGGGAGCCGCTAAACTGGTGGGAACGAAAAGTTTTGGCAAGGGGATTGTCCAGACAGTGCTATCCCTGGAGAGCACCTGTGGCGGTGGAATTAAGTTGACTACTGCAGAGTATTTTCTACCAGGAGGCAAAAGCATACACAAAAAAGGATTAGATCCAGACATTAATATCGAATATAAAAAGCCTGAGGGAGATTACAATCCTGCGATGGATGAACCACTTCAGATGGCATTAAAACTGATTAGAAATCCTTCATCTGAGTAATTTGGCGGCATCGCCTGGCTGGAATTGAGGGAACACAAGATAGCATTTCTGCTGGTATTGAAAGCAGGGATGCTATCTTGTTAAAGGCTGGAAAATGTGGAAGGAGTAAAAAGGATGAAAAAATACATGATAGCATTGGATCAGGGAACCACGAGTTCCCGCTGCATATTATTTGACCGTTCAGGACAAATATGCAGTATGGCTCAAAGGGAATTCGAGCAAATCTATCCCAGGCCCGGCTGGGTGGAGCATGATGCCATGGAAATCTGGTCCAGTCAGTTCAGCGTAATGACAGAAGCCATGAGTAAGGTTGGCATTTCTGGGGAAAACATTGCAGGAATTGGGATTACCAATCAGAGAGAAACTACAATTCTTTGGAACCGGAATACCGGGGAACCGGTGAGTCATGCCATCGTCTGGCAGTGCAGACGTACTTCCGACCAGATCGAACGGATTAAAGCCGACGGATTTGATTCTGTGATCAGACAGCGTACTGGACTAGTTCCGGATGCCTATTTTTCGGCGACCAAGATTGCCTGGATACTGGAACATGTACCGGGGGTTAGAGAACAGGCAGAGCGTGGTGAAATTTTGTTCGGCACTGTGGACACATGGCTCGTTTGGAAGCTTAGCGGTGGAAAAGTTCATGTCACAGATTATACCAATGCCTCCCGCACCATGTTATTTGATATTCATAAGCTGGAATGGGATTCGGAGATTCTAGATTATTTTCATATACCGCTCTCTCTGCTGCCGGAAGTCCGGCCTTCCAGTGAGATATACGGTTACAGTGATAAAAGTCTGACGGGAACTGAGATTCCGGTGGCGGGCATCGCTGGAGACCAGCAGGCAGCGTTGTTTGGGCAATGCTGTTTTGAGGCGGGAGAGATGAAAAACACTTATGGGACAGGCTGTTTTCTTCTAATGAACACCGGTGACACTCCGGTAAATTCGTCCAATGGCCTTTTGACCACACTGGCCGCCGGCACCGGAGACAGGCCGCAGTATGCTCTGGAAGGTAGTGTTTTTGTGGCTGGCGCTGGAATACAGTGGCTGAGAGATGAGATGGGGCTGCTCCGGACAGCGGCAGAATCGCTGCAGTGCTGTCAGGCTGTCAAGGATACTGCGGGGGTTTATGTGGTGCCAGCTTTTACGGGGCTTGGCGCACCTTACTGGGATGCGGAAGCCAGAGGCATCATCACCGGCCTGACACGAGGAGCAGGGCGGAATCATATTGTCCGTGCCACCGTGGAAGCGATGGCTTACCAGGTCCATGATCTGGTTCAAGCTATGAAACAGGATTCCGGACTTCCACTCCTGGCTTTGAAAACGGACGGGGGAGCCAGCGCCAATGATTTTCTTATGCAGTTTCAGGCAGATCTTCTTGGTGTCCCCGTTCATCGGCCCTCCTGTATCGAAACTACGGCATTGGGTGCTGCTTATCTGGCGGGACTTGCTGTGGGTTTTTGGCAGGACAGGGAGGATATCCGACGGAACTGGTCACTGGAGAGATGCTTTGAGCCAGGGATGGAAGAGGAAAAGAAGACAGCACTTCTCCATGGATGGAAAAAAGCAGTGAAGAAATGTATCGAACAACTGGAGTAAATGTTAATAGATATAGAAGAGAGCGAACAAGTGTTCAAAAAAATATTGCAATAGGGGAACAGGTGTGCTATAATCAGACTGACAGTAGGATTGCTCATTTATGGTAATGAGTATAATATTGTCCGTAAAAATTTTAATTTAGAGTTTAAAATAAATTCATAAAGAGGATCATTTTACGAACTAGATAGGGTGTTATGGATTAGGTAAAACTATATTGATAAATGTGGTTTTGTTCAGAGGATGAATGTACAATTTGATGGGAGGGGAGTTATGCAGAAGCATGAGATTATATTATATCAGTTAGAAAATACAAATGTTTATGTAAACGTCTTTTTTAAAGAAGAAACATTTTGGATGACACAAAGAGCAATGTCAGAATTATTTGATTGTACAGCAGATAATATTTCATTGCACTTGAAAAATATTTATAAAGAGGAAGAATTAGAGGAAGGAGCAACTACCGAGTTTTTCTCGGTAGTTCAAAATGAAGGCGGAAGAAATGTTAACCGGAAAGTAAAGTGTTTTAATGTAGATGCTATTATTGCTGTTGCTTATCGTGTGAATTCTAAAAAAAGCTACAAGATTTCGGCAGTGGGCAACAAAAACATTAAAAGAATATATTATTAAGGGATTTGTATTAAATGATGAAATGCTGAAAAATGGAAAGCCATTTGGAAAAGATTTTTTTGATGAATTACTGGAACGTATCCGTGAAATTAGGGCAAGTGAACGCAGAGCATATCAGAAGATCACAGATGTATTTGAATAATGTAGCTATGATTACGATAAAAATAGGAATTATTAACTAAATTAGAGTTTGGAAGTGTTGACTCAGAATCGGAGACAGATCTAGATAAAAAATTCATAAAGACAAAAGGTTTCGAACAGTTTGTTAATCCAAGGAAATCTTTAGTTTTAGGGGCAAAGGGTTCTGGGAAGAGTGCTCTATTTCAGATGTTTTCCTAATATGAAGAAAAAACAAAGGAGCTTGAAGAATTTGGTAGTAAAATAATTATAGTGACTGGAACAGGTTTTAATGACTTAAAGGAATTACAAACGGATGTATAATTGTAGAAAGGTATATTACTATGGATCATTTTGAATTAGTATCACAATATCAGCCCACAGGCGACCAGCCCCAGGCGATTGAAGAACTGGTGAGGGGATTTCAGGAGGGCAACCAGTTCCAGACTCTTCTTGGCGTCACCGGATCTGGCAAGACATTTACCATGGCAAATGTCATTCAGCAGTTAAATAAGCCGACCCTGGTTATTGCCCATAATAAGACTCTGGCTGCACAGCTCTACAGTGAGTTCAAGGAATTTTTTCCTTCCAATGCAGTGGAATTTTTCATTTCCTATTATGATTATTATCAGCCGGAAGCCTATGTGCCTTCGACGGATACTTATATTGAGAAGGATTCCTCGATCAATGATGAGATTGATAAGCTGCGTCACTCGGCGACGGCGGCGCTGACGGAGCGGAAAGACGTGATCATCATCGCCAGCGTATCCTGTATCTATGGATTGGGAAGTCCCATTGATTATCAGAATATGACTCTTTCTTTGCGGCCGGGGATGGAGAAGGACCGGGATGAAGTGATCCGTCGTCTTGTGGATATTCAGTATACAAGGAACGACATGGACTTTCACCGTGGAACTTTCCGGGTTCGGGGAGACGTAGTAGAGGTCTTTCCGGCATCGGCGACAGACCGGGCCATCCGGGTAGAATTTTTTGGAGACGAGGTGGATCGAATCCAGGAGATTGATGTGTTGACAGGAGCTCCGTTGAACAATCTGGAACATATGGTAGTTTTTCCAGCATCCCATTACGTAGTGGCACCGGACAAGATGGAGAGGGCGATTCTTGGGATCGAAGAAGAATTAAAAGACCGGGTAAAGTTCTTTAAAAGCGAAGACAAGCTTATCGAGGCCCAGAGAATCTCTGAGCGGACGCATTTTGATATTGAGATGATGCGGGAGACTGGCTTTTGTTCTGGGATTGAAAATTATTCTATGCATCTAGCAGGAATGAAAGAAGGAGAGATGCCTCATACGCTGCTGGATTATTTTCCGGATGATTTTTTGATCATTGTGGACGAGTCCCATATTACGATCCCACAGGTCCGTGGAATGTACGCCGGAGACCAGTCCAGAAAAGCGACACTGGTAGATTATGGATTTCGTCTGCCTTCCGCGAAGAGCAATCGTCCCCTGAATTTTGAGGAATTTGAGGGGCATATCAATCAGATGATGTTTGTGTCAGCGACTCCTTCTGATTATGAAAGCGCCCATGAGCTTCTGCGGACGGAACAGATCATACGTCCCACGGGACTTCTGGACCCAGAGGTGGTGGTAAGGCCGGTGAAGGGACAGGTTGATGATCTTTTGGCTGAGATCCGTAAGGTTACGAAGGAACCTGAGGACAAGGAGCATATGCGGGGCAAGGTTCTGGTAACGACCCTGACTAAAAGAATGGCGGAGGATCTTACAGATTATTATAAAGAGGTAGGAGTCCGGGTAAAATATTTACATTCCGATATTGATGCCATGGAGCGGTCGGAGATCATTCGAGATATGCGTCTGGATGTCTTTGATGTGCTGGTGGGGATCAATCTGTTGCGAGAAGGACTGGATATTCCGGAGGTCTCACTGGTAGCGATATTAGATGCCGACAAAGAAGGTTTTCTGCGTTCGGAGACGTCTCTTATACAGACCATTGGACGGGCGGCAAGAAATGCCGAGGGAAGAGTGATTATGTATGCGGACCGGGAGACGGATTCGATGAAGAAAGCCATCGGTGAGACAGAGAGAAGGCGTGGCATACAGGATGCCTATAATAAGGAACATGGAATCACTCCCCAGACGATTAAAAAAGCGGTGAGGGATCTAATCAAGATTTCTACCAAAGCAGAATCTGGGATGGAAGATCTGGAGAAGGATCCAGAATACATGACAAAAGAGGAGCTGGATAAACAGATTCAGAAGATTATGAAACGGATGAATCAGGCATCTGCTGAACTAAACTTTGAAGCGGCGGCGGCTCTTCGGGATCAGATGATCGAATTAAAAAAGATACTTGAAAAGATTGATGACTAATATATGGCATGGAGGAAACTACGATGGAAAAGAAAAGAATGATCAAGATCAAAGGAGCTAGTGAGCATAATTTAAAGGGAATTGATATTGATCTTCCCAGAGATGAGTTTGTGGTACTCACTGGACTCAGTGGTTCCGGTAAATCGTCTCTCGCTTTTGATACGATATACGCAGAAGGTCAGCGGCGTTACATGGAATCCTTGTCTTCTTATGCAAGACAGTTTCTTGGGCAGATGGAAAAACCGGACGTAGAAAGTATATCCGGGCTTCCTCCAGCGATTTCCATTGATCAGAAAACCACTAACCGCAACCCCCGCTCCACTGTTGGGACGGTGACAGAGATTTATGATTATTTCCGACTCTTGTATGCCAGGGTAGGGATTCCCCACTGCCCAAAATGCGGAAAAGAGATTAAACGTCAGACGGTGGACCAGATGGTGGACGAGATCATGAAGCTTCCTGAAAATACGAAGATCCAGTTGCTGGCGCCTGTGGTAAGGGGACGCAAGGGAGAGCACGTCAAAGTGTTTGAAAAAGCCAAAAAAAGCGGTTATGTTCGTGTGGTAGCAGATGGAAATATGTATGACCTATCCGAAGAGATCAAACTGGAAAAGAATAAAAAACATAACATCGAGATCGTAGTAGACCGTCTGGTGGTGCGGGAAGGTGTGGAAAAAAGAATGTCGGAGTCCATCGAAAATGTACTCCAGCTGTCCAATGGTCTGCTGATGGTGGATGTCATCGGTGCGGAGGTGATTAACTTTAGTCAGAGTTTTTCCTGTCCAGACTGTGGAATCAGCATCGACGAGATCGAGCCGAGAAGTTTTTCCTTTAATAACCCTTTCGGCGCTTGTCATGTATGTCATGGAATTGGTTATAAAATGGAATTTGCACCGGAGCTGATGATACCTGACTGGTCATTGAGCATTGCGGAAGGGGCGATTGCCGTACTGGGATGGCAGTCTGTAACAGATAAAGGAAGTTACACCAGGTGTATGATGGAAGCGGTGGCAAAAGAATATGGATTTGACCTCACAACGCCCTTTGAAGATTACACAGAACAAGTGCGGGATATCATATTAAATGGAACCCGGGGAAAAAAGGTCGAGGTTCATTATGTAGGACAACGAGGCGGAGGCGTATATCATGTGGAATTTGAAGGTCTGATCAAAAATATGGAACGCAGATATCGGGAGACGGGATCGGATTCTACCAAACAGGAATATGAGACTTTTATGCGGATCACTCCCTGTAGTGAATGCGGTGGAAAGAGACTAAAGAAAGAATCTCTGGCAGTTACAGTGGGAGATAAGAACATTGCGGAGCTGTGCGAATATTCCATTCGGGATCTCAAGAGTTTTGTGGACGAGCTTCATTTGACAGATATGCAGATGCAGATTGGGCGGCTGATCTTGAAAGAGATTAAGTCCCGTTTGGGCTTTTTAGTGGATGTGGGGCTGGATTATCTGTGCCTGTCCCGCGCTACTGGTACGCTGTCTGGCGGAGAGGCTCAGAGAATCCGCCTAGCGACCCAGATCGGTTCCGGGTTGGTGGGAGTTGCTTATATTCTGGATGAGCCGAGCATTGGTCTGCACCAGAGGGACAATGATAAACTGATCCGAACCTTGAAAAATCTCAAGGATTTGGGAAATACGCTGATCGTGGTAGAACATGATGAGGATACGATGCTGGCAGCGGATTATGTGGTGGACATCGGACCAGGTGCCGGCGAACATGGTGGTGAAGTCATTGCTGCTGGTTCGGCGCAGGATATCATGAAATCGAAGAAATCCATCACCGGGGCATACCTGAGCCGCAGGATCGTGATCCCGGTGCCGGAGAAACGGAGAACTCCATCAGGATATTTGAAAGTGACAGGCGCCAGGGAGAATAATTTAAAAAATATCAATGTTGAGTTTCCACTGGGGGTATTTACATGTGTGACCGGGGTATCCGGTTCCGGTAAGAGTTCTCTTGTGAATGAAATCTTATACAAGTCCCTTGCCAGGACGTTGAACCGAGCTAGATGCATACCGGGGAAACATAAAGAGATAAAAGGGATGGAGCTGCTGGATAAAGTGATCAACATAGATCAGTCTCCCATCGGCAGGACACCCAGGTCCAATCCTGCCACTTATACCGGTGTGTTTGACATGATACGTGATCTTTTTGCCTCTACCTCCGATGCTAAGGCCAAGGGATACAAAAAAGGCCGATTTAGTTTTAATGTCAAGGGAGGACGCTGTGAGGCATGCCGCGGCGATGGAATCATTAAGATCGAGATGAATTTTCTTCCTGATGTATATGTGCCTTGTGAGGTCTGTGGAGGAAAGCGGTACAACCGTGAGACGCTGGATGTAAAATACAAAGGAAAGAGCATATTTGATGTATTGGACATGACTGTAGAAGAGGCACTGGAATTCTTTAAAAATGTGCCGACGATACACAGAAAGATCCAGACGATGTATGACGTGGGATTGTCTTATGTCAAACTGGGACAGCCCTCTACCACCTTATCCGGCGGAGAGGCCCAGAGGATCAAACTTGCCACAGAACTAAGTAAACGAAGCACAGGAAAAACGATTTATATATTGGACGAACCTACAACCGGTCTTCACTTTGCCGATGTCCATAAGCTGATCGAGATTCTTCACCGCCTGGCAGAGGGGGGGAATTCTGTGGTAGTGATCGAACACAATCTGGATGTGATCAAGACAGCA
Organism: Eubacteriaceae bacterium; assembly: GCA_910575665.1. Taxonomy (GTDB): domain Bacteria; phylum Bacillota; class Clostridia; order Lachnospirales; family Lachnospiraceae; genus Eubacterium_F. Next base: position 43,124 of record CAJTFB010000019.1, read on the forward strand.
GACTATATCATTGACATCGGTCCGGAAGGAGGAGAAAAGGGAGGTACAGTGATCGCATCGGGAACGCCGGAAAAGATTGCTGCCAATCCGGCTTCCTATACTGGTAAATACATTCAAAAAATGCTGGAGGATCGTTAAAACTTATGTATACTAGTAGGAGGTTAGAATGAAGGAGTATTCGTTTTTTGCCATGATGGCTCGGATGAAATATATAGAGCGTTGGGCTCTGATGCGTAATTCTGACAGAGAAAATATCAGTGAACATTCGATGGAAGTGGCTATGCTGGCTCACGGTTTGGGGATTATTTCCAAAGAATGCTGTGGAAGAAAGGTAGATCTTGATAAGCTAGTACTTATTGGTCTGTATCACGATGCCAATGAGATCATCACTGGGGATATGCCCACACCAGTAAAATACCATGATAGTGGCATACTTGATGCTTACAAAAAAGTAGAAGAAAAGGCCAATCGAAAGCTGCTTTCCCTGCTCCCAGAATACATGCAGAGCTATTATGAAGAGATTTTCTTTCCTAAGGAGGGAGATGAGGAGCTTTGGCGCATTGTGAAAGCAGCAGACAAGCTTTCTGCCCTCATCAAATGTATTGAAGAAAAAAAGGCGGGAAATCGGGAGTTTTCCACAGCATATCAGACAATTGAGAGGGCTCTTAAGAAGATGGAGATGGAAGAGGTGGAGATTTTCATGAGGGATTTTTTGCCTTCATTTGATAAGACTTTAGATGAGCTCCAAGAGTTATAACTATTTTCAAACGGATATGTATTGTACTATCACGTCTTTATTCAGCCAGCCCATTACTGCCATCATCATTAGAAATTGTCAAAAAAAGTGTATTCTTTGCTGGTAGTTTCCAACAGAGTATGATATACTAATAATACTTTGATTGTGGGGATTATTATAATAAAAGGTGGTATAAATTATGAGAAGAGTATTGTGTTTTGGTGATTCTAATACATATGGATATTCTCCTGTGGATGGGCAGAGATATGGGGATGATATCAATTGGCCAGGAGTGCTAGATCGTTTACTAGGGGACAAGTTTGAGGTTATCAACGAGGGGAAAAACGGACGAACAGTTGCCTTTGATGATCCTTACAAAGAGGGTTGCAATGGAATGAATGATATCGAGTCGTGTATCGAAGAGCACGAGCCTGTGGATCTGGTTATTATAATGCTTGGAACCAACGATCTTAAAGTATATTTCGACGCTTCGCCTCAGATTATCGCAGAAAACTTGCGGGAGATGTGTAAAATAGTTCAGACAAAGACGGATGCCAGAATTATTTTGGCGAGTCCTGCACTTCTTGGGGATCAGATCGAATTTTCACCCCTTCATCTAGAATTTGGCAGAACACAGGTGGACTATTCTTTCGAATTGGCACCTTATTTTGAGAAGGTCGCCAAGGAAGTGGGGGCTGAATTTATTGACCTTGCCATGGTGGCGATGTCAAGTGATGTGGACTGTCTGCATTTGATGCCAGAAGAGCATGCCAAAGTAGCGCAGGCTATGAGAGATAAAGTGCTATGGATTTTCCGTGAAGAGCTTGCGCGTGAAGCAAGAGAGGAAGAAGAAGCGAGATTAAGAGAGGAACAAGAACGAGAAGAACGGGAGAGAACCATAGAAGCAGAGCGCATGGCGGCAGAAAGAGAGGCGGGACGCCGAGCGGAGGAAGAAGCGAGATTAAGGGAAGAAGAAGCGAGGAAAATAGCAGCAAGGGAGGAAGCGAATCTTGATGCGGAAGAGGGGGCAAGAGTTCGACTTCAAGCGATTCTAAAAGCTGCTGAGAATGAGGTGCATAAAGAAGAGGTTCAGGAGATCGGGGGACTAGATGCTGATTTCGTCCTGGGAAATGATATGGATGAAGCAGTGCAGGAATCAGCAGGAACGGCGGAAATATCAGGAGCAGGAGGTTTTTCAGCCAGTAGTGAAAAAGAAAAAATGCTTTCTGGGAAGTTGTATATTTGCGATGACACTCTTCGGTTCGAAGCGGCTGAGGCAAGAAAAATTACGGCAGTATATAATGGGACAACAAACTCAGAAATACCAAAACGGACGGAACTTCTGAACCGGCTGTTTAAAAAGGTTGGAAAGACACCATACATCGAACCACCGTTCCGCTGTGATTACGGTTCCAATATTACGGTGGGTGACGAATTTTATGCAAACTTTGATTGTATCATGCTGGACTGTGCAAATATCAAGATTGGAGATCATGTATTCTTTGGACCGAAGGTAAATATTTATACAGCATGTCATCCGATTTATGCGCCAGTGCGCAATCGGCAGTTGGAATATGCCAAGGAAGTTACCATCGGTGATGATGTGTGGATCGGCGGAAATGTTACCATCAATCCGGGCGTACATATTGGAAATAATGTAGTGATTGGATCCGGTTCGGTCGTTACCATGGATATCCCAGATGGTGTTGTGGCGGCAGGTAATCCATGCCGGATTTTAAGACGGATCTCCGAAGCAGACAAAAAATATTGGGAAGAGCAGATGGCTCTGATATGAAAAAAACCGGTGTGGTTATTCTACACCGGTTTTTTATCTGCAAAATTGTTTGTGAATTTATCAGAAAGATTATCTGGAATCGAGTCCCGGTATGTTCTGGCATCGAGAAAGGTGTTCCGGAGATCCTCATTTTTTTCCTCACGAAGCAGGTTGCGGAAATCTTCCAGGTTTTTAATATATAGCTCTAGAAAATGGTCGATACTGTCTTTGTTAGACAGGCAGATATTTTCCCACATTTCCGGCGAAGAGGAAGCGATTCTGGTGATATCCTTAAAGCCGCCGGCGGCAAAGGCTTTCATGAAACCGTCCGGGGTGTCATTTTCCTTTATCATATTGACCAATGTGGCAGCGATGATATGGGGAACATGGCTGATGGCAGCGGTGATATCATCGTGTTTCTCCGGGGCCACGATGACACATTTGGAACCCGTACATTTTAAAAGAGACAATAACAGCTGCAGTTTCGTGTCCGGGGTTTGAGGAGTAGGGGTCAGAAGATAATAGGAGTTTTCTAACAGTGCCTCAGAGGAATTGGCGTATCCTGTTTTCTCAGATCCCGCCATGGGATGTCCTCCAATAAACTGATTCTCCAGCCCGAGGTCCCTTGCCGCTCTATGGATATTTCCCTTTACACTGCCAACATCAGTAATGATACAATTTTCATGAATGAGTGGTTTCAAAAGGTGCAGAAACTCAATGTTTTTGAGAACTGGCGCACAGAGAAAAATGATATCGCAGGAAGAAATTTCAGAGTCAATATCGTATACAAGCCCAGAAAGAATACCGTCCTTTACACCCTGCTCCAGATCCGGATTTTTTCTGCGGGTGTATACCTGGATCCTGGTATCTGGAAAGGCAGATTTTATCGCTCTTGCGATGGAACCGCCGATCAGACCCAGTCCGAGGAATCCTATGTTTAAGTTTTTTGTCATATGATCAGATCCTTTTATATGTAAACTATATGCCACCTTCGGGGGCATCACCTGAATGTATTTTAACCCAAATTAACTTTTCTGTAAATAACTATTGATAGTTTTCAGTAATAATATTATACTATATATTGTTTGAGTGGTTACTTCAGAGAGAAGGAGAAAGTGTGAATAGAACTACTAAGCTTTCAAAAAACGAAAGCTAAGAAGTTCTATGGCGGCAGAGCCGCCTATTCACACTGGTAGAATCCGCAAAGCGGATTCTACGCCATTGATTCAAGTATTGTTTGTGCTGCAAGTTTGGGCGTGCGCGAATGGAGGTGAAATATGGCAGAGATCAAGGTGACGCCTTGTGAGATCGATGGCTTATATGTTATCGAGCCACAGGTGTTTGGAGATGAACGGGGTTACTTTATGGAGACCTATAACAAGAAAGAGTTTGAGGCGAAGGGACTTACTATGGAATTTGTTCAGGATAATGAGTCCATGTCTAAAAAGGGGGTGCTCCGGGGGCTTCATTTCCAGAAGAATTTTCCCCAGGGAAAGTTGGTCAGGGTGCTGTCAGGAGAAGTCTTTGATGTAGCTGTAGATATCCGCAAAGGATCTCCGACCTTTGGGAAATGGTTTGGAGTCGTTCTTTCGGACGAAAATAAAAAGCAGTTTTACGTTTCTAAAGGATTTGCACACGGTTATCTGGTATTGTCAGAGCGGGCAGTTTTTTCTTATAAATGTACAGATTTTTACCATCCGGAAGACGAGGGTGGGATTCGGTATGATGATCCCCAGATCGGCATTGACTGGCCCATCAGCGAGGATATGCAGATTATCCTGTCAGAAAAGGACAAGCATCATGAGGGGCTAGAAAACCAGTCTCTTGTCTTTGATTATAATAAGTTACAGCCGGATACAGACAGTTTGAATTACTAAAAACCAGCACAATGAGCTGATAAAAGAAAGGAAGGATATAGTGAATACAACAGTGACAGATTCAGTAATTTATGTAGGAGCAGATGATACGACACTTGATTTATTTGAGAGCCAGTATGTAGTGCCAGAAGGGGTTTCCTATAACTCCTATGTGATTCTCGACGATGAGATAACAATCATGGATACAGTGGACAAACGTGCCACAGAGGAATGGTTTGCCAATGTGGAAAAGGTTCTTGGAGACAAAACACCGTCCTATCTGGTAGTTTCCCATCTTGAACCGGATCATGCTGCCAATATCCAGAAGGCGGCGGAAAAATATCCCGATATGAAGATCATAGGAAATGCGAAGACATTTTCCATGATGCCACAGTTCTTTGAAATGGATCTGACAGACCGCAGTATAGTGGTTAAAGAAGGGGATACGATCTCGATTGGCACCCACACCCTGCAGTTCTATATGGCACCTATGGTTCACTGGCCGGAAGTTATGGTAACTTACGAACAGTCTGAGAAAATTTTATTTTCAGCGGACGGATTTGGTAAGTTTGGCGCTCTTTCCCTGACTGAAAATGAGGACTGGGCATGTGAGGCGAGACGCTATTACATAAATATTGTGGGCAAATATGGTGCTCAGGTTCAGGCGCTTCTCAAAAAGGCAGCTACATTGGACATCGCCATGATCTGTCCGCTGCATGGGCCGATCCTCAAAGAAAATCTGGGCTATTATATCGATAAATACAATATATGGAGCAGTTACGAACCAGAGGATAAGGGTGTGTTGGTAGCTTATGCTTCCATTCATGGAAATACAGCAGAGGCAGCGAAGAAGCTCGGTACGATTCTGGAGCAGAAAGGTGCTGAAAAAGTGATTGTCAGCGATCTTTCCAGAGAAGATATGGCAGAGATCATAGAGGATGCCTTCCGGTACGATAAGATCATTGTTGCAGCGGCTACATACGATGGCGGTTTATTCCCGGTTATGGAGGACTTTTTGAACCATCTCAAGAGCAAAAATTATCAGAAACGTATCGTGGGTATCATGGAAAATGGTTCCTGGGCGCCAATGGCTGGAAAACAGATGCGTGCCGTTTTTGAAGGAATGAAAGAGATCACGATCTGCGACCAGGTGGTTACAATTAAATCTACGATGAAAGATTCCACGATTGCAGATATGGAAAAATTGGCGGATGAGATTCTTTCAAAATAAACTGCGGATATAAGGTGAGATGATGAGTAAATTACAGAGTGAGCGATATTCCAGACAGATCTTGTTGAAACAGGTAGGGGAAGAGGGGCAGGAAAAGCTTCTCAATTCCCACGTACTTATTGTAGGAGCCGGTGGACTAGGTTCACCGGCTGCTCTGTATCTGGCGTCGGCGGGAGTCGGACATATTGGTATCCTGGATGACGATAATGTGGATCTAACGAATCTTCAGAGGCAGGTCATACATTCCTCCGAGTCCATTGGAACCCCAAAAGTATTATCAGCAAAAAGGCGGATAGAGGCGTTAAATCCAGATATAAAGGTGTCAGCTCTGAGGGAACGGCTGGAAGAAGACAATGCAAAAGATATATTTAAGGATTATGATTTTATTTTGGATGCCACAGATAATTTTCAAACTAAGTTTCAGATCAATGATACCTGTGTTATGTTGAAGAAACCATTTTCCCATGGAGGTATTCAGGAATTTGGAGGCCAGCTTATGACTTATGTACCAGGAAAGGGCCCCTGTTACCGATGTATTTTTCAAGAACCTCCAGAGGATGGTGTGATTCCCACCTGTCGGGAGGTGGGGGTGATCGGCTGCATGGCAGGTATTATCGGCACACTGCAGAGTATGGAGGCGGTGAAGTATCTTTTAGGGATCGGGGAACTGCTCACTGGCAGGCTGCTCACAGTGGATGCCTTGACGATGGAATTCCGTCAGGTCAGATTCCCGAAAAAAAATCCTGAATGTTCTGTCTGTGGAAAAACTTGATTTGTTGTAAGTTATAAATCTCATTTCATTTGAGAAGCGTCGGATTTTTACGGCGCTTTTTCTTTTTAGGAAGAACTAAATTATTTAGTTAAAATATTTGAATTTCACTAAATTATTTCTTGCAATTAAGTTTTGTGGTTATTATACTTAATAAAAAATGATATGAGGAGGAATGACTATGTGGAGGATCAAACAGGGAGGCCGGATTGTTGCAATGTCTATTGTATTGGCTATGATTGTAGTGACAGTGTCGCCCTTTGCACATGTTCGGGCGGCTTCTTCCAAGGTAAAGTTGAATAAGAAAAAGCTGAATGTTGGGGTCGGAGGTTCCGCTTTTTTGACATTGACAGGAAAGAAAATCAAGTCTGTCAGCTGGAAGAGTTCGAATCGAAAGATCGCAGCAGTCAAAAAGAACGGCCTTAAAAGAGCCGTAATAACTGGAAAGAAAGTGGGAAAAGTGAAAGTAAAGGCGGTGGTAAAGATGGGGAATAAAAAGAAGAAGGTATTATCCTGTACTGTTTTTGTGAAAAAGGCTAAGAAATCAACGGTAACAATGAATCCACCTGCTTCCAGGGCACCGGAGACAGTTCCTTCAACAGCTCTTCCGTCGAAGACATCGGAACCGGCTGCTTCTCCAACTCCGGAGGGACCAGCTGCATCAACGACTCTTCAGCCGCTTGATACGATTCCACGAGACGAACTTGCGGTTTGTTCCTATCCTATGATTTTTGCAGATGTGCCAGATCCCTATATTTGTCGAAAAGGTGATACATACTACATGGTTAGTACGACGATGTTTTTGAATCCAGGGATACCAGTTGCAAAATCGACAGATCTGGTGCACTGGCAGATGGTGGGATATGTGTATGATACGCTGGCAGATGATGAATACGGTAATATGGAGAACGGCAAGGATATGTATTCTCATGGTTCGTGGGCAGCATCTCTGGTATATAATGAAGATACGGACTTGTTTTATGTCTGTGTCAATACACATGATCAGGGATGTTTCTTCTTTACGACTGACGATATAGAAGGGGGAACATGGAAACGGTATAAAGCAGATCATGCTTACCATGATTCTGGCATTCTTTTTGAAGATGGGAAAATGTATGTATTTAGCACCTACGGGCAATGTGATATGGCACAGGTGGAACTTGTGGAAGATAGCGATGGAGACGGTGTCGGAACGGCTGTGCAGGTTGGGAAATCGAAAACGATAATCAAGTCTGAAAAATTCAGCGGAATAGAAGGCTGGCATTCGTATCATATCGGTGATTACTATTATTTGCTGTCAATCGGTTCCCCGATCGGCAAATGGTTTCGCACGCAAATATGCTACCGTACGGATGATCTGCTCGATGGTGAGTGGGAGGAACAGGTTGTATATAGTGGTTCCTCGGGGGGATACAGCCAGCAGGGACTTGCGCAGGGCGGGTTAATTGATACGGTATATGGCGAATGGTATGGATACCTGTTTCAGGACCACGAGTCGGTGGGAAGATGCCCTTCCGTCGTAGAAGTTAATTGGAATTATACCGACGAGAACGGGATTAACTATAAGGACTGGCCGATGATGGGAACTTATGATGAAAATGGGGTATTTCATGCAAGTACATCGGAAGCCCCAATCCGTATTCATCTAAAAGACAGCGGCACAGGCAATTATTTGTGGGGTGATGACGATTTCTTTTATCAGGAAGGAGAACGGCTGAAACCAATCTGGCAGTGGAATCATAATCCCGACCGGGACAACTGGTCTGTCACGGAAAATCCGGGGTATTACCGGATCCGAAGCGGACGTCTTGTCCAGAACGTGTATGGGGCGATCAACAGCCTGACACAGAGGGTGTATGGTCCACATTGTGTATCAGAAACAAAAGTGAATACGGCGGGATTAAAACCGGGCGATTATGCAGGAATCTGTGCGTTTCAGGATTCTTATGGCATCGTTGGGGTAACCTGTGATGCGGATGGAAAGAAATATATTGTTCAGGGTCAGGGAAAATTTAATGAACAATCGGACGGTTATTACGAGAAGATTCCTGTGAAGGAAAATGAACGGAGCAGCGAAGCGCTGACATCAAATGAGATAAGCCTGAAAATAGAATATGATTTTTCCTATACCTCTACAAAAATAGCTGATACGGCGAAGTTCTATTATAGTTTGGACGACGGGCAGACATGGACGGAAATAGGAAAACAATTGAGGATAACGAATAACTATCAAACGGTATTTATGGGAGCCAGATCCTATTTGTTCATGTACTCGACAGAACAGATGGGCGGATACGCAGATTTTGACTACTATAAAATTTACGATTGAGTGAAAAGTACGCTGTGTTCACGAACTTTTTCGTAAGATCAGATTGGCTGCCACTTCTATTTTCACAAAGGTATCTTGTGGATTTACGATCTGTTCATGTAAACGTCTTACTGCTATTTGGCCCATGTACTGCTGGGGAACGCGGATGGAGGACAGAGGCGGGGAAATATATATGCAGTGCGGTATGTCATCAAAGCCAATGATACGTATATCTTTGGGAATTTCATAACCATGTTCCTGAAAGGCCCGGATTGCACCAATGGCGATGAAATCGTTGTCGGCAAAATAGCAGGAGGCAATCGGTATATTCTGAGCCAGAAGATTTTTTATATCAGCATAGGCCCCTTCAACAGAAGGGGCTACTTTATGTATAATGGAATGAAATGAGGACATTCCGTTTTTATGTAAAGCTTTATCGAAACCAGTGGCACGTTCTTCAAAGTTATGCAGCGAATAAGAAGAGTGAAGGTATCCGGGCTGGGTTTTTGTTTGCTGAATCAGGTAGTCTGTCGCGGAAAAGGCACCCATTAAGTTATTAATAAGTACACAGTCCATTTCATGATTTTCAAAATAGTTGTCCAGCAAAACAATAGGAACAGGACATTTTGAGAAAGAAGAAATATCGAGTTCCTGCATTTGGGTACCCAGTAAAATGATTCCCTTTGCTCCATTTTGTTTTATCATGTTTAGATGTTTTGGAATATCATCTCCTTCGTATAGGAACAGGGTATTTAGTATATAGTTATGCTGCTTGCATTCGAGGTCGATCCCCTCCGAAAGCTGGGAGAAAAAAGGTGTATCAGTGACAAGTATCCCATTTTTGCGGTAAATAATGAGATAAATGTTTTTTGGTTCTGAAGATGACCCGGATGGTGAAATGCGGGTAAAATCATAGCCGAATTCTATGGCGGCATCCAAAATCCGTTTCCTGGTTTTTGTGCTGACGCCTGGTTTGTTGTGAAGTGCCAGTGATATAGCAGCTTCTGATAAATTCAATTTTTTTGAAAGTTCTTTAGCAGTGATGGACAAAAGAATCCCCCGTTCTGAATATAATCATGTACTGATATGAAAGTTTTTACAGAACAAGAACGTCCGCAGGGACGTTCTTGAAAAAAATCAGAGCTGGCTTCTGGTAGGTAAAACTTTTATAATTTCGAATACCCATAGCTGTTCACAATGGCATCGATTTTATGTCCAGCTTCACAGAAAGGACAGTGATGCTGAGAGAAGGATTGGTAATCAGGCAGATCATCTGTGTGGAAGATCGATTTGACAGTGTGTCCCTCTATCTGGTCAGTGGCACTGAAGATTGCCGAGATTCCCTGAATGATCCCGCCATAATATTCTATACACTCCAGACTTTGTGCAATGGTCTTTCCGGTTGTGGCAGAGGCGAGAAGGAGAAGAACATTTTTTCCCCTCACCATCGGCTGAATGTTATCACGGAACATCATCTGTCCGCTGGAGTTAAACTCTGGTTCAATGACGTAGATACTCTGGTGCATATTCATGGAGATCACACCGGCCTCTGTGAGCTTGCTGGCAAGAAAGGCGCCGATCATATAGCAGCCATCCATACAGATAATTGTATCAATAGGCGTGCTGTACTGGTATTCTTTCGCCATAGTAGAAGCGGCCTGATAGGCTTCCCTCTGTCCCACTTTCAGACGTGTCATATCCATATAATAATTGATGTGTGAATGGTTTGTGGCAAAATGCCCTGGTACCACCTTAAGAATAAGTTTATTGTTGATTTTGGATGGAATTTTAATTACATTTTCAAGTTTTTCGAACATATTTGCATACCTCCTTACAAAAATCATTGACGTTTATATTCCCTTTAACGCCCATTATACCATGTTCCCTGTTGTTTGACAATTAAAGTATTTCTTCTGTCTCAGCGGTATCTGCGGTTAATTCCTCCTCTGGATTCTCCGCAACGGCCTGCTTCTTTGGAGGCTGGGACAGGAAAACCAGAGTGCACAACAGCACAGATAATACGATCGGAGCTAAGTATATGAAAGTCCGAAAGTCTGGATTGAACTTTGTTCCAGGAGTATTAAAATAGACAAATAGGGCGATATAGATAGAAAATAAAATAATTCCTAACACCGTTCCCAAAATCCTTCCTATTTGTTTCCCTTTGAATCTGGCTTTTAAAAGACAGAATGCAATAGCAAAGGTCAGGCCTCCGTCAAAAAGACCAAAAATAAGCATACCAACATGAATACCCATAACAATCTCCGTTCCTGCGATTTCACGCATATTAATGATAGTATTAAAACACTTTAAATCTAGTATACTATAAATTAATTTAAATTTCTATCAATTTTTTATTGACATTTGAAAAAAAATGTGATAATTTAAATAAGCACGCAGGAGTGGCGGAATTGGCAGACGCGCAGGCTTCAGGTGCCTGTGGTAGCAATATCGTGTGGGTTCAAGTCCCATCTCCTGCATTGTCACGAAAAAGATATGAGTTGATCATATCTTTTTTTTGTTTTAATCGGAAATACCTTTACAACTTCAAAAAATATGGTAAAATATATGATGTATGTTTACAAATATATAGTTTTTGGAGGAAAGTGATGAATAACTCAAAGAAATTGGCAAAAAACGGTGGGATTGGAGCAGAGAAGCAAAGTAAAGGTTCAGGAAGTGTAATCATTGCTTCGAAAAATAAAATTTTACTGACACTTGGAATTGCAGCGATTATTATTCTTTGTGCTGGTGTATTTTATATGCAGCTGAGACCTCGAGCGGTTTTGAAGGTGACTCAGACGAATGAAGATGGTGGAGAAAAGACCAATACAGTTTATATGAAAGAAGCGGTTTACGATATTTATACTCTTGAGACACAGTTTAATTCCTATGCTTCCTTGTATCAGCAGATGTATGGTACAACTTATTGGGAGATGGAAAACGCAGACGAGGACGGAAGAAATGGTGCTTCTGCTGCCAAAAAACAGGTGATGGATGGTCTCAAGCAGAAAGAGATCCTCTATATGGAGGCACAGAAATTAGGACACACATTGACAGACGAAGAAAAGAAAGCAGCGGATGAAAGTGCAACAAAAGCGATGGAATCCATGACAGATGGTCAGAAAAAACTTCCAGGGTTGGATGAAGAGACTCTGAAGGAAGTATTTGCGAAAAATGCACTGGTTCAAAAATATAGACAAGTTATCATTTCAGAGAGCGGCATTGACCGAGAAGCTCTGAAAGCTACCGTGAAAAAAGAAGATTTTCGCCAGTATACGATGCAGTACTATAAAGTAAGCAATAAAACAGGTTCCGGGGAAGAAGAAGTGGATGTGACCGCAGAACAGAAGCAGACCAATCTGAACAATATGAAAGCCCTTCAGGAAAAAGCGAAGACTGCCGAGGACTTTACAAAGCTTCTGGAAGAAAATGATACGACAGGAATCCAGGCAGTTCAGACCCAGGAGCTTTTGGAAAAAGATATGGATAGTTCTTCTTTCCTGACAAAGAAACTGAGAAAACGTTTGATCAAGATGAGCAATGATCAGATTTCAGATGTCATTGAGGGTGAAGACGGATATTACCTGGTGAAAATGGTAAATAACGATGACAGCGCCGCCTATGACAAAGAATGTGATTCTGTAGTGAGCGCTGAGGAAACCAAACAGTTTAATGCGAAATATGCTGAGATTAAAACGAGATATAATACAGAAGTTCAGAGCTATTGGAAGGGACGTGTGAAACTCGGTTCCTACACAGCAGTACAATAATAACATCACAATATGTTTCAACAGACGAGATAGGAGAGAAAAGCCATGGCAGAGGTTAAGCGGATTTACGTGGAAAAGAAGGAAGACTATGCGGTTGCGGCAAAGGATCTAAAAAAGGAGATCCAGGAATATCTTGGCATCAAAGATCTGGAGCAGGTACGGGTTCTGAATCGCTATGATGTAGAGGGAATCAGCGAGAGTACTTACAAGAAGGCACTTGCCACTGTATTTTCAGAGCCGCCGGTGGATTATGTCTATGAGGAAGGTTTTGAGAAAAAAGAGGGAGACCGGGTATTTTCTGTGGAATATCTTCCAGGACAGTTTGACCAGAGAGCGGATTCTGCCGAGCAGTGTGTGAAACTCCTGAAGGAAAGCGAGGAGCCGGTGATCCGTTCCGCCACTACCTATATTCTTAGCGGTGGGATCAGCGATGAGGAATTTGTCCGCATCAAAGAGTATTGTATTAATCCAGTGGATTCCAGAGAGACGGATGAGACGGTGCCGGATACGCTGGTGGCTGTTTTTGATGAACCTTCCGATGTGGCAGTATTTGATGGCTTTCAGGCCATGCCGGAGCCAGAGCTGAAAGCGCTTTATGATTCTCTGGGACTTGCCATGACTTTTAAGGATTTCCTTCATATACAAAATTATTTTAAAAATGAGGAGAAAAGGGATCCAAGCATGACGGAAATCCGTGTGCTGGATACCTATTGGTCAGATCACTGCCGCCATACCACATTTTTGACAGAATTGAAAAATATTACCTTTGAAGATGGTGATTACAAAGAGCCGATACAGGCCGCCTATGAAATGTATAAAAAGGATCATGACAAGATCTACGAGGGAAGAAACGATAAATTTGTCTCCCTGATGGATATTGCCCTTATGGCGATGAAGAAGCTGCGGGCGGATGGAAAACTGGAAGATATGGAGGTTTCCGATGAGATCAATGCCTGTTCCATCGTGGTTCCTGTGGAGATCGATCACGAGGACGGAAGAGGACCGGTGGAAGAGGAATGGCTCGTATTTTTCAAAAATGAGACCCACAATCATCCAACAGAGATCGAGCCCTTCGGTGGCGCGGCGACCTGTCTCGGCGGAGCGATCCGCGATCCGCTGTCAGGACGCGGATATGTGTATCAGGCGATGCGTGTGACAGGAGCAGCAGATCCTACCAAATCTCTGAAAGAAACGATGGAAGGAAAGCTGGCACAGCGTAAGATCGTGACAGGAGCAGCCAGCGGCTACAGCTCTTATGGCAATCAGATCGGACTTGCCACAGGTCTTGTGGACGAGATCTATCATCCCAATTATGTGGCAAAACGTCTTGAGATCGGTGCAGTCATGGGCGCCGCACCAAGAAAAAATGTGATTCGGGAAAATTCTGATCCAGAGGATATCATAATACTGCTCGGCGGACGTACTGGCCGGGACGGCTGTGGTGGAGCCACAGGTTCTTCCAAGGCACACAACACCGAGTCCATCGACACCTGCGGCGCTGAGGTACAGAAAGGAAATGCGCCGACGGAACGTAAGATCCAGAGACTGTTCCGCCGTGAAGAAGTCAGCCGCCTGATCAAAATATGTAACGATTTTGGCGCTGGCGGTGTATCGGTGGCTATCGGAGAGCTGGCGGATGGTCTGACAGTTGATCTTGACAAGGTGCCGAAAAAATATGCCGGTCTTGACGGTACGGAGCTTGCGATCTCAGAGTCCCAGGAGCGTATGGCGATCGTGGTAGATCCGAAGGATGTAGATAAAATGCTTGCCTTCGCGGAGGAAGAGAACTTAGAGGCGGTACCGGTGGCTGTGGTGACGAAGGAACCAAGACTGGTGCTGAAATGGAGAGGCAAAGAGATCGTAAACATTTCCAGAGCCTTTTTGGATACCAACGGAGCACATCAGGAGACGGATGTAACGGTGGAGACTCCGAAAAAAGCAGACAATTATCTGGATCAAGTAAATGTTTCCGACAGTTTTGCAGAGACATTTAAAGAAAATCTGAAAGATCTGAATGTATGTTCCAAAAAGGGACTGGTAGAGATGTTTGACAGCTCCATCGGAGCCTGCACGGTAGACATGCCTTATGGTGGTAAATATCAGCTGACGCCTACCCAGACAATGATCGCTAAACTACCTGTGCTAGATGGCACATGTGATACGGTGACCATGATGAGTTATGGAATGGACCCTGATCTGATGAGCTGGAGTCCTTACCACGGAGCGGAGTATGCGGTGCTCACTTCTGTGGCAAAGATCGTGGCAGCCGGTGGTGATTTCACAAAGATCCGTTTCACATTCCAGGAGTACTTCAAGCGCATGACAGAGGACAGCAGACGCTGGGGTGAGCCGATGGCAGCTCTTCTCGGGGCTTATGATGCCCAGATGAAGTTGGGACTTCCGTCTATCGGCGGTAAGGACAGCATGTCGGGAACTTTTAACGATATTGATGTTCCACCGACACTTTGCTCCTTTGCGGTAGATGTGGCGAAGATTTCCGATGTGGTGACGCCAGAATTAAAAGCAGCAGGAAATGTACTTGTGAAATTCCCGATCCGCAAGGACCGTTTCGACCTTCCGGATTATGAATATATTATGGATCTCTATGGAAAAGTGACTGAGCTCATCCACCAGGGTGTAGTGAAATCCGCCTATGCCCTGACAGGAAAGGGCACCGCAGAAGCGGTTGCCAAGATGGCATTTGGCAATAAGCTGGGTGTTCAGTTTGATTCTTCCAAAAGGATTGAGGAGTATTTCAAACCTGCATACGGTGACATTCTTGTTGAGATCCCCGCAGCGGAACTGGAAAAAGTACAGGCCCTAGGCGTAGATTTTGTACAGATCGGTGAAATAGTGTCCCAGCAGGCATTTACCTATGGTTCTGAAAGTGTGTCCATGGAAGCTGCCATCGACGCATGGACTAGTACTCTGGAGAAGGTATTCCCAACCCGGTCCGGCGTAGAGGATACGAAGATCGATACCGGATTATATGATACGAAGGACATTTATGTCTGCCGCCACAAAGTGGCAAAACCAAAGGTATTTGTACCAGTATTTCCGGGAACAAACTGTGAGTACGATACGATTCGCGCCTTTGAACGGGCAGGGGCTGACACCGAGAGCATCGTATTTAAAAATATGACAGAGCAGAATATCAAGGACAGCGTGGACGCCTTTGAGAGTGCGATCAACCAGTCCCAGATCCTTATGTTCTCCGGCGGTTTCAGCGCCGGTGATGAACCGGACGGTTCCGCCAAATTCATCACTTCCGTATTCCGTAATGAGAGGATCAAGGAAGCGGTACACCGTCTGCTTCAGGAGCGAGATGGTCTTGTTCTCGGCATCTGTAACGGATTCCAGGCACTGATCAAGTTAGGTCTTGTGCCTTTCGGTGAGATCCACACCCAGAAAGAGGACTCCCCGACGCTGACGACCAACAGCATCGGCAGACATATTAGCAAATCTGTTTATCTGAAAGTAGTGACCAATAAATCTCCATGGCTCCAGAAGGCGGAGCTGGGCGGCGTGTACTCGGTACCGGCGTCCCACGGGGAAGGCCGTTTTGTGGCAAATAAGGAGTGGATCGACAAGCTCTTTGCCAATGGCCAGGTAGCGACCCAGTACGTGGACGTAGACGGCAATCCGACCATGGACGAGGACTTCAACCCGAATGGCTCTTATTATGCTATCGAGGGAATTACCAGTCCGGATGGACGGGTACTTGGAAAAATGGCACACTCCGAGCGAAGGGGCGACGGAGTGGCTGTGAATATATTTGGAGAGCAGAACCAGTTGATCTTCGAGAGCGGCATCGAATACTTCCGTTAAGCAACGAGCCGTGCAGAAAAGGACCGCCGGCACAGCTGTGCTTGCACAGTGCTGTGCCGGCGGTCCTTTTCTATACGGCGACTGCCGCGATGACGAGACCGCGGAGCGGGCGAGGAATCGGGGTCGTTGCTTAACGAAGTAGGTGTGTTATACGGCGACTGCCGCGATGACGAGGCCGCGGAGCGGGCGAGGAATCAGGCTCGTTGCTTAACGGAAGAAAGGAGACTAATATGACATTATTTAAACATGAACTTCACATCAAGGAACGCCAGACGATGGTAGACATCACACCACAGATTCGTCAGGATATTGAGGAAAGTGGCATAAAGGATGGTATTGTAGTAGTATATTGTCCCCATACGACAGCAGGAATCACGATTAATGAAAATGCAGATCCTGATGTGGTCCGGGATTTGATTTATGGATTTGAAAAGGTGTATCCAACCAGGGACGCAGCATACCGTCATTTTGAGGGAAACTCCCATGCTCATATGAAATCCAGTACCATGGGGGCTTCCCAGACATTGATTTTGTCAGAAGGAAAACCCATTCTCGGGGTTTGGCAGGACGTTTATTTTTGTGAATTTGACGGACCGAGAAACCGTAGCTTTTATGTAAAAGTGATGGAGGGATAAATCGTCTATGAAAAAATCTATCATTCTTGCCTCTGGATCCCCCAGGCGCAGGGAACTTTTAACCATGCTTTTTGAAGAGTTTGAGGTAATTGTCTCGGATTGCGATGAGATCATGACTAGTCACGATCCAGAAAAAGTGACAGAGGAACTCGCCCTGCAGAAGGCAGAAGCGGTGGCGGTGGGCTTGCCTCCGCGCACAGATCCGGTGATCGTGATAGGGGCGGATACAGTGGTTAGTATCGATGGGAAAATTCTTGGCAAACCTGCTGACCAGAAGCAGGCAGTGGACATGCTTCGCGTATTGAGTGGGAAAAGCCATAATGTGAGTACAGGCGTGGCATTGGTCGGGCTGGAAGATGGCAGACAAACACGGCTAAAAGTTTTTTCAGAGACGACAAAGGTGAGGGTTGCCGAGTTGACAGAAGAGGAGATCATATCCTATGTGAATACAAGTGAGCCCTATGATAAGGCGGGGGCGTATGGCATACAGGGGATTTTTGGAAAGCATATTCAGGGGATTGAGGGAGATTATAACAATGTGGTTGGACTGCCGGTGCACCGGCTTTATGAGGAATTGAAAGATTTCCTGTATTAGTGAACTTCGTCAGGATATAAATCTCTCAAAAAATCCCAAACAAATTTGAAAAAAATGTTGACAAAAGAAGAGTGTTTGTGTATAATAATTATTGTCGCTGGGAAATGAAAGTGACAATAAGCGCGAGTGGCTCAGTTGGTAGAGCACAACCTTGCCAAGGTTGGGGCCGCGGGTTCGAGTCCCGTCTCGCGCTTTTTTTATTTGATAGAAAAGTTCTCGATTTGCGGAGCAAAAGAATGGCCGAAGGCAATTCTTTAGAGGTGCGCGGTTTTCAGTCACACCTTTTTTATTTGCGCGGAAGGCACAAGCCATGGCGCCGCCCGCGAACGTGAGAAACTCGCAAAGCGTGTTTCTCATCGTTTGCTGGAAAACTTCTCCGATCGCGGAGTAAGTTAAAGGCAAGTTCTCAATAATCTATATTTAGTTTTTTTAATAAAGTCTTGTTTATCTTTCCGTTTATAGTTATTCCCTTTTTTTTCTGAAACTTACGAATTGCAGTTTTTGTTTTAGAACCATAGAATCCATCTGCCTTACCGCATTTGTAACCGAGACGATTCAATTTGTTCTGCACTTTTCTAACCGTGGCAGTTTTGTAGTACTTGGATTTTTTTTGAGTTGCAGGTTTTGTGGTGGCAGGTGAATAAGGACAGATGCCATTGTTATGCAGATGCGCCGGATGGCCGCCACAATGATAGTGATAGCTGCCTAAACCACTTGCATTCTTATTGTCATGGTGTCCGCCGGAACCATCGGTTCTTCCTGAATGTGCAGATAGATTGGCAAAGGGGAAGAGCAGGCTGATACACAACATTCCAAATACTATTTTTTTCATTGTCTTCATTGTTAGTTCCTCCTTATGTGTGATGAATGGTTGGCATTTGCAATGCAGCACATGCCGGTTTTCTTACGGTTCTGGCACTTTAGCATGCAGGGAAATAGATGTACGGAGGTTTCCTTGCATGCTATCGTGTTGGAATTTCCTGTAAATATTATAACATAAGTAGGACAATGTGACAATTAGGTATTTTAGTATTGAATTTTATAAATTTAACATTTTCTCTTCTAGAATGGTTAATCTTTTATCTAGACTCGCATTTTCTTCATATAATCTCTGAATCATCATAGTATTTAATGCAATAAATTCTTCGTATCGAAGAGAGTAAAGATAAACAGGATTTCCTTCGTCATCAAAGACAGGTTTTTCTTCCATATTACCTTCTTCATTTTCTATTCTTTCTGTTTTTTGATCCTTACAGAAGCCGGCAAATTCTAAGGATGTAAGTCCACATATGCTCATAGCTTCCTCTACGTCCTGGGAAATAAATCCTACATGTGTCCGTCCTGATTCTCCGTCTTTAAACAGGTATGACTTAGGTTGGAGAAGCATGAAGAATTTCACATACCTATTATCTGATGACAAACCGGATATATTCTTTTTCAAATTTTTGTCGGAAGCTGAATTTATAGAATTGTAACACCATATTTGTCTCCAACGCCTGTCAGAACTTCCAATATTGTTGCTGGTAGCAGGTTCTATAAGGGCTGGAATTAAATCGGAGTATATCCATCCATTTATTGTAATGTTTCTAGTGGTTATACCACCGGTTGTGGTTATATCATTTGAGAAAGAAACTTTATTTGAAAATGAAATCCCTGCTCTGGCGTATATCGACAGATGGTCGTCAGTGTCTTCATACAGATATACATAGTCTCCATCACCAAAGTTTAATTTGCTTCCATAATTTGCACCACTTGGTTTTAATCTTAAATTTTTAGCACTGATGTTATGATCACTGAATTTAAAATCTGTACCATTAAATTGAAGCGATCCAGTAATCGATTCATCTCCTTTTTTCATGAAGACAAGACTTGTATCGCCATTGATGCCTTTTAATACCAATGCGCCTGCATGATTTCTATCACCGATAACGATATCATCACCTATGTTTATCCATGAATTATTTGGAAATGTAACAGAACCAGAAAATGATGCATTCAAAAGATTCATTATGTTATTTGATATATAGAGAAAGGTTGCAATGGCACCATTATGGTTTTGATATAATCTTAATCCATCTCTATATGTATCAATCTCATATTTAATCGAACTATCATTTGTTTTTAGCTCAATGTTTCCTCCTTCTATATCGACAAATAAGTCAACGCCAGCTTTTGGATATGTGCTATTCCTGACTTGTAGATGATGATCACCATAATTAGTATATGATTTTGTAATGACGCCTCCAGAAAGAGGCAGATATGAGTGAGTGTGGTTTGCTGATGATTTTCCATCAATTAGATCTTTCAATGTTTTTCCTTGTTTTGCTGACAGTGGTTTATTAACAGCAGTGGACACCAGATTGTCTATAATATCCGTTACATTGACCTTATTTCTGGTGATTCCATCAATCAGGTCCTTATTATTTTTTATATATGCCACGATTTCGCTTAACTGGTCGAGAGTTGTATCATCACTGTCTGCTAGTGTATTTAATCTTGTAGTCAATGCAGAGATTAGATTTCTAATATCATTATGGCAGTTATTGGAAGAATTGTGGGACTTCAGGTCTCCATCTACAGATACAGCCTTATCATAAGCAGTTTTTACTGAATTAGCAGTAGCAGCAGTAGAGACGGAGTTGCTAGTTACGCTGTTAGTAAGCTGGGTAATGCCTTTTGATGTTGTTGTAGCCGGGTATAATTTATCACTTGGAATTTTTGTGTTTGTATCAAGCCCAGGCACACCGCCCGCTACATCTTTGTCTTCTGTTAAAACAAAGTGATGAGAATCCAACTTGTTTTGCAGATCTGTAGCTTTGTCATTTGCGTTAGCCGCTGCATTGTCTGCATTTTCAGCTGCACTATTAGCATTATCAGTGGCAAGATTGGCACTTTGTATGGCAGCATTTGTGTTTCTTATTGCAGTTTCTGTATCCTTCTGCCTTTGATTCTCCTGTCTCTGCCTGTTCTCTTCGTTTGATATCCTGACTGACTCATTGTCTGTCCTTTGTAATTCATTATTCGAAACGGTTTCTTCCAGTGCATTCATTTCATCGATTTCATCTCTGGCAGAGTTTATAAGTTGTGCCAGAGTGCTCCCTTCATCGGATTCCACAACATCTATTTCATCAAGTACTTCCTCTGGAATATACAATATAAATGAATCTGTGGATGCAATTTCTTCTTCTTCTTTCGGAGCTTTATTGTCTTTTTGAATCTCATTTTCATCCTGGATTCTGTTGTAAATGCCAACGTCCAGCTTGCAGCTTCCGGAGCAGCATAGTACATAATTATGAAATTCTGCATGCAGAACCCCTTTTTTCCTATCCGTTACCTCTACATTATAAAAGATAGGTTTTCCATCTGCTCTCCTTCCTCGGAGATACACAAATGCCGTTTCAGGCAATTCATATTCCTGTCCATTGTTTGTAATTGTTATATTGATATCCCTTGTTAGTCTGTCATTTTGTCTGGCATTTATGACATTATGGGAAATCTCCACCAGGTCAAGGGATAATTTCTGTGTTATTTTATTCATATAGCCTCCTGTATTTTTGTATGTGTTGATGATGGGGGCACGTAACAGATAATTATCCGTTTTTCGAATTATTACCGATTGCCCACCATTTTGTTGAATAGTTCAGTCCATCAGCTTTAGTCCGTACAAAGTATTTAAAGCCAGCATATTTATTATCTGAATCTTTAATATAGCTGCCAAATACAATATTCTCATGTTCTTGCAATGTAGTGTTAAACATTACATTTACAAATGGTTCGTAATCGTATTTCTTGCTATTATCAAAATATGCCCATTCCTCTACCCATACATCTTCTTCTCCGGTTAAAGTATTTTCGCCTGTATTCATAACGGAATATAGTTCATCAAGACGTTTGCCTCGTATCCTGACACCATCTAAATAACTAATTGAAGTGCCTTCATGGAAATATATCCCCATGCTGGTAATCTTAATTTGATATGTAGGTGTACCTGCTGGAGCACCACCGCTATACTTTTTGATACTTAAATTATCATCTTCAATGGCTAACACTGCTGATTCTTTTATTCTATCTCCATCCATACCATCTATTTTTCTATATAAATATTCTAATTTTCCAGGTGAAATGGACAAAGTATTGTCATAAAAAACGTCATATTCAGTTATATCAGTTGTGTATTTATCTCTTTTAATTTCTCTGGCAATAATCTTGCTTTCTTCTGAATCTATTGAGAAGTCATAGCGAGGATATTTACCATTTAAGTCTGATTTATAAATACTCGTATCATCAATGTTCCAACCACCAATAGCTCCTTTTTGGGATTTTATCTCGCCTTCAAACAGTGCTTTTCCATCTGCGCTAATACCTACCATTGTTTTTTCCCGGTTTTTAATCTGGAAGATATAATCAGTACCGGATGTATTAGAAGGATCAATAACCACCTGATTATCTCCATTGACAATATTGAGATATCCTCCGCCTATATAGGGGGAGATCATATAATTTTCATCTAAAGATGTAGACCCGCCATTTGTAAGATATCGTGCAACCTTTTGATCCAGTTCTGCTATCTTTTCTGGAATGGAGTTCTTTACAGCATTTGTTGTATCCTTAATAGATGATAACTCCGTTGAAAGCCCATCAATTTCACTGATCTCTGGGGCATTTACCTGTTCCCATGAGATAGATCCATTTTTTATTGTAATACCATTTTTATCGATGGTAACGGAAGAATCTTCGTTTTTGATGATCAGTTTTTCACCGACGATCAGATTGCCCACCAGTGCATCTGCCCATACACCATACATCAATTCATCATTGTACCTTCCAAGACCGATGGCAAGTCTGGCATGGTCCCAGCCGTCATCTGTCATGACGATGTTTCTGTTGATAAGCTTCATCTGATGTTGATCGTAATCATCCAAGTCGTAGTTATATTTTCTCAATAAAATACCTCTTTCATCTATCTGCACATCTATATTCCTTGCGCTAAGAACATTTGAAAGAGCTGACTGTAATCCTTCATCCTTAATCTTTTGAAAGGTATGATTTGCCTCCATGCCCTGTTCTGCCTGTTTTTTGACAGAATCAAAGGAGGTAGCCAGATTTCCCATAGTCTGCATCAGAGACGCAAGATCACTGATACTGCCATTGGAATACTCTATGATATCCGTAAATTCAACGTTGAGTTCTGCGCCGGAATCTGTCCATGAAAATTCTTCGGAAGAAAGACGTAATTTATATGTTTTCCCATCATCGGCGAAATATCTCATGAAGTTGCCTATTTTAAACCCATCATAGACGCCGCTAATCGGAAAATCCTCTTTAGATAAACGGCTGTATGCCGCAAAGGAATAAATATTACCGGACAAGGTATGCTGGGAAATACAGGCTCTCGCAAGCTCTTGTTCTGCTTTCTGGATTAATTCCCTGGATTTCTGAATCAATTCTGAATTACTGAGACCATCTGAGATAAAGTTGCTGTTGGTATACACATCTTCCCGGATGAAAGAACATAATTCTTTATAAAGATCTTTTTTTGAATTTGGATCGTTTAAAAATTCTCTTAAATCGTTGTTTTTCCGTATTTGTTTTCTCTGTGTTTCCAGGGGCGTAGGGTCGAGTATATAATTTTCATATACCGTCTTTGCGAGTTCACTGTAAGTGGAAACATTTGATGTTTTACACTGTTTGCATCCAGTTAAGGTAACATTTTTAGAACCGCAGTTTTTGCAGTAGATTGGATAATCTGTTATTTTATTTTCGCTTTCTCCTGACCATGTTCCGTACCGGATATAATGCTCCATATTTATAAAAGCGGAATCCGCTGTTGCAAATATAGTTGGTTCGGGTTTGATGGAAGAGGGGATGATATCGAAATTACCATAATAAGAACACAAGTGGAATATAATATCTTCCAGTCTTGTCATGTATTCAGAAATTTCGGTCTTTCTGTCATAGTACTTTTTTTTGATTGCCTCTGCTTCGTTTATAATAGCTGGCAGGTCTGACTTGCATATGATCTCTTCAAGGGTTTCTATGCAGGCCTGATAGCCGGATTGGTAGGAATATAATCTATTCAGGCTGTATTTTTGCCATTCTTTTGGTTGATTCAGCCCCTGTTCTTCAATTAATTCATAATTCTTAGTGGTGATCGCCACCATCTGCTTTAAATATGTGGTGTAGTCCTCAGAGAATTTGATACAGAAAGGAATGGTATCTTGTGTTTCTGTGTCGGAATATTCGATGGTACTTGAATTTTCAGATACGTGTATGATCGCCTTAGAACTGTTATCTCTGATTTCATAGACCAGGATATCACCAGTCCATCGGAGTTTTTCATTGTCATAATAGCCATTTTCCTGTCTGACCATATATCCATCATCAACAAACAAGGACAGTACCTGCCGTACGATGCCATTTCGTGAAATGGTGTCAGAGTTATCGGTATGTCCGAGACCTTGTGGGAAATGGGTGCTGTATTTATTAATTATGTGATCTACTTCTCTCTTAAGCCCGCTGTCCGTGCCATCTACAGTATCGTCTGGAGTATCCGATGTTTCCGGGGTTGGCATACGTCCCGATTGCAGATACAGGATCAGATCAAGAATACCATATTCAATCTCAAGTAATTTTTCATAGGGTTCTCTGCTGTCGTTAAATTGTGTTATGTAATCATCATATTTTTCCTGAAGTTCGGAGGAGAAGAGCTCTTTTGTTTCTGGAGAAAACATATACAGCTTTTTGTTTCCTGAGGGCAGGATTCCCTCAACGGTATCTGTAATAATATCATCCCCGCCCTCTACAATAAAGCAGTTTTTCATATTTCCATCAGGTGTGAGAGTGATCTCATCGGAAAGATTGTCTGTGCCGACAGCTATGTTGGTGTCCTCTCCGATACCGGAAATATTTGTACTTCCGCAGTTCTGACAGACGCCGTTGATAACGTTGCGGCTTCTACAGTCTTTACAGTATTGCGCATCGTATATATTAACAATCCGTTCCACCATTCCGTCTTCATTTTTTCTTACGACAATGTCAAAAATACAGCCAATTTCCTCTGCGATTTCTGAAAAACAGGAGATAATGTCCTTCCTGGAAAAGCTAAAGGTTCTCTGGATATTTTTGATGGTATCCTCCACTGTACCCACGGTATAATTGGGGGCATAGGTTAATATTCTGTGTATCAGGCTGTGCTCCACTTTGTCTGAATACAAAACAGTAGAAATATATAATTCTGTTGGGTGTAATTTTCCGAAGTCTTCCATATCGCTGCTTGTGTTGCATTCCAGTGTACAGAACAATTGGGATAATTCAGACTCCCCCAGTGAATTTCCATTTAAGGTTTTTATGGAGGTGAAAGTATCGTTTATTGTCGGCGATACTTCAAAATATCCAAAACCCCGGACAAATACGACGGAATAGTCTTTTATTTTGTGATATAAAGGGTTTTCATGGTCGGATACTTTTTTTGGCGTGCTGAAGGAGATTTCATCTGCTCCGTTCACCACACACTTAATCCGCAGATCTCCTACGGGATAAATCTCGCCTATTTTGTTTAGCTGTCTGTCGCAAAGGAAGACCTGGGGCTGGACAATCTCACCTGTGATTTCGTCAACTTTAAAAGTTAATTTGTTTGGATTGAAACTCATTTATACAGGAACCCCCTTTCGGATCTCTCTAACGTATATGGTTACATTGCATGGTTCATTGGATGTAATTACATTTTCGTATTGATTAAAATCTGAAAAGAGTTCGAGAAAAACATGATTAAAGTCATTTATCAATCCGTCATGAACCATAGAAGAGCAGATATTTTTATGCCGGTCCAGTTCTATGATCTCGTCCTGTTTACAGTTTTTAATTTCGACATTTATTGTTTTGCTTTTGTTTTCATCCTGATCCATAGAAAATGTATTCGTAATGTTCAATTGATCGCAGTCTCTCAACACTTCGATTCTAACTAAGTCTGGGAGTATGCCGCCGTCTTCGTCAGAATAGTTAAATATGCTGCAGGCATTTGATTCATCCAAATTTAAAATATGTTCTTTTCTTTCTGAATAACCCCAGGGTGCATCACATGTGGCCTCGATCTCCAGTCCCCGTATGATTCCACCGATCTCGTATTTCTGTACTTTCAGTGTACAGTTATAGAACACGTTGTCCCAGCCGGTCTGGTCAAATCGGAGATAGCGGTAATCTTTACGGACCAGCCACCTCATGATCTTAGCGAGTTCTCTGGGAGTTATTTCCATATCCTCTCCCGTACAGTTATATTTGATTACTTGAAATGTAAATGTGAGAGGTGTTTCATATGTAACCCCGGTTCGAATAAAACGATTCTTTTTGGGTGCCTTTACCGTATTGATCGTTATTTCATTTCCAAGCGGTTTAGCTCCATCGCTTGTTCCATTAAAACTGCAAAGATAGAGTCCGAAGACAGAGCTTTTTATTCCGTCAAATTCAAACTGTGTAATCATCTGGTCATCACCAACTTTCTTAAGTTATATTTTCTCACGCGTTTCTTTTCTGGAGCTCAGAGAGTTCCTTTTTCAATCCGTTTATGATCTTATCCACAGTTTTCTCGGAAGATTTCTGCTTCTGTATCAGTTTCTTTGAATCCTGGATCAATCTTTCATATTCTTTTTTATAGGTATTGAGGAGCTCCGAAGAACGTTTCATATCTTTCACAGCGTAGTCTCTCTCTTTTTCCAGCTGGGAGATTCTTTTAGCCAGACGGTCATTTTCCTCTTTGAGAAGCTTTTTGTATTTTTTTGAGTCTGTTAATATCATGAATTTATTTCCTTTCTGTTTGTGGAAATAAGAAAGGACAGCAAAAGCTGTCCTCCCTTACGTTTAATGGTAAATGGATATTAAGTTTCTGTTACATTTTGTGTTATTTTGCTTAATACATTTGATAATTACCTTCTGCTTTAAATTGGTTTTTTAAAGATTTTATATCGTAATAATCATATACAATACCTGTTGTTGAAAATTCTCCATTGAGATTATAGTTTGCCAGACCACTAAACATGATGGCTGACAAATAATATGAATTTACACCTCTTACTTTCATAGAAGTAAAATATGAACCTATTGTTGGTTCTCCATATCGTAAACCAGCAATAAAATAGTAATGCTTATTTTGTGAGATGCCTTCAATTTGAATGCAGTCTTTATATACTTTGTCTGTAGATGTTGCCGAAGAAATTGTAGTGACTGTATAACTAGAATCTCCCCTTTTAGACATATATTCTTCAAGTAAAATCCATGCATAAGCGGCAAATATTCTTCCAGAGAAAGTATCATCTGTAATTGCTGTAGGTGTACTTGTTGAGAAAGGAGTTGCTATAGGTGTGTTTGTTGAAGAAGGAGTTATCGTAGGAAGATCTTCTGTATGTGAATTTGGTTTATAAGATTTTTTCTTTACTGTTACTTTGCAAATATATTTCTTCTTTCCCACTTTGGCAATAATTTTGCAGTTACCTCTTTTTTTTGCTTTCACCTTTCCTGTCGAAGAAACTGAGGCAATTTTTGTTTTCGAACTGGACCATTTAACTTTGTTTTTGTTGTTTTTTAATTTGAGGCTGTAGGAATTCCCAATATATAATATTAGTTTACTCTTGTTAAGTTTCGTTTTTTTTGCTGCTTTTGTCTGACTTGTTATAAGAGTAAGTGACATAGCTACTGCAAGTACGATAGCAATTGTTTTTCTAAATCTAGTCATAATGATATCTCCTTAATTAATATTCTAAGCGATTTCCTTTGCAAAGGATGCAACCTCCTTCCTTCCTCGTGGTGACAGTTAATCTTCTTTTTGAATTCGAGTGTGTAGTCTTGCTATAAGGATCACCGCCGTTTCCTTTAGTATATCATGAAACGGCGAGAAGTAAAAGGAATATTTTGCTGAATATAAATGTGCAGGCACACTAGCTCTGTTTTCAGCCTGATTACAAATACATTTTAGTGTTATATTTGGATAAGCTTCTTTTGTCCCAGATCATGGATTTAAACATTCTCTCAATCTTGGGATCAGACTGTAGTTTCTGCCGGAATTCTTCGTAATTTGTTACGCCAGGGAAACTCATATCAATATTAATATCCCCTGTAGACTGGCTTATCATGCAGTCTGGCGCCACATCAACATTTTTCATGTTTTTGTACAGATCCACTGCCGGATTCACCACATCAAGATTCTGCAGAAGTTTTTGAAAAGCTGCTGTCTGTTCTGGTGTCAGGACGGCTTCGCCCCGTTTTAGAGTTGCCCATCCGTCGTCACCGTTCATTCCTGGTATCTTTTGCAGTGTGTCAACGATGCCGCCGCGGGAATAGCCGATATTCTGCATATAATTCCACAGAGCTTCTGCGGTTGGAGCGATATTTATTCCCATACCAGACGAATTGATATTTTCTACAATCTTTGATATGGCGTAATTATTTGGGCTGTTGTATCCGTCCGTACGTCTAAGTCCATGTCGTTCGATAGCGCCGGCTATACCAATCTCGGCAGGTGAGGCATCTTTGATATTTGTGGCATAAGCGGCCGCACTTGCTCCGTATGTGCTTTTGATATAATAGTCAAGGTTATTTATCTGAGTTTGTCTTTTTTCTTCTTCTTCCTTTTTCTTCCTATCGTCTATTATTTTATTTTGGTCATACCAATATTTTCTATCATCTAATATATTTTTATGGCTACCTACAAGCTGCTTTGCAGATGTTGGAAGTGCATCATAAAGTTTATATGCAGATTCGATCTTTTTCCAGTTTTCTTCGTTGTAGCCCGCTGGATCATTAGTGTTGCCTATAGAACTAACTGCGTTCTGGAAATTTGAAACATCAGCGTAGATTTTCTCTACATCTTTGCCTGTTGATTCAAGCGTGGAGGCTGCAGATGAGGCAACGTAGCCCTGAATATTTTCTCCATTTTCGCCTCCTGTAGCGAGACTATCAAATGCCTTCTGTGTTTCCTTGTACCTTTCTATGGCATCTAAATCTTCGAATACATTACCAATTTTAGAAACCATAGTTGCTACACCATCAGCTTTGGACTGATTCTTTTGCTGCGTTTTAAAATATTCCGTGATATATGTGGTAACTGTCCCAATAGCTTTTACAATACTCCCATTATTTCCAAGCTCGTCTTTGATTTTCTGAAAATCTTCAGTTGTCTTGTATCCATAGAGTTTATAGTATTCCTCTAATGATTCTAATACGGACTCTGACATGTCAATATTACCCAAAAATGTGACTGCTTCTTGTAATAATGCGTCAACATCATTCAGTTTGTCTTCAATAAAATCAGAATATTCATTATAAAGATTGTCGAGCATGGTCTGCTGGTCAGTGATCCACTGCTGGTATTCCGTCTCCTGCAGATCTTTGTTCGCTTCATCCAGGCTGACCTGTAGTTGCTGAATTCTAGTCTTTGCCTCCTCCGAATCATCACCAGTGAGAGCAGTGAGCTGTTTTGTTATTACAGCGATATTTTTGGTTTTTTCTTCGATGTTTTTCTGAAAATCATAAGAATCCTTTTCTGTCTGCAGCAATTCTTTTCTTTTATTGATAATATCCTGCAGATGATCAAGATCTGCTTTATATTTGTCTTTCATCATATCAATAATATGCTGCTGCAGGTCATATTCCGTGCCAACAAGATCAATATACTCCTGATATTTCTCATTATATTCATCAATTGCTTTCTGATCAGTATATCCAGGATCCTTATTGTCGATGTGGCGTTTCATAGTTTCCAGCGTACTCCACATATTATTTGTATCTTCTTTCGAAAGAAGCATTTCAGAATAATATGCTCCAATTGTAGCGATGCCTTCTTTGGTGAAATTTCCTGTTTTGTCGTCGATCATCTTTTTATTCGACATGAGTTTTATACCAAGATCAAACTCAGATGCCATAAGATTCATGTGTGAGGAGGATTTCTCAAAGATCTTCCAGTCAATATTTCGGATTGCATTGCCAAGTTCAATTGAGTTACGAATACAGGCAGCAAGACTATCTTCACATGCCTGGATTGAGTCAAGAGAATCAAACCATTCCGGCGAATCCTTTTTGATTTTATCGTGTTGTTGTTTGAGCTCGGAGAGTTCCTTTTGAATATTTTGCTTTTTCTCATCGTTTAGTGCCATCATGGAACCATAAAGTTTGCCTGTGGCAACTAATCCCCTGGCTTCCAGTTCATCTAACGAATTGTTCAGGCTGTTAGACTGATATTCATTGATCTTACGTAGATTTTTGTAATACTCTACAATATTATCAAATTTTTCTTTTTCAAGTGCTACAAGACGTTGAGAGAGTTCTGCTTGTAGCCGCAGTTCTTCAGATTGGTTTCCTTCCAGTTTTGCAATCTCAATTTTTTCTCTATATAGCTGAGATGTAATAGCTTTTTCTTGATCAACGACAGCGTTCTTTTCATTGGCTGTTTTAAGATTCTCTTTTTCGGCAGAATATCTGTCCAGTTCTGCTTGATACTGGTTACTGAGATTCTGGTGCTTTTCAATATCAAAATCTCGTAGCTCTTTCGCTTTTTCTGCCTGAAGCTGTGCCATTTCATTTTCGTTTCCTGCCAGTCTTGCAATCTCAATTTTTTCGTCATACAGCTGAGATGTAATAGCTTTCTCTTGATCAATGACAGCGTTCTTTTCAGCTGTTTTAAGATTTTCTTTTTCGGCAGAATATTTGTCCAGTTCTGACTGATACTGGTCAGCGAAATTCTGGTGCTTTTCTATATCGTAATCTCGTAGAGCTTTCGTTTTTTCTGCCTGTAACTGTAATATTTCACTTTTTTTTCCTTCCAGTTTTGCAATTTTAATTTTTTCGTCATACAGCTGTGATGTACTAATTTTTTCTTGATCAATGACAGCGTTCTTTTCGTTAGCTGTTTTAAGATTCTCCTTTTCAGCAGAAAATCTGTCTAGTTCCGACTGGTGCTGATCAGCGAAGTTCTGATGTATTTCGATATTAGAATCTCGAAGCTCCTTCTTTTTTTCTGCCTTTAACTGTTTTACTTTCAGTGTATCTTTTTCTCGCCGGGCAGCTTTAATTTGGTTATTATAAGAAGATCTAATGTATTTCTTTTCATTTTTTATGTAATTTTTTTTGGCATTTGCTGTTGTGGCATTTTCTTTTCGTGCCTGTGCAAGTGACCTTTTTTTATCGGCATTGTCTGCTTTGTTCTGGTATTTCTGAATACGATTTTGGCGCCTTGCCGTCTGGGCGTTTATCTTATTTTTTTCAGCTTCCTTTGCTTTGTCATACCAATCCTGATACTCTTGTATTTTGCCTGCCTTCTCTTCACCATATTTAGCGATTAGATTATTCTTTTTTCCTTTTTTGACGTTAATGCGTCCTTCTCTGACTGCTTTTTTCAGGGACTTGTCTTCTTTTTTATTATTAGAAATCTGTACACTTTTTGCTTTATTACTATACCTTTTTTGTGCTTTTCCCTGGTCTTTCGCAGTCTTTTTTAAGAGCTTATACTGCTCATTAAGATTTTTGTTTTGTAGTGTCAGTAAGGATTCAGAATTTTTTGCTTTTTTATTATTAAAGAGATTGTCATACTGAGCTTTTACAAGGTCGAGTCTGGATGAAAGACGACCTAAAGCACGGCTGATCCAGTCAATCTGCTGAGTGGATTTGTTTTTATTTTGTTGTTGTTTATCTCGCTCTTTATCTCGCTCTTTATCTAGCTTTTTATCCTGTTCTTTATCTTGTTTTTTTCCCTGTTTTTTGGGGTTTGTATTTATGGGTGATAAGCGTTGACTGAAACCTAAGACCAAATTGGATTTATTACGGACTGTTTTATCCCATTGATCTTTAACTGCATTGTCGTAATCTTTAGGATTGTCGTAATATCTTGGGTCTGCTCCCA
The DNA here is from genome assembly GCA_910575665.1 of Eubacteriaceae bacterium. Classification (GTDB taxonomy): domain Bacteria; phylum Bacillota; class Clostridia; order Lachnospirales; family Lachnospiraceae; genus Eubacterium_F. Next base: position 74,511 of record CAJTFB010000019.1, read on the forward strand.
TAGCAGAAGATATTTGAATGGCATCAGAAACGCCCCAATAAGCTTCTGCAAGTTTGTTTAGTTCGTTTACTTTTTCGGATGTACTTAGAGTAGCTGAATTGAATATCCGTTCTTTTGCGATTAAATCTGCAAGTTCCGTTTTCGCAAGGCTGCTCATCTCTTTCTCGTCTTCGACTGTTTTAATAAAATCCTTGCTTTCATTACTCGTATTTTTCGTAAGGTCTTTTGTTGCCGCTTCAAATGCTCCCGACTTGTATTTCTGTTTTTCCTTGTTTGCTGTGATAGTGTCATTTATAATTGATTCAGCATTGTCTATACCTAACTGTTTAAAAAAGGAAATGTAATAATCTTTGGATTCATCTGTCAGGTTACCAAGAAAGTTATTATCTTTTACATAAGCGGTTGCAAGTTTAATGGCGGCATCATAGCATTCGTCCATTTGGGATGTACCAGTTCCTAAAACTTTTACGAAATTCTCATATTCCTTTGTCTGTGCCTTGATATCTTCTGGCATTCCGGCTAATGTTTTAGGATCGATCCCTTTATTATGTGCCTTTTTTGATTCCCAGTTTTTTTCCTTTTCACCAAGGATGGAAGATATGGAAGAAATACCTGTTTCCAGGGACGCAAGCTGATCGGCAGAGGATTTCATATTATTGATTTTTTTGGTTGCTTCTTCAATAGAAATACCGGCTTCAGTGAAAATATTTGCGAGATAAGATTCTTTAAATGCTTCTTCGGTAAGTTTTCTGGTTTCTGCTAGTTCCAGGAGTTTTTCTTTGGAATCTTCAGCCTTCTTGTCGGCCTCTTCATTACCGGATGTGCCGATGGAGTCCCATACCTGGAAAAAGGATTTTGACTGTACCTTATTTTCTGTCTCCTGTTTTGCTTTGGTATTTAAATCGGTTATTGCCTTTTTTAAATCATCAAACCCCTTAATTTCATCAGGTTTTAGATCATACAACACTCGGAGCTCTTCTTCATTTAAAGTTTCAATATAATCATCTGCACCATTTATTCCCGAATACTTTCCCTTTATTGTATCAATTAAAGCCCTTCCTGACAACTGTCCATTATTGTTTATTTTTCCAATACCAAGAAGATTTTGTAATCCATTTATCTGATCTTCAGAATACAGTGGATTTCCCTCTGCATCTTTGAGTTCTTTGATCTGATTTATTATTCTATTTACGGCATTGATATAATCCTGATAGCTTTCATAATCATTTTGATTAATGGAAAAGAGAGTATTGATTTTTACAGCAAGGTCGGTATTATCCAACCCGTCTTTTAATGGATCAATAAAATAAGAATAAAAATAAGATGCCATATCTGTATCAGAATCAAACTGTTTGTAGAAATTGTCATCCAAACATGATATTACATTTCGGATTACTTGTTTTCCTTCTTCGTCCAGTGAATCAAAACCAGAATCTTTTCCTCCATTCGCATAAACAAATGCTTCCAGTATTGGTTTTACTTTTGATGTTTCAGATTTAATTGTTGCATTGGCAGTGGTAAGTGCTGCACGAATTTTCTGCTGTAAAGAAGAGGATAGCTGATCAAATGTTTTTTCTGAATTTTTTGTTTCCTCTTGAAGTTGTTTTATTGTTTCTTCATCTAGTATATCTGTGTCAATTCCAGTAATAAATCCATTAACATCTTTAATTAAACCGTTTTCACCGTCGTTAACAAATGGACTTTCAACCGCAACTACATCTTTTAATTTTGTGTTGCCGGATATTATTTCACTTATTTGCTCTTTTCGATTTTTAGGAAGTAAAATGGCTGTTTTATAATCATTAAAACCATTACTAGATTTTGCTAGCGTACTTGAATAGGCTGCTTCAACATTTGTCTTATATGATTCGGTTAGCTCATCAACACTTCCTTTCATTTTGACGATTGCTTGATTTTGATCATTATAACCTGATATCATATTAGGGAACATACTCTCAATATCTTTGGTAAGAGAGTTATATTCACTCATTTCATCAGCGGTCAAAGAGACATTTTTCCCATAGTTATCAACTCCACGAGAAAGTTCTACGTATCTTTCTCCATGTTCTTCAATCCAATTTTTTTGTGTTTCAAGGTTTTTTTTAGATTCTGTTACATTGCTGTTGAAATTTTCTAGCCCTTCCTGTGCGTATTTTACACGGTTGGCATAGTTGTCAATAAAGGTTACGATTCCGTTTAACCCCATAGTGATAATCATGTCTGCTCCCATAGAAGCTAAACTTGCACACAAACCTTTAAGTACATTTACTGTTTTCTTAGTAGAGGATGAAAAAGTAGAGATGGCATTACCGTTATCTATCATCCATTTTTGAAATGATTTCGACACATCACCTATTCCGTCCCATGATCTGAGGAATTCTTTTTCTGTATCAGAAGCAATTTTGACGCTTTCGCACCATTCATCAAATGTACCACGTTCAAGAATCTTATCTCTAACTTTAACAAATTCGCTTCCATTATTGCCAAAATCGGAAAATAAACTCGTTAATTCATCACTGATAATTTTCTTTCTATTTTTAACAATTTTTATAATGTCTAATAAGAATCCATCCCATTTATTATTTTCTTTATTGTATTGTACTGCCTATTATGCTACAATAAATTAAACCGCTTCTGACGGCAAAAATAGTACAAGGGGGATTTGTATTATGAGCAAATTTTGTGATATATGTGGTACGACAGTGGATGATGATAACTTAGAAAAATGTCCAAAGTGCTTTTCTAATAAGTGGTCAGTTAATGAATTATATTCAGATTTAAAACGCATTTCTTCTGATGAATCTTTTATACAAGCAATGATAAAACTTCATGATGAAGATCCAATAGAATATCAATTAAAATTGCAGCAATTGAAAAATGCAAAAGAAGTGGAGCGTAATAACAATCAAATTAGACAAGAATATTATACAAATAAAAATGTACCCCAATGTCCAATTTGTCAATCAACGGATTTGTCTAAGATATCATCAGTATGGAAAGCCGCTAGGATTGGTCTGTTTGGTATTTTTGGAGCAGATGACATTGGAAAGACATGGGAGTGCAATAATTGTGGTTGTAAATTTTAATTTTGTATATCAGGAAATTTGAGGTGAGCTCTCTTCAAAAGTATTTTCTATGTTTGTGGTATGTATTATTTTTAATGATTGCTCACTTTCGTGAGGTTCAGACTGTATATCACAGCTACATGCAATTACGCCTGCATGCGGCCAAACCTTGTCAGTCGTTGAGGGCATGACATATTATTTGAAAATAACTTAGCCATTATCCCTGCTTTCAGCATAAAATTATGCCTACCTATGGATCACCCATTCTTTTAATATTTCATAGGAATTACCTTTTATAGATAAGACCAGAAGTCTATGTAAATATAAAATCTTAAATCACACGTAGGCTCTCACCATATGCATACTATATATGTTCTTTTCCGTCTTTCGACACCATTGCCGTTTACCGTTTCCGATTCCGTTTTGGGTTATATATAGTCTTTAGGGTTCCCAGCATATTCGGTTTTTATAATTATATTAAAGGTATCCGTTTGTTTTAAGTGGCTACGCTCCCGTCCGTTGGCTGCATGGCATTATTATGCAGCTTTAGAGGGGTGGGCGCAGTACATTCACCACTGGAATGTTGTACGTTCACCAATACCATTTTTGTTGGTAGATTTAGAAATTTCAGAGGTATCTATACCTATCTTAACGCTTAGATCTTTCATGTTTTTTAATTGCTTTTGTAAATTTAAAGCTGATTTGGAAGTCAGCTGTGCGTCAACTCCCAGTTTAAGGTCACTCATATTATTAAAACATCTCCTTCCTTGTGTTTAAGAAATTGCTTGGTCTGTGGTTATGCCTGGCATTTAAATTTAAAATATCGGTTACATGGATTATACCCCTGTTTCTGTACTTATATATTAAATAAAAAGACTTCCTTATTCTGTTACTAAATTAATGTTATGATTCCAAAAAGCTTAAAAAACAACATCTGAAGCCGGCTCAGTTACCGGCTTCAGATGTTGATTCTGGATGGAAAGCTCTTAATTCGCGGAGCAAAAGAATGGACGAAGGCAATTCTTGAGAAGTGTGCGCTTTTCAGCCGCACCTTTTTCATCCCTTTTTTTCTGCTTCCATCAGTTGTTCCAGGATGGCTGTAATATTCTTGATCGAAGAGATCACTTCTGCTGCATTGACCATAAGTACTTTCTTCGAGTCTTTGTATAGCTTTTTTAGTTTGAAATATTCCATCATAGATTTGAACATAAAAATCTCCCTTCTTATGCTTTATTTCGTACACAAACAATTCGTTGAGGTGGGCAGTTATTCTTCCATAATCGGATACAATCCGATTAGGTGCTCTGCGCTGACTCCCTTATTGAATACATCTGTTACCTTTAAACGTTCTACATTTACGGTTACCTGGCTGTTGATGATCTGAATCAAACTGTCGTTAAACTGTTTGATGGCATCTTTATCCTCTTTTGGGATCTGGATGCTGCCATCCTCAGCCTCTTTGCCATATTCCATGATTTTTTCATTCCTTATCGTCTCAAAGTTTGCTACATGAGTTTCTGCGGATTTCATGATCCCCAGCAGCTTAAATTTGAACAGAGGATCTACCTTTGCTTTATTATCATCAATGATAGCTTTCAGGGTCTGATTGAGATTTAATACTTCTCCAAGTGTCACTGTAATATCCATAAGATCATTCTCCTTATTTTGTTTTTTGGATTCCGTTGGCGATTAATTTTGCCAGTTTTCTACGGTTTGCGAGCCCTTTTCCCTTCTTGTAATCGGATTTGCTTGTACAGAAGAAGGTTTCGATTAGAATGGCAGGAGGTTTTGTCTGATTTAATATATAGAGATTATCTCTCTGGACAATTCCTCTATTCTTAAATACAGAGGACAGCTGCTTTTGGACAGCAGCGGCATACTTTTTGCCTGTGGTTGATTTATATAGAACTTCCGTGCCCTCAGCGGCAGGACTGGCTGCATTTAAGTGAAGCTCAATCACAAGGTCGTAAATGTCCTTGTTGATCCGGTTTAATTTGTAATTTTTTTCTTCTGAACTGGAGATAAACTTTTTTTCTGGACATAGGATTCTGTCTACCTTGTGGCCCTTTTTTGTCAGTTCAGTTTTTACCTGTTTGGAAAATGCCCTGCACCATCTATATTCGTTGCAGCCGCCATATTTTTTTCCATCTGCACTTGTATAACAGCCGTTTTTTAATCTGGAGTGGCCGACGGTTAATGCTATTTTCATTGTGTATCACCTCGATTAAATCCGTTTTTTAATTTTTCTTTGTAAATGTCGTTGATGACTTCCATACTCATTTGTACCTGTCCGTTGGTCATGTTGTTTTCTTCTAATATCTTTTCATATTTCTGATAAGTTTTGAGAATGTGATCAAAGGGTTCCTTGCTAAATTCACCTCCGCCTGACAGGGCGGAGGCAAAATGGAGTATTTCGTATCGCATATCATCGATCTGTTTGTCGATAAACATTTCTGTCAGTTTTTTTACATCCCTTTTTAATTCGTTCAATTCCTGTGTATTTTCAGTGAGTAGGAGATGATCCTTTTCATTGTTTTGGATCCATTTGACAGGGCGTCCGATGAGTTTGGAAAATTTTTCTATGATTTCGCAGGCGAATATGATACTGGAAATAATGATAAAAGCAGAAAGTAGGAAGAGAGAGAAGTCTATGTGAGATAAGTTATTGAATATATCCATATATATCGCCTCGTTTGACTTTTATTTTGTTTCGATGCCCAGGATTTTTCCCAGAGATCCCAGGGCTTTACCTACATATAATAGAATGGCCGAGGTCATCGCAAAGGATGGGGTTATACCGATGGAAGACAGATCTGCCGCTTCAAAACAGAAGGCAGAACCGATAAATGTCATCGCGACGGTCAATGCTTTTGCGATTCCGGTGATCAGGGTAGTTAGGTTAAAATGGATCTTCTGCGTGCCGATGTTGTAATACATGCCTGTGGCAATATGGATTCCCACGGCAACGGCAAGGACTGGCAGCATTTGTAAGATTTCACTCATAGTATCACGACTCCTTTTGTGAAGGTATCCGAATGTCGTCGTCTTCCTCTGATAAGATCTCCTGAATCACTGCCCTTATCGGCGGATTGAAGTCTTCCAGACCGGACAGATCACATTTTTCCAATTCCCTCTTTGCCGTTTCCTTATCTTGTGACAGAGTATATCCATGGACAGCCATATAGATTTTGTAATGTTCCACCGTATCCGTGACCACACGCCAGGACTTGAATGATTTCTGCTGCTGGCACGTATTGCATATATGATAACCGGCGCCGCAGATGGCGCAGTGGGCATTTATTTTTTTATTACTCATAAGTTTTGTCACCTCGAAAAAAATGGCGGTTGTATTTCAAACCGCCATGATGGGATTATTCTTCTGCTACAATGATGTCAAACAGACGTGCTTTGCTGTCGCAGTAAGATTTCTGGAGTTTGTACTCAGCGGCATGCTTGCCCTCAGAAGAGAGACTGATCTCCACAGATTCCGGATTGATCTGAGCTCGTGGAACAGAGATGACACCGGCGTATACCAGGTTGGTGTCGCAGGGATCATGGAAGATCGCGTGGATCAGAAGAGATTTGACTTCCGGCACTCCATCGGTTTTCTTTGTGATCTGCACCGCATTTTCACTTTCTCTCTCATACTGAACGAAGGCGCGCCCTGTCACACCGGCAGGAAGAGTAATGGTTTTATTTGCTGCATCCAATGTGAATTTTCCGTCTTCGGCAGTGGCAGATACTTCGTATTTTTCACCAAAGGTATTGTTATCGTTGATAACTCTGACGGACTTGATCTCTGCGCCTTTTGGCCCAGCTGGGACATACTTCAGTTTAACGGTACCATCGGCTTCAATATCCGGTGTCTCCGACACAGGAACTTTAAGCTTTTCATCGGCAGTTCCAGCTGTCTTTTCTGAGCCCAGCTGTGAAGCGGCGAGGTCAAGAGAGAAGAGACTGTTGGTAAAGCTGAATGTACCAGTCTGGGAATTGTAGAAGGTTACGATCTCGGAACCCATAGCATCGGTCACCTGTGTGCCCTCTGCGGATGTTTTCAGACTTGGCTCCTCGATCTGAGTGTAACGGCCTGTCAGTTCTTTCGTAGAAGGATCGTACTCCTCAACGGCTCTGATTTTTTCAAGAATAAGTTCATTTGGATTAAAAGACATAGATAGTTCCTCCTTTAAATTTATATATTTTTAGGCGAGCGTGAAAAACCTTATTCCAGTTCTCCAAGCCAGTCTAATTGTTTGTTTGATATTTCTTTGAGGTTAATTCCGAATCCGGAATATCCACTCTGCAATAGTAAATTTGCATTTTTTATTTTTGAGACTCGTCTAACAGAGTCCATAAATGCATTAATTTTCATATTCCAAACCTCGGAGTGGTTATATTTGAAACCTTCACAATTCACCATGGCAGAAATCATATTTTTTAATTGTGAATGGTATTCTTTGTTTTTATTTTTTTCATAATCATCTCTTGCATCTTCAATCAGGATCATTTTTGTGGTCTCGTTGGCAGGTTTTTTTTCATCTCTCTGTATCATATGGACCTGGCATAGATAATCCATCATCATATCATAGGTAAATTCGTCTATGATAACAGGCTGGTTTTCCATTTCCTGATATAAGAACACAGACTCATTTTCTTTATGCTGCATGATCTGAAACCGGGTGAGATCCAGACTGCCAAACAGGATAGAAGTCTTTTCCTGTGGATATAATTGGTACAGGATACTGTAAAACAGTTCAAAAGGAGTGATGGATGTGTAGTCAACTCCCATTTTCCACAACTGGTATTTCATAGATTGCGGCGTCGCAGTCAGTTGATAGACCATTGAATAGTAATCCTGTTCTCCGTATTCGCAAATTTCTTCCAGTGTCGCCTGATGGATTATCATGTGTTTTGATACAATATAATCCTGCCCCCGGTATATTTTTAATTCATCGTTTTTCTGCGTCGCAATCACCAGCCTTTCCTATTTGGTTGTACAAGAGGGGGAACGAGAGCTCTTCTTTTCCCTTCATAGAGCACGTAACAATTTGATAAACAGAACATATTTTCGGGTGCTTTCGGTATGATCTTGGCGTTGAATGTACAAAAAAACATCAAAATTAGCAATGATTTGAGAAAATCTTTAACAAGTTTCCACTGTTTACCTGATATAAAACTTTTAATAGGAGGGATCTGTTCATATCTAACTGCTTTCTTAATTGTCTATTCCGGTTTACATTGCAAGTTATGAGAAAGGCTCGGTCAATCAGCCAGGACATAAGACCAATGTAGGAATCCGATAAATATACTTTGCGGATACTGGAGACCATGTCTTCAAAATCTTTTCTTAATAATAAGTAATCATCGCAGCGGTCGGAGATATTTTCACCACTTGTATTGTATTGATATAGGTGGAGAGAGTAGTTGGCGATCAGATCCTCTACTTTTTTCGACTTCCTACGGTCTTTTTCCAGTTTGAATTTTTTGTAAAAATAGGACATGGGAAGGGTGGCAGCAGTGTTGCGAAAACGGTTTAATCTGAGATCGTACAGGCAGTTCATGGGGCAGTGCAGTCTGGGATTGATTTTCTCAGAGTTTATATTGGGGTGAATCAGTTTCCAGAAGTTTGGATATTTATGTTTTTGTATTTCCATATCTTTTTTGATCCGCTGGATTTCATCTGTGAGCTGTATGTCAAAGCAACGTTTGGCGTTGTCGATGGCGACTTGCGCCAGCACCGACAGGATACAAACATAGTCCGTGTATTTTGGATCACTGAAATTGCAGGCATAGGTCTGGGCGATCTGAGCGAGATTACTCGACTCCCCAATATCTCTCTGGCAGTTTGCCAGGCGGTTGTCGAGCATTGCAAAATCATCCATAGTGTTCCGATATACATTTTTTTCCTTTGGAATGTTATTGACGATGGTTGGATGGTCAGCATAACATTTTCTCGCATGTTCTACGATATCTGCCTGATCGGTGCAGTAACCGCTGTCAGAATCCTGATCTGAGCCGTTGTTTCTGTCCTGAAAATCGGTACCAATCATATTGACAGCCAGGATGAGTTTCCCAAATCGAAAATATTTTTTTAGTTTTTCATGACAGGTATTATGTAAATAGGTCAAATTGTTTTTTGAATTGAAGGGACTTCGAAAAAACGCTAGGTGGCGATCCACCTCAAACCGTTCCGTATAACACTGGATTGTGCCCGTTTCTGTCTGAAAGGTATCGTCATCGTCGACGCTGTCCTTATTTCCTGTGGCGCCATACAACAACATGGCATATGGAGAGCCCACGATAACAAGATTTTCTGCATTCTGGATGAGCTTCCCTGTTTTCATATTTCTGACATAGGTTTTTATGATCGTTTTTCTGCGCTCTCTGAAATATTCGCTTCTTGTAAATTCCCTGTTTTGTCTACTTAGGGCGACCAATGCTTCGTGGTCATTGGAAAAATTGCTGTTTTTTCGGAGGTATTCTAGGAAAAAGTCATCGTCCTGTTTTAATCGTTCTACATAGGCGACGCTTTCCCTAACCACATTTTCCATGATGCTTTCGTCCAGGGAATTGACCATCTGATAGCTCATTTTCTGTACATCTCCCAGTTTACTTTTGTGTGCCGTTTTTACAATTCCAAACAGATTATGGTTTTCATTTACTTTTTTACACCAATCATCATAGGACTTATTGAACTTTAACCACTTCATGGAATGATTGGTGGTGATGACTTGGATGTCTTTTACAAAATGCTCCCTGCCAAACATATCTTTTACCGTGGCATCGGGGTAGTGCTCGCCAAAATAATCCTGAAAAAATGTTTGGATGTTGCTGCAAAAGGCAGCCATCTTGCAAAAATGGTGTCTTAGTAGAATGTAACCATCTGCCCAATCAGGAAAAATACTGCTGTCGATCAATGCCTGGCCATCGAATAAGGTGTTTTTCAACTCATAGTGATCGATGCGTCTGGCATGGCAGTGCTTGTCCTGATCCGTTTCGATGCTGATCACATTTGTAATAAAAGACTTATCAATGTCTTCCAGGATCAGAATGTTTCTGGGATTTATCCTGATTCGATCTACAATGGTGCTGGATACTAGGGGAGCATAGGCGCTGAGCTCAAGAATTTGTGCGTTGTTTTCAGGGCATTTGATTCCCATATAGAGAAAACGTTGTGCTTTTTTATGCAATTTGTCCCTTATAAACATGCAAGATCCCTTTTTTGCCTTTCCTGTGCTGCGGTAGAGCATTTGATAGTGAATCACTTCACGCTTTTTTATGGATCCATCCCGTTTTCGTGAAACATATTCTACATCAACGCCATTGTTGTACAGTAGTCTTCTGATTTCTTCTTTAGAAAGCTTCTCGTATCTGTCTTTGTTTTCGCGGGCAAAGGCGATGCATTCCATGATCCTCCTGCGCTTTGTCATTTTTTTATCCATTTCCTTTTGATTGTTCCGAGATTTTGCCTCCTTATATTCCAATCGTGCCTTTTTGGCTGTTTTTTTCAGATGTTCCATCTCCTGTTCATAGGATCTTGTGCCAAAGTTAAATTCAAGGCAGATGATATCCCGTGTGGATTCATCTTTTAAAAGTTTCAGTCCATTTACTTTTAAATAATCGCAAAACAGACTATTGGTAAACATCGCATTGGTTACCTCATAGTGGCTGCGCAAGCCTCTGTTGTATTCCAGCAGGGTACTGGCTTCTATATTTTTGATACGAATGCCGTATTCACTCATCGATAAATCCTCCTTCCTTATGAAGCTTGGAAGAGTCTAACCAGACTTCCCAATATCCGTCGCAATATTTAGTTTTTAAATCGTGAAAATGTAATTTTGCCAGATCCATGATCTGATAGATGTAGTAGCAATAATCCACTTGTCCAGCACGGATGTTTCGCAGAATATCGTTGATAAAGGTACAGTAGGACTGCCAGTTTGTACAGCCATCGTATGTACGACAGTTCTCAGCCGTTCCTCTAGCCGATTCTTTTGAAAATCTGCCTCCGAGTTTTTGTACTTTTTTGTCATAAGGTGTGATAAATAACTTACGAATTTCAAATTCTTTTTGCCATGTTTCATCGGTGAGATGTTCTGCTGGGCGACAGTCTGTATTTGATATCACCCGCATTTTTTTTAATTCTTCCAGATTCATACGTTTGTATTTTTTCTCCTTTTCAATCTTTTGTTTTCTTTTTTCCAATGTTTGCTGTAAATGGACTGCCTCCATCTGATTCTGTATTCTCCTTTTGTTTGGATAGGAAGTATTAAAATCCTCTATTTCTATGTTTCCTCCAAAGACAGAGTGATTTGTGATCATATTCATCGTCTCCTTTCGTTTTGTACTGCTGGTGTACTGTATCATTCATTTGGCGAAATGTGAGTGATACAGTGTAGTACACTTGTTATTTCTCCAATTATTTTTCCAGTACACCCATTTTGTGTGTTTGTATAATCAAAACAAATGTTCGAAAATGTATTGACATCACAGAACGTTTGTTCTATAATGGTTTTTGCAAAGAACGAATCACTTAGGAGGTGTGAAATGGAAGAAATATTAACGTTGTATTATAAAAATAATGCGCGGAAACTTCATGAAATCGTGGATAAAATACTTCTCCGATTTGGAGGTTTGTATGATAAGGATGTTGATGATTTTTATTCTCTTGCCAATGAAGTATTTGCAGATGCTATAAGAAGATATGATGAAGATCAGTCCTTTGATGGTTTTTTATATTCTTGTCTTACCAATAAAATAAAGACAGAGATTACAAGAAGAAACAGATATAAGAGAAGGACAGATCGCTTGTCTGTACCCATCGATCTGCCCGTTGGTGATGAAGAGCATTGTACTTTGGCAGATATGATCCCTTCAGATATCAATATTGAGAAGGAAGTTTTGGATAAAAACATGGATTTTATGGATCAAAAGATCCAGGATTATTTGAGGAGCCTTTCCAAGATCCAGAGAAGGATTATTGAAATGAAAATGCAGGATATCGGGACGAAATGTATCAAAAAGCAGCTAAATCTTACAGATAAGCAGTATCAGTCGTATATGAGGCAGGCAGTACAGTATGAACATATCAGGTTTTTATGTATTTAGAGTTATGATGTCACCAGGAAGGAGGTATGAAAGATGCGGCAGAAAGTACAGTATGAACATATCAGGTTTTTATATATTTAGAGTTATGGTGTCACCAGGAAGCATTCTGGTGATATGTCAAGAACTTTTTGAAAAAGATTTTGATATGTTTTTCAGAAAAAAGGGTAACTTTAACAGACCTTCGATATGTTTTACGCAAAACCGAAT
>CAJTFB010000020.1 GCA_910575665.1 Eubacteriaceae bacterium
TTCGACAGTCCCAAAAACATAAAACCGACAAAAACCTCTTACATATCTAATTCTTATCAGGAAAGTCTAAAATCCATAGACACAAGATTTTTTACAGCCTCATCTTTCGACTTTTTTTGTCCAAAGTATTGACATAGGTCCACTGTCTCATATAAGTACTCCCGCAGGACTTTTATTCATCTCGTTTTTCAGTAAGACTAATTCTTTTTTATACTACCTGCCTTTTCACCTCCTTTGCCGCCCCTTTTCTTATCTGAAGCATCATAAGAATACGAAAAAAAGGTGGAGTCTGGGTGGAGTTGAGAAGTATTTTAGGTGGAGTTGCCGTTTTAGTGCAAAGAAAAAGGCAGACGGCATCATTGCCAATCTGCCTTACAATTATGTTGATTTGTTTTAGAAACCGACTGTAAACTTCACCCCTTTTTCTGTGTTTTCCAGTTTGTATGAAATGCGGTGGTGGTCGAAAATCGTCTTGACAATATACAGACCTAAGCCGCTCCCTCCCGTATTGCGGTTGCGTGATTTATCTACACGAAAAAAGGGAATAAATAGCTGTTCCAAATCTTCATCCTTAATGTGGACGCCCGTATTATGGACGGTCAGCATGGCATCCGATAATTCTACCTCTACCTCTGCCTGCTCTGGAGAATAGATGACCGCATTATTTATAATATTGGAAACAGCCTGCTGTAAAAGCCGCTCGTCACCATGATAAAAAACATTTTGCTGTAGGTGGGAGAGCATCTTCATTTTCTTATCTTCGGCAATGCCCTTGACCTTTCTGCAACACCTCTCTACCAGACGGGTCATATCCACTTTTTCACGCAAAAGCTGAAAATCTGAACCTCCCATTCTCGCCGCAGAAAGAATATCCTTTACGAGTATTTCCATATCTGTGGCAGTCTTTAAGGCGTGTTTCAGATAAGCATCCCTGTCTTTATACTCGCCAACCTTATATATCATGCCCTCTAATTCACCTTTGATAATAGTAATCGGCGTTTTCAGTTCATGGGAAACGGAAGTAAAAAAATCTATCCGTTGTCTTTCCTGCCTGCGTTGCTTTTCAATATCCGACTGTAACTGTTCGTTGGCACTTTGCAGACTTTCAAGGGCTTGCGAGAGCTGTGCGGACATTTCATTCAGACTTCCCGCAAGCTGCCCGATTTCATCACTTCTGGATTCATCGCATTTCCAAGTCATGTCAAGCCGTGTCATCCGTTTTGCCACGCCGCATATATCAATCAACGGCTTTGAAAAATAACGGGAGCAGACATATGCGGCAATAACGGAAATCATCAATATCATTCCTGCGATAAACGGGATAAGCTTTACCAGAATATCATAGGATTGTGCTACCGCAATAAGGCTCGCCGTTGCAAGCAGGCGGTAGTTTTTTCCTTTATATGTGAAACTGCCAGAACTGCTCAATGTCTTGGCAGCATTATTCTTTTTTTCGTCGTTGCTAATATTAACGGCAATCATTTCATTTCCCGCTTCGTCCTCAATTCGCACAAACGCATTGTTCCGTATAGAAAATGCGAGGATATCCTGCGATATATCTTCCCATCCGCTTTTTTCAAGACTTTCGGTCAGCTTATATAAATCCGTCGTAAACTGGTTTTGAAGCTCCACTTGATAATTTTTCGGAAGAAAGACCATGACCATTCCATAAATAAGGATGCAACATACGGTCAGCAATAGGAACATAGTCAAAAATGTCTTTGCCCCGATACTTTCTTTAATTTTCTTTCTCAATTTTATATCCCACCCCTCTTATGGTTTCTATGTAATCCACGCCTAATTTCCTGCGGATATTTTTGATATGGGTATTTACAATCTTTTCATCGCCAAAATAATCATATCCCCATATACTGTTCAGCAGATTATCCCGTGTAAATACACGCCCTTGATTTTCCAGAAACAATTTTAGAATTGCAAACTCACGGGCAGTAAGCGTTATGCCTGTTTCTCCAACAGATACCTCGTAGCTTTCTGCATTTAGGCAAATATCTTTATAGTGGATAACCGTAGATGTTTCATTTTTTCTGTCTGTTCTTCTTAGGACTGCTTCAATTCTCCGCACAACAAGCGGCATGGAAAAGGGCTTTGTGATATAGTCATCTGCCACCAAATCAAAGCCTTTCATCTGGCTGTCCTCATCATCCAATGCGGTCAACATAATGATAGGCGTGTCGCTTTCTTTCCGTATCTGCTCGCAGACAGCAAAACCGTCCATCTTCGGCAGCATTAAGTCAAGCAGCACTAAATCTGGATGATATGTCTGAAATTTTTCGATACCGTCCATGCCGTCTTCTGCCAATATTGTCTTATATCCTGCATCTTCCAAAAATGCCTTAATAATGTTCTGGATAGCCTGCTCGTCCTCTATAATTAAAATCGTCTTTGACAATAGAAACACCTCCATAAAAAGGGTAACACATAATTGTGGAGTTTCGGTGGAGTTACACATAAAATCTTTTCTCTTACCTATTATAGCCGCTATATATTCAAAATCAAATGTGCAAATAAGATTTCTTACCTCCGATAATAGGAGATTAAATCTCTTATTACCAGAGATTTCACATCGTTTTATAGGATACCACATCTCTGTAAAATAAAAAGGTAAAAATTCAGAGTACAGGTGGTGGAACTTATGGACAAAAGGAACAATGATTTTGACTTTGATTTCAGACCGCTAGGACTGGCAATCAAAAAAGCCCGTAAAGCCCAAGGCGTAACCAGAGAACAGCTTGCAAAAATCATTGCTTGTGGGGACGAGCTTCATTTTTTCCTCAATCAGTTTCCTTTCTTCCTCTGTCACATAGAATTTGACCTGTATTGTCCTTTTGCGTCCGTTCATGGGTTTTCGCTCCTTTCCGTTCTCATAGAGGGTTTGGGACACTTCCCAACAAGCCATTTCTGACCGACCGGGCGGGCAGAAATACGGAAAAGGGTACTCTTTTCCTATGCTTGCTAAGAAACTTTCTTCTCACTACCTACAACACCGGGAACCTCTGATTTGACGGATTTTTGCAAAAGAAAAACGCCGCTATTTGCGACGCTCCCCATAGCAGCACATCCACATTTGGGAAAAAGAATTGGTCTACCGATACATCTAAAAAGGTGACAAGTTCATAAAAGATTTGTAGGCTTAGGTGCTGCCCGCTGTTCTCAATGGACGCGATATAGCGCGGCGCAATGTTCAGCTTGTCTGCTAACTGGTTGCGCGATATGCCCTTTGCCTTTCTTGCTTCTTTAATGGCTTGCCCGAAAGCCTTAAAATCATACTTCACTTTATCCTGCTTCATATTTTTCACCCTATTACATTTTACCGTTCACCTTTCTATCTTGGATATGATTACACATATCACAGTATTGACAGCAATAGAGCATATATACCTTTCTTTGTAAACTTTCGTGGTGAGATATTGACATCATAATCTTGATTGTTTATAATAAGGCTGTAAAATTAAATGAAAGGGTGAGCACAATGAAGTTATACGGAAAATTTTGTATTGGACGTGGCTCCGAACAACTGTATATTACAAAACATTGTGCGGAGCCTAATATGAAAACATTTTATGAAAAGGCGTATTCCAAAACAGATAAGTAGTTTTGGATTTGTTCTTATGCTTTTTCATAGATAATCTTATTATGCTAATCGGGTCGTAGACAATGTTTTGTCTGCGACCTTTTGTTTATAACGACTACGATTTATAAGCAGAGGGCGCACATGATCGTGCTTACCCTCTGCTTTTTTGCGTTAAGAAAGGAAATTGTCTAATGAAAGAAGAACAAGATTTAACCACAGGAAGTGTATCAAAAAAGCTAATCATATTTGCACTTCCTTTGCTGTTTGCTAATCTATTACAAGCCTTTTACAGTATTGTCGATATGTTGGTTGTTGGTAGAATTGTAGGAGAAACGGGACTTGCCGCAATCAGTAATGCGTCTATGATAAGTTTTATCATCAATTCAATTTGTATCGGCGTTACAATGGGCGGCACTGTATTAGTCGCTCAATTTAAAGGGGCTAATGACGAACAAGGACAAAGTGAAACAGTAGGAACACTATTTTCAATATCTTTAATTGCTTCGCTTATCGTTACAGTTTTAGGATTGCTTGTATATAAACCTCTTTTCAGGTTACTAAATGTGCCCGCAGTTTCCATGCAGGACGCTTGCGAGTACATGGAAATCATCTGCTATGGCACGGTATTTGTGTTTGGTTATAATGCTGTTTGCTCTATTATGAAAGGTTTTGGGGATTCCAAAAGTCCACTCTATTTTATAGCAATAGCAACGGTCGTAAACATTGTGTTGGACATAACTTTAGTTGGTGTTTTGGGTATGGGAACAAAAGGGGCTGCATATGCTACCATTTTCTCACAGGGAGCTTCCCTTTTGATTTCAATCATTCACTTGAAAAGAAACAACTTTGTCTTTGATTTTAAGGCACGGCACTTTGCGATTAAACGGGAAAAGTTGGTAGTTATTTTGAAAGTCGGATTGCCTACGGCTATTCAAATGGTGGTTGTCAACATTTCTTATCTTTTGATTACCGGAATGCTCAATTATTTTGGCGTGTCGGTTGCTGCCGCATCTGGCGTTGGTCTAAAAGTCAATACATTTGCAGGTATGCCCTGTTGGGCAATCGGTCAAGCCGTAACAGCTATGGTAGGGCAGAATATAGGCGCAAATAATGTAGAACGTGTTAAGAATACAACAAAAACAGGACTGCGCCTAAATATTATGATGACGCTAATCGTAATAATATTTGTTCAAATATTTGCAAGACAAATCATAATGCTGTTTAACCCGGCAAACCCGGAAGTGATTGAGGACGGAATACGATATTTAAGAATATGTTGTGGAATGAACAGCTTGGTTTATGCGGTCATGTATACATTTGACTCTTTTGCTATTGGAATTGGCTCTGCTAATGTTGCTATGACAAATGCACTTTTAGACGCAGTAATCGTCCGGCTTCCTGTAAGCTGGCTGTTAGCTTTCACAGTAAATATGGGATTTCCCGGCATATATATCGGGCAAGCTGTTTCCCCACTTTTACCCGCAATCGTTGGTTTGCTCTATTTCAAAAGCAAGGTTTGGGAAAGTAAAAGGCTGATAAACCGTACAGGAAGTGAGGGGTAGCTATGGAAAACGTAGAATGGCTACTATGCCCCGTGTGCAAAGGTAAAACTCGTATCAAAGTAAGGGAAGATACAGAATTAAAGAATTTCCCGTTATTTTGTCCAAAGTGTAAACAAGAAACTCTAATCAACGTAACACAACTAAAAAAGTTACTTTTTCCGATTTATCGCCACAGGAAGAAAATCAACTCTACGTTTGCGACCAGTATTTTGCAGATGATGAAGCGGAACAGTCTTTCGTTGTCGGCGGCAAGGAAATTACCGCGAAGCTGCTTGCCGAAGCCCTGCACAGTTTGCCGGAAGAAAAACGCGAAGCGGTATTGCTGTACTATTTCTTTGATATGAGCGAACGGGAAATTGCGAAGTTCTGCAACATATCAAGGACAACCGTACAGTACCGCCGGACAAGCTCTATCGAGCTGTTAAAACGCTATTTGGAGGAACGCGCCTATGACTGCACAGATTGGTAACACCGATAACGACGAACGCGGCTTGTTGCCATACCCGGTAATCATAGCCGCAACAAAGGGCGACCCGGAAGCTATGAACCTTGTCGTGGAGCATTGTTTTGGTCTGGGAACTCGTCAATCTCGGAAATGGGTATCTCCCTTATCTTGCTTAGATTCGCTTCTGCTCGGCTCTCGTCTGTTTCAAAGAGGTCATCGTATGCGGTCAGCTCGATTTCTGTTCTTTTGTTTCTCGCCAATCTCTGCCACCTCCTTTGCAAACTGTTCATAGGCTGCGGCTACTTTGCCGCCTTTGTCGTAGGCAAAAATGCTCTTTCCCTCTGCGGTGGCTTCTACCGCACGGATGGAATGGGGTATCTGGGCATCAAAAACTTTAATCCTCTGCCCGTAGGCACTCTTTACCGTTGCGGTAATCTCTTTAGAGATGTTCGTGCGT
Organism: Eubacteriaceae bacterium; assembly: GCA_910575665.1. Classification (GTDB taxonomy): domain Bacteria; phylum Bacillota; class Clostridia; order Lachnospirales; family Lachnospiraceae; genus Eubacterium_F. Next base: position 6,057 of record CAJTFB010000020.1, read on the forward strand.
GGCATTACCATCGTCATTAAGATACCGTCAATCCGCAGATGGGGATTGATTTGCCGCTTGACTTTAGACACGGAGCGAAGCAACAGCTCTAAACCCTTTGCAGAAAGATAATGGGGTTGTGTCGGGATAACCACGCTGTCAGCCGCCGCAAGTGCATTGATTGTGAGCATACCCAAACTCGGCATACAGTCAATAAGGACAGTATCGTAATTCTTTTTTACTTCATTGATGCAGGTTTTCAGCACGCTTTCACGGCTTATGGCGTTAATCAGCCTTACTTCCAGTCCCGACAGTTCAATGTTGGATGGGAGCAGGTCAACGCCCTCATCATGGTGCAGGATAGCTTTCTGGACATTGGCAGGCTCATCGTCTATCACGTCCTGCATGATGCTTGAGAGCGTATCAGACAAATCATCTGGTCTGCCATAGCCAAGCGACATCGTTAAATTTGCCTGTGCATCGGCATCAATCAGCAGGACTTTTTTACCCTGCTGTGCCAGACTGACCCCCAGATTCACCGCCGTGGTGGTCTTGCCGACACCGCCTTTCTGGTTCGTCAGAGCGATTACTTTGCAATTTGACATAGGTGTGTCCTCCTTTCGCATAAATTTAGCCACTTTGTCAAGGCGGCTATGTAAGAGTAGCAGAGAATGACAGAACACAAAAAAACCGCTTACTCTTAAAAATCAATAAGAATAAGCGGCTTCATAATGATGTGCCTTAGACATATTCAATTTTCATTCTCTTGACGGGTGCGTTTACGACCTTGAATATCAACTCGTCAACGCAGTCCGTATATCTGCCCTGCTGTATGAGCTGATTTTTCAGTTCCACAAGGCTATGTAATAAAATACTCCGTTCTTGCTGTCTACATATAAATGGTTTTTCTTTTCTCTCATTCATATATCACCATCCTTTATACTTTTATCATATTCTATCATAATATAATAATATTCTATCCTACAACGGTATAAACATTATACAGCAAAAATAACACGTTCATCATCATTCTATAATCATCTTATCAACTAATAAATCATTTATGGCTTTTTCCACTCTACTTTTTATAATTCTTACGTTTTTAAAACGATGCAAATTCTCTTTATGCCACTGATATATATTAGTGTCTCCTACTATCTGTTTCTCCTCATCCGAAAAATTCTGTAAGTAAGAATTGTAAATATTATCTAAAATAATTTCTTTTTCAGAAATTGAAAGATATTCAAACATTATGGTATCATCAAAGCGTGAGAAAATCGGCATCCCCATGCTCTTAATTACTTCTGTTTCTGACATAAAATTTGATGTACATATAATAATACATCTAGTTAAATCTACTTCATAGTTCGTATCAATATATACTCCTTCATCAAACATTTGATAAAAAGCATTATAAAAATTAGGATTGACCTTATCAAATTCATCTATAAGCACAACATTGGATTCACGAGACATTAAATCTTTTGCCAAACTACTCTTTGAATGTTCTGAACCAAAAACATAATTATATCCTTCCATAGTCTGCATCATAGAAAACTGAACCCTAAGCAATCTTCCTCCTAAAACCCGACTTATTACTTTTGCTGTTTCTGTCTTTCCAATTCCAGAATCTCCCAGAAACATAATAACAACGGGTTTCTTCTGTGATGGATTGCATAACCGAAACAGATTTGAAACTACCGATTTTTTTGCCTTTTCCTGCCCGATAATATATGTACTAATATTTCGCCATATTTCTTTTAAAACATCTCTATCAATATTGCGATATTTTGTATATTCATATTCAATATTTTCAGCATACGACGCTTGCAAAGATTCTATTATCCTCTTTGGCGGATTATGCAAAAAAGTAGTGTCAACATCATGATTAGTTGTCACAATAGAAATAAAATTTTGAATCACATGTTCAAATACCGAAGCATAGTCATCTGCATGGACAATGAGATTTTTTACATCAATTATCCCATGCAAATATGCATGTTGCTGACGAAGATTTGCATTGTAATCTTTTATCAAGTCCATAAAATATGTTATATCCTCATCCGCAGTAATCTTCTCATCAAGAAAATTCTCAAAATCTTTTTTAGAACCAATAAAAACATAAATTTTATTATTCATGCTGTGCCACTCCTGCTAAAAGTACATCGTAAACCGTTAACAAATCCCTAGAAATAACTTCTTCATCTTCACCATATGTTGGATTATCATAAGAAACTTCTTCTGCAGTAACAGCATTTATTTCAGAAACAATAGAAATATTTTTCCGCTCAACCTTTCCTACTGGTACTGCATAAATGGACAAATCCATTTTTAGCAAATCCGATATTTTGTAATTATTTTTAAAACTCTCTATATTAAATCGGAGTATTATAGAATCATTTTCAACAATTCCTTCAAATTCAAAATACCCTTTTGCAAGTTTTATACTGTCGTCCATATTAACAATATCAATACTTAAATCTAAATCTGTATTGAGATTTAAACCTTCTCCTTTAAACATCTTCATATATGGAGCAATCATAATAACATAACTAAGAGAGTCCTTTATCACTTTTATTTTAATATCATCAAATACCACAATATGAGATTCTTCATTTTCAACTATATCCAAAAAATCAGTCAAAATTGTATTCTGCAATATTGTTTTTATTAATTCTTCGCTTTTAAAAGATGTTTCTAAATTTGATTCCATTTGAGCTTTTGCTCCAAGTCCAATTAAATTCTTAAATAAACTACTTATCCCAATAGATGCTTCCGCACTTACTTTAGCTTCTCCACTATCTGTATCTCCACTTAATAATTCCGTGGTTTTGATAAGTTGTCCCCCTTCAATAATCTGAATATAGTCAGTGACTGAACTTTCATCAAAATATATTACTTTTGTAAGTTTATTTGCGTTTTTATTTTCCCTATTTCCCATGCCGTAAATCCTTTCCATTTTTCTTCGCTCACAATCGCCTTATATACAAATTCAAATAGTCTCTGTATTTCTGAAATAACAATCGAACGTACAGCATCCTACCATTGATATCATTAAATCATCCGAAAATGTTCCAATGCTTCCCTTATAGCCATTTCTTTCTCTGGCGGGCATTTCGGCTGTCTGGAATTTTCCGATTTCGGCAGATTATAATTTGCCCTCTCAATAATACCACATTTCTGTTTTATCTGTGCGATATACAAACTGCTGACTTTCAATCCCGTATGCTCCAACACATAATCCTTGATTTCCTCATAGGTGGCTTTACTCTCCGCAGCCGTCAAATCAAGCTCGTCCATCTGAAGCTCAACCTCGATATGTTGGTCTGCATGAAGTTTGGACAATAAACATACCGTCTCAACGGTATTACCCCTTTCCCACAAGTTTTTCAGGAATCCATCTATCCAAGCAGTATTTAATATAATATCCCATATTTTCTTGGCGACTACTATGCTTTCTGATATTTACAACAAGTTCATGATATATCTTTTCTACCAAACTCACTAATCGCTTTGTAGATTGATGTATCTCTGGACAAATCTCCAATATTATATTTGACATATCTTCATATATCTCATAATATAGTTCAAAATAGTTTAACTTCTCCTTTAATTTTTTTCGAACTTCTTCAAAATATATTCCACACTCTTCTTCATCAAATGTGACAACATATGTAACAAATTTTATATTTCTATTACCATGATTCAACGCTTCACCATTCAATGTCTGCGAATATTGTAATGAACTCAAATCAAAATATTTTTCCTTTTGTAAATATTTATCAAAAATCATTTCCTTTTCTTTTGGTTCTAATGGATTTCCAAATGGAACTTGTTCTAAAAATTCCTCTGTTTCAAATTCTAACTCATCCCAGTCTTTCCATGTAACAACCCCAGGTAAAAAAGTTCCTACATTTGTTATATCAAATAGTTTATGTGTAATTGCAATTTTATTTTTATCATTACTAAGTTCAACAAATCTATAATCTCTTTCTCTACACCATTCTGCAATTAGCTCAACTTCTTTAATGGAACATTGAGAAATGTCTATAATGCAAAAAGATTTATTTCTCATAGCTGATACTAATTCTATATCCGTTTTCCTAGTATAAAAAGAAAAACCTGCAGAAAAGATTTCCACTGCAAAGTCAACACTATCATGTACAAAAAGTTCCTGTTCATCAGACCATGAACGTACTTTTTCACTATAAATATAACTCTCATCCAAATCAAATGTAAAATGATAGTCTGTAATGATACTATTTTCAATTCGAGAAAAACTTGTCCATTCTGTCAAATTAGATATTCTTCTTTCATCTAATTCAGATATTATTTCGACAGGGCTCATTATAAATGCAATCCATCCATTATTCTGTAACTCTGACTTTACCTGTATAATAACTTCATAAATTCCATCCCAAAATTGTTCCATCGGCTGGGCATCAGCAATATATTCAACACCTGTAATATATCCACCAAGTTCACAATGATGATATGAGGCCAAATAAGCTGGTAACATATTAGGTAAGCTCGATATAGCTTTCATATTGCCAGATTCTCGAATCGGAAAATTGTTATAAATTTCCATTGAAGTAAAAATTCTATATTGCGGCATCCATATTGGATAAATATTACATTTATATTTAGAATTATGAATTTTATATACTTTCGTCAAATAATAGGACTCAACCTGACTTTTAATCCTTTGAACTCCCTCATCGTCAAAAACATGAGTGTATTTCACAGAAACACTCACGGTATCATTTTCTGGTTTTTCTATATCAGTTTCTTCTGTAGGAAAACACCAGTAACCAATGTTTTTTGAACATTCCCAAACAATAAGCACAACAGGGTAATAACTATGTTTCCATAATTTTAATAGACCAGTTGACAATGATACTGACAATCCTTTTTTTGTCCTTCTAATATATCCCTATATGTATTGCAATCCTTAGATCCAGAAAAAATATCACAAAACAAATCTTCTCCAAAATCCGACTTCCCCAATGAAGTACATACAATATGATTTCTTTGATATATTAAATTCGTTGATAATTCTCCTATATTTCCCGTAAAATAACTATTAGGCGCTTTTATGTCTTTCCTCAATTTTCCACCTCATTTTCATATAAACCGTCTTCTAAAAAATCTTTTAGCTTTTTAACTTTTCTGTAAATCCACTCATAATTTCGGCAAATTATTCACGCTTACTGTTTCCAAAGTCTGCAACTGCTGTACCGCTAACTGCCGAAGCAACTCCATTCTCTCTTTCTGTTTCTTTCCCTGATTAATCAAAACAGCATTATAACTTTCCAGATTCGCAAGCACTAATAACTGGTTCAGTGTTGCCACATCCCGCATATTTCCTTTAACTTCTGGATTTTCATCTTTCCATTGCTTAGCTGTTTTTCCAAACAAGACTACATTCAACATATCTGCTTCACTGGCGTATGTATAAGATACCTGTGCAGGGGTTAATTCTGACGGTATCAAACTATCCTTAATGGCATTTGTATGTATCCTGTAATTCAACTTAGAAATTTCTCTGTTCAAATTCCAGTTCAAAGACAATCTACTGTTTTCATCTGTCTTTAATCTTCTGTAATCCTTCATAATATATAACTGAAACTCAGGCGAAATCCAAGTTGCGAAAGACATAGCAATATCACTATGAGCATATGTTCCGCCATAACGTCCCGCTTTTGAAACAATGCCAATGGCATTCGTTGTTTCTAGCCACTTCTTTGGCGACATTGTAAAAGCATTCGCTCCGGCCTGCTTTTTAAACCCCTCGAATTCGAGGGGTTTAAAATCTGGATTATGAAGTCTTTCCCATAATCCCAGAAATTCTATAACATCCCGATTTCTCATCCAGTTTTGAATAACCGCCGTTGGATCATCGCTCTTATATCGGGCAATATCCGTCAATGAAATAAATTCATTTTCAAAATCCTGTGTATAAATACCAATATCTATCCCATTCGCATGAATTGTATCCTTAATTATTTTTCCCATTGCTCCTCCTGTAATATTATCACAAACTTTCTCAAGCATTGTAACTGTTACTTCTCTTAGATATATTCTACCAAATAGTCATTTGTTTTCATCTTCCCACAATTCCCAATACGCTTCAATATAAAATTTAATGCACCTCGGATATACATATAAATATTTTCTGCACACCTTTTTATACAACCTTGTATCTAAAGGCACTTTGCCCACCCTTACCAAACTCCACTTTTACATTAATCACACGCTCTATTACTTACGCGAAAGCATTACAACCGTCTCCACTCCCCTGGTCCACGGAAACATATCCACACACTCCGCCCGCTCCGGCGCGTACCCATGTTCCAGAAACATCTCCATATCTCTAGCGAGGCTGGTAGGCTTGCAGGAAATGTACAAGATCTGCTCCACACCATACTCCAGAATCTTTTTCAGTGCCTTGGGATGCACTCCTTCTCTCGGAGGGTCCAGCACGATAACATCCGGTTTTTCCTGAATTTCATCGATGACTTTCAGCACATCCCCGGCGATAAATTCACAGTTCTCCAGATGGTTCTGCGACGCATTTTCTCTAGCCGCCTCTACGGCCTCTTCCACTATCTCCACTCCGATCACCTTTTTGGCCACCGGCGCCAGTACCTGGGCTATGGTGCCCGTGCCACTATAAAGATCGAAGACCACCTTTCCCTCTACATCCCCGATGTACTCACGGGCTTTTTCATACAGCACTTCTGCACCGAGCGAATTGGTTTGGAAAAAAGAAAAAGGAGAGATCTTAAATTTAAGTCCCAGAATATCTTCATAAAAATAATCCCGCCCATAAAGGATTTCGGTGGAATCTGCCCGGACCACATCGGACAATCCATCGTTCACCATATGGAGAATGCCGGCGATCTTTCCCTCATACTCTCCGGCCAGCAGCAAGTCACGGTACTCCGTAAGATCCATGGAAAGCTGGGACGTCGTCACCAGGCAGACAAGGATTTCCCCCGTCTTTGCCGCTCCTCGCACCAGCAGATGGCGCAGATATCCCTCGTGGGTGATCTTATGGAAAAAAGAAATTTCCTTGGATGCAAAGTAGTCTACCGTTGTAGACAAAATCTTTCGGATATCCGAGTTCACGATCTGGCAGTTTTTTACGGGGACGATATCATAAAAACTCCCTCGTTTATGTAATCCCAGTGTCAGATCCCCTCCCTTGCACTCATCGCCAAAGGAAAACTCCATTTTATTGCGGTACTCCCAGACTGCCGGGCTTGCCTCACAAGAGGTCAGAGGAATCTCTGGACAGATCTGGTCAAACAAGGCCCTGACCTGTTCCAGCTTCAGGTTCTTCTGCCCTTCATAACTGAGCATCTGATAGGAGCAGCCACCACAAAGATCAAAATGGGGGCATGGGGGAACCTCTGTCTCCATCCCCGATTTCTCTAGTACTTCCTGAAGCCTTCCCTCTTTGCGGTTCTGGCGGTTTTTTGTCAGACAGAAGGAGATCTTCTGCTCCGGAAGGACATTTTTTACCTGAACCTGTACCTCTCCCTCTTCTGTTTCCACTTTTACGATTCCTTTATTGGGAAATTTCAAAAAAGAAACTTCCCCCTCATATATTTCATTCTTTTTCATTTTTTAACCCTTTCATGATATTTATACCTGTTTATTCTGGGTTTTTTCGGATAATTCTTTCCACACCACACAGATCATCGTCAGGAAACAGGCGAGACCTCCCACCGCATTAGAAACCGGCTCTGCCAGATAGACGCCATCCACTCCCAGTCCCCACAGTTTTGGCAGAAGAAGCGTCAATGGCACCACAATGATCACCTTGCGGAACAGGGAGAAAAAAACGGAATATCTGGATTTTCCCAGCGCCACAAAGGTAGACTGTCCAGCAAATTGAAATGCCATAAAGAAAAAGCCGAAGAAATACAATTTCAATGCTTCCTTACCTGGGGCCTCCATGGCGGGACTGTCACTAAACATCCGGATAAATACCCCTGGCTCCACCATAACAAATATCCACACAGCCGTGGTATAAAAAAAACCGATAAAAGATGTAAACAAGATCGCCTGCTTCACCCTTTTATATTCTCCAGCGCCATAATTAAATCCAAGCACCGGTTGCGCCCCGCTGGTAACGCCAACTATAGCAATATTAGCGATCTCCCGTACTGAATTTAAAATGGTCATAACACCAATATATAGATCTCCACCATAGGACTTCAAAGTCACATTGCAGATGATCTGTACGAAACTGTTCGTCACCGCCATGATAAAACCGGAAGTTCCGAGCCCAACTATCTTTTTGACCAGCGGAAACTCCAGGCGCATACCGGCGGGAACTAGCCGAAACAGCGTCCTCTTTCCCACAAAAAACCTCAGTACCAGAAAGGCAGAGACAAACTGTGAAATAACAGTAGCCACTGCTGCCCCCCGTATTCCCATCCCAAAGACAAAGATAAACAGGGGATCCAGGGCAATGTTCAAGATGGCGCCGCTCATCACCACCATCATTCCTGTCTTCGGAAATCCCTGGGCATTAATAAACTGATTCATTCCCGTTCCCACCATTAAAAAAACCGTACCTAGCAGATAGATCATGAGATATTCCCTGGCATAAGGATATGTCGCCTCGCTGGCCCCGAATAAATACAGGATTTCCCTTTGAAATAAATAGCCGATGCCCATTAGGATCACTGCCATCAGAACCAATAAGAAAAAAGTATTATTTAAGATCCGGGAAGCCTTCTTTTCCTCCCCGGCGCCCCTGGCGATAGAGAATAGAGGCGCGCCTCCCATAGCGAACAGATTTGTAAACGCAGCAATAATCGATATGATGGGAAATATCAACCCGATGCCTGTCAGAGCTTGTCCGTGAGTTCCCGGAAGGTGACCGATATAGATCCGGTCCACTACATTATAAAGCAGCTGGATCAGCTGCGCGATCGTAAGGGGAACTGCTTGCATTAAAATATGGCGGCATACATTTCCCTTGGAAAAATCATTTTTCACATATACCCCGGCTTTCTAACATAATGTCGGGGGCAAAAAGTGTTTGCCCCCTATGAGACACAAATTGCGCCGTCGAATAAATTTGTCACTGCAAAATGCCACTATAGGTTGGATCCATTCCATCCCCAATTCGGAATCTCCTGATATTTCACATAGATCCGGTTTTTCGGGATCGACAGCTCACTTTCAAAGATATCACAGATCACCCCAGTCAGTGAGTTGAACGCAGAGGGAGAAGCCTTCCCATAAATGCTCACCTCAATAAAAGCACTTTCCTCTGATCTATTTCCCTGAAAAAACAAGTCATAGCTGTCCTCAAAGCCCACCATCAGCCAATTTTCAGACTTTCCAATAGTCGAAGCCACTGCCTCGCCTAACTTGGATTTGATGGCTTCTTTTTTCTCTTCTGACATCTTAACAGTAACCTTAGAATTAATAAATGGCATAATATAACTCCTTCCTTAATACATCCAAAATATGATTTGACCCTAGCATCATAACTTTTGCCTTCACTCACAAATTATTATAGACAATATTCACGGGAAGTGCAACCATTTCACACGTTTTTCAAATAAAGTAAATAGATGCAAAAACAAATACCTTGAAGATATTTGCTTTTTTTCTAAAAATAAGTTATACTGTTCTATACGACTATTGAGTACACAGAAGCAAAAACTGTGAGAAATGGAGTTGTCATGAAAAAGAGCAACGAAGAAAGTATTATGGATATTATCAAGAAACTGAGAGAAATCGATTATATTTCTCCATCCGACATTCCAAACATTGATCTATATATGGATCAGGTTACAACTTTTATGGACGCACATCTGGAAGCCTGTAAAAGAACTGATGAGGATAAGATCCTAACCAAGACCATGATCAACAATTACACAAAAAACAATCTTCTGCCGCCACCGGACAAGAAAAAATACTCCAAAGAACATATGTATCTGCTAATCTTTCTCTACTATTTTAAAAATGTTCTTTCCATCAGCGACATTCAGAAAATATTTGCCCCTTTGACGCGTATGTTTTTTAATCATGCCTCGAAGGATATTTCTCTGGAAAAAATATACGAAGAAATTTTTAAATTAGAAAAGGAACAGACCAACAATCTGACCAAAGATGTGGTACGCCGGTTTAAGAGCTCTCAGGAGATCTTTTCAGACGCCACAGACGAGGCCGAATCGGATTATCTATCCCGGTTTGCTTACATCTGTATGCTTAGCTTTGACGTCTATATGAAAAAGCAGATCATTGAACGCATCATTGACGAGACACTGCATTAAATAACGCTATTCCAGCAGAGCTTTTAATTTTTCCACGGAGGTATTGGCGATCAGTTCTACGGGAAAATCCACCTCCTGGAGCAGTTCATCTGCATATTCAAAATTCAGAATATCTTCCTCTGTATGCGCGTCGCTTCCAACGATAATCGGAACTTCATATTTTTTACATAGTTTCAAGATCTGTCGGTCTGCCTCCCTGGCATTTTTCCGAAAACTCGTGGGCGCCAGGGAGGAATTGTTCAATTCTATCAATTTTCCATATTTTTTTGCTTCCCGAACCATAATTTCTTGATCAAACTCATACCGGATATCATCTGGATGTCCGATGATATCCACGTGAGGATTCCGTATGGCACCAAGATATGCCCTAGTATTTTCCTCCGGACTGCCCGGCTCAATGCAACGCACATGCAAACTTGCGATCACCACATCCATCTCCGCCAGCACCCGGTCTGGCAGATCCAGCTTTCCGTCATGATCCACCACGTTCACTTCTGTCCCAAGCAGCAAGGGAAGCCCGTATTTTTCCCGTCTTGCCACCTTCAGATTCAAAAAATACAGTAGCCCCATCGTTCCTGGCATAGAAGGGGCATGGTCCGTAATGCCCAAAAGCTGCAGCCCTTTTTCCTTCGCTGCCAGCGCCATCTCATTCATCGTATTATAAGCATGCCCGCTGGCATAGGTGTGGGTATGCAGATCCAGTACATAGATATCTCTCATGACTTTCTCCTTTTTTTCTTTCTCTAATCACAATACCATCTTCGCCAAAAAATTTCAATAGTTATTGTCTTTTATCCCTAACTATGGTATAATGAACGTATGTTTGTCACAGTATGAAGGAGGAAATGATATGTCGGCTATTTTAGACCATTTAAATGATAAACAGGAGGAAGCAGTCCTTCACTTTGAGGGCCCTCTTCTGATCCTTGCAGGAGCAGGTTCTGGCAAGACCCGGGTTCTCACCCACCGCATTGCCTATCTGATCGAAGAACATCAGGTCAATCCCTGGCAGATCCTGGCGCTGACCTTTACCAACAAGGCAGCTAGCGAGATGCGAGAACGAGTGGATCATATTGTCTCCTACGGCGCCGAAAGTATCTGGGTCAGCACCTTTCACTCCACCTGTGTGCGAATCCTGCGCCGGTACATAGATCTTATTGGGTATAGCCGCAGTTTTACCATCTATGATACCGACGACCAGAAAAGCCTAATGAAGGATATTTGCAAACACTTGAATATAGACACAAAAAAATATAAGGAAAAGACCTTTCTAAATACGATCTCCAACGCAAAAAACGAGCTCAAAACGCCAGAACAGTTTGCCGAAGAGACAGAGAAAGAATATAACCGCAAGATCTTTGGCACGGTGTACAAAGAATACCAGAAACGTCTCAAACAGAACAATGCCCTGGATTTTGATGACTTGATCATGAAAACTGTGGAACTTTTCAAAGACCAGCCACAAGCGCTGGAACACTACCAGAACCGTTTCCGTTTTATTCTGGTGGACGAGTACCAGGATACCAACACCGCCCAGTTTATGCTTCTCAGCCTTCTTGCCTCACGCTACCGGAATCTCTGTGTGGTGGGGGATGATGACCAGTCCATCTATAAATTTCGGGGAGCCAATATTTATAACATTTTAAACTTTGAAGAAATATTTCCAGAGGCAAAGACCATCCGTCTGGAGCAGAATTACCGCTCTACGAAACGGATCCTGGAAGCTGCCAACGAGGTGATTCGCCATAACACCGCCAGAAAAGAAAAAGCTCTGTGGACCAAGGCAGAAGAAGGCGATCCGATCCGTTATGTGCAATACATGAATGAATATGAGGAAGCGGCCGGCATCGCCGGGGACATCCATAACGACATCCAGGAAAAGGGAAGCAATTATTCAGATTTCGCCGTACTCTACCGCACCAATGCCCAGTCCCGGGTCTTTGAGGAGAAATTGGTACAGGAAAATATTCCCTACCGGATTGTAGGCGCCATCAACTTCTATTCCCGAAAGGAGATCAAAGATCTTCTCTGCTATCTAAAGACAATCCATAATCCAGAGGATGATATCGCTGTCCGAAGGATCATAAATGTTCCTCGCAGGGGCATCGGCGCCACAACGATCCAACGGGTGATGGACTACAGTCTAGACCGGGGCATCAGCTTTTTTGCCGCCCTGCGAGAAGCCGATTACATCGATGGGTGCAGCCGCGCCGCTTCTCGGATCCATGATTTTGTCAGCTTTATCGATCTGCTGAAAAGCCGTCAGGATGAGCCGGACTTTTCCCTTCGCGGACTGATGGATGAAATTCTTGAATGCACAGGCTATGTCAAAGATCTGGAGGCAGAAGATACCGTGGAGGCAAACGCCCGCCTGGAAAATATCGACTCTCTTATCAATAAGATCATCCAATATGAGACGGATGCCTCCAGCGAACCGGCCACACTGGGCGGTCTTTTGGAAAACATCGCCCTGGTAGCCGATATCGATACAGTGGATCCCGACACGGAACAAGTTCTATTGATGACGCTACACAGCGCCAAGGGACTGGAATTTCCCAAGGTATACATATGCGGTATGGAAGAAAATATTTTTCCTGGTTCCATCGCTGTGTACGATCCTTCTGATGATGAGATGGAAGAAGAACGCCGCCTGTGCTATGTGGGGATCACCCGGGCCCAAAAACAGCTGACACTGACCTGTGCCAGACAGCGTATGCGAAACGGAGAACCGAATTTTAATTTTCCATCCCGCTTTATCAGCGAGATCCCCCGTTATCTCATACAGCAGACTGAGGGTGAAAAACCGCGTCGTTCTTCCTCCGCATACGACAGGGTGGCGGGACTGGACGACATCTTCTCCCCGGCTAAAAAATACAACAAACACTCCAAAAATCCTTTTGCCGACAATCCCTATATAAAAAAGGGGGCTTCCTCTCTTTCTACCCCTGCTGGCAGACCGGAATACGGCGAGGGAGATACTGTTTATCATATCAAATTCGGTACGGGGACAGTGCTGTCTTTGACAAAGTTGAGTACGGATTATGAGGTTGTGGTGGAGTTTAAAGATTTTGGTCAGAGAAAGCTTCGCAGTTCCTTCGCAAAACTTTCCAAAATTTAAAAAATTAGCTAGTATATTTTACATAGATATGTTATACTATTAATAGATATCGAACATGAAGGAAAGGATGGTAGTGATATATGTGCGGAAAGATTGATGATCTTGTTAACAGCGCTAAAATCAACCAGCTGTTAAACAAAAAAAATGCGGATGAGGAAAGAAAAAATTGTCTGTTATGGGTTCTTGCGATCATTGGTGTTGTTGCTTCTGTGGCAGCGATTGCTTACGCGGTATACCGTCATGTAACCCCCCGTTATCTGGATGATTTTGACGGTGATTTTGATTATGATGAATTTGACGATGACTTTGATGACGACGACGAAGATGTCGATGTTTATGTAAAGCCATCTGAAAGCAAATAATGAATAGCTTATAAGTAGTTTTTGTTTTCCTCTTTTTCTACAAAACCGGCAGTAAATGGATCTTCCACTTACTGCCGGTTTTAGTTCGATAGCGCAGCGATATAAGCAATTAATGCACTGCCGCTAATTCTTTTGGTTCATTGGATAATGTCACTGCCAGTGCCCCAGGTCCGATATGACAGGAAACACTGAGAGACAGCGGATCAATATGGATATCATGTCTTGGGAAAAGCAAATTTAGCTCCTCCCTGAATTTCTCCGCCTCTTCCCGGTTCTGGGTATGGGCAATGTCTATATACATGTTTCCCGAATCTGCAAAACGATGTTCCAGATCCGAAGAGATGGCCTTGATCATGGTCTGCTTTGCCTGCTTTAACGTCTTAACTTTTGCATAGGAATCCAGCTTGTCTCCCTGGATCTGCAGCACAGGCTTGATGCGCAGCACCGTTCCGATGGCCGCCACAGCCGGCGTCAACCTGCCACCCTTTTTCAGATATTTTAATGTATCTACCATAATATAAATACTGCTCTCAAGCTTATCTCTGGTCAAAATATCAAAGATCTCCTTTCCTGAGAACCCTCTATCTGCTAATTCCTTTGCCTGAAGTACCGACCTTCTCTGAGTCACGGAGATCCTCTGGTTGTCTACCACATAGACCCTGCCCTCAAACTCATCTTCCTGAGCCAACATCATTGCTGTGGCACAGGAGCTGCTGATGCCGCTAGACATAGGAATATGTACGATCTCATCGTACTCCTTCAATCCCTGTGTCCAAATCTCCATAATGGTCTCCGGTGACGGCTGAGAAGTAGATACCTCTGCCCTGTCATCCTGAAGCGCTCGGTAAAAATCCTCTTGGGTCATCGTTATATCTTCGAGATATTGAGTCTCATTGATAAAAAACGGCATCGGCACCACCTCAATACCCATTTCCTCGCCCTGCCGCTGCGTGATCCCACTATTGCTATCCGTAATGATCTTTACCCTACTCATAACCTGCTCTCCTTTTTCTGTTCAATCAAATGATATTTTATTTTAACCCTCGTCAGCCTACTTAACACTGGTTTGTGAAGCAGTACAAGGAATATAACCGTTGATACGCCGAACATAAGATTCATTGGCAAACCTGTTCCGTATACCCACAGGATGGAATTCCATGTATTTTCTCCCATGGAATAAAATAGTGTATTGATATCCACAATACCTCCATAGACTACAACAACGGATATCAACCCATAGACTGAGATTGTAAACCGATTCACCGGCACCTTTCGGAACACAATCCCAGCAAAAAAGCCCACCATGCCCAATGCAAACATCTGAAAGGGTGTCCAGGAACCTTGTCCAAAATAAAAATTGGATACAAAAGCACTGACAGCTCCTGTGATAAATCCTGACTCTGCCCCCAGTGAAATTCCTGTGATGATGACCACAGCCGCCAGCGGCTTGATCTGGGGAAGAATGAAAAAAGAAACCCGCGAAACCACTCCGATGGCACACATCACAGCAATGATCGTCAGCTCAGCCACAGAAGGCCTTCGGTTCTCAAACCCAAGAACGAACAATATCACTCCTGCTAACATGATTGCCAGACTGACATAATAATATTCTCTGCCCTTCAATACCAAAAGACTATAAACTAGAAGTGCGATGCAAAAGATCAACGCCACCATGTATCCCCACACTCTTTTATTCTTCATAAATAAACCTTTCTGCCACGATCTGCGGATACCTGTCTCCCACAATCCGTTGAATTGCTGTTGTATAAAAAAGCCCTCCCCGGAAAAAATCCTGTGTCTTCATCGGCGGTGAAATCTCCGCGTCAAAACTCATCGACATATATTCGCAGGTATTGGCGGCAAATTCCACATCGTGAGATACCACGATCACGGTCTTTCCCGCCTCTGCCAATTCTACCAGCCATAAGCCAAACTGTTTTTTCCAAAAGGGATCCAGTCCTTTCGTCGGTTCGTCAAACAAAAAGATGTCCCCGTCCTGCTCATATAAATACGCCATGGCGGTCCGCTGCATCTGACCACCGCTCACATCATAGGGATGCCTGGCAAGAATCGAATGCAGACCAAATTTTTCCATCGCCGCTTCCGTTTTTATTATATCACAGATCCGGTCTCCGATAAACATGTATTTTGGCTCCTGAGGCAGATAAGAAATCCTACCCTGAATTTTCATTTTTCCGTGATAACATTTTTCTGCTCCCGCAAGCACTTTTAAAAAAGTAGATTTTCCGGTGCCATTTCCGCCGGCGATGCCATAAATCCTGCCGGGCACTGCCTCAAAACAAACCTCCCTAAGCACATCTTTTCCCTTTTTCTCATAGCGAAAAAACAAGTTGCGGCATTCAATAGACGGGATTCTCCCCGTTTCTTCCAGAGATCGTTCCGAATCCACGACCGAGCACTGAATATCATTTCCATAAAACCAGTTCCGGCATTCTTTCACACTGGAAGGACAGGCACTTCTTTCCTCCGAAAATCGATGATAGAACCGGACAAAAGAGGGCATATAATCCAAAAATTCCTCCGATAATTCAGAATGGCATATTTTTTCATATACCTGATCCAGCCGCCCCCAGGCAGCGATCTGTCCCTCGTGGAGCACCATCATTTTATCACAAAGCGCCAGCACTTCTTCCAGCCGCTGTTCCACGAGAATAACCGTGATCCCCAGTTGGGAATTCAGCCGCCGCAAGATATCCAGAAAAGCAGATGCTGCCATGGGATCCAATTGTGCGGTGGGCTCATCCAGCAGGATCACCTCCGGATCTGTCACCAATACTGAGGCAAGATTCAAAAGCTGTTTTTCCCCTCCCGACAGAGAATAGGTATCTCTCTCCATCCAGTCTTCCATACCAAAATACGTAGCGGTACCGGCGATGGCGTGCCGCATCTTCTCTGTCTGAATTCCCATATTCTCCATCCCAAAAGCCAGCTCATGCCGTACCTTATCCGTCACGATCTGATTGGAAGGATTCTGAGATACATAACCAAACTCCTGATGTGCTTCCTTGATACAGCGCAGGAGCGTCGTCTTACCAGATCCCGAAGCTCCGCAGACCACGACAAACTCTCCTCTCAACACATCAAAGGAAACGTTTTTTAACACGACTTCTGTACTCCCGCCGTATGTATAGCTTATATTTTTGAAACAATATGTCTCCATCTAAGTTCCTCCCTGATATTTATCCCAAAAGGAATAAAAAACAATAGAATAAATAAAAGGTACGCTCCTGTCCCCATTCCATCCCTGTTGTAATCTATATAAGGAAAGGCAAGAAATCTAGTCTGGGAGCAGGCATACATACCCATCCCTACCGAAACTGTAAAAAACAGATATACAATTAATGCCAGATCTCTTCCTTTAAACCCTCGGGCATAAATGCTGGTCCGTCTCTTTCTCTCTGGCTGTGTTCCGTACCCACGGTCTCTCATAGCAGTGCCCATTTCCAATGAATCTTCCAAGGCAAGTCCCACCAGCGTTGTGAGAATGCCCGATTGCAGTTTATGGTTCTCCCGAATTTTTTTATAATCCCGTCGAATTTTTGGCATCATCCGTAATGCCATAGAAAATAAAAGGGAAGCATGGGGTAGCCGATTTCCGAAAAGACACAAGATCTTTTCCGAAGTCATCATCTGGCTACAGCACCCAAACATCAGAAGCGAAGCTGCCAAAAGAGTCCCTGTCATACAGCCGTAGAATAAACATTCCACTGTCACAGGAAGTTCACCCATCCAGCACAGTACCGTGACTCCCCGGTGGTTGACCAGGGCATTGATTCCACCGCAGATAACAACCATCCCTAGACATTTTACCACAAAACCCATTCCCGCAGACATACCTTTCAGATACAGGTAAAAAGCGCTCTGACTGAGGAGGGCAATCCCCAGGAGCACCGGATCAAAAACAAAAATCGTAATAACTGTCACCGCCACAAAATACATGAAGATCACCGTGGGATGAAACTTACTGAAACCATTCACAGGCACTCCTCCTTTCCATTCAACGACGCCAATTAACTCGAACTGCCCCGACTTAATATTCACAGGTATAATTGAATATCACCTGATCTCCTTTTTCCAATTTGTATTTATTGCAGCCATTGCCCGGATCTTTTCCATTGACGGAATACATCCACCCGCTCTCATCTCCGCAATCAAACTCATACAGGTTATGTATGCCCTTGATATAATAAGTAGAATATAACGGAGTAAACACATAGTCCAAATGGATCTCTCTCTCTTTACACACCCGTTTCAGCACGTCAAAGACTGTCTCTCCTTCCTCAAAAATAAAGGTTCCCTTCAGAATCATTCCATCTTTCGGTATCACTTTTTTGGCGCTTTCACTCAGCTTGTCCATATGGGAAAAAACTTCCTGGCAGGTGATGGTAAGACTGCATTCCTTCTTCTCCTGTGCCGTCGCACTCGATGCAACCGGGGGCTGTGTCGATGCCGGAGTAGCGGCTTGAGTACTTTTTTTCGGACTCTTCGTGCTCTGGGACTTTGGTTCGTATCCAGTGGTCTTTTTTGGAGATTTTGTTTTAGCCGATGACTGATCCGCGGTCTTCTTCCCTGTCTTTTTGTCTGTTTTATTATCTGCTTTTTTATCTGGTTCTATGGATCTCTTCGGTTCTTTCTTATGGTCGTTATTCTTTTTGGAAGACACTTTCTCTTTGGTGTCTTCTTTTTTCCGGAGGGCGGCAGAACTCACCGCTGCTTCTCTGAGATCGCTGGAAGTAATGGCTGATCTGGTCTCTTCCTTCTGAACCGCAGAAACAGTTTCTCCATGGGATATTACTTCGCTCTCTATTACACCAGTAGGTTTTTTTTCACTTCCCCCGTTTCCTTTTATAACCAACACTGTGCTCAATACAGTGATGGCCAGTAGGCAGCCTAAAATTATTTTTTTATTGCCATTCAAATGTGTTTCATCCCCTTTTGCCTTCTATGTATTATGACTATAAATTCTCTGACAAAATGTCCATTAAGTTTTATTTTATCATATTATTTTCTTTTCTGCCATTGAATTTTTGTGCATATTCTTTGCACCAAAAATACAAAAATTATTTCTTTAACCCCCTATCTTTTTTCTCAAATCCATGTTATAATAATGCAAATTTATTTTAATATAAGTAGCTGTATTGGTTTCTGGTGACACACTGCTGTCACATTTACATGCACAGGCATGTGAGCAGAATTAATAGGGAAGCCGGTTCGATTCCGGCACAGCCCCCGCTGCCGTATTTGAGGATGCCGATAACAGGATCGGAATGCTAGTCTTGCATTCCGTCAGCCACTGGAACAGCCCGACGGGCTATTATCTGGGAAGGCGTTATCAGCAATTGATGCATAAGTCGGAAGACCTGCCATACAGTCTGAAATATAACCTTTCGGAGGGAGAGGAAATGTTTTGACAACGTTAGGCTAAGAACTTATCCAATGATGTGATCACGATTGGTCTATTTTTGTAGTACAAATAATGTCATTACTGCCCTTTATACCCTTTTCCGGATATAAAGGGATTTTTTATTTACACCCGCGAACCCGAGCGGTCTCGCGAATCGTGACACTCGGGGGGTTCTACTTATATTAAGATCAAAGAAATCAACGATGAGAAACACGCTTTGCGAGTTTCTCACCTTCGCGGGCGGCGCCATGGCTTGTGCCTTCCGCGCAAACTACACAACAAGCGCTGACTGCGCAGAAATGAGGATGAGTATGAAAACAAAAAAACGATTCATTGCCCTACTTCTCACTCTTGCCATGATCTTTTCTGTTTCTGTGGTAGATGGGGAAATTTCGGCAAACACAAAAGCAGCCAATGACACGATCACGGTTACATTACGGGTTGAAGATTCCAACAAAACCCTGATTCCGCCCACGAAGATCACTCTGGACAAAGATACCGTGGCCACGATCAACGACACCTTTAACGCCTCCGTGGAGACACCAGTGCTTGAGACTGCTCATGTGACCGCTGCCCACGCCCTGGCAAAATACATATCAGACCAATCCAAAACACCGGCTTCTGACCTGACCTTTGCTTACGGTAATCCTGCTAGCATACTTGGGCAAGACACTCTGGACAGCTCCTACTTCTGGTCCTTCCGGGTAAACAATACCTCTCTGGTCATGGACGACGGTTTTACCCAGTACAACTTTACCAGCTGCCCGATTCAGGATGGTGACAGTATCGTCGTATTCCGCCAATATTATAACTACACCACCAGCGAGTCCAGCTCCTATTCTTATTTTGATAAGGAATTCTATGAGACGAAAGTGAACGAAAAAGTTTCTGTCACACTAAAGAAGGAAATTTTTGATGAGAACTGGAATACAGTAACTGTCCCGATAGCAGATCAAAATATCATCATCGCCATCGACAATACAGCTGGTTCTGGTCCAGTTCCTGACATCGCACAGGTGGCAACCACGGACAAAAACGGCATGGTAGATCTCACCTTTAACAAAGTGGGTACCTATGCCCTGTATTCCAGCAGTATGAATGCAGATGGTACTCCGGCAACATCCCGCGCTTACGCGAAAATCACCGTAAAAGATGAACAGCCTACTGCCTCTGGCACACCGGCACCGCCAGCGCCTACTGTCACCCCGCCACCAACGAAACCACAACATCACAGCTGTGTGATAAAAAAACCCCTCGCACCCAAAAAAATAAAAGCCAAAGTAAAAAAGAAAAAAGTCACAATATCCTGGGAAAAAACGAATAACATAAAAGGATATGAAGTATTTTATTCAAAGAAAAATAAAAAGAACTTCAAAAGACTTTCCGTTACAAAAAAGACAAAAATAACAAAAAAATTAAAAAAAGGAAAGTACTTTGTAAAATGTCGCTGCTATAGGCTGTCAGGCGAAAGAAAGGTTTACAGTAACTATAGCAAGATTATTTCTTTTAAAGTAAAATGATGAGAAACACGCTTTGCGAGTTTCTCACCTTCGCGGGCGGCGCCATAGCTTGTGCCTTCCGCGCACAGCAAAGGAGACCAACCATGAAACGAATATTATGCTTTCTGCTGATCGTCACTCTCTTTCTAATTCCCTGTTCCAGTGCCTATGCCTGGACTTCTTTTCGAAATGAAGAGGGGCGATCCGGAGCCAATACTATCCACGCCGCCACGCCAATTGATGCAAACACCACTGGTCCCAGATGGAAAAAGAAATTTACCCAAAGCATAGGATCTGCCATGAATTCTACTCCAATTATAACAGAAAAAAACATCTATATAGTAAATAAGGATATTTTGTATAAGACAGACAAAGAGGGAACGATCCTTACAACCCTCCGTCTTTGTGCCTCCATGAATTCCATGTGCCACATGGCTTCCGACGGAACGTATCTATATATCCCCCTGGGAGGTGGTCTTCTGCAGTGCGTCGATATGGACGCCATGGCTGCTGTCTGGACCAGCGAATCTTTCGGCGGACAGTCATTGACCACCGTATACGTTTATAACGGTTTGGTCTACGCAGGCACCACCAACGGAGACGGATCCGAGGGATGTTTTTACTGTGTAGAGGCAAAAGATGGAAAAACCAGGTGGAGCTATCAAAATAAGGAGTTACCCTGCGGATATTACTGGAGCGGTGCTGTTTCAGCCACATTATTCTCTACTGATTGCCTTTTATTTGGCGGGGACAATGGTGTCCTGGTCTCTCACAGCCTTACGGAAGACCAGGTATACGACACTCTGGATCTCACTTCCATCACCGGCTCCAGGGGGAAGATCCGTGCAGGAATCACATACGATGCCGCATCCGATGCCTTCTATACCACCTCCAATAACGGATATCTGTACCAGATCCGCATGAACCAAAATGGAAACTTTGATACGGTAAATTCTGTTTTTTTAGGAGATTTTACCGATAAAACAGTCAACTGCACTAGTACTCCCACGATTTACAACGGCAGGGTCTATGTCTGCAGTTATTATGACAATGCCGGTCGTATCAGTGTCATCGATGCTGACACCATGCACACCATCTATGCTGCCACCACCGCCGGTACAGCAGATATAAAATCCTCTCCTCTCGTATCCACCGGATATGCCACGGAAGAAAACCACCACCAGGTCTATGTATATTTTACCCAGAATACCGTGCCGGGAGGCATATATTATATCGAGGACAGTGCCATCTCTGACTCAGCAGATATAAAAACCTTATACGAGCCAAAAAACAATCCCCAGTTCTGTCTACAAAGCCTGGCGGCAGACACAGAGGGAACCCTGTACTATTCCAATGATTCTGGTACCTTTTTTGCGGTTCACGAAGGCTTTGCTGCCAATGATCTCCTGCCATCGCCCTCTCCCACCGTCTCTCCCGAGACGCCAGCTATTTCCACAGAAAAACCGGCAGCCTCTGCAATTTTTTCTCCATCTCCGACGCCAGCCAACCAGCAGACGACTTCTGGTACCGCGCCAAAGAAAAAACTGCGTCCTGGTAAACCTTCCAGAATCAAAGTGAAAGCAAAGAAAAAATACCGCGGTAAATACAAGATAACCCTTTCCTGGAAAAAGGGGAACCATACCAAAAAGACACAGATCAAAATAAAAGGCAAAAAGATGAAAATCGTCTCCGGCAGCAAATACACGCTGTCACTGAAAAAGGGAGTCTATACCATCCTTCTTTATGGATATATCTCCCCTTCACAAAAGAGCTCTGGCGCCAGAATACGCTTCCGCGTATCCTGACGCCAGAGATGAACATCATTCTTCTGTTTCTTCACTGTCTGAGCCCTCTGAGGAATCCCCTGATCCTTCGCTGGAGGACTGATGAGAGGAGATGGATACACTGACTCCGTCCTCCTCCTGCATCTTCTCCAGCAAGCTCTTATGCTTTTTCGGTTTGACATTCTGTGCGGCCATCATCTTGGCTTTCAGATAAAGATCGCTGTTAAAACGGAACAAAAAATTCTCATCCTTTGGCGGTACCTTCTCCCCTTTCATGATACGTCTCGCGATAGCGAGGGCCCGTGCAAGGGCGCCATAGGATTTTTTCTTTTTCTTTTGAGTCTTTTGCGTCTTCTGTGCCATCTGTTTCCTTTTCTCATTCATCTTCTGAAACGCCCGAGCAAGAGCCTTCCCTTCCTCCGACAGCTCCGCCACATCTGTATATTTCTTAGAAACTCCCTTTCTACTCTGGCTTCCCTGAATCGACGGCTTCTTTTTTGTATTCCCATGCCTTTGACTCCGATCATCTACGTTCAACATACCAGGGTGCTCTGAGTAGTCCGTCCGATCTGTAACATTCATCTTTTATCACATCCTTGTTCTGATACCGGTTATCCAAAACAATTCCCCGGTAACAAATTTTCAGGGCAATTCCATTTACCCATGTAAATTATCTCAATATATATATCGGACGATCCAAAAAATTATTTAGTCTTCGGTGCTTTACTGGCAAATTCCGTATTCACCAGTTCCTCATAGGAAACCCGGTTGCTGAGTTCTCCACCAGATTCCAGAATATCCTGCAAAAGTTCAAAACTCTCCTTTTCAAAAACAAGATTGTCTTTCCAGGTCCCCTGGTCATAATATCGTTCTACGATAGTAGTCAACGTTTCCCGCTCTGTCTCTTTGAACTGGGGCTGTATCACCTCTGCGATTTCCTGCGGCGTGTGGCTTTTTACAAAATCCATTCCCTTCTGGAGAGCGTTGGTAAACTTCTGAATGGTATCCGCATTTTTCTTGATATAACTTTCCTTGGCAGAATAAGCAGTATAGGGAACCATTCCGCTATCTACTCCGAGAGAAGCTACCACCACACCTTTCTTTTCCTTTTCTAGTGAGGCCGCAAAGGGTTCAAATTCCACCGAGTAATCCCCCTGTCCTGAAGCAAAAGCTTCTGCGGTAAGTCCAAAATCGATATTCTGTACCATCTTCAGATCCTTCTTGGGATCCATGTTATTCTTCTTTAGTATGTATTCAAATACCATCTGCGGCATACCGCCTTTCCTTCCTGCCAATACTGTCTTCCCTTTCAGTTTATCCCAGGTAAATTCTTCATCAGCTTTCCTTGCCACCAGAAAATTACCGGCGCGCTGTGTCAGCTGGGCAAAGTTGATAATTTTTTCTCCCGATCCCTCGTTAAATACATAGATCGATGCCTCCGATCCCATAAATCCAATGTCTGCCTCCCCTGATAACACCGCTGTCATCACATTGTCGGCGCCAGAACCATTGACCAGTTTTACATCCAATCCTTCCTCTTTGAAATACCCTTTCTCAATCGCTACATACTGGGGAGCATAGAAAATGGAATGCGCCACTTCATTCAGTGTAATGGACGTCATCCCTTCCTCCTCCTTTTTTGCACAGCTGCACAAAGAAAGTACTAGTAGAGAAAAAATCAGCGCCAGAACCACGATTTTTTTCATGCTCTTCCTCCTAGCCCGATGGCGAGCTATTTCCTTTTTCTATGAATATATGACAAAAAATATGTGTGGTGCAGGTCTTTTTGTGTTAAAATAGAATCAAAAGATGAATTGAGGGAGGGTACTTTGATGAATGAAATTGAACAATTGAAACAATGGATCGATGAAAGTGATAATATCGTATTTTTTGGTGGCGCTGGCGTCTCCACAGAGAGTCATATTCCAGATTTTCGCAGTGTGGATGGATTGTATAACCAGAAGTATAATTTTCCACCCGAGACGATTTTAAGTCATCATTTTTTTATACAGAATACGGAGGAATTTTATCGTTTTTACTGGGATAAAATGATTTTTAAAGATGCGGAGCCAAATCCTGCCCACAAAGCCCTGGCAAATCTTGAAAAAAAGGGTAAACTCAAAGCTGTTATTACCCAAAATATCGATGGTCTGCACCAAAAAGCAGGGAGCAAGGAAGTTCTGGAACTTCACGGATCTGTCCTGAACAATTACTGCATGAACTGCAAAAAATTTTACGGATTAAAAGATATTCTCCCACAAAAAGGAATTCCCAAGTGCAGTTGTGGCGGCACCATCAAGCCGGATGTGGTGCTCTATGAAGAGGGGTTGGATTCTGATATTTTGAAAAAATCCATCACCTATATCAGAAATGCAGATGTTTTGATCATAGGAGGCACTTCTCTAGCCGTCTATCCCGCCGCTGGTCTAATCGACTACTATCGGGGGAATAGACTGGTTCTAATCAACAAATCCAGAACCAACCGCGATGCCCACGCGAACTTAGAGATCCATGGGGCGATCGGTGAAACTTTAGGCTTTTACGCTTGAAAGTATATTTTATTTGTGATAGACTTACTCATGAAAGTTTGTTTATAAAAATGCCTTCAAAATGAGATGCATGACAGAGCAAAGAAAAATATCGTTACCTTTACAGAAATGAGGAAAAATATGCCGATCAAGATCCCCAACTCTCTACCAGCGACAGAGATACTGGAAAATGAAAATATATTTGTGATGACGGAACATCGTGCTATGCATCAGGATATCCGTCCATTAAGTGTACTCATCCTAAATCTGATGCCCACCAAGATCGTGACAGAAACCCAACTGCTGCGCAAGCTGTCGAACACCCCGCTGCAGATTGAAGTGGAATTTTTAAAGACCGCCAGTTATATTCCGCAGCACACAGATCCAACTCATCTGGATACCTTCTACACGACCTTTGATGAAGTTAAGGACCGTAAATTTGACGGTATGATCATCACCGGAGCGCCACTGGATTACATCGCCTTTGAGGATGTGGGATATTGGAAGGAAGTGTGCCGGATCATGGAGTGGTGCAAAACTCATGTCCATTCCACCCTTCATCTTTGTTGGGGAGCCTTTGCCGCCCTGTATTATTACTATGGCATTGAAAAAATAGATCTTCCGAAGAAATTTTCAGGTGTTTATGAACACTCTGTTGTAAAGAAAAATTCCCCCCTATTCCGTGGCTTTGATGATATCTTCTATGCACCACAATCCCGCGCTACCAGCGTGAATTCGGAGGACATTTTGGCAGTGGATGAACTTGAGCTGATGGCTGTCTCGGAAGAAGCCGGTGCCACGATCATAAAAACTACGGACAGCCGGCATTTCTTCATGACCTGTCACCCAGAATACGACGCCGACACCCTGGCCAAAGAATATTATAGAGATGTGGAAAAGGGGCTGAATCCAAACATTCCATGCAACTACTTTCCCGATGATGATCCGTCCCAGTTACCGATCGTGCGCTGGCGCTCCACTGGGCAGCTAATCTTTTCTAACTGGCTGAATTATTACGTATACCAAAGTACACCTTACGATATTACTGACGTATAGTCATAAACCCAGACATCACACAGACTCCAGCCGCGCCTGCCCGGAAAACGGCTTCTGCATTTTTATGACAGATGCCGCCGATGCCATAGACAGGGATGTGTACACCCCCAGACACCTTTTGGATAAAATCCAGGCCCCGTCCTGGTATCCCTTTTTTGCAGTCAGTTTCGAACACATGACCGGCGATCACATAATCCGCCCCCAAATCCTCTGCTCTCTTAGCCTGTTCGATCGAATGTACAGAAGATCCAATCTTGTGAAAATAATTCCTCTCCTCTTCGGGCAGTGTTTCAAGAACCCCTAGGGGAAGATGGATGTTCTGGCAGTGCAATTTCCTGGCACTTTCCCAGAAACTATGAAGAATACACATCATATCTGCCTCCTGGCAGATCCTCAGTACATTTTCCGCTACCTTCTCATATTCACTCTGGGAAAGATCTTTTTCTCTCAAAAGAATGGCGTCCACTTCCTTCTTCTGAGCGATCTGCCAGATTCTCTCATAAAAATCTCCCTGACACAGTTTCCTATTGGTGACACATAGACATGGGATTCCATCACCGCTGCTTGTCTTATACATAAATATAATCGCTCATTACCGGCTGCAGCCCATGATCCCGGATCGCCTGGAACACCTCATCTACCGTCCTCGTGTCGTCGATCTCAAACTGTTCATCTCCCTTTTCCTCTCCACCCCGGCCTCCAATACCAACATTTACCCCAGCAGAAATCTTGGTAGCAGCGATCTGAATCAAATGATCTCTCACCCTCTCACACTCTCTAGTGGAAACAGTTATATTGGAAAATGGCAGGAACAGCCGGTAGGCGCACACGACCTGAAGCAGCTGCGCCTCACGAACATCCATGGGATTGATCTTGTCATTGTTAATGATGGGACGCAGCCTAGGACAGGAAAATGCAATCTCTGCATGAGGATATTTTCGCTGGATATACCACGCATGCATGCCTGTGGCAAAGGCATCCCGTCTGAAATCATCCAGTCCCAGCAACGCCGCAAATCCTACCCCCCTCATTCCTCCCCTGACTGCCCTTTCCTGGGCATTTAGGCGATAGGGGAAGATCCGTTTTCTTCCCGCTAGATGAAGCGTCTCATACTTATCGGAATGATAGGTCTCCTGAAATACCGTGACATAATCGGCGCCACACTCATGAAGATATTCATACTCCTCAGAATTCACCGGATATATCTCCAGACCGATCACCTTAAAGTATTTCCGGGCGATCTTACATGCCTCCCCGATATATCTGACATCCGACATCTTCGGGCTCTCTCCCGTCAGGATCAAAACCTCCTGGAGACCCGTTTTAGCAATCTCCTGCATCTCCTTCTCAATCTCTCCCATATTCAGTCTGGCACGTTTGATGTTATTGTGGCAGTTAAAGCCACAGTAAATGCAATAGTTCTCACAATGATTTGCTATGTAGAGGGGTGTAAACATAGCGATAGAATTTCCAAAATGTTTTCTTGTCTCCACCTGTGCTGCCTGGGCAATCTCCTCCAAAAGAGGAAGAGCCGCCGGAGAAAGCAGCGCCGCAAAGTCTTCTGGTCCTTTCCTGTCACGGTTAAGGGCATTTTTAACATCCGCCGCCGTGTAACGCTCACAATCAAATGCTTCTGCCGCTCTAATTACCAGCTTATCAATCTCCGAATCTAGAACCTCCATGCCTTCTAGATAGGTCATATGATCTGTCCTGTTTTCTTTTAGATGTTCTTTGATCTCTTCGTTCAAAATACTTTCATTGATTCTCTCTGTCATTTTTCCTTTTCTCCATTTTATCGTTCCGAAATGTTCCAATAAAGAGGTAAATTAATGTGCTAGCACATTAGTGTAACAAATATTATGTGTTGCTGCCATCCTGGATATATCCTGTCAGCGGAGATGAGGCACTTCCTCCTCGTTCCAGCACTCTTCCTGTACCAGCAAGATAGGCGGTCCGCCCGGCCTCGATCGCCTTACGAAATGCCTCTGCCATGGCTGGGATATCTCCTGCTGTGGCAATTCCCGTATTTGCCATCACGGCAGCCGCTCCCATCTCCATCGCCTCACATGCCTGAGAGGGACATCCAATCCCCGCATCCACGATAATGGGAAGATCGATCTCATCAATCAATATCTGAATAAATTCTCTTGTGCACAATCCCTTGTTCGAACCAATGGGCGCAGCCAGAGGCATTACCGAAGCAGCTCCCGCATTGTAGAGATCTCTTGCTATATTCAAATCGGGATACATATAGGGCATCACCACAAACCCTTCTCTGGCAAGAATTTCCGTCGCTTTCACCGTCTCCTGATTGTCTGGCAGAAGATATTTGCTGTCTCTCATGATCTCAATTTTCACAAAATCACCACAGCCTATCTCCCTGGACAGCCTGGCGATCCGGACAGCCTCTTCCGCATTTCTGGCACCTGAAGTATTGGGAAGCAATGTTACCCCCTTTGGTATATAATCCATAATATTTGCCGTTCCCCCGGCATTTGCCCGTCTCAGGGCAAGAGTGATGATCTGCGCTCCTGCCTGTTCAACGGCAGCCTGGATCAGATCCAGCGAATATTTTCCAGAGCCAAGTATAAACCGGGAAGTAAATTCATGCCCTCCCAAAACCAACATATCCTTATCCATTTTTATCCTCCCTTCGCAAGGTGAATGTAGTTCACCTTTGCCTTATTGCACCTAAAGAGCTAAAATTTCTTACCAAGTTTGGGCGTGCGTATACAAACTTGACAGGTTGCAACATTCATGTTCCAATGACAAAATGTCAGCCTCCTCCTACAAAACTCACCACCTCGACTTTGTCTCCACTTTTCACCCTTGTTTCATTATAAATTGATTTGGAAATGATCTCCCCATTGATCTCTACCGCAATCTTACGACTATCATAGCCTTCCCGCTCTAAAAGTTCCGTTAAAGAAAGATCTAAATACTGCTCTTTTTCTTTTCCATTTAGTATAATCATGGTGTCCTCCTTTCTTGCGTCGCTCCGCTTCTGTGACCGGTCGCGGCATTCGCCGCATACCTTGTTCCCTTTCGCCTCGCACCAGTCACAGCGCTCCGCTTCTGTGACCGGTCGCGGCATTCGCCGCATACTCTGAAAAACATACCGGTCACATCGTGCAAGCACATGTGACCATATGTTTTCAGAGTGCGAGGCTCAAAGCAAACGCGCAAAAAGAGGATAGCACATGAAAGCTACACCCGTGGTGGTGTACCCCTTCATGAGATATCCTCAATCTTTTATTATCTTATCATAAATATCTGAGATTGTCAATTCAACACAACATAAATTAAACTATTTTATGTCAAACACAATCTAATCGTTTATTTATTATGTACTATATTCCATATTCCTCCATTAACTTTCCCTGCAAAAGAAGATCCTTTGCCGCCATTAAGATTTCTTCTGTTCTGCCGTCCTCAGCCAGTCGAACATTTAAATAATTTATTCGTTCTGCTGCTTCTTCTCTTCCTTCTGCCAGCAGCTCTTCTGCAAATTCACACATATGCCTCACACCTTTCTCTTCTTCTTTTAAATAAGCCACTCTTTTTCTTAGCTCGACGGTGCCAATTTGAACCCTGCTTCGTACTGCGCTAGCAACAAAATAGCATTGTTGCTTTCATTCGATGATGCCACCACATCACCTCATTCAAGCGCCTTGCTATTTTGCTGCTATCACAATCCGAAATCTTCGACCTCCGCTTGTGATTTTCCAATTTACAAGGAAATGGAATGAAACGTACTGGAGGTACGTTGATTGACGTTGACGTAGCAAATTGGAAAATCACAAGTCGGAGGCAGAGTTCAAATTAGCGCCATCGAGCTAAATTCACAAATTTTTCTTTATATGGCGCATAATCTGTTGTTGTATTTTTTATGTATTTTAACAGTGCAGTCTGCTCCGATTTCGACGCAGGAAAAGTTAAATTTGCGTAAATCTCATGAACTCCATTTGATATCTCCCGATTTGTCCCCTTTATTATACGCACAATCTCAGAACATCCCGACTGTGTATTCAAAAAATCCTTTTCTGTGATAAAAATTAGATACAAGTCTGGCAAGTCCGCATAACTGGCACCCGTTCCTAGCACCCGGCTGTCGATCCGACTCTGGATAAATCGTGAACGTTTCAGATGATCCTCGTCCTCCGCTATCTGAAGTTCAATATTATATTGTCTCTCTTGAGAGTCCTCTGCCCAGACATCAAGTATCGAGCTATGACCATATAAATTCCGGTAACTTCGTTGGGGTTCCGAGCGCAACACCCGCAAATCAGAGATTCCTGTTAAAATCCGCAGTACATCCTGCACAGCCAAATGATCCTCAAACACTATGGAGGAAAACAAATCACTGGTCAGGTTCAGTTCCCGTATCTTTGCCAGACGATCTTTGTAGTTTTTTATTCCCACCCGTTTTGTCAATCACTTTCCCCCTTACCTGGCAGGAAACACTCGATGAGCATACTACAGAAAATAAAATCCTTCTATATACATAAAATTTATCATCGGCACCTTCAATTTTACTAAACTCCTGCCTATTCTATTCATATTGGAATTGATAAGCAAGAGTATTTCTGAAATCATTACTGAAGCGCAGATTTGCAAGTACGATAGAATTCCTTTTGCTTTTATTATATTTAGTTTAACACTATATACTAACAATTTCAAGTTCTTTTTAACGTTTATCCAATTTTTTCTGGATTTTTTCCATCCCATCTACATAGATAAGAATTTCTGCCACTATACCATATAATTCAGGAGGGATATATTCCCCAACATCCAGAATTGACAGACTTTTTGCCAGTTTTTCATCTTTATGAACCGGAATATCAGCTTTTTCTGCCTCTGTAATGATTCTGTCTGCGATATGTCCTCTACCGGTAGCAATTACCTTCGGCGCCTGCTCCCCTGGCTCATATTCAAGGGCAACTGCTGTCTTTTTAGGATTAAATTCTGCCATTACGATATCACCTCATAAAATTTTTTATAAATGTCCTCCTGTGGATCGGACATGGTCCATATTTCTTTAACGCTTCTATGTGTGCAGAGGAACCGTAACCTTTATGTCCCTTAAAACCGTACTCCGGGTACATTTCGGCAAATTCTGTCATCAGTCGGTCCCTGGTTACCTTTGCCATAATACTTGCCGCCGCGATCGAGACACTTTTTCCATCTCCCTTGATGATTCCCAGCTGCTTTATCGGAAGCTGGGGGATCGTCACCGCATCATTCAAAAGCAAATCCGGCACCACCTGTAAATCCTGAACCGCATGGGTCATCGCCTCATAGGTAGCCTGCAAAATATTGATCTGGTCGATTCTCTCTGGTGAACTCATGCCTATTCCATAGGATACCGCTTTTTCTTTAATTTCATCAAATAATTCTTCTCTTCTTTTTGCACTGAGCTTTTTGGAATCATTGAGATACAAAATTTTGCAATCCTTGGGAAGCACAACGGCCCCAGCCACAACGGGGCCAGCCAAAGGACCGCGCCCAGCTTCATCAATTCCGCAGATACAGGTAAAATCATTTCCATATTTTCTTTCAAATTCTTGCATCACTTCCAGACGTCTGCATTCATCTTCATAGGCTTTCTGCCGTTTCTGATACGTCAATATCAATTTTGCTACACCTGATCTTCCATCTTCTCTATATTGATCAAATAACAAATTCCAATCTTTCATTGCAGCATGTTCAAACTCATATTTTATATCGGCTATTTTCTTTGGCATAATAATCCTCCATTTTTATTCTCACCTTACCTTCGCGTAAAAAGATACCTGCGCCCAAAACCAGACACAGGTATCTGAAATGTTCCTACATACTAATTTATTGAAGAGCAAATAATCCTCTTTCTCCTATTGTAATCTCAGCAAACTGCTTCGATGTCTCAACCTGTTCTGCATTATCGGGATCTAAAGGATTCTGTGTAGGTGTATACTTAGCCCCTGATTCCTTAGATGACCTCGCCACCCACTCCAAACGAACCTTAGTATAACCTTCCTGCCATTTCGATCTTAAAAATGGCAGCCGGAAATTCAGCGTCTGTTTCTCTGGAACAGGATATCCATTGATCTTTTCAAACAAATTCTGCTTCTTGTCAAAATCGATCAGCTTCATCTCAAATGGATTCCCCTCCAGATTTTCTGGTTTCAGCTTGATCGGTGCTTTGGATGAGTCATTTTCATTGATCAGCGTAGCCGATTTGAGAATGGATGTCTCTTCATTGTCAGAATTGTTCAAACTGCAGAAAAGGTACATTGTCTTATCGCTTTTATACTCTGCCGACTGACTATAATCAATCAACACACAATCATTTGAAATCCTCTGATAGTATTTTCTCGTTTCCTTATTATTGTGAAGGGAAAATCCCATGGAAGGAGTTAGTACATTTCCATTACTCAGGATCTGTTCTGTTAGATCCATCAGAAAATCAGCTATACCGCCAGCAAATATTGAAAAGTTTCCATTGGCTGGCTGCCCTTCTTTATGAATTACCACGACGTTCTGATAATCATTGGAAGGATCTACCGTTCCTGTAATACCACCCATTGCCGTACCCGTCGGGTCTTTATAATACCCCTGAAGATACGCAGACACTGTACTCTCTACGGAGGTCTTCAAGAAGCCATATTTTACAAAATTATCTGAAATAATACCTGTATGGTTCCCGTTATAAAGAGAATCCTCAGGAGGCTCTGTTGCCACCTCCGGCAGGAAAGTAAGTATATTCCAAAGATAGTAACACTTCTGTTTTAGCTTTTCATCGGTGTGCCCTACATCCTGACACAGTTTTCTCATATAAAATCCTGTATACTTTGCCGAATCTGGATCTCTGTTACTGTCTTCTGTCAATGGCACCTGCCTTATGTTATCGTATACATCATCCATAAAAGTCTGGACATACTCTACCTGATTGTTGGGTTTATCCTTATCTGCCGAAAGATCAAACTGCGTAGAAATCAGGTACAGCTTTGCAATATTATTCAAGCTTCCCGAACGCTGCGAACACGGAATCTTATCATCCATATACATGTGGATATCCGTATCCCCTGTTCTTTTTACCCCCTCGTCGAGCAGCATTCCCATCTGCCTTGAATAAAGCATTGGCAGGGAGCAATCTCCACTAAGCCGCTTGATGATCTTCATACAGTCCACCCACTCCAGATCATTCTCATGAAAAGAAGCAAGTTCCCCATTGTAAGAATTCCATTGATTCTTATTTCTTACTGGGTTGGAAAAATTATGATAGGAATCCATCAGCGCAGTTAAATCGTCCGTATTGTTGTCATAAGTAGCAATATAAAACATATCTGCCCGTTCCACGATATCCAATGTCTCTGGCGTATCTCCCTGATCCATCTGGTTGATCATCGAAGGAGTCAGTGTCATCACCTTAACATGAGTATCCTCGTACTGCTCATCCGCTGTTTTGATAACATTCCCATCACTGTCCTTCTGATCCTCAAAATAAAACAGGGATCGCTTTAAAATATCATTGAACTTAACACCAATTAATTCAAAACGGAAAATGTATCCTTCGTACTTGTACTTAAATGTATATACTGTGCTGACCTTTAATTTCTGGTCGGAATTTTGTATGGACGTCACTTCTTTTAACACCGCTGGGAATCCATCCCCCACCTTTAAATTATTAAACGCATCCTGTACCTCCCAGCCCTGCTTGCCCTCAGACCAGATCTCATTGTATGTCATGTCAGCGGGTATATCGCTGAGTTTTTCGTAATACTTCCACCTATTCTGTGACAAATCCTCCCACTGCTGCACTTTCTTGTTCGGAGCCTCATAGGGACCAACGGAAAAGTCCCCCTTTCCGTCGCCTACGTATACAAAATATCCAATCACCTCGGATTTACTTTCATGCTTCCAGCTGTCTGTGCGTTCAATTTCCTTGTCTAAAACTTCATCACCCTTTGTTGTCCTGGCAAAAAGTTCCCGATGAGCCTTGGCAAACTGGGTCACAGTCATCTGTCCATTTGTCAGCTTTTCATAATCGGTTTTGACTTCGTCAGAATCATCCTCGAATTTTACTGTATACTCCTTCGTATCCTCTGAATCTTTTTCATACGTCCATTTCCACTGTGCATCATTTTTAAAGTATTTGAAAGGAATCTCTTTTCCATCTTTGTCCACAAAGTCCTCTGGATAAGCGGACTGAATCTCCCCAATTGACCTTTTCGACATGCCATTGGAAAGCTCAGAAGCAAAATTTTTATCTTTTCTCATTTCTACCGTATAATAGGTACTTAAATAGAAAAGTGGAGCCTTAGAACGATGATTCCGTCCATAACCACTGGTTTTAGCAGCTCCTACTACCGTGCCATTGGGATTATAGATTTCAAATCCATGGTTATTATTATTAAACCAGCCATTAAAATTCTTAATATTGGTATTATTAAACAAATCCCCATTGGCTCCGTCACCAGGTTTCCATCCCTCTCCTATCAATGTATCATAATAGGCATATAGATTATTGTCGATCTGGTCCTTCCGACAGGCACCATGATCCCAAAATCCTATATTCTCTCCTTTTCTCAATGCCTCGTAACTAAATTCCAGCGGATCAAAAGGCAGTCCCTCCTCCTGTGAAGATACAAGAAGGGAATACGCCTGCTGCGACATCTCCGGTACAATCTCCACAAGAATAAAAGGATTCTCTTTCGTTCCCTTCTGTGTCGAGCCATTGGTCTTGGGTACCTCAGGCAATGCCTTATAGCCGCGGATCACAACCTCTGTCTCCTCTTCCGACTCCACTACAACTTTTAAATAACGAAACCCTTTTAGATCCACAGCTTCTTTTTTTACACCGTCTACATAAAAACGCATTCCTCCGTTTTTATCTGGATTTTCTGTCGTAAAGCTTACGCTGGAATCCGCATTCCAGCTCGCATCTGTTCTGCATTCTTCATTGTCTTTTGTCACAATAGATTCGTTAGCTGAAAATAGTGTAAGAACCCTCTTCTCAGAATCTTCTTTTCTTGTCTTTGTAAATTCAGCAGAATACACTTTCAATCTCTGGCCACTTTTTTTTGCCATAATAGATATAGAAGTATAAAGATCCCCAATACTTAGTTTATTCTCCAGATCAAACAGAATGGTACGTTTTCCTGTGAGCTTTGAAGTCCCAGTATCCTTCTCCCTCTCCTGAAATCCCAGATATTCAATCACTTTTGTTCCAGAATCGGTCTGTACAAGAGGAGCAGTCTTTTTCAAAGATTTATAAGAATTTTTTGCGGTTACCGTCAAATCTGGATTTGCCTCTGCCTCTGACTGCGCCAGCCCCGGATCATCTATATATTTCTTCGCTATATAGGGTTCATCCGCGATATATTTACCAAAAATAACGCCATTTGATATCAAATAATAAGCGATAACAATCACACAGGTTAGCAGCACAGTAAAACCGCCATACATCATTCCCCGCCTCAAAGGGCTCTTTCTACTATGCACATTTCTTTTTCCCTTCATAATCCGCGCTCCTTTCTACTGATTTCTCATATAAATCCTTTTTCCACAACTATATTCTGGTACTACACTATCATCAAAGACCATATTTACATCCAAAACATATTTTTTCGAGGCACCATTCTCCAGAATCTTACAGTCAAATTCTTTCACCTCATCTGCCAGAAGATAATTTTTCAGTAAATCCTCCTGGCTATTGATCGCAGTGATCTGTGATACGTCTACAATACTTGGCATGGATACACCCGGCGGTGCTGGTGTAGGTGTTGCCCCCGGTATCAGTGTCGGTGCTGGTCCTGGGGTAGGCGCTGGTGTCGATGCGGGAGAACATTTTCCAAAATACACGCTATAGTCTCCGCCAATATCGGCAATTCCATCATTGTTCTTAAACCAGTACACATACGAATCTGATCGCATATCTTTGATATCATCCAATGTTTTATCCCCATTTTCCAAATCTTTGATCATCTGGCTGCCTTCTTTTTCGTCATAAAACAAGATAAGAATACGATTCAATTGGTCCCAGTACGCCCGTTCTGCTTCCAAACTGTAGCTCTCGATATGATTCAATGCGTCCTTTGCCTGATTTTGGAGTTCCACTCTCGCATTGGTATCCCGCATGCTTCTGGAAGAAAAGGCGATAAGTGCTGTAATTGCCCCAAAAACAACGGTAGAAATAACAACCGCTAACAATAATTCAACCAGGGAAAAACCTTTATTATTCAATTTCATCGTTCCTTTCCCTCCTCTTCTCTATCTGTCATCGTGATCAATCAATAAAATGCTTGCCTGTGCTGGTTACCAGCGTGACCTCATGTGCTGTACTGCTATCGGAGGTTCGGACCACTTTGATAGTGCTTGTAGGTGTAGCCGTATTGGTAAAAGCTCCGTCTTTTCTCCTCACGCCGACAGAAACACATTTGGTAGGAATCGTAGAAAGATCCTGATTATCAAAATAGACTCTAAGTTTCTCATTTCCAACAACTTCACCCTCTGAATAATTTGCTGCCGAAGGAGTAAAAGAACTTGAATCGTTATATAAAATATAATAATCGTTATCGTAATAGTATAAGTGCATATAAACAGATGATGTTTTTGACATGTTCTGAGATTTTAGTTTTGTCAATCCTGTGTCGATCTTCGCAGAACATTTCGAGGCACTGGCAAGATCCAGAAAACTAAATCCAGATATGCCCCCTACGACCATAATCGCAACGATAGCAATAACTATGATTGCCTCAATCAATGTAAAGCCTGAATTCCCTAATTTTTTCATCCACATCACCTTCTTTTCTTCATCAATCAGAGTTTCTCTCCCATTCCTCATAACTGATACATTCTGCCACATTCGCAGGACGTTTTTCCCTGTCATCCAGACAACGGAAATATTTCCACCAGTCTTTGTCCTTGTGATTTTTAATGATATCTAAAATATCTCCCACGACAGCCGGATTCGCCTTGTAGCTTCCAGCAGCAGTGACAGAGACCTTTCCTCCGGCAATAATCAACCCTTCAAAATTACTGCTGACCGTCACATTCTTAGCACAGAGAACGATTCCCTTTTCAATGCCAGGATCGATCATATAATCATCATTCTGGCAAATGATTTTCCAGTCACCATATCCCGGAACGTTATCGATACGATTCGGCAATGAAGCACCGTCCTTCTCAAATTTATTATCTTCTTCTGATGGATTTCCGTTTGTATCTATGATATTCAGTACTACATTTTTAACCAACTCATCCTTGCTCTTATCATCCAGCATTCCACGGACATCTGCCACACTTTCACTTCCAGAAGAAAGCAGTGCCATCTGCAGCCCAAGATAATTTCTCATCTTTGACTGCCCGTCGTCCAGAAGGCTCTTAACCGGTTTATTCGTCCCATCAAAATAATTCGGAGACTGTTGCTTCGCACCCGTATTGCTATAATAATCATGTACGATATTACCAGCGATCAGATAAAGTGCTGGCGAAATCTTCATACTTCCGTCTAACGTAGCGATATAAGACTGTGCCCGGTCATCCAGATATTCCTTATTCGGCTTGGAATTATTCGGTGACGATCCCTCTTCCTGGTTATAATAACAGGAAAAGTATTCATTTGCTGCCACTTCACTCTTAAAATTCAGATAGAGGTATACATACTGACCACTATTATTGTAGTTCGCTGTAATTTCCTCGCCAGGCTTTAGGAAATCCGCCATCGTCTTCCCTTCGTTTCCAACAGCAAGACTTTTCAGCGCCGCAATATTTACTTTATTCCTTGCATCTGTATCATCCCCCACCTCGGCCCCCACTAGAGGATTGTGTCCATCTAGGATGAACTCTTCAGGGACAAGATATGCGATCTGGTTACTTCTCACTGCCAGCGATTCACCCATCATAATATCGTCCACAGACTCCTGATAAGTTCCGTCAGTCAGTTTTTCATTTCTTTGAACAAATGTTCTTCCCGCTAATATCAATTTTGTCAAGCCATTGGAGGTAAGTGTGGTATTTCTTCCATTGATCAGTATGGCACTGCTGTAATCAGAGCGCAGAGAGGCATTCCCCTCCGTCGTATCTGAATTATCTCGGTTATAACTATAGCCGTAATAATTTCCACCAAGATTCACCGTCGCATTATCATCCTCAATACTCGTATCATCCAGAATATAAGCATTGTCATTAATATTTACATTGGAAGTCATAGCTCCCCCCACCGCTGGCGATGGCTTCCGAACCACGATATTTTTTAACCACAGTTCCCCAAGGCTGGCGGGGCCACTTAATCCGCTCATCTTTACATCGGCGCCGGAAAATATATTTAGATTTCCACGGCTGATGATCCGTTTGCTATGAAATACAGCTTTTGTCCTTGGATGGATCTGAATCCCAGAGCCCTCATCATCGTTTGGACTCTCCATTTTTTTAGCAGTTCCAGAATAAACATTTCCGGAAACCGCTGCATCCGACGAATGATTGTCGGTATCAACACGCAATATATCATCACTAATCGAAATATAATGTTTCAATTCCTCATAGGTTCGGTTTCCCTCAAAAGCATAGTCCGGCACACCAATTCTAATATCCGTTTTCACACTGGAACGATAACCAGTTTCATCGGTGTACTTGATAATGAGACCACGAATCACCAGATACAATTCTTTCTCATCCTTATCATATTCAAAACGATAACGAAGATCATTGGTGCCATAAGTTGATCCTAATGTCCCCGGATTGGTGGACATCTTTTTAATCAGATCCATGCTTAACTGCTCCCAATCCGTAGTCACGGTTGAATCCGCCGCCGGCTTTGATTCAATGTCCTTGATCTCGGCAGAGGTTTCCGTGGGAACCAGAGCATCGTGGTTGAGTTTTCTGACAATTCCTGTCAGATATTTCTTCCCATATATTGTCTTCATCTGGCTGGTCATCTTCGGTGACGTATAGTGTTCAACCACTTCCAGATAAGCCTTCTCATTAGCTTTTCCAGCAATTTCCTCAATTCCGCTTCTTATCTCCGACAAATACCCCTCTGTCTGGTAAAAATTGTCTGTCGAATAATGATCCACAATTACAGTCGTTACATAGTTTGTAGCCACAGACAAAACTGTGGCTCCTACAATTGATACAAACATAACACCGATCACAACAAAGATAAAGGCAGAACCGCTGTCATCCTTCCTGATCTTATCCAGTTTTTCTTTCAGTAGGCTTCTTAATTTCTGAAACATCGAAAAACCCCCTATTCATCTTTTCCGTATCCGGCACCCCTCCATTGACTGTTACTCCGCATAGGCAGACTCTATATGAGCCAGCACATTTTCTTTGGTAAACTCCTGCTCATTTTCTGCAAATATATCTACATACATCTTCCCGATCCGTCGCTTTTTGACCTTGGAAACATAGGAATCATACTTATTCAATGAATTTTTTTGCAACGTAAAATTAGCATTAATACTATTATCTGGATAATCCGGCCGGTTTAAGTTGGAATAATACTTTGCATGAACGGCTTTATTTATATCACTGCTATCCATCAGCAAAGTATAAGTGCCAATGTCTGTCACCCCTGGCGCCGGAGACACAGATGGATCTGGCGTCTCTCCTGGTGCTGGCACCGACAAATCCTGATAGGTAAAATAAATATTTATCTTTTTCATCTCATCTTCGGTAAATCCTGGATCACTGATCACTTTAAAATGTTCCTGCCTGGAGCTGTCCCATGCTGGCTTATAGAAAATAAAGATGTTTTTTAGCTTGGATTTACTGATCTCCGTCTGCTCCAAAGTTACTTCTTTCTGGATCACCTGCCCTGGTGTAGAAGCCGCCATGACATCCGTGTAGATCTCACTCACTGCCGAATCTACTTCATCATCCTCAGAAGCTACCACATTCATATCCCCATACACTTCACTGGGACTGGGAATATGATAATCGTTATATTGAGAATCAATATCCAAACCGTCTTTTGTCTTGGTTTCACTGCCATATGTATCAAAATCAAAATGAACCTTAGCTTTATATTTGGTATTATTCACCACTACATTACGCGTAATATCCAAAGGAAGAGGGTCTGCATCCGGCTCCACCGTATACTCCGGCAATGGGGATGGGTCTACGGACCATGCTTCTGTGCTGTCTGGAGTCGCAATCGGAGAAGCACCCGGTGTTGGGGATGGCGTCCCCGCACCTGCAAGCTCATTTGTTCCCCCTTGAATATCCAAACAGATCACACGACTCAAACCTTGTTTGATCATTCCCGGATTCACTGCCGATATATTCGCCGGAACCGTATAGGAATACTTGTAAAACACTCTAACCAAATAGGTGGAATTCGTGGCAGGTGGTACAGCCGTTGCTCCTGGCGCCGGCGTCGCCACCAGTGCTTCAATCTGTTCCACATTAGAACATGATTTTAATTCTTCTGCGACATCTTCTGCCGCCATCGTAGCCGTCTGCCGTTCTCGCCCATCAATGGTCTTCACCG
This sequence comes from Eubacteriaceae bacterium, assembly GCA_910575665.1. Classification (GTDB taxonomy): domain Bacteria; phylum Bacillota; class Clostridia; order Lachnospirales; family Lachnospiraceae; genus Eubacterium_F. The sequence goes on from CAJTFB010000020.1 coordinate 46,585, forward strand.
ATGAATAGGTAAAATAATTGATAACCGGCAGTGTTACCAGTGCCAATATAGTAAGTGCCAGTATAACCTCCACCAGCGAAAAACCACTATCCTCTTTTAACCATTCCTTACAACGCACGTTCACACCGCCCCTCTCTGCTTCCGAAAATTACTCTTTATCCTTGCTGAAATCACCAAACACGTTATCCACTCCAAACGTAAACTCAGATACATCCAGTTCTTTATAGGGTACACCATTTCCAAGCATGGAGTAAAAATGGATGCCAATACTGCCTGCCAGCTTCCCGCTGCTTCTGTCAAATGCCAAATTTACATCTCCCACAGAAAGCTTTTCTTTGTTTTCAGTAATCCAATCCAATGCTTTATAAACCTGTTTGGTAGTTCCAGAAAAGTTAATGGTATAGGTAGCTGTCGAACCAATCATCTGATCCATATCAACTACTGTGATCTCCGACATGGTCTCCTCTTCATTTTCTTCTGGTGCCGTATTTCCATCGGTAATCTGCCCTTTATAATAGAACGGCTGCTGTTCTCCTGGCGTAATGCTCTCGATATCAATTCCTGTATTGATCATAAGACGATAGATCAGATATACCGACTTCTGCTGGGTAATTTTAACCGGAAACGACTGAATAAAATCCTCAATATCATCTGTATACAAAGAGGTAAACACCTCAAGATCTGTCACTTTTGGCTGCAGACTCTCCAAATACGCAATCCGTTCATTGGTATCCGCAGTTCTTTTGTCAAAATCAGCTGCTTTATCCATATTGGTCTGGTAAACAAGGAAGTAAGTAGCAACGATTAACATAACTGCTACCAGTATAAGAATAACCCGAATCTGTGCCAGTGTAAGTTTTCCCTTCATAATTATTTCGCCTCCTCATTTGCCATAAGTATATCCCCCAGATATTCAAGTTCTACTGTATCCATCAACTCCAGATCTGAGATATATTTAAAAGAAATCGTATATTTATACTGTCTCTTCTTCGTGACATCATCCTCTGTCTTGGCAATAGAACTCGACATGGTAACATCTTTAATTCCCTGAAGCAGATTCAAACGAACTACAATCGCTGAAACAGAAGAAAGCTTATCTTTCGATGTACAGCTTATCGTACCCCCTTCATCCGTAGTAGAAATTGAATTGATGCAGAGAGAATCCGGACATCCTTCTTTAATATCATCCAGCACCTTATGCAGCTGGTTATTGCTGGTATTTACCCTGTTCTCGATCAGACGGTATGTTCCAACCTTTTTTCTCGTTTCTTCCAATTCTTTATACTTCGCCTCCACCGGCAGGAGCGACAATTCCTTCGCATGTGCGGCATCATACCTGCTGGCAGCTGAATTGAGTTCAATCATAGAAAAAAGAGAGACCCCAATACAAAGAACTATGGCTGCCACAAAAACTGCCGCAATGCTCATGACCGAATCCTTCGTAGCTACTTTGTTTTTTATCTCATCGGGGATAAAATTAACTGGACTGTAGACAGCACCAAAGCATCCTACATACTGGAGAATATTTGCATTCACTTCTATCTGACGGTTAAATGAGACGCCGACCAGTTCGTTCGGAGTCCGTGCCGGAATCCCAAGTTCATTGTTCATCAATTCATGAATACCTGCAATATTAGCTCCATTTCCAGTTACAATAATAGACTGGATCCGTTCCTCTCTATACCTTGAATTATAATACTCCATAACACGATATATGTTACCAATCAATGACGAAGCACTCTGGGTCAATTCAATACGTTTCTGCATGGATAAATCTCCCTGTGGATTCGCTTGATTTAACGTGTGAAGAAGTACTCTCTGGGAAGCCAGAAGACGAACTGCCTTATCATAATCTGAAACCTGAAATGCCGGCTCCGACATTGCCGCTTCTATAATATTAATAGCTCCATATGGAATGACACGCTGTAAAAGCAGCTTTTCTTTGCTCATGATGTTGATCAAGGTATTTTCACGGTTAATCTGAACAGCCATTTCTACGCCTTCTGTCACCTGACGTTTCATGATCTGGAAAATACCATTTCCATCAACCTCGATACCTGCGACTCTAAAATCACATCCCTCTGCCAAAGCATAATAGGATCGGACCAAATCAATCGGTGCAGCGTATACGAGAAGGTCGATCACCCGCTCTGTCTGCTTTTCACCCTCTTTTCCTTTTTTGTCTTCCTCAGGATTCTTACTCTTTTTCTTTTTCTCTTTCTTCTTTTTCTTGGTATCATCCGTTATCTCTGGATTCTCCGCCTTTTCTCTCTCCTTTTCCTTCTCACTGCCATCCGTCACTTCTTCATTTTCGCCAATATCTCGTCCGTTTCCCTGCTTCACATAAGAAAAAATATATCGTTCTTTATCCACAGGAAACATATCTCCGACTTTCGCATCTACAATGGACTGAATCTTACTGTCCTTCACATATGGAATCGTCGTCTCACGATTGGCAATTTTGGAAGAACTTAGAGAAAATATAACATCCTTTGTGGTTATTCCCTTTTCCTGGCATGCCTGCTTGATTCGTCGGCTCACATCTATAATATTTTTAACTTCTCCATCTACCACGGATCCCTGGGGAGTCGGTACGCGAACACAGCCATAAACCGTAGGATTTACCGCTGAATTGTCCATATGTACGATTCTTATCGTCTTTGTCCCCACACGAACTACTACAACCTTTTTAGCCATAATAACCTCCTTTGTAATGCACCACACGTTCCTAAATTTACTTGTATACAATCCGTGCAGCGCTATTACCCTCCTCATTCCTCATTTTATGGATTTTACTGCCTTTTCTATCTTTATCAATAAGATTTTGACCAGGTTAAATAAAAGAAAAAGCACTAAAATCCACAAAACCACATAACAGAAATACTACCCCTATACGACGCATAGACTGATATACCAGTCAATAAACCTGTCACCCCAGAGCATAGCGACAAATATCCCTACCGAAAGGTAAGGTCCCATAGCAAACTTTGTTTTGTTTTTTGTCACTGCAATAATGATACACTGAATCACCGATCCAATGATACATCCAGCCGCCAAGGCGAGCATGATATTCTGCCATCCCAGACATAATCCTGCCACCGCCATCAGTTTGATATCTCCTCCTCCAATCCCCTTCCCCCGTGTAATAATAAGGCACAAGAACAGAAAAAGGCTTGCTGAAAAGAAGCCAATCAAATAATGAATCCAATTTTCAAGATCAAATATAATATGTACGATTCCGATTCCCAGAATAACAGCATTAATACGAACAGGGATCTCCAACGTCCGATAATCAATCACACTTAATGTAAGAAGGGCAGAAACCAAAAGTGCAAACAATACACTCTCGACATTCATGCCATTCACTCTGAATACAACAAGATATAGAATCCCGTTCAACAGTTCGATCAAGACGTACTGGTAAGACAATTTGCTCCCGCAGTAACGGCACCTCCCTTTCAAAAAGAGGTAACTGAACAACGGGAACAAATCATACCAGACCAACTTATGGCCGCAACTCATGCAATGGGAATTCACCATGACAACACTTTCTTTATTTGGAATCCGATATATGCATACATTTAAAAAACTACCGATCACGATGCCATATATGAAAATGATTATGTAAAGAAAATTTTCTATTGCCATGATTGTTCTCCCATTTGCATCTGTTAACTTAAGTAAAATCCATTAATTGCTAACCATCAGAGGCGCATTGTCATTATATTGACAATTCTGTACCGTAATAGTCGTACTACCCAGGCTGAACGAATTAGATACACCACCAGAAGCTGTATCATGCTGTTTAACATAACATACCACTTTGTTGTTAGCCGTATCATAGCAGCATACAATAGGCTGTCCTGCACCGTACTGAGAACTTAATGTAAGGGTTGCTTCACCAAGAGTCTGGCTCATAGCGTTCCAAACCTTACTTTCAGAACCAGTTGCAGTTACACTTCCACTGGCATCGATCGAAAATGATCCGGTTCCAGTAGCTTTGGTATCTGCCACCGCAGTAGTAAGCGCGCTGCAGATCGTATCCAATGCCTGCAGATCTTTGGACTCACGGCTCTTCTCCAGATATGGGATAACTGCCAGAGCAACTACTCCAATCAGAATAGCCATAATGGCGATAACGATGATCAACTCAACAAGAGAAAAACCTTCGTTAGAACCGCTTAAGTACTTCTGAAATCTTTTCTTCATAACCTCATTCTCCTTTTTTCTTTTTTTCATCACATAATTATGATGTATTTTATATCATTGTATCATATACTCTACCCATTTACAAGAAAATTTTGGATATTTTTATACCAAATTTATAATTATGAAATATTTTTCATAATTTCCCCAAACTTTTACTTTATTTATTGAAAAAAAGCGGTTTAAATGATAAACTACTTTATATACACAAATAATGAAAGGATTACTTAAAATCATGAAAGCACCTACTTTTTTTCTCAATCATAAAAAATATTTTTTCCTTTTTATTATAATTACGCTGCAACTTGCTCATTTTACTTATGTTTTTGCCTGTCAGAGAGAAGGCGTCCACTCCGACGAAAACTGGAGCTATGGATTCGCAAATGCCTATTATCAAAAGCAGCTGTACTGTGATGAAAAAGGAAACCGAACAAATTTTGATACCTGGACGGATACCAAAGTTTTCCATGATTATACAGAGGTATCTGACGATCAACGATTTTCCTACGGTTCTGTCTGGTTCAATATGGAGGAAGATTTTAGTCCACCACTTCACAGCGCCTTGTTACATACGATTTGTTCCTTTTTTCCAAACAGTTTTTCCTGGTGGTACGCATACATTATCAACATTCCTTCTTTCATCATAGCCATGATCTGCCTGTATCTGTTAGGAAAACAACTTACTCATTCCGAAAACACAGCCTTATTTATCTGCTTTTTTTACAGCTCGTTATCCGGGGCATTAAATACATTTATCTATCTACGCACCTATGCTCTGCTGACAGCGCTGGCACTTTTGTATTCACTTTTACACTGCCGTATGTACAATCAGTCATTTCAAAAACCATCCAAATACTTAGCAGGCATTTTGTTCCTTAACGTGATCGGCGGACTTAGCCACTACTATTTCCTTGCTCTCGTATTCTGTTTTGCTGTAATATTTTCATTATACCTTCTAATTACCAGGCACATCAAAACAGCACTTCTATATATGGGCACAATGCTGCTTTCAGCAGGTATTTATCTCTTAATCTGGCCCCATGCCATCCATCTGATTTTTAGCAGTTCAGAAATGTATGCCCAGCATATGAAATTTATATGGGAAATTAAAGCATGCCTTCAATTCCTGATCGGTGAATCCACAGGCATCCTGATCCTTTACCCAAACCCTTATACCATAGCAGTTTTTAACGTCTGTCTCATCTTTTTGGCAATTATTATCGCCGGCGTTTCCTTTCTTTGCAGAAATGAATCCTGGTTCCGCCACCTGGTTCGACGGAGCCATCTCGGTATTAAGCATTTTTTCCGAAGAGCGCCTAAACGGTTTAAGAAAGCAAATAAAATGTATCTGTTTTTGTTTCTCGCCTGCTTTTTCACTTTAGTTATTATTGCAAAAGTAAGCAACATTTATAGCATGGGGATATATTTCGACCGCTACATATTTTTCTTAATGCCTTTGGCTACCCTTATAATAGTGGGACTGCTTTCCAAAATTCTTTTCCGGCTTGTTCGAAAAGCAAGGAAGGGATTTCGCGCAGCGTTCATCTTGACATTGATATGTTGCTGTTTTATGATCAATCAGATTTATTTCCCCTGTCACTATTTATTCCCAAGAAACAATGATAAAATCCGCACCGAAGAACTCATAAAAGGCGCTAATGTAATTGTCGCAGTAAGCAACGACTGGCAAATCGTATGCTACAGCACATTATTAAGGGACAGTAAGCAGTTTTACATGCTGAATATCGGTTCCCTGGAAGAATCTTTAGACTCTATAGAAGATCTAAACGGTCCATCCGACACCCCTGTATATTTAATCGTTGAAAAAAATAAACTCCGCTCAAAAGACTGGAAAAAGGACGAAAATGCCCCTGAGGGTCTGGTTCCTATCCAGGACGTTCTTACCTTTGAATACACACTAGATGATATCGTCAACAAGATCTCCTCTTTTAACTTCACCACTACGACAAAATACATCGCTACTGAAAGTGGTTTTGTTGGAGAATATGATATTTACCAGCTAAGATAGGCAAATCACATCCTATCCACTCTTCTCCCATCAAGCAAAATATCCCTGCAAATTGGTGATACAAAGCACCAGATATGCAGGGATATTTTAACTTTCTCTTTTTTCTCTGTATGTAAACAATATATTATCAGCCTGCCATAGAGTAGATCTGCATCATAGGCATAACGATAGCTCCCACTACGCCGCCAACTACAACTGCCAGGAGTATAATTACCGCCGGCTCCATCGCCGTCGTCAGGTTCTTTGTAGCTGCCTCTACTTCCTGCTCATAGTACTCTGCCACCTTATCCAACATCGCCTCCGTGTTACCGGTTTCTTCCCCGATACGCAGCATATGATACACCATCTGGGGAAATACCTCAGAGGCTTCTATCGGCTCCGACATCGGTATCCCCTGCATAACCTCTTCCCTGGAGTCATTCAATACTTTACGCACAACCCGGTTCTCCACAACATTTGCCACAATGCCCAGCGCCTCCACCAAGGGTACACCGGACATAACCAATGTGGACATGGTCATACTAAATTTTGCCGACGCATTTTTAATAGAAAAATCTTTGATAATCGGAATTTTCAGGCACACCCGGCTAGTAATCTGCTTACCTGTCTCTGTATTCTTTGCATATATAATCAAACCAACGAATCCAATGATTCCACCGATTACCCAGATCAGATTTGACTTCATAAATTCACTGACCCCAATAACGATGCGGGTCGGCAGCGGAAGCTGCTCTCCCATCATATCAAAGACTTGCTGAAACTGCGGTATCACCACCACCATCAGTACTATGACAACGATAATGGCCACCACAAGTACTACCACCGGATAGATCATCGCACCGACCAATATAGAACGCAACTTCTGATCTTTCTCAAACTGGGTACAGATTCGCTCAAAGGCGACACTCAGGTTACCGGTCGCCTCTCCAGCTGCCACCATGTTGATCAGCAGATCTGGAAACACCTTACCTTCCAAGGCCATGGCGTTAGCCAGCGTCTCTCCCTTTTCTACATTTACCTGTACATTATAGATGGACTTGCGCAGTATCTTGTTTTCTGTGGAGTCCTCTAACATTTTCAGACCGTCCACTACGGTCACACCAGCATTCAAAATGCTGTAGAACTGACGGCAGAAAAGTGTGATATCCTTGAGCTTCACCGGATTGCCAATGGTTATATTCCACGCGGCATCGTCTACACTCTTCGTCTCTTTTATAAAGTGTACGATGGCGCCCTCACCCTTCAGCTTGGCTGTTGCCGCTTCTTCCGAGTTTGCTTCCACAGTACCTTTTTTATCTTTTCCGTACCGATCTGTGATCCTGTACTTAAATGTTGCCATATAGTCCCTCCTTCCTTAGTAAAGCCTTTTCGTCAATGCTGTTTTATCCTGGGCAAAGGTGATCGCCTCATCCCGACTGACCCTACCTGCCGTATATAGATCAAAAATCGAATCGTCCATCGTAATCATGCCACTCTTCCGGCTAGTCTGAATGACTGACGGAATCTGATGGCTCTTCCCCTCACGGATCAGCGCACGAATCGCGCTGTTGGCATGAAGAATCTCAAATGCCGCCACCCGTCCTTTGCCATCTGCGGTCTTCATCAACTGCTGAGAAATAATGGCCTCTAAAAGAGTCGCCAGCTGCAAACGGATCTGCGGCTGTTGATGGGGCGGAAACACGTCAATGATACGGTCAATGGTAGCTGCTGCTCCAATGGTGTGCAGTGTAGAAAACACAAGATGTCCGGTCTCTGCCGCAGTTATCGCCGTGGATATCGTCTCTAAATCTCGCATCTCTCCCACCAGAATAACGTCAGGGTCTTCACGAAGGGCAGCCCTAAGGGATGCTGCGTAGCTTTCTGTATCCATGCCGATCTCTCTCTGATTGACAATGGACTTTTTATGTACATGCAAATACTCAATGGGATCTTCCAATGTTATTATATGATGGCTATAATTTTCATTGATCCTATTGATCAATGCCGCCAAAGTTGTAGATTTTCCACTTCCTGTAGGTCCTGTCACCAAGACGAGACCTCGCTTTTTATTTGTCAGATCTATGACTGACTGGGTCAGACCAAGCCCCTCTGGCTGTGGTATCTCCATATTGATCAGTCGTATAACGAATGCCATGGACCCTCTCTGTTTAAATACATTTACACGAAATCGTCCCTGGCCGATTATCGCATAAGAAAAATCTGCTTCCCCAGTGGCATTAAATCCTGCGATAAGACGCTTTGGTATCATCTGTTCGACCAGAGCTTTGGTATCCGCCCCCGTAAGCGGTGTCGATGTCAGATCCTTTAACGTTCCATTAATCCTGCATTTGATCGGCACCCCAACCGATACATGCACATCCGAAGCCCCCACCTTTCGCGCCTGCAATAGTATGTCGTCAAGAGCCATAACCCCTTTTCCTCCTTCTCATCGTTTCTACTTATCAACTTGTCACTCCGCCGCGATTCTTTCTACCTCTGAAATCGAAGTAACCCCCTTTAAAACCAGCTTTGCAGCACCAAGCCGAAGTGTCGTCAACCCCTCCTTCAACGCTACTTTTTGAATCTCCTCCGCACCGCCGCCCCGGCTGATCACTTCCCGCAGCGCCGGCGTGATCGGCATAATTTCATAGACGCCAATTCGCCCCCGGTAACCAGAGTTATTACAATAGGCACACCCCGATTCCGATGGCTCATAGATCATCGGATTGGAGTCCCCCCGCAGACGAAGTCTGAATTTATCGGTATCCGTCATCTGTTTTTGCACATGGCATTTAGGACAGATACGGCGTACCAGACGCTGAGCTATGATACCCACCACAGAATCCGCCACCATGTACGGCTCTATTCCCATATCCTCAAGACGGGTTACTGTACTGGCAGCACTGTTTGTATGAAGTGTACTTACCACAAGATGCCCCGTGATCGCCGCCTTTACGGCTATACTCGCCGTCTCCTCATCTCGGATCTCTCCAATCATAATGATATCCGGATCCTGACGAAGGATGGAACGAAGTGCCGATGCAAAAGTAAGTCCCGCCTTTTCATTGACCTGAACCTGATTGATGCCATCCACATCTGCCTCAACCGGATCCTCTACGGTAATGATATTTACATCACCGCCGTTCAATTCGTTCAAAACTGTGTAAAGAGTGGTAGATTTACCACTTCCGGTAGGTCCTGTTACCAATATAATCCCATGAGGATTTTTGAGAATACCATCAAAACGTTTCAGTTCTTCTTCCTGAAAACCTAACTCACTCTTTTCTTTGTTCAGTCCGGATTTGGATGCGATACGCATAACAACCTTTTCCCCAAAAGTAGTCGGAAGCGAAGATACACGAAGATCATACTCAACCCGATTGAAGATCAGGGTCATACGGCCATCCTGAGGGGCACGTTTTTCAGAAATGTTCATTCCACTTACAATTTTTATACGAGCCACGATAGCACTCTGAAGATCCTTGGGATACCTCATAACCTCCTGCATGGCGCCGTCAATACGATACCTGACTCGAACCTGGTCTTCTAAAGCTTCGATGTGAATATCACTGGCGCGTTCGTTGACTGCCTGCTCAATGATCTTATTGACAAGAAGCACAATAGGTGAGTTATCCACCTCATCATTGCCATCTTCCTCTTTTTTGAGCTTCTGGTTTTTGTCCATACGCTCCTGAGCAAAACTCTCCGCCAGTTTGGCAGACTGTTCATTTCCATAATACTTTTCTATGGCATAAGTGATATCCGATGGCGTCGCCACCATAATATCAATCTGCATATTGGTAATAATGGAAATATCATCTACCGCAATAATATCCAGAGGATCCGCCATAGCGATCCGAAGGATGTTGGGATTGTTTTCATCCAGTTCAAAGGGAATCACATTGTTTTTACGCACAATGTTTTCCGGCAGCAACTCGATGATCTCTGGTGCCAGCTTCGCTTCACGGATCTTGGCAAGAGGAATCTTCATCTGTTGTGACATTGCCTCTGCGATCTCAGTCTCATCGGTGTATTTCAATTCGACCAGCACCTCACCAAGACGCCTGCCGGTTTTTCTCTGCTCTTCTAATGCCGTCATCAACTGTTCCTGAGTAATGATATTGGCATCGATCAAGACGTCACCGATTCTCTTACGAGTTTGACTTATCATAATCTATCACCTATTCTCCGTTGTTGATTTTGCATTTTTTGCTTTCCGTAACTTTATGCCTGACCAGATGCCGATACCGGCAACAATTGAAAATAGGATAAATTTTACCCCATAACTTATAAATGCTCCACCTAAAGACATACAATACCTCCTATCTATCAATGCCTATTGGCAAGTTCTTTTACTACATCATCCCAATTTAAACCACATTCCGCCATTAGTACCATCATGTGGTACAAAAAATCGGCTATTTCATACTTTAATTCCTCTGCATCCGGATTTTTGGCGGCGATCACGATCTCTGTCGCCTCTTCCCCGCACTTTTTCAGTATTTTATCAATCCCCTTTTCAAAAAGATAATTTGTATAAGAACCTTCTTTCGGGTGTGCTTTTCGTTCTTCGATGGTAGCAAACACCTCATTTAGTATCGTAAGCGGATTGGTATTATTATATTCCTTTTTTGCCAGTTCATTAAAGAAGCAGCTTCTCGCTCCTGTGTGGCAGGCCGCCCCAACCTGATGAACCTTGGCTAAAACCGTATCATGGTCACAATCCAGACGCAGTTCTTTCACATACTGATAATGTCCAGAGGTCTCTCCCTTACACCACAACTCCTGTCTGCTCCTGCTAAAATACGTCATTTTCCCAGTAGAGCAGGTCGCCTCATAGGACTGCTGGTTCATGTAGGCAAGCTGAAGCACTTCCCCCGTCTTATAATCCTGGGTAATGCAGGGGATCAGCCCCTTTTCATCCGTCTTAAACTCAGAAAAGTCCATGGCAGATTCAAAGGTATTCATTTCGATTCCCGCCTGCTTCATGTTCATTTTTATCTTGAAAATTTCTTTGTCCAGAAAATAATTGGTAGATACCCCGCACACATTTGGAAGACGAAGGAGACTCTCCAGATCATTTCTCAGCAAACTATCCCGGATGATAATTTGCTTGCCGGCATTGCTGCACTTGCGTTCCAGGCCAGCGTCCATATCCACATGCTTGATGAGCAATGTATCCACAGGGAAAGGCACCTTATCGAAGTCGATATCCCCATCTATTTCTACGACAATCTTGTCAGCACCAAACCGTCCTGTAACTTCTTTCAACACTGCCTCAGCCGGGCAAATCTCATATTTTACCACTACTTGTTCGGCGCCGGTATAAAATGCCTTCTTGGCATCTTCGAAACGCCCTACATACATCCCTGTGATAAATGGTATGTCAATCTTTGCCGCGATCTGCTTCAATGCCGCCAAAAATTCTTCCCGCTCTTTCTCCATCTTCGAATAGTTATAGATAAATAGAGCGTCTGCCCCAGCAAAGCAATACTGCTCCGCCTGCATAATGATATTTGCTGGTAGTTCATTTTCTCCGTTTATGTATGGAATTATCTTTTTATAAGCCAAAATGTATTTCCTCCCTATAAGGTGCCTTTTGTGGAAAGGACTCCCTCAATTCTTTCATCCTTTTTTACCGCCAGATCCATCGCCTTAGCAACCGCTTTAAACATTGCCTCCACAATATGATGTGTATTGATTCCGGCAAGCTGGCGAATATGAAGATTCATCCCCAGTCCCGATGCAAATCCCATAAAGAATTCCCGCACGGTCTCTGTCTCCATAGTACCTAACTTCCCTGCTGGAAGTTCTGCTTCAAATGCGAAATATGTACGTCCAGATATATCCAGTGCCGCGAGAACTAACGCGTCATCCATCGGAAGAATAAAATTGCCAAAACGGCTGATTCCTTCTTTGTCACCCAGAGCCTTGGCAAAAGCCTGCCCCAGCACAATGCCAGTGTCTTCAACGGTGTGGTGCGCATCTACATGCACATCTCCTTTTACCTGGATCTCCAGATCAAAGAAACCATGTTTTGCAAATCCTTCCAGCATATGATCAAAAAAACCAATCCCTGTATCTATGCTAAATTTTCCTGTGCCATCCAGGTTTAACTGCACGCTGATATCTGTCTCTTTTGTACAGCGCCTGCACTCTGCCATCCGTTCCACGTATTTCCTCCTGTCGCGATGGTATAGTATGCCATCATTTATCTATTTATTCTACCACGGTCTTACAAAAAATGCAAGTTTTATTCCTGTTTTTCTTTCCAGCGCTGGTAGAGATCCGGCCGGAATTCTCTGGTGCGTTCCAGTGATTTTTCCCGCCTCCATGCCTCTATCTTTTCATGGTGTCCAGACAAAAGTACCTCTGGCACTTTTCTCCCAAGAATCTCTGCCGGTCTCGTGTATTGGGGATACTCCAGCAGACCGTCAGAAAAGCTCTCCGTATCCGCAGAATCCCCATTTCCCAGAACTCCTGGCACCAGACGGGAAACCGCATCCATCATCACCATCGCCGGCAGCTCACCTCCGGTAAGAACATAGTCTCCCAAGGAAATCGGATCTGTCACGATCTCTTCTAAAACTCTCTCATCGATGCCCTCATAATGACCACACAAGAACACCAATTCTTCTTCTCTGGCAAACTCCTGCGCGACAGACTGATCAAACACCTTTCCCTGCGGCGTCAGATAGATCACCCGCTTCGGTTTTCTTCCAGTTTTGTCACATATGGCCTGATAACAACGGTGCACCGGCTCCGCCTGCATCACCATGCCGGCGCCGCCGCCATAAGGGTAGTCGTCCACCTTGCTGTGTTTGTCCAGCGTATAGTCCCGTATATTAAATGTCTCCCAGCAGATCAGTCCCTTCTCTCCCCCTCTGCCAAGGATACTGGCATCCATGATCCCCGGAAACATCTCCGGAAATAATGTCATAATATAATAATTCATCCGTCCCTCCACCGCCGGAATCCCCGGCATTTACACGTTTCTATAAATCCAGCAGGCCCGGCATCACATGTGCCACCACCTGTTTATTTTCTGTGTCCACTTTCTTTATACATTCAGGAATAGAAGGAAATAACAATTCTCTACCTTCCTGGGATGTGATCACAAACACCTGATTGGCGCCCGTATCCATCACATCCTTAACAGTTCCCAGCAGCGTGCCGTCTTCCTCCACCACCTCTGCACCAATGATATCACAGATAAAATATTCTCCCTCTTCCAAAGGCACTGCATTTTCTCTGGTCACCATGATATCGCATTTGCGAAACTGCTCCACCTGATTGATATTATTGTATTCCTTGAACTTCAAAATCACTAGGTTCTTAAAGTATTTTACTTTTTCCACATGCAGAGGAATCTGCTCCTTTTTCGTGACAAGGATCACCTCTTTGCAGTGGTCAAAACGTTTTGGATCATCCGTGGTGGGAAATACCTTTACCTCTCCGCGGATACCATGTGTTGTTGTGATTACACCGATTCTAAGTAAATCTTCCATCTCTTCCTCTTTTCTAAACATAACAGTGCCTGTGGCAGCACACACTGCAACACAGGCACAAATGTTTATTGAATTTCGACCAGTATTTTCTTGTCGCTCTTCGATGCGGAAGCACGCACCACAGTGCGGATCGCTTTCGCAGTCTTTCCCTGTTTGCCGATCACTTTTCCCATATCATCTGGAGCAACCTTCAAACTCAGGACAATTTCTTTTTCATTTTCTGTCTCAGTTACGACAACTTCGTCAGGTTTGTCCACTAAAGCACTAGCAATTACTTCAACCAATTCTTTCATACTGCCAACCTCCTTAGACTCAGGACGCATTATTTTGCAATACCTGCCTGTTTAAACAAACGAGCTACTACATCCGTAGGCTTCGCACCGTTTGCAATCCATTTTTTAGCTGCCTCTTCGTCAATCTTAACAGCTGCAGGTTCCTGATTTGGGTCATAAGTACCAATCTCGTCGATATTTCTGCCATCTCTAGGAGATCTCTCGTCAGCTACAACAATTCTATAAAATGGTGCTTTTTTCTGCCCTAATCTCTTCAGTCTGATCTTTACTGCCACGTCTTTCACCTCCTTTGATTCTCTCTTCATCTATTCAAAAAGTAAATACTAATTGAATCATCGCTAAAATCCGCCAAATGGAAATTTGAATTTCCCACCGCGCTTCATCTTTTTGCCAGACATCATTCCCGACATCTGCTTCATCATCTTCCGGCTCTGCTCAAACTGCTTGATCAACCGGTTTACTTCACTGATATCCACGCCGGCCCCTGCCGCAATCCTGCGCTTGCGGGACGGATTGATAATCGAAGGCTTCGTTCTCTCCTCTAAGGTCATAGAGTAGATAATCGCCTCTGTTCCCTTGAGTGCATCGTCATCGATCTCCAGATCAGAGGGAAGTCCCATACCCGGAAGCATACTAAGAATACTAGAAAGTCCTCCCATTTTCTTCATCTGCTGCATTTGATCCAGAAAATCATTAAAATCAAATTCATTGTTCTTAAACTTCTTGGAGAGCTCAGCTGCCTTGTCCTGATCGATCTGAGCCTCTGCTTTTTCGATGAGTGTCATGACATCTCCCATACCAAGAATACGGGATGCCATACGGTCTGGATAAAACTGCTCAAGATCCGAGAGCTTTTCGCCCATACCGACATAATAGATCGGTTTTCCTGTGATAGCACGGATCGAAAGCGCCGCACCACCCCTGGTATCACTGTCTAACTTCGTCAGGATCACACCGTCGATATCCAAGGCTTCGTCAAAGGTGGAAGCCACATTCACTGCATCCTGTCCAGTCATGGAGTCCACCGTCAGAATCGTCTGATGCACATCTACTTCTGCTTTTATATTTTTCAATTCCTGCATCAACTCTTCATCAATATGAAGACGCCCTGCAGTATCGAGAAATACCATATTATTTTTGTTCGTCTTCGCATGCTCCATCGCCGCTTTCGCAATATCCACCGGATTATGGCTGGTCCCCATAGAAAACACTGGAACCCCCACTTTTTCTCCATTGGTCTGCAGCTGTTCGATCGCCGCAGGACGGTATATATCGCATGCCACAAGCAGAGGGCGCCTGCCCTTCTCCTTGAACTTTGCCGCTAACTTCGCCACGGTAGTGGTCTTACCAGCACCTTGAAGACCGCACATCATAACCACTGTGATCTCATCTCCAGGCAAAAGAGAGATCTCCGTTGTAGTCTCTCCCATCATTTTGACCAGTTCTTCATTTACATATTTGATCACCGTCTGTCCCGGGGTCAGGCTGTTTAGTACATCCTCTCCTGTCGCTCTCTCTTGAACGGATTTAACAAAATTTTTAACCACTTTAAAATTTACATCCGCTTCCAGAAGTGCCATCTTAACTTCCTTTAGAGCAGTTTTCACATCCGCTTCTGTCAGTCTGCCTTTGCTTCGGAGTCCCTTAAAAACATTTTGAAGTTTTTCACTCAAGCTATTAAATGCCACGATGCCACCTCCTATAGGATTTCATAGATCTCACGAGCCAATGCAAGTAGCTCTTCCTTTTCTGTCTCCTGGTCTGTCTTAACCAGTTCTTCGATCTTCCCCAACCGTTCTTTTGCCATCTGGAATCTCTGAAAAAGCTGTAATTTTTCTTCATACTCTTCCAGCTTCCTGCTTCCCCGCTTTACAATATCGTAAACTCCCTGTCTGGTAATATCATATTTTTGTGCAATCTCGCTGAGAGAAAGGTCATTCAATATATATTGTTCAAAAATCTCACGATGTCTGTCTTTTAATAACGGCCCATAGAAATCATACAAATACGATAATCTGACGATCTCTTTTATATCCGTCAGAGAACTCTTCTGTGTCATCTGTACAACCTCCACTTCCATAGCCGTAAAGCAAATTACTTTACAGAGTATAGCTTATTTTTTAGAAATTGTCAAGGAAAAATGAGATTTTAGCTCAATATCTTCCTTATTTTCTTCCCATACACGCAGAAAAGCCGCCTCACGAAATACTCTGTAAGACGACCCCCCTGAACCGAGCAGTGTGAATGTAACTCATCCATTCACCCTTCCTTTCGTAGTTTTTCCGGATTCAGCACTTATAGTCTGTTTCTGAACTCATAACGAAAAAGATTTCTCTTGCATTTCTATCATACTGATTCAGACCGCCCATCCTCGCAAGGACTTCACTGGGAACTGCGTTTCCGTGATTCTCCTTTGCTGTCCGCTTTGCCCTTGCCGATTCAAGCGCCTGCTGGAAATCTCTTCCGCCCTCCTGTGGCTCATTTCCATCATACCGAATCTTCGACGTATGCTTCACCGGATGAATCTCTTGAATTCTGTAGATTTTTTGAATTGTGTTTGCTTTGATCTCCTCCTTGAGCTTATTTCTGCAAATACATGATAGAAAAATCTTTTCTTATAATACATATCGGTAAAAGTATGCAAAAAATTAACACCGCAGGGTTGTCCATACGGTATTATTTTTCTAAATTCTTTTATTTTTCAAAGGTTCCAAAAGTTGTTCCAACGTGCCGTGACTGTTCAAGGCGTCACAAAGCTGATTGTAATGCTCCTGACGGATACCGCGCTTTGCTCCATTCTGGTGATTGAGGGAAGCCTCTGCCTTTTTCTTTTTCACCGCCCGGATCAAAAGGTTTTTGGGCGTATGTTCCATATCAATAAACTCCAGGATCTGGACCTCATATCCCATTTGCTCCAGCAGTTCCGCCCGCAAAGCATCCGTCAAAAGCGCAGCAAAACGTTCCTTGAGTATCCCATACTTCAGCACAGGCGCCAGTAGTTCACTCCGAATCTGTCCATTCAGCTCATGCTGACAACATGGCACAGACAGAATGACCTGTGCACCCCAGCGCACCGCCTTATCCATAGCAAAATCTGTCGCTGTGTCACAGGCATGAAGAGTAATCACCAAATCCACTTGATCAGCCCCCTCATAGGAACCAATATCTCCCTGCGAAAAATTCAGACCTTCATAACCATATTTTTCTGCCAAGGCATTGCAGTGGGCAATCACATCCTGTTTCAGATCCAGTCCGGTCATCTCCACCTCTATCCCCTGCATGATCTTCAGATAATAGTAAACGGCAAAGGTGAGGTAAGATTTCCCACATCCAAAATCAATGATTTTCAGCGGCTTTCCTGATGACTGCCCCTGTCTGAGTTCTGGAAGCACGTCCCTTATAAACTCCAGAAACCGGTTGATCTGCTTGTATTTTTTATATTTCTTATCGACAATCCTGCCGTCTGACGTCTGTACCCCCAGATCCACAAGAAAAGGAATTGCTTTTCCTGCCTCCAGAATATATTGTTTTTTGCGGTTATGGGAAAGCTCGATTTTCTTAATCATCTGCTGACGCTGCTCCTTGATGGAAGACTTTCCTTTTTTACTCACAAGAACAGAAAAACTTCTGTCCTGACATTGGAGATCCAACTGTTTATAATCTCCTGCTAGATAAGTACAAATTTGCTCTACAGCTGTCTCCTTGTCCATATTCTTGTGAAATACCTGCTGTCCACGGTATTCCTCCCGCTGAAACATCAAATGGTCTCTCTCCAAAAACGGGCGGAATACGATTTTTCTGGGAAGCTGTTTTTTTCTCCCATTGCTGACGGCTACACGGAGCATATCTTCATTTAAGCGATCCAATAACAGTTGTCTTACCTTTTGCATCTAGCAAAAACTCCTTTCTTTCGTCTTCTTATGATTTTAAAATCTTCCAAACCGCTCAGTTATTGCTGGGCACGATCTTTTTTTGGGTCAAAACACAGTGATTTCACTTAGCAATTCTTTTAATACAGTCATTTGTTTTGACGTAATCGTAATGCCTTTACCATATTTGGTATGATCTTCATTCCACGTCCTTATATCATAAACAGGTTCTCTATCACTCCACGAAATCAAATTCAATTCTTTTACCCAACCGTTATTTAATTCAGATAATTCTCCAATATGCCTATAAATAACATACTCCATTTTATAAATATCTCACTCCTATCTTCTTGATTTCACCGCCAGAACGGTAGATTACCTCATGTATTTATTTCTACAATCTCTACCTCTGTATTATCGTCAATTTCTACATACAAATACCCATCTTTCTTCTGTGTAGATACTAACTCCCTTATTCCTGCTCTATATCCCGTTTTCTCCAATCTGTTGTTAGACTCAACTTTAAACGGATGTATCTGTTCTCTCTTATAATTCCAAAAATAGATGCACAAACCGTAACAATAAAACCTTTTTGCGCCTGATCTCTAATCTGCAAATAATATTGATCGAGGTATTTATATAGAATTTTCGAATATATCATTCAGATATTCTTTCTGGTTTACAATGCTGTTGCTTTCACCTTCCCGCCCATCGTCTTGGCTTAACCTACAATATAATGCCGTAAATTCTTCCTGCTGTCTTTTCATAAAGCTCTCCTTCCCGACAGCAGACACGGTATTGTGAAGTGTAGGTACAGTGTACCACACCTGCCCTTAAACTTCAACGCTTTAAAGCGATATCTGCTCCGTCACGCCCTGCTTTTCTTCCCGAATTTTTTCTTTTTCGGCTGGTGTGGCACGGCGTACCTTGTTCCGCAAATGCTGTCGGTAGTCAATCAGTTTATTCATTTCGGTCTGGTTTTTCTCCCTGTCGGCGTGTAAGTCGGAGAGGGTTGAGATGTTATGCTTTGACATATACCTTACCTGTGCGGTAATCTCGTCCAGTTTCCGAAGCTCCTCTTTCATCAGCGGGCTTGTCGGCTTGTAGTCCGTGCCTTTGGGGAATATCCCCAACTGGTAGCACCAGTAGTAATACAACGCTAAAATCCCTGTGGTTTTCTGATGCGGTTTCCATGCGTTTTTGTACTGCTCAGGCATAGGCGAGGAGTAGGAAATCCTTGCTCTGTAGTTCCCATATCGGGAAGTCCCGCCTAGGCATGACCGTATGAAATCGGGTGTCAGCCGCTCGTCAAGGGTGTCTATAAAATTTTCCGCAGATGGTTTAACCTTGCATAAATAGCACCCGCTGTCAGTCCCACAAGCGGGGCAATCTCCTTTGTAGAATAGCCCTGCATTTTCAGCAGGACGATTTGCAGGGTACGCCTGTCCACTGTAAGCAATGCCCGATACATGGTTTCGTTTTCAATTTCGTCCAGTAAATCGTCAACGGTCATTACCTCCGCCTGCTTCTCTCTGTCTGCCATTCCCTCAAGGTATTCCCCGAAGTCGCTTGACCAGTGGTAAAACCGCCTGTTGGAATTGAAGTCTACCCTGTCGTCTGTGCGGATTTGCGGGGTGGTGGTTTCATCAACTCCATGCTCCCGCAATATTTTTTCCTCTGCTTCTTATCCAGATTGGATAGACGGCGAACGGCACCAACAGCAGAAACAGTCCCTCGGCACATTCCGATAAAAAACGACAAAAGAAAAACCGCAAAGGCTGTCACCACATAAGGAGATAGTTGGAAAACATTATTGGAAAACAGCTTATGGGCGATAGCAAAGGCAAAAGCCAGCGTAAAAATGGGAATGCTTTTCTCGCTGGCTTTCTCTATATGAAAATATAATCACACACTCGTAAAATGTAATTCCTTTTGCTACAATGCGGAAAGGTAATGCAAAATTCAGAATAGCACTTAGCGGTTGATGACGTGCTTATGAAAGCAGTCAACAACTAACAAAAAAATAAAATTATGGAGGGTTAGGACTATGGAAAAAACATTATTTGAGCAGATGGGCGGGACATATACAAGGGTTGACGATTATTATTTGCCTGCGCCGCCTTACATGCCGAAAAAGAAAAGCATATCGGCGTATGGGGACAGAGACATGCAAAGTATTTGAAACAAAACCATAAGGTTTTATATATGAACCTCCTTATCAGCGGCAGGCTGAATGAATATCTTGCAAGTGTAGACGCACTGGCAGTAGATATGTTTTTTCGGCTGGTAGCGGAATATTCCGACAGGCAAAGCGTGACAGAACAGTTGAAATCAAAAAATCAATTCTTATGGATTCAAAAGATGAATAACATTTTGGCGTGTGTAAGGGAAGTTGTTGAAAATGATATAATTTATTCATAGGTGAATGACAGCGTTTCCGTAATAAGCGGCAGTCCCATTCAAACCTAAGCAAAGACAGTAAGATAGAAAGACAGTTTGAGAATTGAAAAATCCCATGTTTTCATGTATAATTGGAAAAAGAAGTTAGACTGGAAAATCGAAATTTACAGGAGGAACGAAATGAAAGAAATATTGGAATTTAACCACAAAAAACAATGTGGTTTATGGTTGATTCTTATTGGAATTGTACTAATAGTAGCTGTCATTTGTGGCGGTGAATTTTTTGTTAATCCGTTTGTGTTTCTGATAGGTTATTACGCCTGCTTTTTTGGAGTCAATGTAAACAAAAAAGTGAGAGAAAAACTTTCTCAAGGAGATATTTCTAAAAAGCAGATAAAGATAATTTATTTTTCGATTGCTACGTTGTTCATATTAATGTTTTGTATTGCTGGCCCGTTTATCCCCAGATGGCATTGGAGGCAGATATGGCTTGGTGTACTGATGGCAACATCAATACATTTCTTCTTGTGGTTTTTTGTACATGGTTGGAGTATGGTAGTGTTGGGGATTGTATGTATGGTTATCGTAACAATGGGCTATATTTTTCCGGGCATACCAGTTTCAGTTATTTGCATTGCAGATGCGATGGTTAAACTGATATGCGGAATATATTTGTTATTTATTGCAAAACCATCAAAATACATTCCTAATATGATAAAATAGCGAATGTACAAAGAAACAACTTCCAGTTTGACATACTGAAAAATCAAGATTTGAAAGGAGTAACAGACATGGAATTTCCTTTTTATGATTCACTCGATACTGCTACGATTATCTGTTGTCATATATTGAAGCGTCAGGCACCTATTCTATATGTATCACATGATGAAGATGACGGAATGTGGCAATTTCTATGCGGAGAAACACACGAAACAGATGAAGCAAAGTTAGTATCTTTAAAATGGGTTTTTGATTTAGATAACTCTGTTAGTACCTTAAAGGATATGCCTTGCGGTTACTTTGCAGAAAGGAAAACCCAAGATGACGATTGGATTATCAGAAAGCGATAACTTCCAGTTTCTCGGGAAGTCAAGTATAAAAAGAACTCGGAATTTCATAAGGTGAGAATAATGGTTAGAGAAGTAAAATGGACAAAATATTTATGGCTGAGTTTACTTTCATTTGGAGCATTTATGCTTGAATTGCTGTCAATATTTGCAATTGAAGTTATAATTCTGCATGTAGACATACAGAATTATACAATGCAGCAAAGAAGTATTCATTGTATCATAATGGTTTTTATGTGGGCGTTTTTCATTGGTGTTCTCCTGCTTTTTTCAAGGAAGCATTATCATTTTCCGAAAAGGGGAAGCAAAAGGGATAAGATTTCCTCAAAAAGTTGGATCGTAACGCTTGCTTGTTTCATTGGCTGCAAAATTATGACTTTCATTGATTGGCATACATTAAAGATTGTCGGAGAAGCACAGGGTAAAACTGTATTCCAATTTTGCGCGCAATATTTATACTATATATTTGAAGTGCTGCTTGTTATTCTAATCATAATATACGGGCAAAAAGCGATTGAAACTCTGTTGAAAAAAGAAAGCCCAATTCCTTTTGGCGGTATTATATTGGCTATGACATGGGGAGCGATTCATTTTGTGTCAAGAGGGGTAGGTCTTGAAATATGGAACGGAATTTCTACTATGATGTTTTCTGTTCTTAGCGGTGTAATGTATCTAAGATTAAACAGGAAATACCTATATAGCTATCTTTTCATCGCTATAGGTTATTTGCTATAATTTCCTATTTATCGGGCAAACAACATTTCACCAAAAAGCCAGACACATAATGCGCAGAGTCGGCAGGCTTGTGAGCAAGTTCATCGGCTCTGCGTCTTAAGCGTCTGGCTCTTTTATAACAGTTACTTGTAAACTCTTAACTTTAATCAAAGTTTCCTGCTTGCATTTCGGACAGTAGAGAGGATAGTTTTTCAAAACGGTATCTTCTCTAATTCTGTCACGAGTTTTACTACCGCAGATGGGGCAGCGTATCCATTCTAATTTCATTTTTCAAATACCTCTCTATTATTTTCGAATAATAAGCTATTTCTTTTGTGTGATTGATTCGCATATATTTACATATCCTTTGCATGGCTTTTTCAATTTTCAATCATTTACGCTCTTGCGAAAACTGTGGTGACAGTGATGATGTCATTGTCGATCTTCGCAAAAATTTCGCCATTCATCTTGCGCATGAGCTGTCTGCAAATGTAAAGCCCCAGCCCGTTACCACCAATGTTTCCCGCATTTGCTCCGCGCCAAAAACTCTCGAAAATATGCGGCAAATCGTCCTTCACAAGCGTACAACCGCCGTTCATGATCGCAATTTGGACGCATTCATCGTCTTCGAGGAAAATCAATTCCACACATCTGCCATCGCCGTATTTGAGGGCATTTTCCATAATGTTTTGCATCACTTCAACGCTCCTGCTCAAATCCCCCGATAGCAGACAGTTTTTATATTTTCCGATAATAAAATCTGTTTTGATAAGTGCCAGTTTTTCCCTGTAATATCCCGCGATTTTTTCAACAAGTTCCGAAAGATAAAACTCGCCCATATTCACTTCAAGGCTGAAGAAATCTTCTCTTGAAGCCGTTATAATCTGTGAAACATAGCCCTCGATCTCGTCCGCTTTTTCGTTGATGTTTTCAGCGATTTTGTGCTGCTTTTCCGCGTCCGAATACAAATTTTTCGACAGTGCTGCCGAGTACAATTTTATAGCGGAAAGCGGCGTTTTAATATCGTGCGAGAGCGATAGCAGCAGTGTTTTCTTTTCTTTCTGCATTTCCAGTTCGCGCTGCTTTTGCTGTTCTATATTTTCACGGAGAATATCGATCCCCCAAAGAAATTTTCCGAAAAAACGGTTTTTCGTTTCCTTTATCGGCGCGGCGAGATTACCCTTTGAAAGCTCGTAAGGGATACCGCTCAGACGTTCAAAGGGCATAAGAATTGCGAATTTTATATAAAGTAAAACCGTTATGATTAAAATCGCCATAACAACGAGAACGGCATTTACAATTCCTGTAAGCTGCGTTTTTTCGGAGTAGCCATTTGTATTGTAATCAAAACGATAAAGTTCTCCGTTTATTTCACAGATAACATAGTCGCTGTCCGTGCTGTAAAATTTTTCTCCGTATCGCTCAATATTTGTTACATACTCACATTCGGAAATGTTGGCAGAACCATTCGCTTCTATTTCTCGAACAAGGCGGCTTATCTCTACGCGGTATAGTCTGCCGTCGTTGGTTTTGTCGGTAGCAAGAATCAGATTCACGACAGCAAACAATAGGATCACGGCAACCGCAACTACCGATAAAATTCTGTTAAACGCTTTCATATTTATAACCCACCCCCCATACAGTAACTATTTTTTTAGGATTTTTTGGGGAGTCCTCTATTTTCTGTCGCAGCCATTTTATGTGTACCGTCAGTGTCTGTTGTTCTGAAAAGCTGTCGCTGCCCCAGACCTGTTCAAAAATGTATTCCTTGCTTAAAGCCCTGCCCTTATTCTCCATTAAAAGCAGAAGCAGCTCAAATTCCTTCGTGGTCATTTCAAGTTCTTTTTCATTTTTGTAAACGACACGGCTCGCCTTATTTATGCGTATATTGCCGTCGGTAATTTCATCAAGAGCGTATTGTCTCTTAAAAATCCCTCTTATTTTTGCGAGCATAATATCAATATCATATGGCTTTTCTATATAATCGTCTGCGCCGAGATTCAGTCCGTTCAGCTTGTCTTCTTTTTCTGTTTTCGCACTTACAATCAGTATGGGCGTGTTGCTTGACCTGCGGATTTTTTCCAGAACATAAAATCCGTCCCTATCGGGCAGCATGATATCAAGCACGACAAGCCTTGCGCTGTATCGTTCGTACAGCAGCAAGGCTTTTTCGGCTGTTTGAACCGCCGATACCGTATAATTTTCCGTGCGGAGAAAATCACACAGCAGATCAGCAAGCTCCTTGTTGTCCTCAACAATAAGAATATCCATTCTACCACCCTAATTCCAGAAGCCAGTTATTCAATGCACGCTCCCGTTCTCTCATCTGCGTGGAACAGTCGCTTAAGTCGTACTCTCCCTTTATGTTCCCGTCAACAATGTACATGACCCTTGTACATTTTGCCGCGACCTTAACATCGTGAGTAACAAGCATGATTGTTGTTCCCTCAGAATTTAATTTTACAAGCTCTTCCATTACCTCGTCGGAGGAAGCGCGGTTCAAAGCCCCTGTCGGCTCGTCGGCAAAAATCATTTTCGGGTCGTTTATCATACTGCGGCAGATACATGCCCGCTGAAGCTGACCGCCCGAAACCTCGTTGATGTCGTTGTCGGCGATGTCGATAATGCCGAGCCTGCGCATTAAATTCTGACCGCGCCGCGCCGTTTCCTTGCGGGGTTCGCGAAGCTTTTTGGATTGCGTTGCGGGAAGTATGATATTATCCAATATGGTGAGGTTTTTCAGCATATACATTTGCTGAAAGATAAAACCCATTTCGTCAAGGCGCAGGTCTGCAAGTTCTCTTTCGCCCATCCCTGCAATATTTTTTTCACAGAAATTCACATCTCCTGCGGTAACATCATCCATGCCCGAAACTGCGTACAGTAACGTGGATTTTCCAGAGCCAGACGGTCCCATAACAGCGACCATTTCTCCTTCGCCAATCGCAAAATTTATGTTTTTCAGTACGTTGTTCTGCCGCTTGTTTACGATATACGTTTTGCAGAGGTCTTTTACTTCGAGAATATTCATAATTGCTTCTTCCTTTCATTATTCAATGCTTGCCGTATCGGAGGATTTGATTTTTCTTGTGTACAGAGAGGTCAAAAACGCGCTTACGGCTGTGGCGGTAAGGACGATAACGGGGAATACTGCGTATATCTCCACAGGGTTCCGCATATATTCTACGCCCATTTCAAGACCCATTGATCTGAAAATAGGGTCGAAGCAAAGCTTTGTAAGGGGCATACCCAAAAGCTCCGCAATAAGGACAGCCGCCGCTGCCGTAATAAAAAATCTTAACGTGTACTGTCCGTATATCTTGGTATTCCTTATGCCTATGGCTTTCATGAGGGCGATCTCCGCCTGCTCCTTCGCGATAAAGGAACGCGCCATAAGCACGGTGATAAGCGCGGCTAAAATTACCATAAGGATGGCGGACATTTTTTTCACCGCGTCTATGGCATCGCCGACTCCAGTGGTATCATTTACAGTTTCGCCTGCTGTTTTAACGCTTGAAAATTCAGGGTAAAGCTCCTTGATCTTTTCCATTCTGCGTAATACTTCCTCATCGTCGGGGTCGTCGGTAAATTTTATCTGTGTACCAGGGGAACCGCTTGCTGCGAGATAGTTTATATCGCAGTCGGTATAGGCCCTCACGGAAATACCCTGATTAACCATTGACTGATACAGAGCGGTTATAATGAACTCCGCCGTTTCGCCCGTTGGGTAGGACATGGTAACAGTATCGCCTATATCTGCATCCAGCTTTTTTGCCAAAAGGGTCGTCACTGCAATTTCGCCGCTGTTTTGGGGAGGAGTACCCTCTAAATATTCGTACATATCCATTGTTGTTCCCGTACCCTGAAGTATAGCTGCCTTGTTTTCATATTCGCTGTGTCTTATCATCGAAAAAATATAATATTCCGTCATACATTCCGCGGACATACCGTTTTCCGCAAGAGTCTGCTCCATATCCTCAAGATATTTTTTAACCTTTTCATGTCCGTCCCCGGTCATAAATTTCATAGCTTCGTCGCCGATGTCCGTAACGATGTGACAGTCCGCCATACCGAAATATTTCACCAGCTTTCCGCTTTTAAGAGACGCCGTAGCATTGGAAAGTATTATCAGCAGCGACATACACAGAAAAAACGTAAAGATAATGACAGCGTAGCGTTTGGGACTGCTTACAATATCGTTTGCGGCAAGGAAAGCCGTTGTGCCAAGCCGCGATCTTCCAAGGCTCATAACGCTCTTTTTGCGGAAGCGTTCCCCTGTCTGCCCGTTTCTTACAGCGTCGATCGGAGACATTTTGCTCACCCTGCCCGTGCAGCCGAGACAGAACAGGAGAATGACAACCGCTACCAGAACCGCGCAGCCGATATTGACAAAAGCGTTACTGCCGCTGTCTATTATAATAAACTCCGTGGAACGATTGATAAGCATTTTCCCAAACGGGTAGCTGAGTATCAGGCCGAGCGCTGCGCCGACAATGGAAATAGCGGCGTATTTTGTAAGGTACAGTCCCCGAATTTTTATGTTGCGTATGCCCATTGCTTTCATAACGCCTATCTCGCGGAACTCCTCGGAGATGGTAAAGGCTATGGTGAACCGCAGCACCGCAAAGGATATGATTATGAGAATAAGGCTTATTGCAAGGATAAGACTCATGATTATCATATCAAAAATATAGGCTTGATCCAGCATCTCCGCATCGCCCGAAAAGGTAAAGCCATCGGATAGATCCGCGATCTGGGACAGGGTTCTGTCAAGGTCGGCGGTGTGTATGTATAAGAATTTTCCGCCATACGTATTTTTTATCGTCTCATCGGACATATATTCGTCAAAGTCCTCGCCGTTCAGGATAAACCTTTTAATGCCCATCAATTCCGTGCCGCAGACAGCGTCCCTGAAACTGCCCGCAAAGGTAAATTCGCGGCTTACGCCCTCTATTTCGACAGTAATTTTGTCGCCTACCTTAAGTCCCATGTTTTTCTCTATGAAACGGGTAGCGTAAATTTCCCCTTTCGGCACGCTTTTAAGAATACTTTCGTCGTCCAAAAAATAATTTATCCCCAAACTTCTGTCGCTCTGTAATACTAATTTCTGACTGAGGTTGGAAGCGTTAAGCGGTTCGCCGACTCGCGTAATATTGGACTGGGACATCGAGACAAACTCCTCGATACGGAACTCGTCTATCGCAGAGGCGTTTTCAAGTGTCCCGCAAATATCCTGGTCGGAGGATTTGTTTTCGCTAAACGCGAAATAATCGGGCACGTCCGCCATTTCAAAATAGCTGTCCAGCGCAGTCGTCACGGTGATGATGTTGCTCACGCCGGAGGACATGAACATCGACGCGAGTATAATAAATACCAGCAGTATCACGTTCATCACCCTTTTGCGCTTAAGGTCTTTTTTCAGTATTTGTAAATACATTTCCGCTGCTCCTTTCGCTTTGTGATTCGATTGTAGCATAGAAGTTATTAAATAATCCTTAAATCGGTTTGCAGCAATCAAATTATGCGTGATGATGAAAATCGTTTACCCATTACCAATGTTCATTAGCCTAATTTCTCCGCATATTTTTCTACCCGCTCTATGCCAGCAAATAATTTTCTCCTATTTCTTCGGCATATTGACCTACTTTATAGGTTAGCTCAATACGGACAGAATTATTTCCCTCTAATAGCAAACGGACAAAGTAGTATAAAGATACATGAAAATATCGCTTGTGCTCTGTGTTCGGTATCACAGTCGTATTCTTCAAAGAGTTCGTCCATTTTCATCTATTTTTCCTTCGTATTTAGTAGTAACAAGTTCCTGCCGAATAGCATAGTAACTTATTACTGCCATGTCAATATATTCTGAAAAAAATCTCTATTAAATTCAGATGCTTCCCGAAAGAAAAGCGACAGAGCTTTTCCCCTCTGTCGCCTTGCTGTCTATGCGTAAATGATTTCATCATATACAATCTCCCTCGCACACGCCCTTATGTTATTCATTCTTCCTGTCCATTCTAAGGCGTTTTCTGCCATTTTGTTCACTCCTAGTTCTCTTAATTATATCTCAAATCCTTGAGAATGTGGTGTCAACTTTTTTATACCACATCAGAATATCACTTCTTCCGTTTCTTAAATTTCTCCTTTGCATACTCATAAGCTTCCTGGATATATGGTTTCAGTTCCTCAAAAGTCCGTTCAGAAGGGTTCAATACACATATCCATGCCATCCATGCGTAGACGGGATGGGGGAGTATTTCATCCAATGCGGCAAAGTCGTAATTCATATCTACAACACCGCCTGCTGGCGGGCGCTTTGGTATTATTCCAAACAATTCAGCAAAAGTATTTTTCTGTATTCCCAGATTTACACGGTAGACGTTCTCTCTACTCAAATCAGATCCCTTGTCATTGTCACCGTCTTTTTCCTTTACAGTCAATATGTAGACGCCACGCTTCAGTACATGATCTGGGTTATAGAAAATACCTTTCTCACCCCAGCTTTCAACTAAGACTGTCCCCTCAAGATTTTCAAGACAATAATTTAATATTTTATCTGGTGTCATTTTTACAGTCCCCTTTCCATCTTTATTCCAATTTTCTCACGGGTATTTCAGAATATCATAGTGGCTATACCTATGTCAAGATTTTGGGTAAATTTTAAACCACATACCCTTTCTGGCTCAGATGAGCTAACATTAAGGAAGACAGCGCAAAAGCATTTCTGCCTTCACGCTGCCTCTCCTGTATTCAAATCCAGGCATTACACCGGATATACTTTATTTTCTTTATCTGCCAGCGTCGCATCCACTTTTGTCTTCTGTGCCTCACGGTACTTGAAGAATTCTGTGGCTACCTGTGGGAACAGTGCATAGGAAAGTACATCCTCATCCTGCTTCTTCCACTGGGACATCTCTTTTTCGAGATCTGCCAACTGTGGTTTGATCAGATCTGCTGGGCGGCAGGTGATCGGTTTGGTGTCGCCGATACATTTTTTCTGGACTTCAGGATCAAAAGGCTTCACTGTCTGGCCGAACTCACCAGAGAGAAGTTTTTTGGATTCCTTCGTCACCATCTTATATCTCTCACCAGAAACAACATTCAAAACTGCCTGAGTACCAACGATCTGGGATGACGGTGTAACCAATGGCGGCTCACCGAAATCTTTCCGCACACGGGGTACTTCTTCCAGCACTTCCTGATACTTGCTTTCCTGTCCCATCTCTTTGAGCTGGGATACCAGATTGCTGAGCATGCCTCCTGGCACCTGATACATCAGTGTTTTAATATTTACACCGAGAACCTTCGTATTCATCAGACCACTCTGCAGCGCTTCTTCCCGCATCGGACGGAAGTACTCTGCAATCTCCGCCAGAAGGTTCTGGTCAAGCCCTGTATCGTACGGAGTTCCTCTAAAGGTTTCCACCATAACTTCGGTCGCCGGCTGGCTGGTGCCCAGTGCGAAGGGAGACATCGCTGTGTCAATAATATCACAGCCCGCCTCAACTGCCTTCATATAAGTCATAGCAGCTACACCAGATGTATAATGAGTATGAAGATCAATTGGAATACCTACAGACTCTTTCAGAGCAGTGACAAGTTCTGTCGCCTCATATGGAGTAAGAAGACCCGCCATATCCTTGATACACAGAGATTTAGCACCGAGATCCTCAATTTTCTTCGCCATATCCTTCCAATAGTCCATGGTATACGCATCACCAAGGGTATAAGAAAGGGCGATCTGAGCGTGTCCGTTTTCCTTATTTGCCGCTTTGACCGCTGTCTCCAGATTTCGGATGTCATTGAGACAGTCAAAGATACGAATGATATCAATACCGTTTGCCAGTGATTTCTGTACAAAGTATTCCACCACATCATCTGCATAATGATTGTATCCGAGAATATTCTGTCCACGGAACAGCATCTGCAGTTTTGTATTCTTAAAACCGTTTCTCAGTTTACGAAGTCTCTCCCATGGATCTTCTTTCAAGAAACGAAGGGACGCATCAAAGGTAGCTCCTCCCCAGCACTCTACTGCGTGGTAGCCCACTTTATCCATCTTGTCGATGATCGGAAGCATCTGTTCCGTCGTCATACGGGTGGCAATCAGGGACTGATGAGCGTCACGAAGGATTGTTTCTGTTATTTTAATCGGCTTCTTTGCTTTATTATCTGCCATTTTCATTTCCTCCTAAATATATTTTCGCGTTCTATGTGCGCTATGCATCATTTCGCATTAGACTCCAAAGATTGCCATGAATACACCGGCCGCTACTGCCGTACCGATTACCCCGGCTACGTTTGGCCCCATGGCGTGCATCAGCAGGAAGTTCGTAGGATCTGCTTCTGCCCCCACCTTCTGGGATACCCTGGCTGCCATCGGAACAGCGGACACCCCGGCGGAACCGATGAGAGGATTGATCTTTCCTTTTGACAGCTTACACATCAGCTTGCCAAACAGGACTCCCGCTGCCGTACCCACTGCAAAAGCTATCAAGCCAAGGGCAACGATCTTTAATGTCTCTGGTACAATAAAGTTCTCACCACTTGTCTTTGCTCCTACAGAAGTTCCCAGCAGGATAACAACGATGTACATCAGTGCGTTGGATGCTGTCTCTGCCAGCTGTCCAACCACACCGGATTCCTTAAACAGGTTACCAAGCATCAGCATACCAACGAGAGGCGCCGTACTCGGCAGGATCAGACATACCACCGTGGTCACAATAATTGGGAAAAGAATACGCTCCAGCTTAGATACAGGTCGGAGCTGATCCATCTTGATCATTCGTTCTTCTTTTGTAGTAAACAGCTTCATAATCGGCGGCTGAATGATCGGCACCAATGACATATAAGAATACGCTGCCACAGCAATCGGTCCCATAAGATCCGTCTGTCCCAGCTTTCCTGCCAGGAAGATTGAAGTCGGACCGTCTGCACCTCCAATGATAGAAATCGCCGCTGCTGCCATGCCATTAAAGCCCATCATGATCGCCATCAAGTAGGCAGCAAAGATACCAAACTGAGCCGCTGCTCCCAGAAGAAAGCTCTTGGGGTTTGCAATCAACGGGCCAAAATCCGTCATCGCTCCTACACCGAGGAAAATCAGGGATGGCAGGATACTCCACTCATCCAGTTTAAAGAAATATTCTAACAATCCGCCAGACTCCATGATTGGTGGATAGATATTGACAAGCAGCATACCAAATGCGATGGGAACGAGCAAAAGCGGCTCATAGCCCTTTTTGATTGCCAGATAGAGAAACACAAAAGCAACCAGTATCATCACATAACTGCGCCAGTCAACCGTTCCGTTTGCGAATGCAGTCTGATGGAGAAGATTCTGTAAAACTTCCATCTTTTTTACCTCCAGTTATTTAGTGATTAGTCCATTGTAGCCAATACGTCGCCGGCTCCAACCATATCACCGGAGTTCACGTTTATACTTGCGATCTTTCCATCCTGAGGTGCTACCACTTCATTTTCCATCTTCATCGCCTCGAGAAGAAGAATCACATCTCCTTTTTTCACCTCTGCTCCCACGCTTGCTTTCACAGCCAGGATCTTACCAGGCATCGGTGCAGTCACCTGAACAGAACCAGCTGAACCACCTGCTGCTGGAGCTGGGGCCGGAGCAGGTGCGGGCGCTGCCGCCGCTGGAGCTACCGGTGCCGGAGCAACTGCTGCCGGAGAAGCGGCTCCTGTTTTTTCTTCCACTGATACATCATATACGGTTCCATTTACTGTAATAGTATAATTTTTCATGTGTTATATCCTCCTAATTAATGATAATAGTCATAATAACTTATGATGTCAGGGTCAAAAGCTTTTGACCCTGGCAGCATTTAATACCTCTTTTTAATAGAACGAATCACCAGGCCATCTGCTGGTACCGGAGTCCCCTCCTGTTCCATCGCCGCGGAAATCGCCGCTGTGATCACTGCCACCAGCTGGGTATCATCTGTCTGTGAAGGCGCTGCCGGTGCCGGTTTGGGTACTGGTACCGGTCTTGGTGCCGGCTTCGGCGCTGGCGCTACCTCTTTCTTCCCAGACGAACGATCCAGCAGTTCCGGAATAAATTTCATCAGATAAATGATAAAAGAGATCAGGATCAGCACAAGGAACACAGTCCCCATACCCAGTGCCGTATTCACCAGCGCTTCTGGCATCGTTGTCACAACTTCATCGGTTGCTGCCGCTGCTAACAATCCCATTCCATCACCTCATTCCAAACATCTGCATTGCATATATTAACTGTTTACGAACCTCAGAACCTTCGATAATATTATCTACATAACCTCTTTTTGCTGCTATGTTCACATTACACTGAAGTTCATCGTACTCTTTTGTCTTTTCCTCCAGTGAAGCTTTCGTATCTTTTGATTTGCTGATCTCATCCTGATACATAACCTGTACCGCACTCTTTGCATCCATGACGCCAACCTTTGCTCCCTCAAGAGCCAAAACAAGATCTGCCCCAATGTGCTTGGAATTCATAGCCACATAAGCACTTCCAAAGGCCTCTCCAGTGATCACATTTACCTTTGGAATTTCTGCACTGGCAAAAGCACAGGTAAGATCTGCCACTGCCTGTCCAATGGTCTTCTCTTCCTCCATCGATGAAGCATACGCCTTTACGTTGGTAAAGGTGATCACAGGAATTCCAAATGCATCACAGAAATACACAAATTTCTCCGCTTTTTTACATCCAGCAGTGGAAAGCACCTGCTCTGCGCCATTTGCCACTGCCCCCACAGTCACACCATTGATCGTCATAAGACCGGTGATCATATCTCCAGCATGCTCTTTTTTTGTCTCTAAAAATTTCTGATCGTCGGCGATCTGAGTCAGCGCCGCCACAGGATCTGAAATAAGTCCTTCAAAACCATTCAGTACACGGTTCATATCATCCTGAGTTTCTTTTCCTGCATAGTCATCAAAATTCGCAGGAAGGATCTGCACCAGTGAGCGGATCTGTGCCAGAACGTCGGCTTCTGTATCACAGAGGAAATCTACATTTCCCGCCTCTGCCTGAAATGCAGCTGCCGCAGTATCGCACTTATCTGTATTATTGCCATCTACGGCATTCGGTGAATTTACGAATAATTTACCATTTTGTGTGTCCATCAATGTAAAATCACTCAGTAGTGATGAAATGGCAACACCGCCGCCGCAAGAACCTAAAATCGCACTGATCTGGGGAATCACACCACTTGCCTTCACCTTGCTGAGATAAAGCTCTCCAAAACCTGCAAGGGCATCCACCGCTTCCTGGACACGGACGCCGGCACAATCGATCAAACCGACCACTGGTGCACCTGCTTTCATCGCCATCTCGTACAGTCTGATAATTTTCTTTGCATGCATCTCGCCAATGGAACCATTTAATGCTGTGACATCCTGGCTGTAGACATATACCAGTTCAGAATCGATCACACCATAACCTGTAATGACACCATCCGCCGGCACTGCTTTTTCCTGCATGTTGAAGTCGGTATTTCTCTTGGTCACAAGACCACCGATCTCAACAAAACTGTTTGCGTCAACAAGAGCTTCGATCCGCTGTCTTGCTGACATCTTTGCTGAATTACTCATATGCAGTCCTCCACTTTATTATATATTATGTCTTGTCAGGATCAGACCGGGAAAACACTCCTTTTCAAACCCACTTCTGACCTGCAAACAAAATTTTATCCAATTGTAATTGTAATGCTTTTTCTGCAAAATAGCAACACATTTTTGACTTTTTTCAAAACTTTTACACACATGAATTTTCGTGCTTTTTCATATACATTATAAAAACTCTCCGGGATGAAATTCCAATGTTAAAAAAATATCTGATCTATCTTCCGCTTATTCTGGTTTCCCTGCTGTTTTTGTGCTACTGTCACATGGCAAACCGGCCGGCGGATCCCAGCTCTGACATACATACTGTTACAGAAATCCCACCCGACCATATTCCCCCCGCCGCCTCCTCTTCGCCGGCGCCTCGGCTGTATGCTTCTGCGGCCTGTGTCATGGACGCAGATTCCGGACGTATCTTATATGGAAAGAGTGAAGCCTCTCCCCTTCCCATGGCGAGCACCACAAAAATCATGACTTGTATCCTTGCCCTGGAAAATGGTAATTTGGAAGATCCCGTCACATTTTCCTCGAAAGCCGCCTCGATGCCGAAAGTCCGCCTCGGTGCTGGAAAAGGAAAAACTTTCCTTTTGGGCGACCTGCTGTACTCCCTTATGCTGGAGTCCCACAACGACACCGCTGTCGCCATTGCAGAGCACATCGGAGACAGTGTGGAGGGCTTTGCCGCTATGATGAATGCAAAAGCTTCTGAACTGGGCATGAACCAGACAAATTTTGTAACTCCCAACGGTCTTGATGCAGAAGGTCATGCCAGTACTCCCGTAGACATGTGCCGCCTGGCTTCTTATGCCTGTACCAACCAGACCTTTCTGGAACTCATCCGCACACCTTCGAAAACAATCCGCGAAACCAGCGGCAAAGGCAGCTTTTCTCTTACAAACCACGATGCCTTTCTAACTTCCTATAAAGGAGCCATCGGCATAAAAACAGGTTTTACCAATAAAGCCGGCTACTGCTTTGTGGGGGCGGCCCGTCGGGACGGCCTCACTCTGGTAAGCTGTGTCCTCGGAAGCGGATGGCCTCCCAATAAATCTTATAAATGGGCGGACACAAAGGCACTGATGAATCTGGGCTTTGAAAATTTTTCTAAGAAAAATATCCCGATAAAGGACTTATCCGCTTATTCTATAGCTGTAGAAAACGGTAAGGCGGATTCCGTTGGCATCCTACAGCCTGAGATCCCACCTTTTCTACTCAGTGCGGCAGATACCATCGACGTCCGTTACTCTCTGCCGTCAAAAATTCAGGCGCCCATCCGCCAGGGAACAGCAATCGGTGAGGTACAGATCTTGGTGAACGGTACCCCTCTGGGAAGCTATCCTGTCTATCCGTCAGGAGATGTAGAAAAACAGACCTTTGCTGATATTGTAAACGATGTATTTCATTTATTTTTATCCTTTTAAAACCAATTCATTCTTTTATTAACTTTGTTTTATATAAACTTTATTTTTAAAAATCAAAAAAAGACTTTACTTTCTTTTCTTAACATGATATTATATTTTTGTATTAAGACAGAACGAAGGTGTTCTCATTTTTTGAGGACACCTTTTTTCTTTTTATTGCGTAAATGCTTTTTTTGTGTATAATGGATAGAGGATTTGCGTAATAAGGTCAACAAATACAACCAATATGAAGTAATCGGCAGCCCTAAATTAATTTGGCACCCTTCCAACTGTGCCGGAATGGAGGAAAATATGGAAACGAACATAATCTCAGACGTATTTGGAACGAAAGTTTTTAACGATGAAGTGATGCAGGAATATCTTCCGAAAAAAACGTATCAGGCTTTAAAAAAGACGATCGAAAATGGTGAGGAACTCACCCCAGAGGTGGCAAATGTAGTTGCCCACGGCATGAAAGAATGGGCACTTGCCAATGGCGCCACCCACTATACACACTGGTTTCAGCCTATGACCGGCGTCACAGCCGAAAAACACGACTCATTCATCAGTGCAGAATCCGATTCCCGGGCAGTTCTGGAATTTAACGGAAAAGAATTGATCAAAGGAGAGCCCGACGCCTCTTCTTTCCCTTCTGGCGGTCTTCGGGCAACTTTCGAGGCAAGAGGCTATACCGCATGGGATTGTACATCTCCTACCTTTCTGCGTGAAGATGCCATCGGCGTCACTCTCTGTATCCCTACTGCCTTCTGTTCCTACACCGGAGAGGCACTGGATAAAAAGACTCCTCTTCTGCGCTCGATGGAAGCCATCAGCAAACAGGCAGTCCGTATCCTTCGACTGTTTGGAAAAGAGGACGTGACAAATGTCGCCTGCTCCGTAGGTGCAGAACAGGAATATTTCTTGATCGACAGGGATAAATACCTTCAGAGAAAAGATCTGATCTTCACCGGACGTACTTTATTTGGCGCTATGCCACCCAAAGGTCAGGAGCTGGATGACCACTACTTCGGAAGCATCCGCGAACGTCAGGCTTCTTTTATGAATGAATTGAACATAGAACTTTGGAAATTGGGGATTCTTTCCAAAACTCAGCACAACGAGGTTGCACCAGCACAGCATGAGATGGCGCCGATCTATGACACTGCCAACATCGCGACAGACCACAACCAGCTGGTTATGGAAGTCATGAAAAAGGTCGCAAGAAGGCACAATCTAGAATGTCTTCTTCATGAAAAACCATTTGCCGGCGTAAACGGTTCCGGAAAACACAACAACTGGTCCATCGTTACAAACACCGGAGAAAACCTGTTAAGTCCTGGCTCTGCCCCACATAACAACAAGCAATTTCTTCTGTTCCTGTCCTCTGTAATCGCTGCCGTAGATGAAAATGCCGCTCTCTTACGTATGTCCGCCTCCAATCCTGGAAACGACCATCGTCTGGGAGCCAACGAAGCACCGCCAGCGATCATTTCTATCTTCCTCGGTGAACAGCTGGA
Source organism: Eubacteriaceae bacterium (assembly GCA_910575665.1). Taxonomy (GTDB): domain Bacteria; phylum Bacillota; class Clostridia; order Lachnospirales; family Lachnospiraceae; genus Eubacterium_F. Next base: position 83,189 of record CAJTFB010000020.1, read on the forward strand.
GGACATCGTGGAGCAGATCATTGAGACTGGTACTGCCGACCACAGCTTAAAAGGTGGAAAAATGAATATCGGTGTAAGTTCCATTCCTCCGGTAAAAAAAGATGCCACGGACCGCAACCGTACATCACCATTTGCTTTCACCGGAAATAAATTTGAATTCCGTATGGTAGCTTCTTCTATGTCCATCGCGGGCGCCAACACAGTTTTAAATGCCTCTGTGGCAGATGTACTGGAAAAAATGGCGGACGAACTGGAGGGAGCTTCTGATTTTGACAAAACTGTAGATACTCTGATCCAAAAAACACTGAAAGAACATCAGAAAGTGATTTTCAATGGAAACGGCTATTCCGATGACTGGGTTGCCGAGGCAGAAAAACGTGGTCTTCCCAACGTGCGGACCATGGTGGATGCCACCGCTTCCCTCATAGAACCAAAAACCATCGAGATGTTTGAAAACCAGAATGTACTTTCCAAAACAGAACTGGAATCCCGCGCCGAGATTCATTATGAAGCCTACGCAAAGGCGATCAACATTGAAGCCAAAGCGATGGTTGATATGGCGACCAAACAGTACATCCCTGCGGTGATCAAATACACCACAAGCCTGGCAGACTCCATCAACAGCATCCGTCAGGCCTGTCCGGAGGCAGACCTCACGGTGCAGACCTCGATCCTTAAGGACTGCTCTGCTCTCCTTGCCAAATCCCAGAAGGCTTTGATCGCCCTCGGTGACGTAACGGAGAAAGCCGGCTCCATGGAGGAAGGAAAGGCACAGGCAGAATACTACAGAGATATCGTATTCCCGGCAATGGAACAACTGAGAGCCCCCATCGACGAGCTGGAAATGCTGGTGGATAAAGAAGACTGGCCCGTACCATCTTATGGGGATATGCTTTTTGAAGTGTAATAAAATATAAAAGTTAGTCCCGCCTGGGAAACTTGGCGGGACTGTTTTTATATTTTATTATTTGCTTTAAAAGCGGTCCTATTGATACAATGGATTTTATGTCACTTCCCCATAAAAACCATTGGCTGTGTAACATCAATAATCATTTGTATCATTCGGTACTCTTATAATTGCCATATTTTTGTCCTCTTTGAAAATTCGATAGAAAACAATCATGTTTTATAAACTGGCTCTGGTAAAAACGTAGGTTCTCCCGTTCCTGTAATTTTCTCTTCTCAGCACTCTCTTCTAAAATACGTATGTATTTCACACGCCGCTTCCGTTTCTTTGCCTGCTCTGCCTCAAACTGCCGCTGCTCTTCCTCCGTAGGACCGGTAAGTTTGCCGCTACTTGTGACAGTACAATTTCTCACATCTCCATTTTCATCCAGGTCAAATACATAGCTTTTTCCCGCCTGATGCTCTGCCACATTATAACCATAGCCTGCTGCCACCGTGTTATCCCAGCGGTCATAGTCCTCCTTCCATTCCTGCAGCTTTGCCATGATCTGCCTTGCATAGGCAGGGTCTGCGTCCATTTTCTTCTGCAGGCTCTCTGGTATAAGAACCGCAATCCGCCCAGAACCGATACGACTATAATTCCTTTGCAGATCACCGCGGGTCTGTGGCGGATTCGCCCCCTCCGGCATCCAGTCATTTAAGGCATCGGCACTTGTATTTTTGTCAAAATATTTCCAAAAAGGAAAGTCATTTCTCTGCCATCTGCTGGAGGATATATTGGCATTTCCCACATGAGTTATGACGTCATACTGAGGAAAGGCCTCTTCAAAAGTCGTTGCTCCTGGTTTCCCAGTGCTATATGCCTTGCTGATCATCGAAATATAATCCGTGGAACCTGACATTTTCTTTGCGTAAGCCTCCTGAAAGGCGCTGGCTGCTGTTTTGTCCGTTATTTTGTTCAGACGCTCCTGATAAGACTCGCCCATATAATACGGTTTACCTGTTACTCCGAAATCCATCTTCATTTCCCCTTTCATTTTTTAACATCAGAGACAGAATGAACACCCTGTCCGTCAGGACTTATTTTGTCTTAATCATTATATCGGCAAAAAACTGACGTTGTCAGGTCATATGGAATGAAACGCCTACTTTTCGGGAATGAAAAGAAATTTCATTGTATTGAGTCAGCTAACAGGCTCGAATGTAACACGACCTTCCCGTTTTGTAAACGAGTTTCACATTTTGAAAGCGACCTTCAAATTTTGTACCCGAAATTCCACTTTTGTAGCAACTTTCCCGTTTTTTTCTGCGGTTCTGTGGTATAATGGTCCCACAGCAGGATAAAAATGCG
>CAJTFB010000021.1 GCA_910575665.1 Eubacteriaceae bacterium
CACACCCTGCAGGAACTGTATACTTCTGTCTTTGAATACATAGAAGGCTATTATAACACCAGAAGACCACACAGTTCCCTCGGTCTCCTGACCCCAAACGAGAAAGAAATGTTATACTGGGAGCAGCACTAAGCTGCTGCTCTCAAAAATAAATTACACAAAAATGTGTCCATTCTCTTGACTATAGTCCAATTTCCTGCTGTAACTTTTTCTGCTGTTTCTCCAACTTTTCATTTTCGGATAACAGCTTTTCTTTATCCCCTGTCAGTGTTTCCGTCTGTTCTTTTAGAAAATGATTTGTAGCGGAAAGTTCTGATACTTCCTGTCGGATTGCTTCGCCCTCTTTCCGTATTTGCTCCGTTTCCCGTCCTGCCGCTATCTGCTGATAAAGAATGGAAGATAATTCCTCTTTACTGCCGGAGATTGTCTGTTCCAGCTCTGCAACCTCTTTTGCACGTTCCTTTTTCTCAAAATCCAAAACCGATAAATGCTTCTCATGTGTTCCCTTTTTCTCCCACTCAATATCATGCTTTAGCATAATCTCCGCAAGATGTTCTTTCTCTGCCGCTACCCACTGGTTACGTTCCGTTTCGCTCCTTGTGCCGCCTTTGAAGCCAAGTTCTGCCAGTGCCTTTTTTAATGACACCCTTGTTTCAAGCCCTCTCTTGCTTCCAGTCGTATAGGGTACGAAATCTATATGCAGATGCGGTGTGGCTTCGTCCATGTGGAGATAGGCAGAGAACACTCTCAATGTGGGATTGCGCCGCTGAAAGTCCTGCATATATTCATCAAGTATTTTCGCCGCAAGCTGTCCGTCCTCTGTCTTTGCCCCCATATCGTCCTTGTTGCCTATCTGCAAAATAATCTCATGGAATGGCTTCTCCTGTTTCCCGGAACAGATTTTCTCATAATAATCATTAATTATGCGGTCACTTCTGGTCTGCTTCTCGTTGTACCGGGCGAGTGCTTCATCAAATAATTCGTGGTATACGTCTTTGATATTTTCGTTGCAGTATTCTACGTTCAAACAACTCCGTTCCGGGTCAGTGTTCTTTGCGTGGAATTTTCTGCTGTTATGGTTGACAGATCCTTTCCCTGTCATAACGCTGATAGTCCGCTTCAATCAATTTCCCTTTCTCCCTATCGGGTAATGAGCGCCGGATACGGCGCATAGCCTTTGTTACTTTCTGCGAAAGTAACGCAAATGCACTTTTGTCAGCTACGCCAACAAAAATGCAACCTGCAAGCAGGTTTTGCGCCCTGCCGGGGGCTACTGTCCTAACGGACGGTGGGCGGCTTTTCGCCGCCTTGATACCGCCGCTTCCCTGCTTTCTCTCAACAGCGCAACATTGCAATGTCTATAATTTTTGCAACCTTGCAATCTTCAAGAGCGCAATTCCAAGACTGCAAAATTCTAATCCCCTGCATTGTTGCGCTGTTACCTTGCCTGTCCGTCACTGTCTGATTTTATCCAGTTCCCAATACCATGTATTGTTTATCCGCTTCGCCCGAATACCTAACTCTTTCTTCGCATTTTCCAGTGTCCGTTTTGATATGCCCTGTTCCTCCGCAAGATTAAAAATCTCATTGCTCTGCATGGCGTTGTTTGTTTCTGCCAGTTCCCGGAGTAATCGTTTCGCCTGTTCCATTTTATTTGCTTTAGGAGCAATGCCGCCCAAGACTTCATCAGCGGTAATCTCATAATCCCCCAGCCACTGAAAACCGTCCTCCGACAGTGCAAATGCTTTCGGGTGTCCGAACGCCGCAAGGTTGTTTTTAATCTGCACCACAGCCCTTATATTTTCTTCCCCCTCAACCCTGCCGACTAAGAGGACGCTTCTAGCAACTGCAAAGAAATCAATCGAACCCATTCCCCGATACGCCGCCTTATTTCCTGCCGCCTTGTTCATATGCCCGACAAGAACAATCGCACACTGGTATTTCTCTGCAAGTGCCGCTAATTTCTTTGTCATATCCCTTGCTTCGTTTGCCCGGTTCATATCCATGCCGCCGCCCAAATAGGCTTGTATCGGGTCTAAAATCAACAGCCTTGCGCCTGTCTTTATAACAGCTTCTTCCAAGCGTTCATCTATCATAGAAAGGGATTTTATCTTTTCATCAATGACCGAGATTTTCTCACAGTCTGCCTCTGCCTGTTCTAACCGGGGCTTTACCGTATCGGCAAGACCGTCCTCCGCACTCTGATAGATGACATTCAAAGGCTTTGTAAAATTCATTCCACTGTCTAAACTTTCTCCCTTAGACAGTTTCGCCGCTATGTTCAGAATAAATGTTGTCTTTCCATCGCCCGGATCGCCTTGAACAATAGTCAGCTTGCCATAAGGGATAAACGGAAACCACAGCCAAGAAACTTCCTGCGACTGTATCTCCGACAATTTAATCAACTGTAATTCGATTTTTGTTTCTTCCATAAATGCCCTCCATTTCTGAAAAATCGTTGCCACTGGAAGAACCCTCTGCTATACTGATATTGTGATTGTTGATAACAGAGGTTTTCCAGTTATCACAGCCCTAACAGTTGCCGCTGTCGGGGCTTTTTTCTTCTCCGTTGGTGCTTCCCTGCCACAGATATTTTGCTCCGTCCAACATCCAAAGAATTGCTTTTAACATATCCTCATAAGCTATCTGTAACTCTCTGATTTCTTCGGTAGTGGCCTCCGGCTTTTCGCCTTTTATCTGCTCTGCCAGTTCTTCCATACGGCTCTGCATTTCCTGTAATTTTTCCACAATCTGATATACCGTTTCTTTCTTCCCTACCACGCATACACGATTGTAAATACAGGAACGGACAAAATAATCTTTCTTTTTCATGCCGCTTGCAAAAATCTTTGCTTCAATTTCTTCCCGTTCTCTGGGAGAAATGCGAAAACTGATTGTTGGATATTTGTGTGTGCCGCTCATTCTTTTGTACCCTCCTTAAACTCTGCGTTCAACAACTCTGCCATTTGTATCTGTTCTGTCGGGAACATATGGGCGTATCGAAACGTAATATCCACGCTTTCATGCCCTACCCTGTTCCCGATTGATACCGCCGAAAATCCCATGCTGATTAACAACGAAACATGAGAATGTCTTAAATCGTGGATTCTAATGCGCTTTACGCCTGCTTTCCCTGCCCCTCTCGTCATTTCATGGTGCAGGAAACTTTTTGTCAGATGAAAGATACGGTCAGTCGGGAGAAGTCCGTACAGCCTGCCGAGATACTCTTTTAATTCCTCACACAAAAAGTCCGGCATACTGACATTGCGCTTGCTTTTCGGTGTCTTTGGGTCTGTTACCACATCTTTTCCCTCTAACCGCTGATAAGATTTTGTTATCCGAATGACCTTGTTATCAAAATCTATATCCTGCGGCGTGAGAGCTAAAAGTTCGCCAACCCGCAAGCCGCACCAGTATAAAATTTGAAATGCTTGATAGGAATATGGCTTGTCTTTTACTGCTTCAATGAATTTCAGATATTCCTCTTTCGTCCAAAAAAGCATTTCCTCTGCTTTCCCTTTCCCAAGCGGTCCGGCTTTGACAACGGGATTGCTCTTTAATTCGTAGAACCGCACCGCATGATTAAATAATGCGCTCAATTCAGATTGCAGAGTTTTCAGATAAGTCGGCGCATAGGGCTTCCCTTTTTCATCACGATAGGAAATCTGCTCATTCTGCCACTGGATAATATCTTTTGCACGAATATCGCACATTTTCTTGTTCTCAAAGTACGGTAGCAATTTTGTGCGTAAGATATGCTCCTTTGTCAGCCAAGTATTGTGCTTCAGCTTCGGCTTCATATCTCTTGTATACGCCTGCACAAATTCCCCGAAAGTCATATCCAAGTCAGCCGCTTCTTTCATGCGGAAATGATGTTCCCACTCCGTAGCTTCTCTTTTGGTTTTAAAACCTCTCTTGACTTTCCGACAGTTCTTCCCCGTCCAGTCATAATAATGGAACGATACATACCATGTTCCACGCTGTTCATCTTTATATGCCGCCATAGTTCGCCCTCCTTAGTTCGCCGCCTGCGCCATGCCGTAGAATTTTTCTTCATAATATTTTCTGCTGACACGTCCGGCGATTGTGATAAAACCTTTCTCTTCCAGTTCCTCATTCATCTGTCGTACTAATTTGTAAGCAAATGGTTTGGAAACGCCCAACTCCTGCGCTACCTCCCCGGCAGTTACAAATAGTTCATTCCTCATTCAATATCCTCCTTTTTGTTTAGCGTTTTTGTTAAGCTCTGTATTTGAATTATACTTAACATTTCTGTTATTGCCAATAGCCTATTTGTTAAACTTATCTTTTTTATTAAATTTAGCATTTCTGATAAGTTTTTGTTGCTGTATTATCTGAATTATGCTAGAATATATGGAGAATACAGAATTGAGAGGTAAGCTATGGAGTATACGATACGAGAAATACAAAAACAGGAATATCCGTTACTGGATAATTTTCTTTATGAAGCAATCTTTATTCCAGAGGGTATCGAACCTCCACCCAAAAGTATTATTTCATCTCCCGAATTACAGATTTATGTGAAGCATTTCGGGGAATCCAAAGATGATTGGGGATTAGTGGCAGAGGTTGGCGGTAAGATTGTTGGGGCTGTTTGGGTTCGCATTATGAACGATTACGGACATATAGATGATGAAACGCCCTCTTTGGCAATCTCTCTTTATAAAGAATACCGGGGCTTTGGCATTGGAACGGCTATGATGAAAGAAATTCTTACCCTGCTTAAATTACATGGGTACAGTCGGGTTTCTCTTTCTGTTCAAAAAGCCAATTATGCGACAAAGATGTATTTAAAGATTGGTTTTGAGATTGTAAAGGAGAATGAGGAAGAATATATTATGGTGTACTGCCTATAACAAATTTATCAATAAATTGGAGAAAGGACATTCCATTTATGAGAATCCGACCGTATATATCAAGCAAAGATTACGAATATGTATCAAAATGGATTGATAACGAAAGAACTCATGCTTTTTGGTGTGCAAACCTTTTGCCATACCCCATGACACAAAAATCTTTCCATGATTTATTAGAGAAAAATGCAATGGACTGGACGGACAGTGCTTATGTCGCAACTGAAAACAGCGGACAGGCAGTAGGCTTCTTCTGTTATTCTGTCAATACAGCAGACAATATTGGTTTTCTTAAATTTGTTATTGTTGATAAAACCAAACGTGGAAAAGGTTACGGAAAAGAAATGCTGAATCTGTCTCTGCAATTCGCTTTTCAGATAACCGGCGCAAAAGTGGTTCAACTAAATGTTTTCAGTAAAAACGTATTAGCAAAGCAATGTTATGAAAAAGTCGGCTTTGTTGAAAGAAAGATTGATAAAGATGTATTTGCATATAAAGATGAGTTGTGGAGCAGATGTAACATGATAATTTCAAAACAATCACTCTAATTTTCAGAAAGGATACATGACTATGGTATTAGGAGAACGGATAAAGAGAATACGCACGTTCCGGGGCTTGACACAGCGTGAACTAGGCTTGAAATTGGGATATGAGGAACGCAATGCTGATGTTCGTATCGCACAGTATGAATCCGGCTATCGTGTTCCCAAAAACAACACTCTAATGGAAATGGCAAAGATATTGAACGTCAATTATATTCATTTTATTGGTGTTACACCCGGCTGCGCCGAAGATATTATGCTTACATTCCTTTGGCTTGATGAAGATGACCGTAGCACGATCCATTTATTTCAGCTTGTCCGCAATCCCGGCAAATGCAATGCTTCTGATGATAAATCGGTGCGTTACTATGACAATGACGACTGGCCTGCTCATGCCCCAGTAGGTATGTGGCTAGAGTATGGATTAGTCAATGATTTCATGCGGGAGTGGTGTCTACGGAAAGAGCAACTAAAAAGCGGAGAGATTTCTGAGGACGAGTATTTTGAATGGAAAATCAACTGGCCTGCTACGAGTAGTAATGTTGATGAAAAGGGAAATGATAAAAAAAACAATAGTTATCAATGGAAAACTCAAAATAGAAGAACACAATAATTGTGCCTAATAATATCCAAGATAATATAGATTGAGCATGTTGGATACAAAATCAAAATTAACAATTGTAATTATTGTTTAAAGAAAGGAACACAAGAATATATGGATAAAGCATTCACTTTTACTGAAGGTGAGGTTACTAAATACTCTACTACCCAAAAGAAAAGAATAAAACATATCTATTTTTATCAAATTATTTACTGTGCATCATTTATAATTTGCTTTTTTATTTCATTTATTATTTTTAAAATATGTATAGAAAATAAAAATAAATTGCAAGATACTATTGCACTAGGATCAATTTTTGCTACATTTGGTTCTTCCATTGTCGCTATCTTTTCGATAACTCTTAATAATATATATGATAGATTTTGTAAAAATTTGAATATCCTTTTCTCTGAACTAATTCCTAACAATAGTTGGTATCGTTGGCCCTTTATAAAACGAATGTCTCATAGTAAACTATTTAATAATGAATTAACATATCAAATACTTAATAATGCAAAACTAGAATTTAATGTTGGAAGTCATCCCATAAATATTATTCTTCCAACCGTACGAGAAGATTTTTATGACTTACCAAATTGGAAAAATTATTATACAATGCTTACTGAAGCAAAGAACTATGAATCATATGTACTTAACAACCTTTCAAATTCTGCAACTTCATTAATGGTATGGGATTGTATACTAGACAATTATAAGTCAATAGCTATTTATAAATTAGCAAAACTAATGATTGTTATAGGAGAATCTTTTATCATCTCCAGTATAGTATTAGCATTTTTTTATTCTAAAATACCATTTTAACAAAGGAGGAACTTAAAATGTCAATTACAATTTATTTTGGGAAAGTTAATTTAGTTTCATCGCAAATAGGTGATGCCTTGTTTAACTCTATTTCTCTAAGAAATATTCTTTCAGAGCTTCTTAATGCTCTCAGAGACAATACATCATACACATATACAACAACAAAACAAATTAACATAAACGAAACTGTAACTGAGGATATTGAGTACAGTCTTTCAATTAAAGAAAAAACTGATACAGACCTCCAAGGGTATTTACATAAAAAATCGTATTTATATTATAAAGATTTTGACAAACAAACAAAAGAAATAATTTCTAAAAAAATCGAAAATACCGAAAGCTCAGAATTTTATTATGATGTTTTTCGAGAAATGATTGGGTATCAACGTACCCTACGCTTTGGTTATAAAGAATTTTTGTATGGATTTGAAGGAATATTAAATACTGCATGTACGAATGCTAATTTAGACTATAAATTTACAGTAAACCAATATACCGAGGGATTAGATATTAATGATTTAAGAAATGAATTAATAAGTAATAACCAACAAATTCAAACATTAAAAATAAAATACCAAATTCCAAATCCAAATTTTGACACATTAAGAAAAATACATCTTAATCCAGAAGAAACCATTAAAAATTTTAGATCTGCGAATCTCGCTACAAAATATGTTACTTATCAATCTTTCACTAACTCTGCCCTAAACATCTCGTCTGAAATAATCGAGCAGGAATTACAAAATATTGATAATATGCACAGTAGCATCAACGCAAAAGAAGCATTAAAAAACGGTTATGTAGAAGTAGAGACTACAAATATTTATGGAGTAAAAAAATCATCAACTGATACGAAGCCTATAGTAAAACATATTAATAATATATTGGAATTGAAAGATGCTGCTTCAATAGTTATTCTTAATAATATACGAAATTCTATTGAAATATAATATTCTTTCTAGCTTATATAGGTATCAAAAAGGTATCACACCCCACCTCAAAAGCCGGAGAGTCCGCTGTTTATACGGCTTCCCGGCTCACTGTTTACTATTCGAACTCGACTTTTCCTAACTAATTCTGTTTAGAAATTATTCTCTGTCGAGTATGTAAATCTTTTGATTATTTGATATATCCATATTATCCTGCCTATATGAGCTAATGTTATCATTTTGTTATCGGTGTTGATAACACTGGCTATGTAACTGCAGATAATAGCTATATGCTATAATTTAGATTATAAGCGATTTTGCTAAGAAAATCAAGAGCATTTAATAATACTAATTTTCCAAACTCTTTACATAATATATCCATCTTCATCCAGCAAGCGCAAAATCCCATTTTCTCTAACAGTTTCTACAGGTTTTCTCAAAAATCCTGCACTTAATTTTCTAACAAAATTAAAGCTTCCAAACTTTGCAAAACAAACAAATAATGAACGTGGATTATCCTCAGATGTCGTTAACGCTAAAGAATTATCTTTTCCCTGAAATAAACTCATTTTTCCCGAATTTCCCTTTTGGTCGTTATATTTTGTATGTTGAGCCAAAGAAAAGACACAAAGAGTTATCTCTTTTATAATGTCCTCGTTTAGTGAAATATTATAATCTACTCCTAACTCTTTCCATTGATTAACCCAAATATCATAATTCATACCTTGATACCCAATAACCTTTTTCCCATTATCTTCTGTTTGATAACTATTAGTAATCGCTACCTTAATACAATCAATAACAATTCCTCTATTTCTTTCCCTATGTGCAACTAAATCAGCAAATTCTTGTATATAACTGTTTTTATCAACGATGTGCCTTCTGATAAATATTAAAAAACCCAAAATATCATATTCGTCAAAACTCTTATTCTCTATAATATCTCTATAATGTTGAAGCATCTTCTTTTCTTTTAAATCCATCATCCACACAATCCTTTCTCATTAATCTTTTATATGAAATATATCTAAGTTACCTTTTTATTTAATTAATTCTCCAATCCCCCAATAAAATATTTTTGACTTTACAATAGTCCCCTTATTTTCCCAACAAATTTCAAGTTACATATACGATTTTTCGCTCAATTTCAGGAAATTCTTCTTAATCAAATCAACATTTATATCTCTCTATTCAACTTTAAACCTATCGAATTCGATAGGATTTAAATCAGTGTTACAAATATTCAAAATTCACTATATTTTATTAAAAATTGTATTTATAGCATATCTCATTAACAGTTTCAATATATACAACAAAAGATGGATGCGTGTAATCATTTCTCCGCAAATATAAATTCTTCTTTTCAAGATATGTATCTCTTACTTCATTCCACAAATAATTGGATTTTATAGCATATACTTTTTGTTCGAGTTTCCTTGAGTTTGGAACTTCATTCCAGTAATATCTATCAAAATTAACTAAACCTGTTTTTTCATGAATCAACCTATGCCAACAATTATTATATTTACAAGTTATCGCAAGGTCAATACTAAACGCTGTCTTATTGCCCTGCTTATAAATCATCTGTCCTGTAGTTAATGCAGATGTAGAATCTTGACAATCATTCCAATCATTTTTATTCAGAACTATATTGAATTGTTTTCTGATATACTCCTTTATTACACGACCATTATTAATATCTACTGCATCTATAATAATGATATTATAATCTAAATCTATTGGGTTATTTGCATTCTGCGTTACAAGATTTTTAGCTCCGCTCCCAACAAGACAGGCTTTGACCGTCATAATAGAATCCTTGTTAATAATTTGAACTAATTGATTGACGATATTGGAACAAGTGCTTTTCAATCGCTTCAAGTAATTTTTGTCCTGAATATAATGATACATAAAAGCTCCTTCTTTCCCCATACTGTCCATACAATTTTAAAACTGTATCGTTACAGAATATCATATTGATAAATTTTGTCAAGTATCAAATTTCAGGTTTTTTTATTACAATAAGTATCTATTTAAATGAACACACACCCTTTTACCACTGAAAAGGATATTGCCCAATATTAGAAAATATGCTATATTGTCGATATGGGAAAACCATAGAGCCAAAGGCGGCTTTACCCCTCTTATTTTTTCGGAGGGTTTCAAATAGCCCTCCAGACGAAAGAAAGGAGGGCGATACAATGTACGTTACATATCAGGATCTAATCCAGATTGGAATACTCATTGTCGCCCTTGCCAATTTGATTTATCAGATTTACAAGGGAAAAAAGAAATAGCCGCCACTATTCGCAGTAGTGACGGCTTACCTCGCATGAGGTAATAATTTGTCATAATGTGGGTAGAGCCGCTTCTATGGCTTTCCCTTTGTATGTATACAATAGCATATCCGAGAGCAAAACGCAACAAATTTTTATATTCCTTTCGAGATATGAAAATCTCATTTTGGGGTACATTCGTTAAATAACGACCACGCATACCTGAATCCCACCCTAAATATTAGCTCATCATTTTTCAACCAAAGATTTAGAATATAATTTTCCAGTTTTCGGTAATCCTCCTTATCCAAATTTCCCGCCAGCCAATCTAAATCTATGTTGTTTTTCATCATTATATTATTATATTCCCAACTATTTGTAAACCTTTCAAATATTCCATGAATCCTACTATTAGTATCATCCATTTCCCGAAAAAATGTTTCATATTCCGTGTCAAATTTTCCTATTTTAATTAAAAATTGACTATCATCAGATGTTTCTATACCAAGCAAACCGCCATCTTCTGTTATTTGTTCTACCGTGGCGGCAGGCACTTCCATTTTTTCAAGACTTTTTAAAAGCATATCTGTAAATTTCTCAATATTCATAATTCGCCCTTTCCTTAATTCTTCTTTACAAAAACTTCATATCATGCCTTATACTAATATTTCATTTGCGCTGTTTCCTTTATTTTCACGCATATCCAACAGGATTGTTTCTGCATAACTACGCACTAATCTCCAATATTCATATTCCATATCCTCAATATGTTCTGTCAATTCTTCCCCCAACATCATTTCACATTCAGGATTTGCATACAGAATAAAGATTTTTCCGCTTTTAAACCGCTTAATCAGAAAATACCGCCTTGTATCTCTGCCGTTATCCCTCTTTGTAAAAATAAAATATGCCCTCAATATGTCACTAATGTTTGGATTGTAAGACGGAAGTAAAATCTGCAAGATATTGACTCCCCCTCTTTCAAAAATCCTCACTCCAAAATCCGAATTTTCATACGGATATGGCAAGCCGTCATCTTCACATAATGTTTGGTACATATCATGGATAAAAGTTTTACCATCCTGCTTTAAAAACCTGAAAAATTCATCTCTCTCTTTTTCTGTCCCCTTATATAACATTGCAGGAATCAGCGTTTCAAAAAGTTCATAACGCAGACAATCGTATCTGTCATACTCCATTTCCACATTTTACACCTCCGCATTTTTATTACCTTTATTATAATATGCCGTCATTATGCCGTCAATAAGAATTTAGCCGTCATTTTGCCGGTATAATAACATTATCAAGCCGTTAAGGAAGTGATAAGCATTGAAAATAAAGCAATCAAAATTTACGTTACGGATAAATGACGAATTACTAAAGAAATTTCACTATATTTCCGAATATAATGCCCGTTCTGCCAATAGCGAATTAACAATACTAATCAGAAAGCATATAGCAGAATTTGAAAAAGAGAATGGCAAGATAACTTTTGACTGATTTTTCTTTGTTCTTAAAAGGTGGAGCAGTACCCCGCTCCACCCGCAATAACTATATTTCACTTCTTCTGAATAAATAATTGTATAGCTTTCTCCGCATTAAATATAAATCATCTCACTATTTACAACCTCCCTCACACAAGCCTGAATATTATTCATTTTTTGAACCCATAAAAGCTGGTTTTCTGCCTTTAACTGTTCCGTCACCCCTTGCCTGTCGGCATATTCCTTTACCAACCGAAAAAACATATCTTCTGCCTGTTCATTCACACTTGTCAGATATTCATTCAGCCTGCCGCTTGTCAGCAGATTGAGATAAACAAACTGCTTATACTCTTTGAGATACTGCAAATGCTTTTGCCCCCATAAGCCTATCGGCATCTCTTTTTCGGAAGGTAATGCAAGCTCTGGGAGGTAATAGTCGCCTTTCTTTGCATACCAAAGACCGTTACTTTCATCATAAATCCTGTTTTCCATAGTGTTTCCTACCTTTCTTCTTTGTTGTTTTTAAAGTGTTTTCCACGCTGTTTCGATTTCTGCGCTGCTTTTGCCTGCTCAAAAAGACTGTCTATCTGCTTACTTCCAAATGCCTTGCGGAGCAGCTTATAATCTCTGTTTTCTGAACGGAGGTTTTCATTTTCCCCTGCCAGTTTCTCATTGATTTTCCTTAACCCCTCATTCTCACGGTGGAGGTTGCTGTTTGTAATATTCAGCCGATAATAGCTGTCCCACGCTTCAAAATACCTTATAAGAGCTGTTTTAACAAGCGATTTCAGCTTTTGCACCAAAGGCTCTGCCACTTTATTTTTATATGACTTTGCAGACATGAACCCCTGCGGCTCTGGCAGCTGGTACTCTGGAGAAGTGTCAAGCGCCTGTTCCAGAGTTTTTAGATTTTCCATACCTTTGTCGTAATTCTCCACCCTGTCCGACAATATTTGAAATTCCTCTTTTTTCTCCAAAATCTGCCCCTCAAGCTGGATGACCTCTTTTTCCCGCTCCTGCTTTTTATAATCAAGGACAGATAAATGTTTCTCATGCGTGCCTTTATGCTCCCATTCAATGCCATGCCGCCCCATCACAGCGGCAAGGTTCTCTTTTTCGGACTGTACCCACTGGCTCCACTCCGTATCGCCACGGGAGCCGCCTTTGAATCCCTGCGCCGCCAACGCCTGTTTCAAAGATACCCTCGTATCAAGCCCACGCTTGCTGCCAGTCGTGAACGGAACAAAATCAATGTGCAGATGCGGCGTTGCTTCATCCATATGGATATGAGCGGAAAATACATAAAGGTTAGGGTTTCGCTCTTGAAATCCATGATAATATTCATCTAAAATCTGCCTTGCAAGCTGTCCGTTTTCACTTCCTGCACCCATATTTTCCTTATCGCCAATCTGCAAAATCAGTTCATGGAACGGCTTTTCCTGCTTCGAGTTCCGTATCTTCTCGTAATAATCGGCAATGCGGCGGTCTGCCCTTGTCTGTTTCTCGTTATATCTCTGTAATGCTTCATCAAATAGCTTATGATACACTTTCTTTATATTCTCATTACAGTAATCTACATTGAGGTAGGAGCGTTCAGCATCCACATTTTCAGCCTTGAATTTGTGGCTGTTATGGTTGACCGAGCCTTTCCCCACCATTGCGCTAATCGTCCGTCTTATAAAATCACGCCCTTTCTTTTCGGCTGGTAGGCTTTGTTACTTTCCCGAAAGTAACGCAAAAGCACTTTTGTCGGCTGTGCCAACAAAAATGCAACCTGCAGGCAGGTTTTGCGCTCTCCGAGGGGTGAGCGTGTGCCAGTGGCACACAAGCTGCGAACCGACCGAGTCGGCAGACGAGGCAGAGCCGCCTTTGAAAAGGCACTCTCTGCACTCTCCGCCAAACTTCAAACAGTGTCAATGTGTGACGATGGTGACAATGTTTTAGACAACGCCCCTGCGCTCATAAACATTGTCACCTTTGACACCGTTTGTCACGCTTCCCCATTAATCTCTTTCCAAAGGGAAACCTTTCTGCCATTGTGGGTACGGCTGTTCTGATAGCGGATACCATAATCACGGAACAGCCTGCTTGCATTGATACTAAGCCTTAAGGAAAGCACATTCGGCTTAATATCCACGCCGAGCCTTTCACAAAGTTCTGAAGCTGTCCCCTCCCAATTGTCACTCGCCGAAAAAAGAGTAGCTGCTATTTTTTCAAGTAAAGGCTCTGGCGGCTCTTTCCACAGCTCTGTTTCCGATTTTTCAAAGTTCCACACCAGACGCTCGGCATCTCTCACAAGATGGACTTTCATATCCTGCTGGTCTCTGCCTGCCACATCAAGCGTGGCGTTATTGGAAATTCGCTTTTCCTTGCTGAGAACAAATGCTCCGTCTGCTGCACCCATCAGTCCATTTGTTCCCGAAATCATATCAAAAATATCTTCCGCTTTCTGCTTTCGGGTGTGATGGACAATGAGCATCGTAACTTTGTAACTGTCTGCCAATGCTTTGAGCCTTGCCACAATGTCATAGTCGCTTGCGTAACTGTAATCTGCACCGCCAGCTTCACGGACACGCTTTAAGGTGTCTATGATTATTAAACCAGTTTCGGGATGTTCCTGCATAAACCCTCTGATTTGTTCTTCCAAACCGCCATTGACCGTTTTACACTCTGTTGCAAAATATAGGTTGCCTGTTTCTTCTGCACCGAACATCTGGAACAGCCGTTTCTGCAGACGTGGGTAATCATCTTCAAGCGCAAAATATAAAACCGTCGCTTTCCGCACCTTGTATTCCCACAACGACATTCCAATGCTGATATGGTAGGCAATCTGAGCCATCATAAAACTTTTCCCCACCTTTGGAGAGCCTACGAAAAGGTAGGTTCCTCTTTGGAGCAGACCATCAATCAGCGGCTGCTGTATATCAAATACCGTATCATAAAGTGCCGCCATAGATACGGTTTTCAGATAGGACGAGTCTAGCTGCCGCAGCATTTCCCTCTGCATTTCCTCAAAACTATTGATATTTTCGTCATAGTTGGATATACTATGGTCAGTACATTTTTGAATTGGCTGCTCCGTATCTGCGCTAACAGATACATTTGGGGTAGCCATTTCTTTTTTATTCGCCATCTTCACACTCTCCTTTCAGACCGCCGAGGATAACGGCAATCAGTTCGATTGTGTCAAGCAGTTCTTCATTTACGCCGCCCGCTTCAATCCTCTGCAATTCTGCAAGGACGGCGGAAAGCTCATTGCGGAGAGCCTTATACACCCTCGGATTTCCCTGCACTACTACATCTTGGCATAAGAGCCGCCTTGTGATATAGTCCTGCTTGGTAAGCCCCGAAAGGCGCACCGCCTTGTCAATCCGCTCGCTTTCTTCGGGAGATACCCGAAAAGCGACGGTCTTATTCCTCCAACGGTTGCAGTTGTCTAAATTCTTTGCCGACATCTCAAAAATCCCCCTTTCCTAAATCATCAAGCCTGTCCGCCATTTCCGCCTGCTTTGACGGAAACAGGTGTGCATAACGGTAAGTGATTTCGATGCTTTCATGCCCCACACGGTCGGCAATCGCCACCGCTGAAAACCCCATGTCAATCAATAAACTGATGTGGCTGTGGCGCAAATCGTGAATCCGTATGCGTTTCACCCCTGCGGCTTTTGCGCCCCTGTCCATCTCGTGATGGAGGTAGCTCTTTGTTATTGTAAAGATACGGTCTTTCTTTTTTAAGCCGTACAGCATACCGATATACTCCTGCATTTCCTTGCAGAGAAACTTCGGCATCTTGATTGTTCGGTTGCTTTTCTTCGTTTTCGGAGAGGTAATCACATCTTCCCCGTGCAGGCGTTGGTAGGATTTGTTAATCGTGACTGTTTCCTTATCAAAACTAAAATCTGCGGCGGTCAGGGCTAATAATTCTCCCTCTCGGATTCCGCACCAGTAAAGCATTTCAAAGGCGTAAAAAGAAACTGGCTTGTCCATCATTTCATCTGCAAACTTTTTATATTCCTCTTTCGTCCAGAACAGCATTTCCTTGTGTTCCTCGCTCCCCATGTTCCCCGCCTTTGCCGCAGGGTTGGAGCGGAGGTCGTAATACCTTACTGCATGGTTGAAGATAGCGGAAAGCTGGTTGTGGACGGTTTTCAGATACGTCTGCGAATAGGGATTGCGCTTTTCATCACGGTAGTCAAGCAGCTCATTCTGCCATGCAATGATTTCCTTCGTGCCAATCCCGCTAATCTTCATTTTCCCGAAGTACGGAAGAATCTTTGTCCGAATGATATGCTCCTTTGTCAGCCATGTGTTTTCTTTCAGTCGGTTCTTGACGTCATTCACATAAAGCTCTGTAAAAGCTTCAAAGTCCATATCAAGGTCAGCGGAATTTTGCAACTGGAATTTTCGCTCCCACTCCTGCGCCTCCCGCTTTGTGGCAAACCCACGCTTGCATTTCTGTTTCCGCTCCCCTTTCCAGTTCACATACCTTGCCATCACATACCATGTGCCATTTCCCTCATTCTTAAATACTGGCATTTACTCCATCTCCTTTCCCTGTTTTTCTCCTGCTCCGTAAAACCTTTCTTGAAAATACTGGCGGTTTACTCTCCCTGCAATCGTGATAAACCCCTGCTCCTTCAGCTCGTCATTCAGTTTCTTGATGAGCTTGTAAGCGTAAGGCTTTGATACGGAAAGCTCCTGCGCCACCTCGTCCACACGGATAAATTTGTTGTCCATACAACCTCTCCTTTCCTTATTGCCGCCCATTACTCTGGGCATATAGGTATGCCCTTGCGGCGTTTTTTGTTAAGCGTTTTTGCTTAATTCATAATACTAAACATTTTTGCTACTGTCAATAGGTTTGCAAGAAAATATTAAACTTTTTTGTTTTGCTTACGCTTGACTTTCTCTAAACATATATGCTATACTCCTTATAAACATAGGAACAAGGAGTGAAACATTATGGCGATTGGCGAAAGAATACATTTTTTCCGCATCATGCGGGGCATGACGCAGAAATACCTCGGCATGCTTGTCGGATTTCCCGAAAAATCAGCGGATGTGCGTCTGGCACAGTACGAAACTGGCTCACGCAAGCCAAAGGCAGACTTGACGGCTGCACTGGCGCAGGCTCTTGACGTTGCGCCGCAGGCTCTGGACATACCCGACATTGACAGCTACATCGGTCTTATGCACACCTTATTTGCCCTTGAGGACATTTACGGACTTACCGTCAGCGAATCAGACGGTGAAATCTGCTTAAAAGTCAACAAAGACAAAAATAAGGATGCCGCCGAGTTACTGCAAATGCTTACCGCTTGGCAGGAACAGGCTGCAAAACTCTCTGCCGAGGAAATCAGCAAAGAAGATTACGACCAGTGGCGGTACAATTACCCAAAGTTTGACACCATGCAGCATTGGGCGAAAGCCCCCTCTAAGGAATTGAGCGATGCCTTAGTTGAAGCGTTCAAAGATAAGCTGCCAGACTAACCAAGCCAGATTGGAAGGTGTAAAAAACGTGATTATCAGAGAATACCGCCCCTCGGACTGTAAATATTTAGCGGAGCTGTTTTATCAGACCGTCCATTCCATAAATGCCAAAGACTATACAGACGAACAGTTAAATGTCTGGGCAACTGGCAATGTAAACATAAATGAATGGAATCAATCATTATCCGAGCATTTTACGCTTGTCGCCATAAAAGGCGGCATCATAGCAGGGTTTGGCGATATTGACAGGACAGGCTATCTCGACAGGCTGTATGTCCACAAGGACTATCAAAGCCAAGGGATTGCCACCGCTATCTGCGATAAACTGGAACACGCTTTTGGAATAAGCAAAATAACCACACATGCTTCCATCACTGCAAAGCCGTTTTTTCTTCACAGGGGATATAATACAATTAAGGAACAGCAGGTAATCAGGTCAAATATCCCCTTGACGAATTACATTATGGAAAAAACACTTTAATTATCACCCCCATTCATCAATTAAAAAGCACGACAAAAAACGCCCTTAGCCATGAGTTCCTACCCACAGCTAAGGGCGTTATAATATGGATTTATGCCAGCCGTCCAAACCGCTTACAAATCATTCTCCCACCAACAAACCACTCGACAGCAAGAATAATCACACTCAAACAACTGTTATCAATTTGTTATCAAAAGACCTTTCCAAAGCCCGCAAACCCGCATAAATACTGGATTCACTAAACATTTTTGTTTATTCGAACTCTATCGTCCCCGGTGGTTTACTCGTCAGATCATACATTACCCGGTTAACCCCCTTGACCTCATTGATGATCCGGTTCATCACCTTCTGCAGCACCTCAAAGGGAATCTCCGAACACTCTGCCGTCATAAAATCCGTGGTATTCACGGCACGGAGCGCCACTGCATAATCATAGGTTCTCTCATCTCCCATCACTCCCACGGAGCGCATATTCGTAAGAGCTGCAAAATACTGCCCAAGTCCCTCGATGCCGGCATTGGCGATCTCTTCACGGTAAATCGCATCAGCATCCTGGACGATACGTACCTTCTCTTCGGTAACCTCACCAACAATACGGATTCCCAGACCCGGTCCAGGGAACGGCTGGCGGCTCACGAGATATTCTGGGATGCCAAGTTCTCTGCCGGCATTTCGCACCTCATCCTTGAAAAGTAGACGAAGAGGTTCGATAATCTCCTTAAAATCCACGCAGTCAGGAAGGCCGCCTACATTGTGATGAGACTTGATCACTGCAGATTTGCCCAGACCAGACTCGATCACGTCCGGATAGATCGTTCCCTGTACGAGAAAATCCACGGCGCCAATCTTCTTTGCCTCTTCCTCAAATACACGGATAAATTCTTCTCCAATGATCTTACGTTTTTCCTCCGGCTCGGTGACGCCGGCAAGTTTTTCATAAAAGCGCTGCTGACAGTTCACCCGTATAAAATTTAAGTCATAGGGGCCATCTGGACCAAATACTGACTCGACCTCATCGCCTTCATTCTTGCGCAGAAGTCCCTGGTCCACAAAAACGCAGGTCAGCTGCTTTCCGATGGCCTTTGATAAAAGAACAGCGGCCACGGAAGAATCTACACCACCAGAAAGGGCGCAAAGCACTTTTCCACTGCCAACTTTTTCACGCACTGACTTTATCGTATCCTCCACGAAAGAAGACATTTTCCAGTCACCGCTGCAGTTACAGACCTTATATACAAAATTGGAAAGCATTTTTATACCTTCCTGAGTGTGCAAAACCTCCGGATGGAACTGGGTCGCATAGAGATTCTTCTCCGGCAGCTCCATTGCAGCCACCGGACAGACTGGCGTTGTGGCGCTGACAGTAAAGCCAGCGGGAGCCTTTGCGATATAATCTGTATGGCTCATCCAGCAGATCGTGCTCTCGCTGACGTCGCCAAAGAGCAGGGAAGACTTATTTACCTTTACCTCGGTCTTGCCATACTCGCTGACTGGGGCAGTCTCCACTTTTCCACCAAGCAGATGCGCCATCAACTGAGAGCCATAGCAGATGCCGAGAATCGGAATGCCAAGCTCAAAGATCTCTCTGTCATAACTCGGTGAATCCTCTCCATACGCACTGTTCGGGCCCCCGGTAAAAATGATTCCCTTGGGGTTCATTTCCCTGATTTTTTCCAGGCTCAGTGTATGGGGATGCACTTCACAATACACGTTGCATTCCCTGACACGTCTGGCGATCAGCTGATTATACTGTCCACCAAAATCCAAAACGATGACAAGTTCCTTTTCCAATGCTGTCTCCTCCTTCTCGTTGTAGCAGCCGGCCGAAACGCCAGCCTAACTAAAATATTATCTAGTATATCAAGAAATCCGGAATTTGGCAAGAGCTGAAGACTGTTCCGCATTAAAACTATTGAGTAAGAAGCTAGTCATTAATTGGAACTATACTGCTGGAGTATAGATTTTGACATTATCTTGATAACTATGTTCCATGGTTTCAAAAATCTGCCGAGTTGTCATTCCAATATCTATACGCAGCATAGGTTGCATACTATAGAAATGGTCAAAGGTTGATTTCCTGTTATGCGGCACACCAATCGTCTTGGAACTATAGCTGTTGATCCCCCATTTTCTCTAGTAACCATTACGTAATAATCCATCCCAATACAACCAAACTTTTCAAGTAAGAGACCTTTTGGTATCATAGTAATAATGTAAATTGGGTTAGTTTATCTTTTGTAACTGAGTAACTCATAGCACTTCTTTGGCATACATTCCCTTTATTTTACTATTTACATCTCCCGGTTCACAGCGCTATTGATTATACTACACACTGACTTGGCACTGTTTTCGTTGAAATAGTGGTCATCATCAATAGAACGGTACTCGCTTTTCAAAATATATTTGCTCCAATCCCGTACCTCGTCATAAGAAATAGTATTGTCACGCAGCCCGTACAAGCACACGCTTCTGCTCATAAGCATATCAGCAGAAGACACGTCAAACGGTCTGCAAAGCATATTATAATCGTTTTCGATAATAGGATAAATCTGTTTATCAAACTCCTCGGTCTGTACTATTTCGGAAGTAATTCTGTTATCATAAAGCATTTGATTTACAATCTCGTCGTAGGTATACTTTTTTCTGTCACGTGAAAAAAATTTTGGAGAAGGACAAGCCCCGATAAACAAAAGCTCAGGAATAGTTTGAAATTTTTCCTGCAAAATGCGTGATATGTAGTATGCAACCATTCCTCCCATACTGTGGCCATAAATCAAAAATTTGCGATTATTCAGACTATCCTTAATCTGAGTTAGAATATCCCATACAACATCGTCAAAATTGCTTATCAATACTTCTCCTATACGTTTTCCATGACCCGAATAATCCAAATTTACCAATTCAATATCCGAATTTAAATATTTATTCCATCCAAGATAGCTCAACGAGCTACCGCCGGCAAATGGAATAGTATACAAAACTAATTTCTTAGACATTTCTCTCTCCTTTACTCAAACAAATCATTAAAATCGGAATTGCTAAGCGAAACCGCCGTGAATTTCGATAAAAAAGTGCGTTCACCATTTGAATTGCAGTACTTATTAATAAGTTCATTCAAATCAGCTTCAAAATTCGACGCCAGTTCTTCAAGCTTGTACTTATCCATAAATAAGCCACTACTTTCAAAGCTCGCGGTTATGCAATCATCCAAACGGATGCAATTGACATCAATAAGACATGTATTTATATTTTCTTTATCGCTGTTAAAACAGAAATCAGGAATTACCTTCTTTATTCGACTTTCCTCGTGTCTCCCTACCACATTTCCGAGATAATTAAATCTAACATATTTTTGAGTATCATTAAGCTCTCCACTCATATATTTCAATATTCCATAACCAATACCATTATCGGGAACACGCTTCAAAACTGTACGCACCTCATCAAGCATTTTCAAACAGTCCGATATATCAGAAAACTCAAATCTTACGGGATACATTACCATAAACCAGCCTGCTGTTCTTGAAAGATCACAGTTCACAATACTGTTTTCTCTTCCATGTGATTCCAGCAATACCGTAATTTCATTTTTATCGTAAAGATCAGTCAGCGCCTTGGTTAAAGCAGTCAAAAGAACGTCGTTCACCGTAAAGTTGTGCTCCATGACAGCTATCTCAGCCATTTTAAAAAGCTTTTCCGTAATCTTTCGACTGATTTTTACTTGTACACTAATATTATTTTTTACTCTATCATTCTCAGGAATGATTCCCCATTTTGTCATCATATTATATGGTCTGATCTGTCTTTTCCAGTACTTAAACTGCAAATGCGCCGCAGCCTTATAACCCTCCAACACCTCATTCCACTGACCGAGAGTTGTAAACTCTTTTGCCAATCTAATGTCCTTATGCTCCGCAATTTGTTCGAGAACCGTATTTAGATCATCGACAATAATTTGCCATGTTACACCGTCCACGACAGCATGATGCGCAACAACTGCTAAAAGATTTGTGTCCTCTGACTTCCGCTTAATAAGCGTCGCCTTAATAGGCAAATCTGAAAGACTTATACTCTGCTTTACCGCCAAGACCACTGCCTCTGTGTCAACATTCTCACCTTCTATAACACTGACTTTGAACGATTCATTAATATAACTTTCTTCATAGAAAAATCCATTCTCTTCACTATAATTCACGCGCAAGCCGTCATGCACCTCAATAATCTTTTGAAAAGCTGAGGCCAAATTTTCAGCTGTCACGCTCTTATCAAGCTCGCATTGCACTGATTGCACATAATAATCGGGATTATAAAATTTGTTGTCAATGAACCAACTGTATACAGGTGTATTTTTTATCTGACCGCTACAATGCTCAATATTATAAATCTCCTTTTCACCCTCCTTCATATGCTCAGCAATTTCACCTAAGCAGTCAGCTGATAGAATATCCTTCGTCTTTATCTTATAGCCTGCTTCACTGAGCCGTGAGGTCATTTGTATTGCTTTTATGGAATCGCCACCAATGCTGTAAAAATTATCATTTATGCTCACATTTTCTAGGTTCAATATGGACTTAACTATACCGATAAGAATATTTTTTCTCTTCTCATCAATACTTTGTGAATAATCACAGCAACTCATATCCATTTCTGGAAAAGTACGCCTGTCAAGCTTGCCATTTGTGGTAAGCTTAAATTTTTCAACATATGTAAAATAAACGGGAATCATATAATCTGGAAGATAATTTTTGATGTGATTTTTTATGCTTTTTTTATCAATATTTTCAGAACCGCTGTAAAAAGCACAAAGTACGCTATTTCCATTAGGCAGCTCCATATATTCAACAACTGCTTCATCAATATCATCTAAATCTTTTATACATTCCTCTATCTCGCTTAGCTCAATACGATACCCGTTCACCTTGACCTGTTCATCGGAACGGCAGACATATTCCATAATATCCTCATCGATAAAACGTGCTATATCACCTGTTTTATACATTTTTCCTTTTCCGAAGGGATTATAAATAAAACGTTCTTCCGTAAGTTTTTTGTTATTTAAATACCCCTTTGCAACGCCATCACCGGCTATATAAAGCTCACCTTTTTCACCGGGGATAACGGGCTTCATTGCTTCGTTAAGCAGGTATAGCTGAACATTATCTGCTGGCCTTCCAATCGGTACGGAAGTTCCGAAACGCCTGCTTGCATCAAATTCATAGATCATACAGCCAACTACGGCTTCAGTGGGTCCGTATTCATTGTAAATATGGATCCTTTCTCCGAATTTTATATAAATCTGCTCTGCAACTGCTTGCTTGAGATCCTCTCCACCGACAATGAATCGCGTAAGCTTAGAGTCGGAAATATTGGCATCTAACAGTAACTTTAAATGAGCAGGAGTTAATTTTATTATCGATGTGCGGTTTTCTTCAATAATTCTGTAAAGCACATATTTTTCACGATCGTCACGGTAAACTATAATAGCCGCACCGCTTACTATCGGCGTAAATACAGTCGTTACCGTAAGATCAAATGCAAGTGATGTATAAAGCGCAAATTTATCGTCTAGTGTGACATGATAAACCTTTTTCGCCCATAAAATATAATTCACCAAACCGCTTTGCTTTATCATTACGCCCTTGGGCTTGCCAGTTGTACCAGATGTATAAATGATATATGCTATTTCCGCAGGCTTTATTAAACCTAATTTATTGCAGCTATATTTCCCTAATTTCAATTCTTCCAAATTAATAACCAGAACACCTATTTCGGAATCAATAGGAAAATTGGAAAGTATTGCAACAAGTCCCGAATTTTCCACAATATAACGCATTCTCTCCTCAGGTGTTTCGGCGTCTAAGGGAAGATATGTGCATCCAGCCTTTAACACTGCTAATATGGCAGTAATCGATTCGATGGAGTGCAATGTGCAGATACCTATGATTTGATTTTCAAACTTCATCTCACTATGTAAATAATTTGCAAGACGATCAGCCTGTTCATTAAGCTCCTTATAGGTCAGTTTTATTCCGTTATATTCGATTGCACATCTTTTGGGCCATTGTGCCACACATTCCTCAAATAGCTCAACAATCGTTTTTTCCGTCGGATATTCACTTTTCGCAGAGTTGTATTTTAGCAGATACTTTTCGGTGTCAGATGCCGAAAATACTGGTATCTCAGCAACTGTCCCTGAACTGTTCTCTACCATATATTTCATTATATTTACCAAATGTGAATGCAGTTCGTTTATACGGTATTCGCTGTAAACATCGGTCTTATAGTCGTAAAACAAAGTCAGTTCACCTCTGTTATTCCATTCTTTTATTACAATCTGCAAATCGTAAAACTGACAGCCACAGTAACATTCCTCAACAGTAGAATCCCACTCGTTAAAGCTTACACTGAAGTCGGAATTGTAATAATTAATGGAAACGTCGAACATATTCTCCAGCGAATTATTTAATGATTTCAACTCTTCGATCAGC
Source organism: Eubacteriaceae bacterium (assembly GCA_910575665.1). GTDB lineage: Bacteria > Bacillota > Clostridia > Lachnospirales > Lachnospiraceae > Eubacterium_F. The sequence goes on from CAJTFB010000021.1 coordinate 23,988, forward strand.
ATGTTATAAGGATATTTCTGATTGCGTAAATCATCTTTAAGTCTGCGGTTCATGGACATCAAACAATCAGAGATCGATGCCTTTTCATCTATGCAGAAGCGATATGCTATAGTGCTGGTAAACATTCCAATAATGCTTTTTTCTGTACGTCCGCTACGATTAAAAACAGGAATGCCCACGGTAATATCTTTCTCGCCGATGCAGGCACTTCGATAAAAATAATATGCCGCCAAAACGACTGTTTGCAGAAGAAGCTTATTATCTGCAACAAATTTTCTGAGCTTTGACGTTTCTGCACTGTTTAAGGTATAACTTTTGCGTTTTCCCTCCAAGCCCTTTGAAGGCTGCAAAAAATTGATTTTATCTGCATCCTTAAAACGTTCAAGCCAGTATTGGCGGTGACGCTTCATCTGCTCTGAGCTGAGATACTCTTCCTCCTTTTCCAAGTAAGTTAAATACGATATCCCTAACGTATCCGCAGCAGATACATTTCTATTTTTTACCAGGAAGTAGGCGTTTGTCATATATTTTGCAATTAGCTGGAACGACCAGCCATCGGCGATAATATGGTGCATTTTCAGAACGATCCTATAATCCACTTCTGATAATTTGCAGAGCACAAAAGAGTACAACTCATCCTTGTATATGTCAAATGCCTCTATAAAAAAGCTGTTCTTCCATTGCTCAAACTCTTCATTGGAAGAAAATTTTTTCAGTCTAAGAGCATGGTACTCATATGCCTTTACGTATTGATATGGCACTCCATCAGCTTCAAGCAAGCCTATTCTGAAAGCGTCATGCTCCTTTATGATTTGATTTATTACCTTGTCCAATATTTCATAATCTACAGCAGCTCTCAAAATTATATATCCACCAATATTGTGCAGTGAAGCGCCTTGAAACATCTTTTCATGATACCATATTCGCTTTTCTGCATTGGTTAGCTTGAAAAATTCGCATCTTTTTACAATTTCTCCCTTCAACATTTTTCCCTCCAAATGCAGAAAATAATTTTTTCTAATTCCTTCAGCATTATATTAACATCTCCCACAAAAGCATAATTAGCAAAATTAAAAATAGAAGCGTCATGATCCTTATTTACAGCAACTATCACTTTTGCTTTCTTAATTCCAACAATATGCTGACTGACACCAGATATACCGAATGCCACATAAAGATCGGGAGCTATACTTCTTCCCGACTGCCCTACCTGTCTGCTTTTGGGCAAAATCCCCTCTTCAACGACGGGTCTTGTGCCTACAAGCTCTGCGCCACATTTTTGGGCAATTTTCTCAATTCGTAATAAAGTATTCTTTTCGGCAGCTCCTCTGCCAACACCAAATATTATCTTGGCTTTGCTGAGACAAACATTTTCAGGCTGAGTTTTTTCTTTTTTTTCAAGTACTTCAATATGATCGTTTTTCAACTCTACAGAACTTTCCCAAACATTCAACTCCGCTTTTGTTTCGGAAATACGCTCTTCTTCAAATATTCCTTCACGTATTGTTGCAAGCTGGAGCGTTTCATTGGTGCACCTGATCTTTGCAACCACGGCGTCATTCAAAGCCGTACGGTAGAAAAAGGTATTATCGTCATTAAATGTTACATTAATACAATCAGCAGTCAATCCACATTCAAAGCGGGTAGATAATATCGCAGCAACTCTTTTTCCGCATTCCTCCGCCATAAAAAGAGCTATTTTAAAATCATACTTTTTCAGCAGAAACTCGCCCCATTCACACATAATATGGCTACGTATACCCGGCTCACCATCATTTTGATAAAACTCTATCTTATCGGCTCCACACTGACTTACCTGTTCAAAATAGTCAGGATCATTGCTACCGATATAGCAGAAAATCACCTCTGCATCTTTTTCCTTTGCAAGCTGATATGCCTTTGATGTCATCTGCAACGAATGTGCTTTGTAATTTACTGCCCCCTCTACACAAAATACCGCAATCTTTCCCTTATCCATTTTCATCGCCTCACTAACTGTTTACTCTTATAAGTTGGTCTAAAAACTGAGCCTGCTCCTTTATATCACCACTAATATATTGACATTCACGTTTTTCAAGTATATCCATTGCACCTATGATCTGCGTTCTTGAACCCTTTTGTCCACACAGCGATGGCAATGCTCCTATCTCTTTACCCGTAAGAATATTAATGCTGCATCTGTTTGCACGCTTCATAGCAATTAAGCTAATACTTGTTTCTATGCTAAAATCATCAAAAACGACTACGGTTTTTCCATTGGATCTAAGAATGCTGTCACAACTTTCCTCAGATCGGAGCATTGTCAGGGAATCTCCCTCAGCTTCAGTGATCTCAACGACCTTTGTTACACAACCAAAACCAAGGCGCTCCGATAAGCCGAATACGACTTGACCTGTTTCACCGTCTACAGATTTGCTGCCGCAGAAAATATAATCGTAATTCTTTGTTTCGATAAACTTAGACAAAATGTAAGATGTTGCAATAGTATCAGATCCCGCAAAGGAGCTATCACTGAGTAGATATGCAGCATCCGCCCCCTTTGCAAGACATCTCTTCAGAACCTCCTTTGTGTTGTTTTCGCCCATACATACGCATTCAATCGTCGCATCGGATGCATTCTTTTTTACCTTCATCGCTTCATTTAACGCAAACAAATCATAAGGATTTATGCAGTATTTCTCGCAAAGTTCTACACTTTCACTTACCAATTCCTTTTTGATCGGCTTAATACAAACCAAAATATTCATAAATTATCTTTTCCTCCTATCTCAACCGAGCATCTGGAAAATTGTATTGCGCTGCATTTCATTGGTGCCAGAATATATACTACACGCCAATGCATCACGCAGTTCGCGTTCCAATGGAAATTCCTTGGTATAGCCGTATGCACCAAATATTTGAACTGCATCACGGCAGGTTTTGATGTAATTCTCGCTTACGAATACCTTGAATATGGAAACTTCGGAATATGCTGATCGCTTTTGATCCTTCAGCCATGCAATCTTATAAAGCATCAAGCGAGCCATCTCAAGGCTTATCTTCATATTTGAGATCTTATGTGAAATGGCCTGATATTCCTTAATTGGTTTACCAAACTGCTTTCTTTGATAGACATATTCAATGCACTTTTCCATTATTCGCTGCATTGCACCCACGTGTGGTGCAAACTCATAACATCTCTCCCATTCAAGAGCGTTTGTCAATAAAGAGCTGCCTTCATTGAGCTTTCCGAGAATGTTTTCCTTTGGAACCTTGCAATCAACAAATGTCAATTCACTGGTAGGGCAGGCTCCCAATCCCATTTTTTCAATATTCTTCCCAACATGAACACCCTCAAAGTTATTTTCCACAACAAATGCCGTATAGCGTTTTACAGGCTCCTTCTGTGTTACAGCAACAACCACAAATACATTGGCAATAGGCCCATTAGAAATAAACATTTTATTTCCGTTTAGTACATAATGATCCCCTTCTTCGTGTGCATACGCCTCCATGCTCAATGCGTCCGATCCCGAATCGGGTTCAGTAATTGCAATTGCACCAATTTTCTTGCCTTCAACCATTTCAGGCAGATATTTATCCTTCAATACCTGCTGACCATATAGGTAAATTAGATTTTGTGATACCCAGATGTGATTATTAACAACAAATACTAATCCATTGTTTTCACAGCCATAGCCCAATGCTTCAAGGGCAACTGCTGCCGTTAAATAATCTTCTCCCAAGCCGCCGTATTCCTCGCCGATAGTTATTCCAAGGAAGCCAAATTCGCAAATTCTCTTCCACATATCTGCCGAAAAGTTTTCGAGATATTCCTCATCATTCAAATAACTCTTTGCAAAATTAATAATTTCTCTTCTGTACTGCTTTTGTTCCTTTGTTAACTGAAAATCCATATTTAAGTTCTCCTTTTTATTTTAAAATCTCATTGGGTTTTCCGCTGTTTACAATTTTTCCATCCTCGATAACGTAAATCTTATCCGCTTCTTTTATCATGTCCAAATTATGGATTATCTGGATAATAGTCCACTTACCCTTAAGGGAATTTATGCTGCTCTGAACAATAGCTTCTGAATCCTTGTCAAGTGCTGATGTTCCCTCATCAATTATTATAATTTCAGCATCTTTTAGAATTGCTCTTGCAAGGGCTATACGCTGCTTCTGCCCACCAGAAAGATTGCTTCCGTTTTCGCCGACATGATAGTCGTATCCGCCTTCTAATCCCATTATAAGCTCGTGTGCACCGGCTTTTTGTGCGGCCTCAATAATCATTTTCTCTGTCGCATTCTGTCTTGCGTACAGAATATTTTCCCTGACACTTCCGTCAAAAAGTATAGGATTCTGCGATACATATGAAATCATACTACGCCATTCGTTCATGGAAAGCTCTCTGCTGGAATTACCGAACAGCTTGATGTTTCCCGATTCGGCACTATAAAAACCAAGCAACAATTTAGCAAGCGTACTTTTCCCTGAGCCGCTTTTTCCAATAACCGCAATGTATTCCCCTTTTTTCACATCAATGTTTATATTCGACAGGGTATCCCTTTCGTCATATGAAAAACTCAAATTACTTATAGATATTGCGGAATCACCGTTTTTTTCAATAATATGGCTGCCACACTCGGTATTTTCTTCTTTTTCATCCAGTATTTCGAATACTCTTTCCGCACCTGAGCAAGCACCTTGAAGATCATTCATGATACTTCCCATGTTTGAAAACATATTAGAAACACCACCCTGTAAGCCAAAAATGGCAAGAATATTTCCAAAAGATATATCTCCCTTAAATGCCATATAACCGCCTATTGAAATAAGCACAAACAAGCTCATCTTTGAAAAGATGAAATTCATTGCCGCTATTTTGGCATCATAATTTCCTCTTTTCACTTTGTTATCCGCATACTCGCTATTGCCAGAATCAAATTTCTCCTGCATTTTTTTTTCAATTCCAAAGATTTTTATAATTCTGATGCCTCGAAGGATCTCTTCAAAATTTACTATATTTTTAGCATTATTCAGTTGAAGCATATCCTCCATTACTCTTACTTTTTTTACAAAATAAGCGTTGCAGTAAAGCACTATGGCACTGTATACCAAGATTATTACAGTAAGCCGCCAATCCAACAGAACCATTGAAACAAGCGAACCTATTCCCCATATTGCCGCTTCGACAAAGCGGAAAAGGTGCATACTGTATGCCATTTCTATCGATTCTACAGAACTGTTTATTCTTGCCAAAATATCACCACTATGATTCTTTTGAAAAAAATTTAATGGTAGATGTTGCAACTTGTCAAATATACTTTCCTTTATTCCGATAATCATTCTACGAATGCTGTAATCAAAAACATATACCGAAACAGGATTTAAAATACAAGCACCTGCAAACACGATAAGCGCGAGACAAACAGCTGTTATTAGACCTGATTTTGACATTTCAATCGTCGCATCCAAAATCTCTTTGTTAATAAATGAGGTGAGAATTTTATTGCCGGAAAAAATACCTGCAATTCCAACCGTACCCAATACATACAAGAACTTGCTTTTACCGTCAATAAGCTTATTTACACGCAGTAAGGCGCCAAAAATCTCTTTTAAATTCATCGGTATATTCCCCCTTTTAATTATTCTGTCCAGATTCTCGGTATAGCCGGCTGTAGTATCCGTTCAAAGCTATAAGCTCATCGTGGGTTCCTCGTTCGGTGATCTCACCATTGCTCAAAACGATAATATCATCATAATCTTTTATCGTTGACAGTCTGTGGGCAACAGTTATTGTTGTTCTCCCTTTTGAAAGTTCATTTATGGAACGTTGTATCACCTCCTGGGTATAATCATCGAGAGATGCTGTCGGCTCATCCAGCAAAAGTATGGGAGCCTGCTTTATAAACGCACGTGCAACGGCAATTCTCTGCCTCTGTCCACCGGAAACGTTTTTTCCGTTTTCATTCAAAACGGTGTCTGCTCCTTTCGGAAGCTCCTTTATAAAGCCATTTAACTCGGATTTCTCCAAAATGTCACCAAACATAACTTCATCAATTTCTTCAGCTCCATAAATAATATTTTGACGTATGCTATCGTTAAACAAAAAAATATCCTGATCAACACGTGAAATATATTTACGTGAGGACCCGATATTTAAAGGCGAGATTGGACAACCCATTACAGAAACATTTCCGGAATCGGGAAAACAAAAGCCTGAAATTAAATTAAGAACTGTTGATTTGCCTGAGCCACTTTCTCCCACAAGAGCGATCCTTTTGTTTTTTTCAATCTTAAGCGAAAATCCATTGAGTATCCTATGATCCTTATCGTAACTGAAAGTTACATCGTTAAACTCAACAGCAGGGCTGCTATCATCAGGAAGAAATTCTCCACCTTGCTCTATTTCATTTTCCATAAAAGATTTTATTTCAGCAGCCGTTCCCTCAACCTTTCTCAATTCACTGATAATATTTGAAAGTTGAGAAATCGGATTTACAAGGAAACTAAGTAGCTGAAGAAATGCAACAATATCACCTACATAGAAATTGCTGCTTCGCGTTGCCAAATAGCCGCCCGCAACAGCGCATATAATATACGGCAGCTCATAAGAGATTATCACAAATGGCATCATAAAAGATTCCTGCCTTGCCATTTTCATATTCTCCTTAAATGCACACTTCATTACATGTCTGTAGCGAGTACAGAAACGATTCTGCAGAATAAATGATTTTACGATTTCAACACCTTCCACATTTTCTTTAACTATATTATTAGCTTCGCCCAGTTTTCCGAAATAGCTACTAACATACCGCTCCATAGGATTGCTTACGACTTTTGAAATCCATACCGAAATTGGCATAGTACAGATACTAATAAGCAGCAGCTTCCAATTTACGCATAAAAGATATACACAAACAACAACAATCATCAACGGCGTATGCAGATATGTATTTATAAAATTACTATAGAATGTTTCAATCAGATTCATGTTATTCGTAAATTCTGAAATTCTCTGACCTGTATTTTTACTGTCTATATCTTTTATAAGACTTTTTTGCATATGTCTGGTAAAACTACTTTTCATTTCCGCCATTGACACTGCCGCAAAAGTCCGGCTGCTTTTTATCATAAAATAATTGGCGACTCCACCTATTACAAATATGATTACAGCGTACAAAATAAGGTTTATGGCTAATTTACGTTCTTCCCCAAATATACCATTTATAAACTTCTCTAATGCATACACACTGAAAATCTCACATCCGGCTACTAGTAATGAGAAGAAAACTCCAACAAACATTAATCCAGCATACTGCTTTGTAAATCCGTACAGCCATACAAATATATTATCTTTTTTTGTCATACATACTCCTTTCTACTACATAATTTTATATTACCAATCAAATGATTTTCAACACCGTTTTCCGCAATATTTACAAATCTGCTAAGCATACCGCTTACCGTCTCTTTACTATAATGTGACGAATACTGAAGCTTGACCTTTATGCCCTTTCCTATAAGAACATAGGCTCGTAAAGGCACATTTACACTCGTATCGCTTATTACATTTTCTACAGTAAATTCTAATTTATCGCAATCTTCTACAGGATATTGAATCAATGTTAGCGTTTTTGCATAAGAAATCTGCTCAAAAAAATCCTTTGGCGCACCAACAATTTTTTCAATTGCAGGCATCATTAAAAAACTGTTATAATTAACGCTATTTATATGCTTGTGGACGTTTACAAAATATGTATCGGTATGCTCATTAATATCAATCTTTGTTCTCAACGGAACAATATTAGTGAACAAACCCACATTTTCAAGCATCTCATCATTGAACATATCTCTGCCCGATGAAACATAACCTGAAACCACATCTTTGCTTTGCTCAGCTTCCGAAATAAGTATTGCCCAACAGCCTTGAAAAAATGAATTTACGGTAATTTTCTTCATTTTTGCATATTCGAAAATACGACCCGAAAGCACTTCATTTATTTCAGCTTCCACAGAAGCATAAGCTGTATTTTTAAATACTTTAAGCTTGCCGTAACCCCTATCAACAAATTCAAAGCCTGAAAAGTCATTCTTCCAAAAAGATTCGGCATCTATCTTTGAATTTTCTCTCTGCATTTTTAATGCAGCAAAATAATTATTTGTTGTTTCCTCAGGCTCAATAGTTTTACCCTGCTTAAGCATAGAATAATATTTTTGTATTTCACTAAGTAAAACACTTGTGCTCCAGCCATCAAACAGAGAATTCATATATGAAACAATCACTCTGTATTTTTCTGTGCCACTCTTTATTATCTTCATTCTGTGAAGAGGATAGTCCGTAACACGAAAGCCCGATCTAAGCTCTTCATTATGTATTTCAACCAACTTTTGTGCATATGCATCATCATTTAAGCTACTGAGGTCAATAAACCTTACATTATTTGCAAAATCGCTTCTGATAATCTGAATCGGCTCAGGAAGCCTTCTCCACACAATAGTGCTACGCAAAACAGGATTGTGTGAAACGACCGCCTGCCATGCCTTAACAAAAATATCAATATCGATGTTCCCACGAATAATGCACTCGAACATAGCTACATTTTTTCTGTCAGTCTGGTGCATTATATTGTAGGACAGAGTAATGTTCTGCATCGGACTTAAATAATAAGCATCGCTGATCTCCATCGTTTTACTAAGCTTGCTAACATATACTTGCGACCTTTCATCAAGCTCGGTATAATATTTCTTGGAGACTTTGGGGCTGTTTCCTGCAGTAGATGGGGATGTTTCTATCAATTTAGACAATCTTTTAATTGTCGGTTCTGCCAAAAATCCTGCGATAAGAACTTTTCTACGAAACATTTTTTCTATCTTTGCAAGCATAACTATGGCTTTTAGGGAATCGCCTCCCAACTCTAGAAAATCATCGAAAATACCAATAGGTTCTACCGAAAGTTCCTGTTCCCAAAGCATTACAATTTCAGTTTCCATGGCAGTTTCAGCTACGGCATATTCCGAACTGAGTGTTGAACGATCTAACCAATCTACTTGCTTTTCACTTTCAGTCTCTACCTCATCATAAACATCTACCTGCGAAAAAAATGCTTCAATCTCCTGTGAAAGCGCTATCAAATGAGGATGATCTATGCACATACACTTATCAAAAAGCTCTATTGCATTTTCAACATCCAGGCCGTCATCCATAGCAGAACCAGTAAGCTCAAAATGTATCTGTTCAAGCTTATTTGAAATACCTGTGTGTTTCCAGCGATCCCAGTCAATGCATATTGTATTTATGCCATTGAAATTTTCATTATAATATGCAAAAGCGTCTAAAAATGCATTTGCTGCGCAGTACGCAGCCTGTCCAACACCACCAACCATTGATGACAGCGATGAAAACAGCACCATCATCTCAACTCCATTTGCTTTACAAACATTTATAAGATTTCTCGTACCGTCGTACTTTGGTGCAATTACCTTGTACGAATCTACGGGTTTGCGCTTTTGAACAAGACATCCGTCTGAAACGGCTGTCATATTGAACACGCCGTCTATTCTTCCAAATTTTTTTATGGTATATTCAAAAAGCTGCTCAACCGCTTCACCGCTTAAAATATCACATTGAATATATTCACTATTCCTGATATTTTCAATCGTTCTGCTCATATCGCCATAAACAATATCTCTTCTGCCCGACAATACAAGCTTAGTATTATATTTCCTTGCCATATGCTCTGCGACAGCTTGACCTATTCCACCCATTCCACCGAACAAAATATAAATTCCACCTTTTTTTATACGGCTTTTTTTATTATCACACTCGACTGCGCTATATATCGGAAGCATTCTGTAATTTCTACGGTATACAACGATTTTATCTTTATTATTGCTGCATATTTCATTATATATATTCTGCGAAATCTTATCAGAATAGGTAAAATCGTCATCATCCAGATCAATCAATTTTGCGTCAATATTAGGATATTCCTGCGGAATTACGATTACCGCCGCACTGAGCATTGCCTTATCGGGATACTTCAAATCACGGCCCACAGCTTCAATGGAATTGCTGCATAAAATAAACATTTTGAGTTTGATATTCCCATCAGCTGCACCGCATAGATTTGCAAGTTTAAACAGGTTATCACAATAAATTTCCTGTGCATTTCCGTGCTCCGAAAGACCGTACATATACAGAATATTATATACCTCGTCAACCTTGAAAAGCTCAGAAAGAGTACCTTCTACAGCACAGAAATCCTTGCTTTGAACACATGCACATATATCGTTTTTCTTCGTAATAATGCTTTCTATTTTTTCAGAAATATCATTTTTATCTGCAAAAACAATCCATTTTTCCCCAAATCTCTCTGTTGGATCAAGCTTTACACTTCTTTCCCAGTTGCGCATATAAATCATGTTTCTCTTTTTTGAGACAAGTATATTTCTACCAAACTCAAGGGCTTCATCGGTCATAAGCTGCTTGCCAAATGAATTCTTTTCAAAAGGATAATTGGGAAGAAGATCGGTTCCATACGAAGAAATATCCGCATTTAATTTGTATTCAAGCTCAATGCCATTATCGTAGAGTTTTCCTAGCTTATCATAAAAATATTTTACGTCTGGAATATCTTTGCTCTTTACGCGTATCGTATCGATACCGCATGTAAGTTTTTCCTTTGCAATGCCACGCAGGGCCATTGTCAGCAGACTTCTACCTGGTCCCGTCTCAATGAGAACATAATTATCTCCCAAGGAATCCAACATTTTAACAGCTTTATAATACTTTACACATTCCTTAAGGTGATTGCTCCAATAAGAAACTTTTGTTACTTCTGAACCGTTTACAAATTCTCCGGTAACGCATGAAATCATAGGAATTTCATTTTCTTGAAATTCCACGAAATTGAGTACCTCTGCATAATCATCAACTATGGGTATCATCAAATGCGAATGGCTGCCATAATCAACGCCTATGCGCATGCTCATTATTTTATCATTTTTTAGAGCAATTTCGCATTTTTCAACTGCGGAAACTCCACCTGCAACAATGCAAGAGTCTCCGTTATCAATAGCTATTGAAAGATCTTCAATAAGCGAAATATACTTTTCACATCTTGCCCTTTCAAGAGGGATACTCAGCATAACACCTTTTTCCGTTTTCTCCATAAGCTGCGCTCTTTTATTTACTGCAAACAACGCATCTTCAAGCGAAATAATGCCCGCGACACAAGCCGCAGCATAGTCTCCCAAGCTGTACCCCATTACAATATCTGGCTTGATCCCAACATCCATAAGCAGCCTTGCAATACAATATTCCATAATAAAGATAAGTGGCTGTGATACTGTTGTATTCATTAGCTCACTGTCTGTTCCGTCAATCCAAAGTTTTTTTGTTTCACAGCTATATTCTCTCTGCAGTTCAAAACAGTAATCGGCATATGCTCGGAACTGCTCTATTTCACTATACAGGCCAAAACACATTTTAACATACTGACTACCCTGCCCCGGGAACATGAAAACTATTTTCTTTTGGTCAGAAGGGATTCTTTTAATACCTTCGGGCAATATGGATTCCAGTTTTTTTACCGCCTCCTCTGCATTGCTGCAGCCAATTGCCTTGCGGAATGTAAAACGACTTCGCTTGTTTTCGAGCACATACGCGATCTCGGACATATCAGTCTCGGGCCGCTCACTGAGATATTTCTTCCATTCACCAAGCATACGATACAAGGCAGCACTAGATTTTGCCGAAAACAGCAGCAACTTGTAACTATCGTTCTGTATTTTGTCAGTATATTCATAATTTTCCAAAACTACATGCACATTTGTTCCACCCATACCGAAGGAGCTGATGCCTGCCCTTAGTGCTCCGTCTGACGTTTCCCACTCTTTCAAAGATGCATTTACATAAAATGGGCTGTTTTCAAAATCGATTTTCCTATTGGGATTCTCGAAATGTATCGTTGGTGGTATAACTTTACTATACAGTGATAATACACATTTTATAAAGCCTGCCACACCGCTCGCAGAATCAAGATGACCTATATTGCTTTTGACCGAACCCAATGCACAGAATTGCCTTTTCGTTGTTGCAAAGGCTTCTTTAAGTGCTTCAACTTCTATAGGATCACCAAGTTCAGTTCCTGTTCCATGCGCCTCAATATAGGACACGGTTTCGGGAGCTACTTTTGCAATCCTGTAAGCCTTTTTGATTACCGTTGACTGACCGTTAAAACCAGGAGCCGTATATCCTATTCGCTCTGCTCCGTCATTATTCATGGCACTTCCTTTTACAACTGCATATATTCTGTCGCCGTCAACTTCAGCATCCTTCAAGCGCTTTAATACAACAACTCCAACACCTTCTCCACCCACCGTACCGTGAGCCTTATCATCAAATGCTCTGCAGTATCCGTCAGGTGAAAAGATCATTCCTTCTCTGTAAAGATAGCCTTTTTTATCAGGCAAAAGCAACGATACTCCGCCGGCTGCGGCAACCTTACATTCGCCGGTAAGAAGTCCCCGGCATGCCATATGGATCGCCGCCAAGGACGTGGAACAAGCCGTTTTAACATAAACCGCTGGTCCCCTTAAATTTAATTTATATGCAACCTTAGTGCACATAAACTCCTCATTTGTCAGCTGTTCATCGGAAAAGGCTTGTAAATTATCGCCCATAGATTTAAGCTTTGTAACAAGCTTCCAATATGTATTTGACGAAGCGCCACCATAAATTCCAATAGGATTATCCTTTTTTGTATTTACCCCAGCATCTTCAAGAGCAGCCCACACACACTGGTGAAATAGTCTCATTTGAGGTTCCATAATCTCCGCTTCTTTTTTTGAATATTCAAAAAATTTTGCATCGAAAAATTCTTTTTCTTTAAGGTATCCCTTTGCTTTTACATAATTTGAATCCTTTTTCAAAGCCTCTTCTTCCTTGGATAAATGAAGTTCATCATCGGAAAAGAAGGTTATGCAGTCCTTTCCTAACTTTAAATTCTCCCAATATTCAGTAATATTTTTAGCTTTTGGAAACTTGCCTGCCATTCCTATAACGGCAATTTCCATACCTGTTTTTATTATTGTGTTTTTATTCAAAATTATCCTCTCCAAATAAACTTATTACATTAGCAAAAGTTTCTGCACTGTCATTCAGTTCCGTCTCTTTCTCCTCTGTGGATGCAGCTGTATTTCCGGATAACATATTATTCAAATATTCTGCCAGCATACGCACCGTTGGATATTTATACATAACGGTTATCGGCAGATCAATCTCATGACGTTTCCTAATTTCATTGTGCAGCTTAACGATATTCAGCGAATTTCCACCCATATCAAAGAAGCTCGTATCGATTCCTATGCGGCCGGATTTGAATATATTACCCAATATTACAGCCAATTCATTTTCTAGCTCATTCGTCGGTGGAACATATTTTGTGCTATTTGTGGAAGTGTCAATAGGCATCGATCTCAATGTTTTTTCATCGATCTTTCCGATTGGCGTAAGCGGAAGGGCATCTAATCTTATAAAATACGCTGGGACCATATATGATGGAAGCTTTTTATATAAGTACTGTTGCAGCTCGAATAATTTCAAATCCTTATTTGCAACATAAAATGCGCAAAGATATTTTTCTCTGCCTTCATCACGTGCAACAATACTTACATCATCAATCCCTTCCATTTCAAAAAGCGCTTTGGTTATCTCGTCTATTTCAATCCTAAAACCGTGAATTTTGATCTGACTGTCTTTTCTCCCGATGAATTCGATCTCACCCTCCTCAGTGATTCGTGCAACATCACCTGTTAGATACATTGTTTCGTTTTCAAAATATGGACTGGGAACAAACTTCTCCCTGCTTAACTCGGGCATATTCAAATATCCCGAGGCAATTCCCTTGCCCGAGAGACAAAGCTGGCCAGGAACATTAATATTGCATAGCTTTAAATAATTATCGAGTACAAGAAGATGTGTATTGTAAATAGGCTTGCCCAAAATATTGCAATTATCGCCTGAAACATCCCTATGGCAGGATACAACCACACTCGCCTCTGTTGGACCGTATTCATTGCATACCTCCAGTCCGGGATTTTTTTTCTTTGCGCTGTCAACAACTTCTTTTTTTAGTTTATCTCCAGCAAGAGATACAAGCCTTAAATACTGCATTTCCTCGTCATTCAGACACTCCGTAATTGCACCGAAAAGAGGCGGAACAGTACATATATGTGTAATTTTATATTCTGCAATATATCTTGCAATATAAGGTATATCATTCGCCCTTTCATCTCCAATAACATGTAAAACACTGCCTGAAACAAGCGGTTGCAGAAAGCTTACTACAAAGCCGTCAAACAAGAATGAGAACATTTGCAGTACTCTGTCATTGTTGCCCAAGCCGAATTCCTCTTTTCTCCAGAGCATTGAATTAACAATATTATTGTGCCTGATTAAAACACCCTTTGGCTTTCCTGTAGTACCAGAAGTATAGATAATGTATGCACTTCTTTCGGCACTGCACTGATCCACAGCAGAATAAACAATACTATTATCGTAACCTTCCGTCAGAGATGAATAGCTAATGCATCTGAGCCCATTAACGCAATATACCTTTGCCCTGTCAAAATAATCGTCTGTGCATACAACAGTCACTGCTTTTGAATCGGAAAGAATATATCTAAACCTTTCTTCGGGCATCGCAGCCTCAAACGGTGTATAGGCAATTCCTGCTTTCCAGAACGCGATTATCAGCACTATCATTTTATATGTTCTGTCACTTAAAATTCCTGCTGTAATATCATGCTTACCGTCAGCACCAAACACCTTTATTAGATTTGCTGCTACTAAATTAGTTATATTATCAAGTTCGCTGTAGGTCAGAACGGTGCCTTTACTGTATATGGCATCGCAATTTGCGGATGCCTCAAACTGCTCATGCAGCATATCCATAAGAGTATAATTTTCGTCGTAGATGTGGGGAATATACCTATCCTTTCTCAACAGCAGAGACAACTCTTCATCGATTATCTCAATGTTTTTGATCTCGATCTTTGGCGTTTCCGTGATTTTTTCAAAAACTCTTATAAAGCCTTTTATAAAGCGATTCAGAACTTTTTCGGAAAACAAATCACCATCATATTCAATTCTGCATTGAAGTGAACCGCTATTTTCAGCAAATTCAAATGAAATAGCCACTTTTGTGGAACGTCGTTTTATCTCATAATCCGAGATTCTCCAGCCTTGATAATTAAAGTGGGTCTTCTTCATATTCTGCATTACAAGTATCGTATCATACAAAGAGTTTTCGCCTAGGTTATTAATAGCTGCAATATTTTCGATAATTTTATCATATTGATAGCTTTTATTTTCAAAAGCATCCAAGCAGCATTTGCAAATATCATCGAGGAAATCTTCAAATTTCATATTTCCATTCAGCTTAGTTTTTATGGGCAGCGTATTTATCATTAAGCCCACAACATCACTGAAACTTTCATTATCTCTGCACGAAATAGGCATACCCACTATGAACTCTTCCTGCGATGTCATCTTATGAAGCAAAACGCTGTAGGACGCCATTAAGAGCATATAAAGAGTAATATTTTTCCTAGCGCTCAGCTCCTTCAATTTTTCAAAAAGTTTATTCTCAATCCTAAAGAAGCTGCTTTTTCCGTTATGCTCCTTAACAATCTTTAGATCTTTTTCAACAGGCCATTCGATCTGCGGTATCTCTTCACCAGCAAACTGTTTTTCCCAGTATTTCTGCATAATATCAAACTTTCCATTTTTGATATTATGCTCCTGCCAGTGAATATAATCAATATATTGCCTATGTTCTCCGATTGCACTTTCGTTTCCAAAATACTTGCTCACAAGCTGCTGCTTTATCAATTCAACAGATATTCCGTCAGCCACAATATGATGAAGATCAATAATAAGAATGTGCTTATTCACATCTATCTCTGCAACCCCCGCACGAATTAGAGAATCATTTTCAAGATCAAACGGATGAATGAACTCATCAATGAAATGATCCATTTCTTCAGGCGAAATTTGACATGTCTCCAAATGAAATTCCTTGCTCCTGTCTATTTTTTGAACAACAACATCATCATCCATAAAATAATTACTAAGGAGAATAGAGTTTTCATTTACAATGCTTCTAAAGGCAGCTTCAAGCTTTTGCTCATCAAATTCACCCTCTATCACCATACACAGCGATGTATTGTAGGCAAGAGATTTTTTATCCGTCATATGAAGCATATACATTCTCTTCTGCTCAAGGGAAACAGGCAGAATACCGTCCTCTTGATATTCTTCTGCCTTTTCCTCTGCTTCACCGCTGCGTGAAAGTAATGCAATATCCTTAATAAATGGATGATTAAAGAAATCGGCAAGGGATATCTCAAGGTTCATTTGCTTTTTAAGTTGTATGGAAAATTCAACTTCCTTTAGTGAATCGCCGCCAAGCTCAAAAAAGTTATCCTCAATTCCGATGCCCTTGTAGCCGAGAATTTTTTCCCATATTTCAACAATTTTTTCCTCTGTCTCATTTGTAGGTGCAGTATATCTGTTAGAAAGTTCGGGGCGCTTGTATTCAACTTCATCATTCAGTTCTTTATCGGCAGCTATATTTACCCAATCATCATAACGCTTCATAAGATCACCGGTGGATATAATTATCTGCTCTTCATCCAAAAGACCAAATATCATTGGAACAAGCCGCATTCCTTCGTCTCTTGATAAAGCAAGTTTTTTCGCAGCAGTACCAACATAGCTTTCTTTTCTGTTTGTATTAAACTGCCAGAAATCCCAAGCCACAGAAGTCCATCTTGTATTGCTGTTTTTATTCTGTAATTTTGCGAAGAAATCCATAAACAGGTTACTGACAGAATATGCGGAATGTCCAATTCCACCCAAAATGCCCGACACAGATGACGTAAGGATGCAATTATCCACGTTGTATTTCTTAATAGTTTCCGCAAAACTTTCCAAACCTCTGATCTTTACATCGAACTGCATATTACACATCTCTTTTGTAGTATTTTCGATTAAGGCAAAGGTTTCGCTGCTGATAACACCAGCTGCAAAAATAACGGTATTTATCTTTCCGAGTGTAGAGATAACACTGTCAAGAACACTGCTGAGATCTTCCTTAACATTACATTTTTTTACCATTACAGTGGAACCATTTCTCTCGATTTCCGAAATATATCCTTCTTTTTCCGAAGAGATACTTCCGTTATTCAAGGCAAGCTCGTGAGTAGAGGTCAAAACAAAATTAACCTTTTTCATGGAGCTTATTCCTTGTGCAAGGCTCAAACCCACATTGCCCATACCTCCAATAATAAGCACCGTATCGCCGTCTTTTACAGCACTGCCGCGGTAGCTGTTTGGCGCATACATCTGCTCAGCGGAGGGGAAATATCGGCTGTTGCGTCTGTATGCTACGATCTTTTCATCGTATACTGAAGCCTCCTCCAGCATTAAAGAAGCTATTTTTTCCACACCAAATTTCTTCGTTTCTAATTCAACACACTTTGTTTTTACTGCGGGATATTCCTGAGAAATAACAACGCCAAGACCTATCACACCTGAATTATACGGATCAATATTTTCTGTTCCTTTTATCGAATAGCAATCCGCTGCAAGACTACATATTTTCAGTGAATTTTCCTTATTTAAGTTTTCCTTCTGAAAGCTTTTTACAAAATAAAGCAGGCCAAAGAAGGAATTTTCCAGCTTATTTTCCCTATCACCGATATTATCAAGGCACATGAAATTCAGTACGTTGTAAACGGTCTTCGGTTCAGATATATCCCTTACAAGCAGCTCATAATCACTTTCCGAGGCTGAATCTATAACGTATTCCCCATCACCGCATTTAGTAAATTCATCCCCCTTTCTTACCAAATAAACCTTTTTTTCGCTACCTATTTTCTGTGCTGCAATTTCTCCACAGCCCATTGAATCGCAAAAAATTATGTACGTATCTTCAGATCTTTCAACGCAGTCAATAAACCTCTGCTTTTTCCAATTCATTGAATATAGACATAAATTAAGAGGTTTTTTTACGTTGCTTAGTGCAGCTGTTTTATCTCTGCTATGCTGGCGCTTTGCAATTTTGAACTTCTCGCCCTTAAAGGGATAAAGTGGTAGATTAACATAATTTTTTCTATTTTTCCACAGCAGTACTTTCTTATTTATATCGTGACCAATACTCCACAGCAGACATATTTTATTTAACAGATACTCATAGTCATCCTGTATCGTATTTTTATTTCTTGTCATATTAACTGCAGAGATTCGCTCATCTCTGCAGAACGAAAAACGTTTTATCAAAGCTGTCACATTCATTCCGGGACCGACTTCTACAAATGTGCATGGACCGTATTCATCCAATACTGTCTTAATGCTATCTGAAAATCTAACGGGATTAAGCATATGATTTATCCAGTAATCGGCAGAAGCAAGCTGCCTTGCATCAACCTCTCCTGCAAATATGCCGGAAATATAGTTCTTGCTGCACTTGCCCAAATCAACTTTTCCAAGAACCCTTCTGAAGTCGTCCTCAATACATCTCATTAATGCACAATGAGATGCGGCAGAAGGAACCTTAGAACAGATCATTTTCATATCTCTCAATTTATTTTCAAATTCTTCCAGATCCTCATTAATTCCCGAAACAGTGCAAGCTTCTTCGTTGATTATGGATAAATGCAGCTTTTCGCTAAGATATTCCTTTATTTTATTCTCGTTTAACGGCACGCTGAGCATGGAAGTCCCCTTGAGTTTCTTCATTAATTTTCCACGTTCAACTATGATATACAGCGCATCACGAAGAGTAAAAACTCCCGACAAGCAAGCCGCAACATATTCACCAAAGCTATAACCTAGTAAAATATCAGGGGCAATGCCGTAAAAATCCAGAGTCTTTGCCAGCGCATATTCCACAACAAAAATAAGTATCTGGATCTCGCTTGAGCGGTATTGTTCATCACTATACAAAACATCGATAAAATTGATCTCAGTAAGCTCTTCTAATATTTTTGCACATTTGTCGGCATTTTCTTTAAAAACACTGTGCTTCAAATACAGATCATACATCATATCCTTGTATTCAGATCCTTGTCCTGGGAAAACGAATACAAGCTTATTATTCTCATTAGCAATATGCCCCGAAGCACGATGTTTTCCTTTTTTCAGAAAATCACCCTTTTTATCTGTCGTATTTCCGAGAAAGAAGCGCCTGAATTTGTAATCACCATTGCGGCGGTTCAATGTATACGCAATATCCTGAATAGAAGCATCGTCAGACGTTTCAATATATCTCTCTAGCTGTTCAGTCATTGCCTCCAATGATTTTTTGCTTTTTGCAGAAAGCAAAATGCAGTTTACATCATCGATCTCATCCTCGACAGTAAACTCGGGAGCTTCCTCTAAAATAACATGAGCGTTCGTACCACCGATACCAAAAGCACTCACACCTGCCGTTCTGCATTTTCCACTATATTTCCATTCCTTTGCTTCTGTATTTACATAGAATGGACTGTTTTCGAAATCGATTTTATCATTGGGCTCACTGAAATGAAGGCTGGCCGGAATCAATTTATTTTTCAATGCAAGAGCAGCCTTAATAATACCTGCTACACCTGCCGCATTGTTGGTATGGCCTATATTTGTTTTAACGCTTCCCAAAGCGCAGTAATTGCGCTTTGTAGTATGGAAAGCCTTAGTTAACGCCTCTATTTCAATAGGATCACCGATCTGCGTTGCCGTACCGTGTGTTTCAATATAGCCAATATCCTCGGGAGATACCTGTGCCGCGTACATTGCACTTCTCACAGCTCGTGCCTCGCCGTTTACACTTGGAGCGGAAAATCCTGCCTTGTCCGAGCCATCGTTATTTATGGAAGACCCCTTGATAACAGCGTAAATATTATCATTATCACGGATCGCATTTTCAAGAGTTTTCAACACCACAACACCTGCACCATCGCTGAAAACGGAACCGTCCGCATCCTTTGAGAAAGCATGGCAGTGCCCCTCCTCGGAATATATCATACCCTCCTCATAAAGGTAGCCCTCCTTGATTGGAACGGTTATGGAAACTCCGCCTGCAACAGCCATATCGCAGTCGCCTGCCAAAAGTGACTGACAAGCCAAATGAACAGCCACAAGTGATGTAGAGCAGGCCGTCTCCACGCTTATAGCAGGACCTCTCAAATTCAGATTATATGCGACTCTCGAGCTAAAATTATTTATATCATTAAGCGAACCCAATAATAGCTTTTGAACCGCATTGTCACAACCTGAGGATAATGTACTCAGCCAGCTATAATTTGTGAAATTGCCAAGAAACACGCCAACCTCACCCTTGTATTGATACGATAGGTAACCTGCATCCTCCAAACCATGATAAACACATTCATGGATGACACGAAGCTGCGGGTCCATAAGTAAAACTTCCTCGGGCGTATAATTAAAAAATCGGTTATCAAATCTATCGCAATGATTGATAATACCCTTTGCCTTTACGTAATTCTCACGGGAATACAGCGCCTTGTCAATACCGCTTTCTTCCATTTCCTCATTGGTGAAAAAGCTTATGCTGTCTTTTCCGTTTACAATATTCTCCCAAAATTCCCGAACATTATCTGCACCAGGCATTCTGCAATCCATGCCTACTATTGCGATCTCCAATCCGTTCAATTTTGATTCATCAACTTTATATTTTCTCATTTATGCCCTCCGTGCTGCGCCTGATTCTGCTTAATTTATTTTCACGAATCATAGGCATTTCTTCTTCCTTTTCTTCCAACGAATCCACAAGTGAATCAATATTTGAATATGTATAAAACAGTGTTGGAGTAATCCGCACAAGGCACTCCCTCTCAATGATCTTAACTATCTGCAAAATATCGATCGACGTTGCACCAAGCTCGAAAAGATTATCATTTTCACCTACACGCTCAATGCCGAAATAGTTTTTGATGCTTTCACACATAGCTTTTTTCAGCTTATCACCGTTTTCAATCGCAGCAGTCTCCTGCTGAATCGACAAATTCAGCACATCCTTAAGCTCGTAAGTCCTAGTATACTGCTCCAGTCTTTCACCCAAGCTGCCTTTGGCAATCACATACTGTGAAGCTAAGCCGAAGCTCAACATTTTTTCAAATGCAATGGCACCTTCATCGGGAGTAAGCGAATACTGATAAACATCCTCATTTCCAAAATCCCAGCCGTCCCAAACAAGGCTTGTCCACTTCGTAGTTTCATTGGTATGAGTACTGTAAACATACTGATTTAAAAATGAGTTAGCCGCAGCATAAGCTGTGAATCCCATACCGCCTAAAACAGTGGAAAGTGACGATATAAGAATGCAGTAGCGAGGCTTTAAAAGCTCTGCCATTTTTTCAATGTACATCGTTCCGTAAACCTTAGCCGCAAACTGATTTTCAAAATCGGCTTCATCGAGTTCGGTTATCCTCTTGAAATTATTCTTTGAAACATTACCTGCAAGATTGATTATGGCAGAAACGCTTCCATAAGTTTCCTTGATATTTTCGGCCGTTTTCATTACGGAAGCAAAATCCGAAATATCGCATTTCAAAAGACATACATTCTCGATACCACTTAAGAATTTAATTTTGCTATAATAAGTCTCCAGCTCGCTGTGAGTTGCCAACCAGCTATCAAAGGCGTTATCCGTGATCTCAATACTTCGGTTCAAAATAACAATTTTGCATTTCTTATTTTTTAAGACGCCACATATAACTCTTCCGATATTACCAAGACCGCCCACGAGGATATATGTCTCGCCCTGCATAAGCTGATTGTCGTTGTTAGCGTATTCCCCTATCTCATCAAACGAAGCATATGCTTCTATATATCGGTTTTCTCCACGATAAGCAACAAAACTGAAATTATTTCTCTCCAGCAGATCGTTAACGAGCTGTTTTCTGAACATAACGCTGTTAACGGCAGACATATCGATATCAATGAGCCGGGCATTAACATATTTGCATTCGGTATATACAGCCTTGACAAAGCCTGAGAGCATAGCTTCACATTTATAAACGGTTTCTCCCACGCCGATGCTGACTCCAAGAACAGTAATAACGGTAATCTCCAGCTTTTTATTATTCTCTTCAAAATAGCGTATCACAGGTAAAAGGCGCTTTACATCACCATCAACTCTTTCCTGCTCATAATCGCAGAAATAGACTAATTTCAAGCACTTGCCGCAATCAAAATCCTTTAACTTTTCCAGATTCGAAATGATATTGATCTTTGGCATGCTGCCGGAAAGGATATTCTGTAGTTTCTTGCTCATTTTCGTATGATTCCCAACAAAAACACAATCTCTGTCGTCAGCCATCATACCCAGATTTTCTTGTTTCTCCCAATTAGGAATATATATCATGCTTTTTGACGATTTTGCTGCACTGCAGTGCACCTTGGAAGTAATTATATTATCGTAAACATCATAAAATCTTTCAAGTTCGTAAACATGAGCAGGCAGATGAACCTTTGAATGGATTTCCCTTCTATATGTAAGACCGAAATTGATATTCAGTCCAAGCGTCCAAAGCTTACCCATTTTTCTATATAAATAGGTCACATCGTTACAAACGAAATTGCTATTTCTTATTGTATTTAATACATAAATCCCATCGCTTTTTTTGTCGTTGCGAATAACATAATTCGTCAGAGTATTTCCAGGACCGATCTCTATAAAAGCAGCCTTTTCAAACTTAAACAGCGTATTGATACCCTCATGGAATCTCACCGTGCCCCTTAAATGCCTTATCCAGTAATCAGGCTTCGTTACATCGTTTTCGTTTACCCAATCACCTGTAATATTTGAAATCATTCTTATTTTGGGTTTATTCATCTTAATATTTGAGACAAAATTGTAAAATTCATCTAAAATTGGTTCTACCATATAAGAATGAAAAGCGTGGGAGATTCTTAACTCACGATATCTGATCTCATCCTCATCGAGTCTTTCCTTTAGTACCTCAACAGCATCGGCCTTGCCTGCCAGAACATAATTTTTTCTTCCGTTTCTTACCGAAATACAAACATCATCCGTGATATAATTCTCAATATTTTCATCATCCAAAATAACAGATATCATTTTCCCACGTTCCAGCTTTTGCATAAGCTCTGCACGTTTTATAACAATATCCAATGCATCCTCAACAGAAAAAATTCCCGCAATGCAAGCTGCTACATATTCACCTAGACTGTGTCCTATAACAGCCGAAGGCTTAATGTTGGAGCCAAGAAGAAAACGTGCCATCGCATAATCCAGTGAAAAAACCGCAAGCTGACAATAAAACGTCTCATTTATTATTTCGGCGTCTACATTTTCGCCATACAAAATTTCCTTCATCCTAACGCCAATTCTGCTCTCGATATATCCAAAGCATTTGTCAAGATACTTCCTGAAAATAGGCTGATTAAAATACAGATCACGAGCCATACCAAAATATTGATTACCCTGCCCGCCAAACATAAAAACGATTTCTATTTCGCCATTGAAAACAGTATTGACCTGTAAATCATCGGCACTGCCGTCACTCAGGTATTTGTTGATAACAGTTCTTACATTTGTTTTTTTATCCGCAATAATTGCAGCTCTGTAGTTAAGATCTTTTTTGCCGTAAGCAAGTCCGTACGCAAGATCCTCTAAATCCTCGGTGTGTTGCAAATGTATATAGTCGCTGAAGGCTGCTATATTCATATTAAGATTATCAATTGAAGTTCCCGAAAGCGGAAAAATAAGCGGTATATCACTGTTTAAACTTGCTTCTTCCCCCTTGGGCGCATCGGTAAGAACAGCGCATGCGTTGGTACCTCCGATACCGAATGAGCTAACCATAACATAGATATTATCTGTGTTGCTATCATAATGATAGAGGCTGGAATTAACTTTAAAAGGTGTTCTTTCAATATGTATATTGGGGTTATCTTCTTTGTAATTTATGCTGGGCGGAATTGTTCTGTTTGCAACACAGAGTACAGCTTTTATAAAACCCGTAATACCTGCAGCAGCACTAAGATGACCGATATTTGACTTTATCGATCCTATCCTGCAAAACTGTTTTTTGTTGGAAGCAAAAGCCTGGGTAAGAGCTTCTATTTCCACCATATCTCCAAAGGGCGTTGCAGTCCCGTGGGTTTCAATATAAGAAAGCGCCTCGCCGTCTATTTCAGCCATATTCAGCGCCAACTGTATAACATCACACTGCCCTTGCACGCTCGGTGCGGTATAGCCCACCTTATTGCCTCCATCGTTATTAACGGCACTTCCCTTGATAACAGCATAAATTTTATCGCCATCCTCTATAGCGTCCTCTAAACGTTTCAGCACAACTGCTGCTGCACCTTCACTATTAAGCGTACCGCAAGCGTCCTTGTCAAATGGTCTGCAGTGGCCGTCGGGAGAGCCTATGGAACTTTCCTGATACTCATAGCCTGTTTTAATAGGTGAATCCATAGCACAAGCTCCTGCAACTGCCATATCACAAGCACCAGTGAGAAGCTGCTTTACGGCTTCGTCAACGGCAACTAGTGAAGTTGAACAAGCACAATCCAAGGTTACACACGGACCCTTCAGATCAAGATTATATGCAATGATCGTTGAAATAAAATCCTTATTTGCAAGAATGCTTGCGGAAGCAATTTCCTCTTCACTGATAAAGCTTGAATTTCTTACAGCATATTCCCAGTTATAATTGGGATTTGCGCCTATAAAGCAACCTATCTTTCCATCGTATTTGTGCGAGCAATATCCAGCATTTTCCAGTGAATCGTTAATACATAAGTGCATTATTCTGATCTGCGGATCCATCATCTGTGCTTCTTTGGGCTTATAACCGAAATACTTGTTGTCAAATTTTTCGGCGTCGTCAATAACACCTTTAGCCTTAACGTAATTATCCTTAACAAGCAGGTCGTGCTCTATACCTGCATTTTCCAGTTCATTATTGGAGAAAAAGGTAATTAATTCCTTCCCATTGACAAGGTTCTTCCAAAGACTGTCAATATCTTTTGCTCCAGGGAATTTTCCTGCAATCCCAATAACTGCAACTTCCAATCCAGTCAAATTGTTCGTGTCCATTCTATCTCCTTCGTAATGCAACCATTGTTTTTTTCACTGTATCCTTTCTTTTTTTAAGGTTTTTATTCTGCTCCGAATCTTCTTTATTTGCCGCTTCTTTAGGCGCACGAATACTTTCGATATACGCAGCAAGAGCCTTTATTGTAGGATATTCAAAAAGCTTTATCAATTCTATATCAATATCCAGCTCATCCTTCAATCGGCTGTTCATCTCGACAAGAACAAATGAATTTCCGCCCCTTGAGAAAAAATTCTGAGAAATATCAACATCCTGCTCATTCACCTTCAAAACATCACACCAAATCGAAATAAGCATTTTTTCAATATCGCTTCCTACAGTTGCAACTATGGGAGCATCTTCATTTTTCGCTGTTTTTTCCGCTCTTTTATTAATAAGTTCCAATATCTTTTCGGCGCTGTTATACAAAAGAGGGACAACATAATTTTGGTGCTTTTGGTTTCTCACAACATTCCAATTGTAACCAGCTTTTTGAGTCTCCGACTTCTTTATGTAATCGAAGCTTAAAACGGAAACACCATCAATCATTGAAGCTTTGCCAGCTGCCTGTATGAAATCACAGCCGTACTCTTCAAGACGATTCACCATTTTATCGCAATCCAAAAACAGAACGTTTTCAATATAATTTTTTCCATTTAAAGGATCTTCATTTTTCATGACAGAGGCTTCAATATCAGCTTCATATCTTTTGCTGAAGATTATACATTCCTTATCCAAATAGGATTTACAACTCACCATTTTATAGCCCATAAATTCAAAGAATCTTTCGGCATTCTCTCTGTCATTAATGCAAATCTTGATCATATCTTTTTTCGGAGTACCGAAGCTCTCAATACTCTTATTTTCTAAGAGCTCGATCAAACCAATATTTTCCACATAGATAAATGCAACGGGGGTTCCGTTAAATATATCCGCAGCCTTTGCATTGCTGACCATGCTGTATTTCAATCCATTCTTTCTCATTCTTTCAAGGAATTTGTCAATACTTTCAACCTCATAGCAAAGGTGATACAACTTCATTTTTTCATCGTTAAGAATAGCAGTCGTAGGTGAATCTGGTTTTATAGGCTTAACAAATTCAATATCGTCGTAGCCGGTTCTACTGAAAATACAAAGTTCTGATTTCTGGTTAGCCTGCTGATAAACGGTTCCCTTTGAATACCCCATAGCTCTGAAAAGTTCTTCGGATTCGGTAAAATCACGCACAGCCAAGCCGAGATGATTTAATTTTGTAAGCATTCCTTCCGCCTTATTTGTCTCTGTTTCAAAGGAAAGTTCGGTATATTCTGGGCAGTCTTCAATGTCGGATATGCTGATTGAGAACAGTGTTTTTTCCTCGTCCTCACGCAGCTTGTTCCAACCATTTTTATTTAAGAATTCTGCAACCATGCTGTTTCGTGCAGTAGTTATGTATTCAGCTTCAATCCTGTCAACATTATTACATTCGCAGATCTTTTTAATTCCTGATAAGATGCAGTCCTCCACATTTTTTCCGAGAACTCTGCAGCTAAGAAGCAGTGTATCTAATACCATTTTTTCGTCTAATATTTCGCCGATAATGAGTCCTGAGATTCCATACGAACCGAAATCGTCACTGACGATGATCTTTCTGGAAATATAGTTTTCTCTGTCAATTATTTCTTCCAGTTCGCTTACAGTTCTCCTAATTGTACTCAAATTAAACTGATTTGTTCTGTATGTCATCTGCGATACACGCTCAACATCATGTTTATCAATTTCACTGATCTTGACTTTAATGTGAAGATTTTTCAAGAAATTATCAAACTCTGCTGACTCATTCATAAAATCTTGTCTCTTAATGGAATCCTGATACATGCGGGTACGCTCTTTGTCCTCATTGGTTGTTTTATTAAAGTCAAACAGCCATACTTTTTCCAGCAGTGCACGGATCTCTGACTTATTTTCAGGCAGCTGAAGAGTGAACACTTCAGGGCAGTTTTCTGCCATTTGTCTGCATTCAAAATAATCATCATCAATAAATGCAAAGCTGTCTAATGAAAGATTGAGCTTCTTTGCAAGATTTTTTATATTCAAATACTTGGGATTCCAATTAGCCGTAATATCAACGAACATTTCCTTTTTCAGCAGCATTTCGTCCATATCGAAAACGGGTGTTAAGACCTCGCTGTTGTTTTTGCTGCAAATGGCCAAGAGCCTGCCATTCTCATGCTGCTTTTTCATAAATTCCTGAAGAAAGCGATACTCCTCGGTAATTTTTATTCCGTTGATCCCGTCCTCACTGATGATGCCCTGCCACAAAGTATTGTCGCAGTCCAAAACGATGACTTTGCATGGTGGCATATAAAGATTTACGATTTTTCTTGCGAGCTCGGTGCCCATAGCCGCAGTACATTCAGATGTGAATGGAATCTTCGTCTCTCGATATCTTTCATCATCGAATTCCCTCAAAACACCATAATTTTCAATATTTGTCAGATCAACGAAATAGATATTATCCCTCCCAGCAAGACCTGCCTCAAAATTTTCATAAAGCGTCTCGATATGCTCTGCTGCCGCTTTTGACAGTCTGCCACTATAATCAGCCTTAAATACTCCAATTATAACAGTAGAACGGAAATTGATCTGCATCATGCTTTTTATCAATCTATCAAAATGCTGATTGAGAACCTCTATCTCTTTTTCGTCCGTTTCAAATTCACCGAGCCAATCCTCAAAGCGAATCAACAGAATACTTACGCCGTTATTTGTTCTCAGCAAGCTGTTCTCTTTAAGAAGCTGTTGGAAAACCTGATTATACGGTGCGATTTCTATATGGGAATCCATGCCGTAAATGTCAAGCCATCTTTCAATATATACACTGAAAATATCCGCTGTAAAAGTTGAGCAAATAACTGTATTTATGGTTTTTTTGCTCCCATTGTCCTGCTCCAGCAAAAGTTCGCTGCCAATATTTGAAATAATTAGCTTTTTATCGGATGATCTGCGTATCTCTTCAAGTATATTCGCTGAAACAACTCTTGAAGGACAAAGATAACTCTGCATAATATTAGTGCAATTCTGATTCGAAAGGAATTTTGAAGAACGCATTACCGCAAATTTTATATTCGGATATTTTTTGTCAAAATGCAAAACCGTTTTTTCAATTGCCTCCTTCGCCATGCTGTAACTGAAATAATCGGGTTCAATCTGCTTTGCGTAAATGGAAGAAATACATATATATCTGCCCTTGTTTTTATTCAATTCGGGAGCAAAAATCCTCAAAGTATTCAATGTCATTCGGAGCGGCTTTTCAACTCTTTCGTTGAAACTTCTGAAATCAAAATCCTCAACCCTGTCAATTTCAATATGGGGATAAGCGCAATTGATAACCACATCAATCCTGCCATATTCTGCAATAATATCTGCATACAATCCTTGAACATCCTCGAAGCTACTAATATCGGCGCAGAAAGCGGCTACTGTACTCCCCTCTGCTTTTATCTTATCTACAATATTATCTGCAAAGGCTTTATGATGTCCGTAATTTATAAATATATTTCCGCCCAGTGACGCCACCTGCAATGCAAAGTCAGCACCAAGACCTCGGCTTCCGCCAAGAATAAGAATGTTTTTTCCTGAAAATTCCAAACATCTCGAAAGTACACTGCCTTCAATGATCGATGTCGAATTATCGTAACTCCACTCCAATTCGGGTCTGACATAACTTTCAAGCACAACATTTGCAGAGCTGTCGGCTGAATTAAGCATTCCCTTCATTACAATCTTTTGAATTTTTTCATCATACTTGACCGTCCTGATAAAATAGTCGGTTTTCGTATAATCATCACAACCATCAAAATCAATTTTAAGCTTTTCCAACAAAGCCCGCTTTCCGGGATTTTTCATACCCACCAGGCAGCTTGCAAAAGCCATAATGCAAACAACGTAATTGTCTATACTAAGCTCTTCAAGACGCTCGATAACACCAGGTTGCAATGAAAGGCTGTATTCACCTGTTTCCTTAAAGCTTATTATTTCAGACGGGGACGGCTCGAGGGCTTGCTTATTGTTGTTGTTAATATGGCTATGATCGGTTTCGAGCCTGCACTTGTTAACGTGCTTATCATCAAAGCCCAAAGTAATGAAGGTCATTACCTTGCCTTGAGAGTTTATTCCAATATTGAGTTTCTTTTCGCCAATTACATCCCAAGTATAATCATACTCTTCATTCACAAACAGCGGATTTCTGAAATCAACATCCAATGAAGTTATGCGTATTGGTCTCCCTACAGTGGCAATGCATTTGTCAATAACTTTAAGCACACCTAGCACGCCATATACCACCTGTTTTCCATATGGCGTAACAGCAGCATATTCTGCATTCATATGAATCGGATTATAGTCTCCCGATATGACAGAAAACCATTCCATATCATCAAAGGTAATAGTAAAATGCTGGTCATTTTCGATAACTATTTTATTTATAACTTCGTCAACCATAAGCTCGCTGATACCTTTTTCTGTCAACTTTTCTAAAATTTCTAGATAGCCTTCAACAAATTTATCTATCGTCTTTTCTTTAAAAAGTTTTGTGGAGTATTCAAAGCTGAGATCAAGCTTTCCGTTTATTTCAAATACTTCCAAGAACAGATCAAATTTTGCAGTATTTCCATAGTAATGATACGGTTCTGCACGGAAATCACCCGTATACGTATTCAAAGCTTTCACAATCTGCATAATAAAGAAAACATCGAAAAAGCTGTTTCTTGACATATCTCTTGGACCGCTGAATTTGCGTACCATTTCATCAAAGGGATACTCCTGATTTTCCTCAATTCTATCTATTTTATCGATAACAGTCTTTAAAAAATCAATCAATTTCACCTTGCCGACAATACCACAACGAACGGGCAGTGAATTTGCAAAAACTCCCAGCATTTTCTCAACCTCAGCCTGTCTCCGGTTGGCAATAGCCGTACCAATGACTATGTCATTCTGCCTGCTAAATTTATAAAGCAACAGATAATAAGCAGATAACAGCACATGATAAAGACGTGCATCATTATCCTTTGCAAACTCCTTCAGTATATCAACCTTATCCTTTGCAAACTCAAAATATTTTCTTGCCCCCCTTGAATTTTTCACATTAGATCGCTTGAAATCATAAGGCAACTGTATTGTGGGCAGAGGATCCTCCAGCTGTTCTCTCCAGAATCCTTCCTGCTTTTCCAACATTTTACGATAGCCGTCACTTTCTTTTTCCCATACGGCGTAATCCTTATATTGAAGCACTGGCTTTTCAAGCTCACTGCCCCTGTAAATAGTCAAAAATTCCCCTGTGATTATATTCGTCGAAACACCATCGGAAACTATATGATGCAGATCGAGAACGAGAATATGCTCTTCCTCTGCTAATCTTATAAGACAAACCCTGATTAGCGGTGGTTCGACAAGGTTGAATTCACGAATGCAGGAATTCACTGCCTCATCAGCATTTTGGGAATCAGCCTCCTTGATCTCCAAATGAAAGTCAACATTCTCCATAACCTTCTGCTTAACACTACCGTTAATTCTTACAAAAACAGTTCGCAAAATATCATGACGACCGATAATCGTCTTAAAGACATTTTCGATCTTATCGTAATCTATTTTACCCAACAGTTTTATAACGGATGTGGCATTGTAATTTGTGGAACTCTCCAATTCGCTCAGTACATACATTCTCTCCTGGGCAGACGACAGCGGATAATATTCCCTTGAAACAGCCTCAAAAAGCGATATTTCGCAGTCATTCCCCGTTTGCTTCCTCCCAACGTACTCAGCCTGCTCCAAAATTGTAGTGTTTGCAAAAAAATCTCTTAGAGTAAACTCAACGCTGAATCTTTTCTTAAGTCTTGCTACAATCATTGATGCATTAAGCGAATTTCCGCCATATTCATGATATGGCACATCTAACGGAATCCTCTCTCTAACATCAAGGACCTCCCGCCAAATATTTTCTATCTGTTGCTGTACAGGATTCTGTGCAAAATCAAACGCCTCAGCCTCTACTGATAGCTCTATAGTTGAAAGTTTTTTCTTATCTACCTTACCATTATTGGTCATTGGGATAGAATCCAGTATTACAATACGCGAAGGAATCATATATCTCGGCAAAGTCTCCTCCAATTTTTCCTTAATTATTCCTTCGTTAAGTTTTTCACTTCCTACAACGAATGCGCACAGATACTTATCACGTTCACGGTCTTCCTTTGCTGCAACAACAGCCTGATTAATTCCGTCTATTTGCAGTATTTGGTATTCGATCTCTTCAGTCTCAATTCTATAGCCATGAATTTTAACTTGATAATCCAATCTGCCCAAAAATTCAAGTATACCATTTTTATACCATCTTGCTCTGTCGCCTGTTTTATATAGACGTTCATTTTGGTTGAATGGGCTACTTACAAACTTAGAATCGGTAAGCTCTTTATCATTAATATAACCCAGTGCAAGACAGTTGCCGTTAATACCTCCTATATATAATTCTCCCGGCGTACCCATTGGTCTAACGCATAAATTATCGTCTAATACATAATAACGTGCATTTTGCATAGGCTGACCGTAAGGTATGCTCTGCCATGTATCGCCGATCTTATCAATATTATAATAATTGGACCAAATAGTTGATTCAGTGGCACCGCCAAGACTTACAACTCTTACATTTTCAAAGTTTTCCTTAAGCTTATCGGGCAATGAAACAGGTATCCAATCACCGCTTAGAAACACAAGTCTGAGGGAACTGTTTTTTTCTGTCATATCAGCCATAAACGGAACAAGGCGCATCAGTGTCTGAGGTGCGGAATCCCAAAAAGTGATGTTTTCTTCATTCATAATCTGAAGCAGCCTTTCGGGCTCTTGAAGCTCATTACTGTCTGTAAGGCGTAATGTCGCACCTGCTGAAAGTATACCAAACATATCATAAACAGAAAGATCAAAGCATATTGAAGTTACAAAAATAAGCTTATCGTTTTCATTTATATTATAATTTTTCTCTACCCACTCCAATACGTTAACGACTGTTTTATGGTTTACATACACACCTTTAGGCGTACCTGAAGTTCCCGATGTGTAAATAACATATGCAATATCCGTCGATTCGTTGACATTTACAGGATTTTCCTCACTATAGTCAGCTATACAGGGATCGTTGATGCTCTTAACCATTTCCATGTTCATATCAGCTGTAATCTCAAGCACCTTGTCCATAAGTGAATCACAAGTTATTATCCTAGTTGTGGAGGCTGATTCAAGCATGGTCTTTATACGTGCATTGGGGAAATAAGATTCAATTGGCAGATATGCCGCTCCCGACTTTAAGATCCCCATGATAGTCTCCACCATCTTAGGCGTTCTCTCCATAATAACCGCAATAAATTCATTTCTTTCTACATTGTTTTCTCGAAGCATATTAGCCAATCGATTGCTGTTTTTATTCAATTCATCGTAGGTCACGGTACTGCCGTCGTAATAAGTAACTGCAGTATTTCCGCCGTGAAACACTACACTCTTTTCAAAGAGCTTATGCAGAGTAACATTCTCATCATAAACCACACTAGTATCGTTGAATTTTTCAATCAGCAAATATTTTTCATTCTCTGAAAGAATATTTTCAACCTCCATAATATTATCACATTCGCTTATATAGCATTCTAAAATATTCTTGAAATAAGCGAAAATATACTCTTCAGAACCACTGCCGAGAACAGAAGTGGTATATCTCAAAGTTAATTTCATCTGTCCCATTGAAACATCAATCATAAAATCAAAGAGAGTATTTGTATCCTGATGTCCCTGATAACTCACAGAGGTGTTAACCAGATCTTCTGTGTCAAGATCCTTTATCATGGAGAAATCCATGAAATTATAAAGTGTATCAAAAAACAAATTATCCGAACCCTTTTCATCTACGACACGAGAAATTTCAAAAAGTGACATTCTCTCATGCATCTTAACATCAAGCAGCTTTGAATCCACCTGCTTTTGAAACTCGGTCCAGTTTGTGCCATATGGGATTTTCACACGTACAGGCACCGTATTCAAATAACAGCCCAGCACTTTATCACCGTCTTCGTGAACAGTACGGTTATTTGTTAAAAATCCTACTACAAAATCGTTTTGCCCTGACAACATATATAGAATGTATGTATAAGCACCGAAGCAAATATTCTTAACAGAGGTTTTCATTCTTTTAGCAACAGATTTAAGATTATTGTACAATTTATCGTCAAATTCACGTACCTTCGTTATTCTATCCGCTTTTGAGGGACGGTCATGGTTATAACAAACATTAAGATTCAGTCGGCTATAATCGGAAAGTTCGTCGTACCAGAATTTTCTGTGGCTCTTATTGCGCTTTTCAACCAATTCATCGATCAATGCGTCCTTATATGTAACGCCAAGCTGTCGTTTAGTATAGCCCTCTCCACTATGTAGTTTCAAATATCTTTCATGTATCGCAGCCATCATATAGTTAACGCTCCAGCCATCAAGAATAGCATGGTGACAGGTAATAATGAAATACTCAAATTCATCGTTTATGTTAACGATCATAAAGCGCCAAAGCTTTTCATCTTTAGTTATATCAAATTTTCGTGCTTTATCTTCGGCAAGTAATTTTTCAAGATGTTTTTTTGCAAAAGCCTGATTATCAAAACGTATGTAACTATAATCTATTTCATAATTTCTATATACGATCTGAACAGGCTGCAAATACTCATCCATATCAAAGGCGGTACGCAGTATAGGATTTTCCTCAACCATATATTCTAAAGCCCGCTTATATTTTTCGCTGTCAAAATCTTTATATTTAGCCTCAAATACAAACTGCTCAAAATAAACGTCCTTTTTATCGTCCTTTAGATAATATAGCAACATACCATTTTGAATGTCGGTAAGCGGAAAAATATCCTCTATATTTTCTGTGTCGGCGCTCACGGAAAGAAATTCCTTTCCTTTTTTCTCAAGCTCTTCGGTTATCCTTCTCCTAACCGCAGCTTCACTGTTTTCGGAGAAATTAACAATAAGCTCTTCCAAACCGGAGATCGTACTGTTATGGTACAGATCCGAAATTGAAATATTAACACCAAATACCTTATTCAACTTGCTTACAAGACGAATAGCACGAATAGAATCTCCTCCGAGCATGAAGAAATTATCATCAACACCAAACTTCTCTATATCGATAAGCGAACTCCAAACTTCAGCTATTTTAATCTGTATCTCTGTTTCTGGAGCTTTATATTGAAAGCGGCTTTCCGCATCTACTTTTAATTTTAAAAGATCCTTGCGGTCTATTTTTCCGTTAGTAGACTTCGGCATCTCATCTATTTTTACAAAATAAGCAGGAATGAAATATTCAGGAGAATAACGCAGCATAAACTTTTTCAACTCATTTATATCAACAATCACATTCGAAGCCTTGGGAACGTAGTAGGCAACTATTTGATCATCACCTGTTTTGCTTTTTATGACGGCAGCCACAACCTCGCTGATACCGTCAAATTTTCCTATAACGTTTTCGATCTCTCCCAGTTCTATACGTAAGCCTCTTATCTTTACCTGATCATCGCATCTTCCCAAATATTCAATATTGCCGTCAGGCAAAAGACGAGCTACATCACCTGTTTTGTAAAAGCGCTCATTAATATCTCTCGAACCGGAACAAAACTTTTCTTCTGTAAGCTCAGGTTTATTCAAATAGCCTCTTGCAAGGTTAACACCACAAATGCATAATTCTCCTGCAACACCGATAGGCTGAATATTTTGTGCAGAATTAACGATAAACAGTTTTGTATTATCGATCGGTTTCCCTATAGGTATACTCGTAAAAACCTCTCCCCTGCTACAATGATAACAAGAAACATCTATAGCTGCTTCTGTGGGACCGTATAAATTCACAATATCTGTTTTATCATTTAACTTGTAAAAACGGTTTACCTGATTTGCATTAAGTGCTTCACCACTAGTAAAGATACGCTTCAAACTTGCCATTTTCTCGATATCTGCTTTACTATCCTCAAAATATTCGATAAATACCGAAAACATTGCAGGAACAAAATGCATAACGGTTATATTATTTTCAAAAACAACGTCAAGAATTTTCTCCGGTTTTTTTTCTTCGCCATGTTTCATTAAATACAGGCACGCACCCTTTTGACTCCACCACAATAACTCCCAGACAGAAACGTCAAAGGTGTATGGAGTTTTTTGCAACACGGTATCATCAATATCTATAGAGTATGCCTTATCCATCCAGCCTATGCGATTCATCAGAGAATGGTGCTCAATCATAACTCCCTTAGGAATACCAGTACTTCCTGA
The DNA here is from genome assembly GCA_910575665.1 of Eubacteriaceae bacterium. Lineage (GTDB taxonomy): Bacteria > Bacillota > Clostridia > Lachnospirales > Lachnospiraceae > Eubacterium_F. The sequence continues at coordinate 59,451 of CAJTFB010000021.1, forward strand.
GGTATAAATGATATACACAAGGTCATGCATCTCGTTGATATGAACAGGATTTTCGTAAACCGTTGATTCGTCATAAGACATTTTATCAAGATTTATGATATTTATTGCTGGGATATTTTCAATTTTTTCATTGAATGCAGAAACAGTCATTATATGTTCAACGCCGCTATTTTCTATCATATAGTGCAGTCTTTTTTCAGGAGCGTCGAGAGAGATAGGCATATATGCACCACCCGCCTTAAGCACGGCAAGAATAGCAATAATCATATCAAAAGAGCGTTCAAAAAGTATGCCTACAATAGAATTACTTACTACCCCCGCTGATCTTAAATTGTATGCATAATAATTGACAATATTGTTTAACTCACGATATGTAAGAGAGTCGCCGTCATATTTAACAGCACATCTTTCTGGGTATCTCTCTACAATCCTTTCAAACTCAAAATGAACACATGAATCACTACGGTAGCTGCAGGTTGTATCATTAAATTCTTCAATAATCTGTCTTTTTTCAGCCTCCGAAAGCATCTCAACATTTACGCATTTTTCCGAGAGTTCAAATTTTGCAATATTTTCAATGATATTTACAAAATGCTCCAGCATATTTTTAATATATGGATCATCAAACTTCTCATTGTTATAAAGGAATTTTATTTCAATAAGTTCAGATTTTTCTGCAATATTAACGGTGATATTATAATTTGTCTTTTCGTAAATACTGTAATCTTTGAGGTGAAGCTTATCGCCTTCACCCATAGTTTTATCCAAGGGATAATTCTCAACTACAACAATAGAGTCATACATAGATTCGCTAGCGCCTAATTTAAGTGCCTGATTGATCTCAGACTGAGAAATAAGCTCGTATTCCTGTCTGTCAACCAAACTTTTTCTTATGTTGCCAAATAGATCGCCGAGGTTTCCGTCATCCGTCACGTTAACTCTTATGGGCAAAGTATTTATAAACAAACCGGTAGCCTTATCAATACCAGGAACGGCAATATTTCGCCCAGAAATAGTCGTACCAAAAACCACATCATTACAATTTGCATAGTTTCGCAGCAACATAGCCCATGCCATATAAAAAAATTCTGCCATAGTTATCTTATTGACAGAAACAAAATCAATTATTCTGCTACGGTTTATATTAACACTGCAGTATTCATTTTCGCCTTTTGCACTGCTTTTGCATTCCAAAAACGTAGGTGAATCAATATTGCTCAAATAATTTTTCCAATAAGCAATACCATCAGTGCGAGGATAACAACGCATATAATCAGCATAATCAGAAATCCTAAATATCTGCTTACCGACGCTATATTTCTCATCATTATAGAACCTGATAAACTGATTTAAGATAATACCTGTACTCCAACCATCCAAAATAATATGATGATTACTAATGATAAGCAAGCATTCTCTTTCTGTTTTTTTACAAAATGTAATACGAAAGGGTATCTCATCAATTGAGAACATTTTTTCCCTATCCTGAAAAATCAGTGCTTTGCATTTTTCCTTTAAAGCATTTTCATTTTTTATCTTTGAATAATCATATTCTAAAAAAACTAGTTCAGCCTTTTTCAATATTATCTGTATAGGCTGTTCTAAGCCACTCCACCTGAAAACAGAACGCAGTGCCTTGTTATTTTCGACGACCTTCTCCCAAGCCGCCTTAATCTTTTTTATATCTATCTCACCCTCAATCTCAAGACAAAGCTGTTCAAAATAACGAGCACTTCCAGGATCTTCTAGGTAATAAAACAGCATACCTTCTTGAACACGGTTAATTTCTACTATATCTTCAATATTATCTTTTTTTATCTTTCTAACTGACAATTTTCGTTTCCTCCTATACTAATTAATAGATCTGAAATGAAATATACACTATCGCTTCACCAATTAATTCCTATTTTAGTTAAAGGAATGATAACCATCCTCAAGGAAAGGTAAACAACTGATTAATGCGTGTTACACAAAGTCTGCCTTATAGCTGTACACCTGAAAAATTTTTCATATTCCCTGCTAATGAAAAAGCAATTATCTTCCATCCATTCTTTAGCGAGAACTGAAAAAAGCTTTTGTCCTCTGTTGCTGTTAGAAAGATATACTAAACTACTACCTTCATTAGGCAAAAGAAGAATGCAGGAAAACCAACCACGGTTAATGCCCTTGCTTGCAATAAGTTTTTTTTTACTTGCACTGAAAGCGTAACAGCCCAGACAGTTCGGGAAAGTTCGTTTATATCTTTTCTGCAATTTTTCCAACATTTCACCGATTACCAAGTTATTCGGATTCATATTTTCAATTGCGAACCGAGACATATCACCTATAGTAGAATACAATCCCGCTGCAGCCTTTTGGGAATACAAATAGCGTTTACAGCGATGTCCTAAAAAGTCGTAACAATTTGATAAATTACTGCTATCCGTTTTTTTTGCATCAAAAGTAGAACCCTTCATATCCAATGGGGAAAATATAAACTTTTCTACAAATGTTGAAAACTCCATACCACTTATTTCTTCAATAAGCAGTTGTAAAACCACATAACCACCACCGGAATAAATTGGTTTGATATTCGGTTCATAAGTCACTTTCACCTTTTTTCTGCTCAAGTATTGAAGGGTAGTCTCCAGTTTATCTGCATTACTTATACCAAAATAACTTTTTTGATTTATACCGCCGTAATGTGCAAGAATCATTTTAATAGTTATATTGTCTGCATTACCATATTTGCTTTGCAGCTTCCATTGTGTTAAATATTTGTTAACGGGAGCGTCAATATCTAACTTTCCTTTTTTATGAAGTAAAAGTACAGCCCATGCAGTTACTAGCTTAGATACGGAACCCATTTGAAAGACAGAATGCTTTGTCATAGAGCCCTCTTCCTTTTTAGAGGTAACAACTTCTGTCTTACTTACCTTTCCGTTTTCAATTACAGCGACAGAAACTCCCGATATGTTTTCTTTTGTGCAAATTTCTCTAATCCGCTCACGATTAAGCTCCATATATTTACCTCAGCAACTAAAATCAAAGTTTTCCTTCAATAAAGATAACAATGTTGTTTATTGTAGAGAAATTCTCAATGTTCAACTCATCATTTTCGATAATAATATCGAATTCATCCTCAACAAATGTTACAAGTTTCATGGCAAAAAGTGAGTTAACATATCCCATTTCAAAGATATTATCACTGTCTTTTAGTTCCTCTACCTCATTTTCCATAACTAAATTTTTCTGTATTAAATCTCTAATTTTTTCTCTTATCATTTTAATCTTCCTCACAAATAATTAATAGTAATATATGAAAAGTATCTCTGCGGTCCATATAAAGTTTTAATGCACCGATACCCTAAACTGCAAAACCTTTAGCATTCGGTTATAAGAGTAAGATAAGTCGGTATCTTTGGAATGATTGACAAATCATTTTCAAAAACAATGTTGCCCTTTCCATCGTTTGAACGCTCCTTAAAATTAGCAAATTTATATGAAACATACATGACCTTGTTTCTATCTGTTTGCATAAAATCAGCAAGTAGTATAGAGTTATTTTTTTTTGCTTCACCCATAATGTAACTGAGCAGAACCGTACCTACTCCTCTATTCATAACACGACATGACATAAGTAACAGCTTAAGATGCCACTCTTTGCCCAACTCAACCAATGCAATACCGATCTTGCCATATGAACCAAATTTGTCTATAAGCTCACAGACATACAGCTTATGGTCTCCGCTTTTGCGATATTCATCCAGCTCCTCAAAGCTATAGGTAACGCCTGTGGAATTCAATTGATGAGTACGGACAGTAAGCTCCTGCACCCTGTTAAGGTCATCTTCTCTAGCCTGGCGAATGCAAAACCGCATATCTATTGATTTAAGAAATTCCTCATTTGTACCAATAAAGCTTTCCTCCACACAATTTCTTTTTATCGATTCCAAATACATTTGTCTTCTATTCCTGGCGTCGATCGTGGTATACTCAGGATTTAGTATTTCATTCGAAAGCAGCTTTACAAGATCAGCACCATCATCCGTCATAACCTCTGGGTAAACACTGGTAACTTCATTACGTTCAAATTCGCTGTCATCAATAAAAAGTATGGTATCCATACCGATATTCAGATGTTTAACTATTTTGCCAACAGAATCAGACTTAGGATTCCAGTTTATCTCGGGGTAAAGGAAATACTGGCTGAGTCCGAATTCCTCCAGTTTTTTCATGGCGTCGTCATAATTATTTTTACTGGAAATGGAGTTTAAAATACCTCTACTGTCCAGTACGATAATCATATTTTTTGCATCTTCACGAAGTTTTACTTCCTTATCCTCTGAGAGTATACCATTCCAAAGGGTATTATCAAGATCCCAAATTACACATTTAATTTCTTTCTTTTTCATATCTTAATTCCTATATTATTTTAATAATTCCTGCACCAACAAAGCTATATCCTTAACAGTATTGAATTTGCTTAAATCCAAGTACTCGTCGGGAATCTCAATATTAAATTCATCCTCAATGGCAACAATAAACTTCACATAATTGATAGAATTGATAATGTTTTCGCCAATCGGTGTATCGGATGTAATATTTTCATCCCTTGCTACTTCCTTAAATAAATTTATTAGAGTTTCTTCAAACATCATAGTCTCCTTTCATTATCTATAGTAACAAAACTCATTGCAATGCCCCATATTGACCTCACGCTTTGCCTGCCTGCCGAAATCAACACTGTTACCAGATTTGGGCACAAAATCCAATAATCTTCTTAATATGCGTATATCCCTTTCAATAAGCTCAATATCTTTATCACGTCCAACAACTTTAACGAACCCTACACCTGCCTTTTCAAGCTCAAATATCTTACAAACACCACATCCTGTAGCGCCGAATCTGTAAGCCTCTTCACCACGTTCGCTGCTGTTTCTAAAACTACTCCTTGAAACCCTGTTAAAAATTCGCATATTCTTTTCCACATCAGCAAAGCAATTTATGTTCGGATTAAACTTTTCTATCCTGAACGGTAATTTGCATAGATGCGTCAATTCGTCACAGTGCCACGAATTGCAAAATGCACCGGTATATGGGCAGAGCTCATTAAGCATAAAGGCCTCGAATTCCATATTTCCACAGGAACAATTTGCAATGCACGATTTAATATCCTCAACAGAATTTTTTCTGTGGAAAATAAACCGTGTAACATTATAATCTTTTATCATATCAATCATAAGACTGTTCACCTCAGCCGTTTCACCGCTGAGGTGTATCTTGCAATCAACATGATTTTTATTCAAATACATGATAAGCGCAAGATCAGAAATAATAAAAGTATCGAATCCATATTTCATAAGCTGATCGATTACCTTTACTATCTCATCATACTGCTCTCTAAGATAATAGAGGGAATTGAAAGTAATTTTAACTAACTTATGGTACTTCCTTACCAAAGCCCCTAATATTTTCATCTCCTCAAGCGAACAAATATTAGCAGTAAGTAGATATTCCCTTCTATTCATAGGAACAATATTTGCATATTGTTCCAGCCATCTGTGTGAATTATAACCGCAAAAGAATTCGTCAGCCCCAGCTTCAACTAATCTTTCATAATTATCAACACAACGTAAAGGTGCAACAATTTTCATAAATAATTACTAAGTGTTATTTTGAATTAACACTATACTCCTTTCCATAGAGCCTTTTCAACATTTATACTTAACGCTGAATAGCGCAGTGATAATGCGGTATTGCCCTAAATATTCAGAACCAAGCGATCTATAGGCAAACTTTTCACTTCAGACAAGGCTTTCTTATTACTAAACAGATCGCTGTCGATGCCAAAAATTGAATTATATCTGCCCACTGCATTTACATTCTTCGGAAAAGTCATAACAAAATTTCTACAATACTTAGGACAAGCGGTAATAAACTCTTGGAAATTTCTGTTAAGGTGAACACATTGTGCATAAAGCGGACAATACTGTGATGTATTTGTCTGATAATATGGGAAAACAAGACTCGCCTTTGCCTGCGCATATTTATTAGGAATACCATGACTTTCATATTCTATTCTGTTTATCCCTCTGCTTTTTAAGAATTGACAAAAATGTGGCGCGTTTAAATTGTTTTCCTCCAAGAATGAAGTATAATTTTCAATACCTATCTTTCTTGCTGTTCGTGGATCTTTTTTCCTTTTATTAAGCAGTACGCCAAGCACGGGAACAAGCCTATCCTTTTTATCAAGAAGAATATCCAACATCCCCCAATCGTTTACAATTATCTCAACTGTCTTATCGTTTTTAACACACCAGTTGTAAATACTCTGCACCTGCTCACGAGTTTTATCAATCATATTTTCACGGATATATGTAAATGCTGCAGTGATCTCCAATCCCTCTATAAGTGCTTTATCCATAAGCTTTATCAGCTGCTCCTTACAAGGAAACAGATTGTGGCAATACTGGTTACCGATATAAACTCTTGAAAAATTGACAAGGGAAAAGAAAGATTCTAAATTGCTGCGCTTTAATTTCGTGTTCAGGTAAGTTTGTACAGAATTTTCAAGAAACAGCTGATAATCGTCAATATTTTCCGCCACAAAACAATTCTGAACGCTTGAAAAAATCTCCCTGCATTCGTCGTCGTATTTCAGCACATCCTTGAACCATTCATTCTTTGCCGATTCATAATCCATGTAAAAATCATAGCAGCTGTCATTGAATTCATTAATGGAATTAAGGCGCCCTAAAAGCTGCTTGTATTTGATTTTATACCGCTTATCATTGATTTTTATTTTATATTCATAAAATACGCCATTATCAATGCATTCATTGTTTTCGAACTGTACAATCTCTATTTTTTCGTAATTGTAAGTATCATCGCCAAAAAATTTCAAAACAAGAGCACTCTTTTTAAAGTCGAGCTTATCCACACTCCAAACGCTGATCCCCTGCTCACTACAATCCGATAATCTCAACTCTCTGTCATTGAACTCGACCAACAAAACAGCTGGCGGCAATATACCAGTTTTCATATTTCATATTTCCTCCGAATCAATAATTATAAAAGCCTTTACCACTTTTTCTTCCTAGCAAACCGGCAGCAACCATCTTTTTTAACAGTGGACAGCATCTGAACTTTGAATCCTGGTAACTTTCATAAAGAATATTGAGCGAATCAACAACTACGTCAATACCAATAAGATCAGCAGTTTCAAGCGGACCCATTTTATGACCGAAGCACTGCTTAAAAATATCATCCACTTGATGTACTGTTGCTACTCCATCCATAACAGTATAAGCGGCCTCGTTCATGAATAGATGGGACACACGATTTGAAACAAATCCAGGATAATCATTTACAACAATGCCCTTCTTTCCGAATTCACCAATAAAATGCTTAACCCTATCAACGCATTCATCATCTGTATAATATCCTCTTATGACCTCAACAACCTTTTTAAGATAAACGGGATTCATAAAATGAACGCCAATAACTCGCCTTGGATTTACAACATTATTAGCGATTCGAGTGATAGATATGCAGGAAGTATTAGCAACTAACAGAGTATCTTCACTGCAAATCTCATTAAGTCTACAATATACCTTTTCTTTTTCCTCAATTTTCTCACAAACATTTTCAACAATAACGTCGCAATACTTTACATCGTCAATATTCTCCGTAACAATCAAATGATCATTAACATAATCCATCGAATAATTACTATAATCTGGACTTATCACAGAACCCATGCGCAAGGTTCTTCTTACTTTTTTTTGTGCATTTTTTAAAGCAATGTTGCTTATATCAACAAGCATAACCTGAAATCCGTGAAACAGTGCGTCGATTGAGACGTCTGTTCCCATAGTACCCGCTCCGATAATCCCTAGTTTTTTCACATTACTTTCCTTTCTTTATAACTGATTTTTCATAATAATTCATCAAATAGTGACCAAAACCACATAGTTACAAAAAACTCATAATATAATTTGGTGTATAAGATTTATCCTCAGATACAAAATTACTCTTATTCGGAGAATTTACATACTTCTTGCTCCTTTAAACATCACAGGCGTCAGCTGAACTCAATTGTATGCGTAGCGATTTTTTCTCTAAATCTTATGTCATGTTCTACAAAAAGCATGGTAGGCTGATAATCGAGAATCAGTTTTTCAATTTGTATTCTTGAAAAAATATCAATGTAATTAAGCGGTTCATCCCAAATATAAAGGTGCGCAGGAGTAAGAAGGCTTGAAGCGATAAGAACCTTTTTCTTTTGACCATCTGAAAAATCCTCCATATTTTTTAGGAACTGCGAACGGTCAAAGTCAAGCTGCCTTAACATGGTGCAGAATAAACTTTGATTGAGATTATGCTTTATACAGTAATCCGATATCTGTCCTGCCAGCCCCGATGTATCCTGACTAACGTAAGATATCACAAGCCCCGAAGCCACCTCACAAAGTCCCTTTTCTTCAATCTCTGACTGAATAAGACCGCAACCACTTTTCTTCAATATCATTTTTATAAGAGTGGTTTTCCCGCAGCCATTTTTGCCGTGCATTGCAATGCGGTCACCTTTTGAAATTGAAAACGATAACTCTGGAAAAACAGGAACCTTAACGTTCGAGTATTTCAAACCATAATCTTTAACATTAACCAACAACTTTTTGTGGTGATCCAGTTGAACCAACTTTAAATCAGCCAGGCATTCTAGATCCTGCAAAAGACCTTCTTTCTCCTCGATTTCTCTTTCAATACGCTTTTCTATCTGCTTAACTCTGCTCTGCATCTTTTTCGTTTTTGTACCAATAAATGAACGTGTATCTATGAACCTATCGTGTTCTTTTATAGGGTCGAAACCGATCTTGGTGTGCTCATTTTTATCAGCCCATTCCGAGGTACGCTTAGCTGCCTGTTTAAGCTTTTTTATTTCTTTGCGGTGTTTTTCGTTTTCAGCAATAGCAAATTGATCTTTTCGCTGCTTGTTTTCCCACCAGCTCGAAAAAGTGCCACTCTGAACCTCTATGGTTTTCCTATTCAGCACAAGCACATGATCTATGCAAGCGTCAAGCAAATCTCTGTCATGCGAAACCAAAATAAAACCTTTTTTAGAAGCAAGATAATCTTTTATGCATTCTCTCGCTTCTTGTTCCAAGTGATTGGTCGGTTCATCGATTAAGAGAAAATCGTTTTCATCGGAAAAAAGCACAGCTAACAAAATTTTAGTACGTTCACCAAAGCTTAAAGTATTAAATGGCCTATATAAAATCTCAGCAGTTTCTCTGAGCTGCGACAGCTCTCGGATAACCTTCCACGTTTCACATCCGGGCTTGATATCCTCAACAAACTCCGCTGCAGACAAAGACAGTTGAGCGTCCGGAATACAGTATGGAAAATATTCAAACTTAGTATTGGAATCCATTGATCCACTATATTGGTATTTACCCTGCAGCAAATTCAAAAAAGTGGTTTTACCTTTACCATTACGTCCGATTAAACCCAATTTCCAACTAGTATTAATAGAAAACGATACATTCTCAAAAATGTTATCAAAACTCCCCTCATAGTGGAAGGTTAAATTATTAACACTTATTTGTGACATGTAAGCTCCTTTCCAGAATATTGCTCTAAACCAGTTACCGTTTGATTCACATACCACATTAGCGCTTTCATCCGTACAACTCATTTCGTGTTTACAATATGTGCTCACGTGTATTATTTATATTGTATAAAAATTCTATAAAACTTCAATGCCTTTTGCATGAAATGACATTTTCTCTTCATTTTTGGAAAAATCTAAAACATTTATCCAGTTTCCACATTTTAAGTTTAATATTAATTATTATATTTTTTTGTATACTTTCCTGCTAACGCATCAAATACGTGTTCTTTTTCTTCTCAATCTCTTTCGCAGTATACATGGAGCTTGCAGTAAAGCCGTTAACATCAAACTGACCACCAAACATATCGAATAACGCTCTGCTCCAAAAAAAATGAAAACCATATACAACAACATATTAAGGGCCACAATCATACAAGTCATACGTTTATATTCTTTCATTTCATCCCTTGATAATTTCCTATTTTCTGAGTCAATAGGACTATTGATTACAATACTAATTCCTCCAATTACGAATAAGGTGCATAAAATCCAACTACTTCTGACATGAACCACTACATACAAACATATTACTAATAATCCTGCAGATGCGGGCAAACATACATAAGCGTGTTTCGCATGATACCCGCCACTAAATTTCCTTGTAATTATAAAAGGGACGACAATCAACATTGCCTCCTGTAACATTCCTATTGCGCCACTAGTAACCATAAAGATTACTAGCGGTACAATGGAAATCAGAAAACTATAGATTGCGTACTCATATTATTCTCTGTCGTTCGGTTTGATAGCATCATGCTTAATCAGCCATTTGCTGAACAAACTTAATACGTGTTCCATTACTTTGTTCTCCTAAACCGTGACAAACTTTCTGGTACTTTTGGCTGGTATACTATAAAACATGATGTTGAATTTGCATCCGCTCGTAACACGCCATTCAGTGCCTTTGCCACCAATTTTGCCGACTTATTTACACCATTCTTTTTCATGGAGTACCTCCCTTCATAAAAATATTAAATAAAGATTTCAATCGTATATTAACCCATTTCTTTATAAAAATCTACAACAGCTGCATAAACAGACAAATAAATCCGTTTTTTGGTCATTTTTATCCTTTTTCGCTATTATTTTATATATATAACAGAATAAAAAAGGTAGCATATTACAAATTATAATATAATTCAGAATAATTCTGTATTATATTCTTCTTTCAACGCAAAATACTTGTTATCTATAAATGAGCAAATATAGAAATTTGCACAAAACTACCCTACCAATTTCAAAACAGCTTCAAGTGACGCACCATTTTTTATGAACTGGTGCAGATTAC
>CAJTFB010000022.1 GCA_910575665.1 Eubacteriaceae bacterium
GACGCTGCTTAAGTTGTTTTCTGAGATAATCTGTCGAATTTGTTCCTTTGCTACTGGCATAAAAACACTCCTTTTCGATAAGAATTTCCATATCCTAATTCTTACCAAAAAGGAGCTATTTATTTCCAAAAACACAAACTTATTTACACTACCTCTTTTTCAGTTTGATGCAGCTGCGGAAGGCATTTTTTTCGATGGAGGTCACCTTGAGTTTATGTCCCTGGATCTGGAGTGTAGCAGGTATGACTGCCTGTTTCAGGTTCTTTTTGGATGTGGTAATAAGGGATACAGTTCCGCTTTTACCTTTCAGGCTGGAAACCTTATACTTTATTTTTTTATAAAGAAAGGTTTTTCCTTTGGCAAGTTTCTTTGTGCTTGATCTGCCAGTACCTTGTGTTGCTGCCGGTTGTGTCGGCACAGGCTGAGTTGTTCCCGGTTGTGGTACAGGTTCCGGATTGCTGCTGGGAGCCGGAGTTGGCTCTGGTGTAGGTCCTGGTATAGGAGTCTCTTTGAGGCAAAAACATGAATGTTGTTCATGATTCCGTCTTTCCACCGGTTGTCGCCATCGGCGGCATAGGAGATATATTTTCCGTCCGGCAGGGAGTTGACATTTTGTATCTGGTTGTCATCTACCTGGATTCCATAAAATAGTTCTACTGGCACATAACCCCAGTCGGAGGGCTTGAATATATTATTGGTGGGTGTGGTATAGGCGGTAAATGTATAATCATCATCTTCATCCACATAGAACCTATACTCCAGGTATGGCGCCTCTGTGGGCGGCTCGTATTCGGTAACAGTTCTTGTGTTGTTTCCGACTTTGACCTGGTATGTATTGCCTGTTTTTTTCGTAAAGCTCTCTGTGACAGGGAACATCTTCATGACAGAATCGTATCTTCCGTAACCATGAATACATTCCCAGGAGACGCCGTCTGTAGAGCCTGCATTATTTGCATATTCCTTCCCATCTATGGTGACCACATCATGGCTCTCGATATGTGTACCGATTCCCTTGCTTTTGTAATCGGTATAAGAGGTCTGAACTTTCAGTTTGACGGTCTGATCATTTCCTTTTATGACTACGGTACCTGTTTTGTCGGAACGAACTTTTGTCCAGTCCACAGAAACCAGCATTTTGCTATCTTCGGATAAAGTGATCCATTTAGTTTTGGGATAACTCCAGCCATCAGAGTTCCAGGTCACAAATCCAACATGGGGAGATGACATCATTTTTTTCCACTTGCCATTTGTCATATCATTATTGTAGTAGTCTGTCAGTTCCTTGTCATATTAGATACATTCTTCCACAAGAGAAGCATATATATTTGCCAGTGAACTATTTTGTTTGGCATAAAAATCATTGAATGATTTGAAGATCATCATACGGGTGACATTTGCGGTGGCCGGCAAGTACCGCATTGGCCAGCCGGAAGGATTTAGATTTTCCTTCGTCAGAAAAACTGTTTCCCCACATGGCAGGCCACAGGTAGTTGACTTTCATCCGGATGATCAGCTCAAAGACGTGCTGGTAACAGTCTTCATTTAGACCGCGGAATGCCTGCTGTGCCCAACCAGTAAAAGAAGGTGATTCGTCGTTGATAAAAAATCCCCGGTATTTCACGGAAGGCTCCTTTGACAAATAGGACTCGGGCTGGTTAAATTCCAACAGACCGGGATCGAGGTATACAGCAGAATGTCGTACTGGTACAGCATCTGCCATATAGACCCAGGGAGATACACCGATTCGTTCGGAGATGTGAAATAAACCGTACATGGCACCGCGTTTGTTGGAACCGCTGATGACAAGAGCCTGACTGATCCCGAAGTAATCACAGGAGGAAAGGACGTCTCCACATCCTCTGCAAATGTGTTGGCAATGATTTCGAGATCGCAGTATTCATTGTCGCCGTCACGGCTGACTTCCTCCTGGTTTGTGTCTACATATACGGTGGCGGAAGTCCATTCGTCGGCAAGCAGAAAACCGTTGGAAATTCCGAGACGATCTTCCTCAGCTGCCCTTGAAATGTTCACGTGCAGATTTTCCATAGTCGCTGTCATTGTAAGAATAAGGATAAGTGCTAATATTTTCCTTTTCATCTTACTCTCCTTTCTTTGTATTTTAGTTAGTTTTAAAAAAAGACGGGGGTCTCTCCCGGGCGTTTTAGAAAGGGAAAAATTAGCATTTAATAATTTAAGCTTTCGACGACAAAAACTTACAATTAATTACAAACACCATATCTTGTACTGGATGTGGTGTTTTTTTTAGATGAAAACTAGATGTGGTGGTTGGGTTATATTAAGGCTAATAAAAAATGAAGTTTTACATCAAATGTGATCAAATGCGTGTCAAAAAAATGCTTGCCTAAATCCCTAAAGTGGAGTAAAATCTAATTAAAAGTGGAGCGAAGTGGAGTAAAGTGGTTTGAAGTGGTGGTTTAAAACATGCTTTTAAACATGCCGCCACAGGCAGCATAAACATTTTCATGACTAAAAACACCGGGCTGGTCTCATCTCCGATTCGGTCCGTGCTTAACAAGCGCCACTGGCGCTTAGCACCGCTGCTACGCAGCTTTACCAGCCCTCCACCATTCGGAACTCCCGCACTGCTTATCGCATTGCTCCGTTCCTCATGATGGACGTTCGCACAATCATGCGAAATATTCATGCAAGCATGATATTTCTCATGACTTTGCTCACTGTTTTAGTCACACTTTTCACGGAGGGAAGTTGGTGAAGTCTTATGTTCATGGGTACTTATGAACACAGTATCGATACAAAAGGAAGAGTCATCATCCCGGCAAAGTTCAGAGAACAGCTCGGGGATTCTTTTGTTGTGACACTGGGACTGGATGGATGTCTGTTTGTGTATCCAGAGAGTGAGTGGCAGGACTTCGTCAAAGAACTGAGAGAACTTCCGGGCAGCAAGGAAGCCCGTAAATTACAGAGATATTTCATGGCAGGAGCTGCACCCTGCGATGTGGACAAGCAGGGACGCGTTCTGATTCCCGCCAATTTGAGAGAAAAGGCAGGATTGGAAAAGGATATTGTCTTTGTGGGAGTAATGAGCAAGATCGAGATATGGAGTAAGGAACATTGGGATGAAAATGATGACTTTGAAAATGTAGATGAGATCGCAGAACATATGTCTGAACTTGGACTTTCGTACTGATCCTGGTGCCTGGAGGCTGCCAGACCAGGCGGCGCGGACAGCTCAATGGCTGAATGGAGGAAACGATGGAATTTAATCACATATCAGTGCTGTTAAAGGAATGTATCGAAGGTCTGAATATCGATCCAGAGGGAATCTATGTAGATGGTACTCTTGGCGGGGCTGGTCACGGTTATGAGGTCTGCAGACGTCTCTCCGAAAGGGGAAGGTTCGTCGGCATCGATCAGGACGAGGATGCCATCAAGGCATCGACGGAGCGGCTCTGCGAATTTGGAGACAAAGTTACGATCATAAAAAGCAATTATGTACATATGAAACAGGTACTTGCCGAACAGGGGATCGATGAGGTGAACGGTATCCTTTTGGATTTGGGAGTGTCATCCTATCAGTTGGATACGGAGGAGAGAGGATTTTCCTACATGGCAGATGCTGCGCTGGATATGCGGATGGACCGCACGCAGACGCTGACTGCTGCAGATGTGGTGAATTCCTATCCAGAGGAGAAATTATGCCAGATACTTAGGGATTATGGAGAAGAGCGCTTTGCCAGAAGTATCGCAAAGCATATTGTACAGAGACGACAGGAAAGGGCGATAGAGACCACAGGAGAATTGGTGGATATCATTCGTGCTTCCATGCCCGCAAAGGCCAAAAAAAGTAAGGGGCACCCGGCGAAACGAAGCTTTCAGGCGATCCGTATTGAGGTCAACCATGAGCTTGAGGTTCTCCAGGAAGCGTTGGGAGATATGGTGTCGCTGCTGGCAGATGGAGGAAGGTTGTGTGTCATCACCTTTCATTCGCTGGAAGATCGGATGGTGAAGAATTTTTATCGCAGGATGGAACATCCCTGCACTTGTCCGCCAGATTTTCCGGTGTGTGTCTGTGGAAATAAAACAAAAGGGAAAGTGATTACAAGAAAACCGATTCTTCCAGGGGAGGAAGAACTAGCAGGAAACAAACGCTCAAAGAGCGCTAAACTTCGAATCTTTGAACGGAGAGACTAGGGGGATTTATTGGATGGCAGGAAAGACGACTTATATATACGGAAATACGGCGCGAAAGCTAAGCGCAGAGCCGGCGAGGCGCATCGAAGGAGAGCCGGGCAGGCGGCCCAGGAGAAGACCGCAGCCGGTGAGAAGACGGGTAGACCGAGTTTCCGTCGCGCTTATCGTAATAACATTTGCCATAGCGTTCTCAGTGTGCTATTATTATCTAAAACTGCAGTTTCAGAATACCTATCTTAGTAAAGGTGTGGTAGGACTTGAGAGCGAAGTGGTGGAGATGGAAAAGGAAAATTCCAATGCACTTCAGGAGCTAGAAGAAGAGCTGGATCTGGGAGCGATCTATAAAAAAGCAACGAAGGAGCTCGGGATGAAAAGTGCTAAGAGCGACCAGATTTTTACTTATGAAAGCAAAAAGAGTACACAGGTGAGACTGCATAATAAGTAGGAAAAGGTGAATTGGAATGGTGATCCGAAGAAGAGTCCACAGGATAAGAAGAAGACCAAAAAGATTTACAAGAGGGATGAGACAAACCCTCTTTCTCTTTTTGGTGTTTGTTTTTCTTCTGTTTCTGGCACTTGGCATAAGAATATACACGTTGAACAGGGACAATGGAGATGCCTATAAAAAGCAGGTGTTTTCCCAGCAGTCCTATACCAATAAAGTGCTGAGTTTCAGACGGGGGGCGATCAAGGACCGTAATGGTACGATTCTTGCCCAGAGCGTTCGTAAATTCAACCTGATTTTAGAGCCGAGAACGATTTTGGCAGATGCGGAGGTGAAGGCAGAAACTTTGGCGAAGATCGCCCAGTATTTTGCCTTTGATACCAGCAACATAGAAAAAATTCTTGCGGAGCGTCCAAAATCTATGTACCAGCATGTGGATGGGCTGAAAGAACTTACCAGGAAGCAGATCTCTGAATTTCAAGAGGAGATGAAGAAGAATAAAAAAATACAGGGCGTATGGTTTGAGGAAATATTTACCAGAGAGTATCCGCTGGATACGATAGGTGCTAACGTTATAGGATTTACTTCCTCAGAAAATCAAGGTACCTATGGTGTGGAGGGGAGCTACAACGATAAGCTCAACGGAAAAAATGGCAGAGAGTATGGCTATTTTGATGCCAATATGGATTTTCAGAGAACGGTAAAAAAGGCCGTGAATGGAAATTCCGTGGTGTTGACGCTGGACGCCAATGTACAGAGAATTGTAGAACAGCAGATCAAAAAGTATAATAGGGATGTAGGGGCAAAAAACATAGGTGTTCTGATAATGAATCCGAAAAATGGAGAGATACTCGCCATGGCTTCCCAGAACAATTATAATCTGAATGAACCAAGAGATCTCTCTCTGATGTACACCCAGGAAGAAATTGCAGGGATGGATGAAGAAACCACGACTAAAAATTTGATGGAGATGTGGTCAAATTTCTGTATCGCTCATGATTTCGAGCCAGGATCTACCTACAAACCATTTACGGTGGCAGCGGCGTTGGATGAGGGGACGGTAAAAGACTCAGACTCCTTTATGTGTACCGGAGTAAAAAACGTGGCGGGAACAGAAATTCACTGTGCGGTTCGCAGCGGCCATAATGTGGTATCACTACAGAAGAGCTTGATGGAATCCTGCAACAGCGCCCTTATGAAGATCGGAGAAGATCTCGGAAGAGCGAAATTTAGCAAATACAATAAGATCTTCGGGTTTGGTCAAAGAACAGGCATAGATCTGCCAGGGGAGAGTGCCGGATTAATTCATACAGAAGAGGAACTGAATCCGGTGGAACTCGCCACCAGCAGCTTTGGACAGACACAGACGGTGACGATGGTGCAGATGGCGGCGGGATTTTCTTCCTTGATAAATGGAGGAAATTATTACCAACCCCATATTGTTAAAGAGATTCAGAATGAAAACGGTGCGGTAGTAGAAAATACAGAGCCCATTGTGGTGAAGCGGACGGTATCGGAATCTGCTAGCCGTCTGATCCGAAAGTATATGAAAGCTACGGTGGAAGAAGGAACGGCAAAGCCGGCGCAGGTCAAGGGGTACTCTATCGGAGGAAAGACTGGAACGGCGGAGAAGAGACCAGTGACAGATGAAAAATATCTGGTTTCCTTTATTGGATGCGTTCCGGCAGAGGATCCCCAGGCCGTCGTATATGTAATCATCGATGAGCCCAATGTGGAGGATCAGGCCCACAGTACTTATGCCACAGAATATGCGTCGAAGATCATGAAAAGAATTTTTCCGTTTTTGGGGATCTACTCGGATGCGGAGGAGACTCCGGCTCCATCAGCAGAGGGAGGGCAACCGGCAGAGAACGACCCAGAGCCAGAAGATGGAAAACCAGCAGAAGGCGCGCCGACTGAGGAAGAATAGGTATATCTTTATTCCCTTTCTAATACATTAATAAAGATATATGTTTCTGAGGAGGCAGTATGCTGGTCAGGCATAAGACATATCAAAGACAGAATCTGTTTTTGACGCTCTTTGTGTTTGCATTGATTCTCACCTGTATGATGGCAAGGCTTGGATATCTAATGATTTATCGGGCAGACTATTATGGGGTGCTGGCAAAGGAACTGCACGAGAGAGAGCGGGCGATCAAAGCTGAGCGGGGGAAAATTCTCGACCGCAACGGCAATCTTCTGGCGGGCAATGTTTCTGTGTCTACGATCTCTGTCATACACAGTCAGATCAAAGAGCCAGAGCGGGTAATATCCATTTTATCCAAGGAGCTAGAGATTGACGAGGCAACAATTCGAAAAAAGGTGGAAAAGGTTTCCTCCCGTGAGAAAATAAAATCTAATGTAGAAAAAGAAGTTTCCGACAGAATCCGGGGCTACCGTCTGGCGGGGGTCACGGTGGATGAAGACTATAAGAGATACTACGAATATGGATCTCTTGCCTCAAAGGTTTTAGGATTTACCGGCGGAGACAACCAGGGGATCATTGGTTTGGAAGTTTCCTATGAAAAGTTTTTAAAAGGAATCGACGGTTCCATCCTAACGATGACCACAGCAGGGGGAACGGAGATCAAAAATGGTGCAGAGGACCGGATCGAGCCAGTGGCTGGCTGGACGCTGACCACAAGTCTGGATCTGAATGTGATGAAGTATGCAAACCAGGTGGCGTATACCCTGTTGGAGCAGAAGCAGGCAAAGACGGTGGAGATCATTATTATGAACCCGCAGAACGGGGAAATATATGCCATGGTCAATGCGCCGGAATTTGATCTCAATCATCCCTATGAGCTGACAGAGGGATCGGAGGGATTGTCACAAAAAGAAAAGATGGATAAGCTGAATAACCAGTGGAGAAATTTGGCAGTCAGTGACACCTATGAGCCGGGATCTACTTTTAAAGTCATTACCACTGCGGCGGCGCTGGAAAAGGGAGTTGTGAAGATGACAGACACCTTTTCCTGTCCGGGGTATAAAATAGTGGAAGACCGCAGGATAAGGTGCCACAAGACCACAGGGCATGGTGCTGAAACCTTTTTGCAAGGGATCATGAATTCCTGTAACCCGGTTTTTATGGAAGTGGGAGCCAGAGTGGGCGTGAGTGGAATGTTTGAGGAAATAAATCGGTTCGGTATCCTGAAAAAAACCGGCATCGACGTGCCAGGAGAGGCGGGGACCATAATGCATAAGAAAGAAAATGTGGGTGCGGTGGAACTTGCTACGATGTCCTTCGGACAGTCTTTTCAGCTGTCTCCGATCCGGATGCTGACTTCCATCTCCCAGATTATAAATGGAGGAAAGAGCATTACGCCGCATTTTGGTGTCAGTGCCACGAACAGCGACGGGACAGTGATGAAAAAATTTGCCTATAACAGCGGCGAAGAGGTGATCACCGAGGAGAAATCCAAAGAGATCTGTGAGGCGCTGGGGCATGTGGTGACAGAAGGCGGAGGAAAAAATGCCGCGGTGGAGGGTTATATGGTGGGGGCCAAGACGGGAACTAGCCAGAAACTTCCTAGAGGAAACGGAAAATATATCGCATCCTGTATGGGATTTTCCCCAGTGGAGAACCCACAGGTGATTGCGCTGGTTCGCATCGATGAACCCCAGGGGCTATATTATGGAGGAACCATTGCAGCGCCGGCGATCTCTTCGATATATACCAACATCCTTCCGTATCTTCTCGGAGAATAACCCTTGCGATTGTGGCAGTAATGGAGTACAATTACAATTGCATGATTTGCAAAATAAATTTCGATAAAATGAGGTGTAAAAGGTGAATTTTAATTTAAGTATTTTGATGCCGGTAGTTATTTCTTTTGGAATTAGTGTGATCCTGTGTCCGATCATCATTCCCTTTCTGCGGAAGCTTAAGTTTGGGCAGTATGTGAGGGATGACGGTCCGGAGTCCCATCTAAAAAAGGCAGGGACGCCTACCATGGGCGGTCTCGTTATTCTGGTGTCGATCCTTCTTACGTCTCTGATCTACATAAGAAGATATCCCGATATCATACCAGTTTTATTTATGACATTGGGATTTGGGATTATAGGCTTTTTGGATGATTATATCAAAGTTGTGATGAAGCGTTCTCTGGGATTGAAGCCCCTGCAGAAAATGTTTGGTCAGTTTATCGTCACCGCTATTTTTGTATATTACTATTTTAATGTGGCGAAGATTGAGGCATCCATTGTGATCCCTTTTACCGGGGGAACGGTGTTTGCTATGCCAGACTGGCTATTTATCGTCTTTGTATTTATTGTTGTATTGGGGACTGTCAATGGTGTAAACTTTACCGATGGCCTGGATGGGCTGGCATCGGGGGTTACTGCCATAGTAGCGACCTTTTTTACGGTAGCGGCGTTGGCGATCAATGCGGCTATGGCTCCGATTACAGGGGCAGTGGTGGGAAGTCTTTTGGGATTTTTACTGTTCAATACGTATCCAGCAAGAGTGTTTATGGGAGATACGGGGTCGCTGGCGCTGGGTGGTTTTGTAGCTTCCATTGCACTGATGCTGCGCATGCCGCTCTTTATCGTGATCGTTGGTTTGATCTATCTTTTAGAAGTGATCTCGGTTATGCTACAGGTAGGTTACTTTAAGCTGACCCATGGCAAGCGGATCTTTAAGATGGCGCCGATTCATCATCACTTTGAATTGAGTGGTTTTTCGGAGACTCAGGTGGTGGCAGCCTTCAGCATTGTTACGGCGATCTTATGCCTGCTGGGACTTATGGCGATGTAAAGACGATGTTTGAAAAAGTGAGGAATCAAATATGAATCTAAAGGATAAAAAGGTTTTGGTTGTCGGTCTCGGAAAAAGCGGAATGGCAGCATATGAACTATTGAAGAAAATGGGGGCGCTGGTGAGCCTCTATGACGGAAATAAAGAGATGAAGATCGAGTCGGTGGATGTGCCATTGTATCTGGGAGATCTTCCGGAAGAAATGTTTTCCGGGTTTGATTGTGCTGTATTCAGTCCCGGCGTTCCGCTGGATATTCCGGTAGCCAGATATCTGATTCATAACAGGGTGCCGGTGATCGGTGAGATCGAGCTGGCCTGGCTGATGGAGAGAGGGCAGGTGATGGGGATCACAGGAACCAATGGAAAAACCACTACCACCACGCTGACCGGTGAGATTATGAGAGCCTATAATCAGAAGACCTTTGTGGTAGGGAACATTGGAAATCCTTATACAAAAGAGGTATTAAAGAGTGAAAAAGATTCCGTGACAGTGGCGGAGATCAGTAGTTTTCAGCTGGAGACCATCGATACTTTTTCGCCGAAGGTAAGTGCGGTGCTGAATATCACACCAGACCACTTGAACCGGCATGGGACCATGGAAAATTATATTGACGCCAAGATCAGCATAACAAAAAATCAGGGGGCAGACCAGCTCTGTGTCCTAAATTACGAAGATGAAGTGCTTCGGGAGAGAGCCCGTCACATGAGATGCCGTACCTTGTTATTCAGCAGTAGAAGGAAACTTAGTCAGGGTATGTACAAGGATGAGAATGGGAACCTGGTGATGGCGGAGGATGGAAGGGTGATCCTGAATCAGAAGGAAACCCGTCTTCCTGGGGATCACAACGCAGAAAATATCATGGCGGCACTGATGATGGTGTTTGAGATGGGAGTTCCAGAAGAGCTTGCGGTAGAGGTGGTACGGAACTTTCAGCCGGTGGAACACCGAGTAGAGTTTGTAAAATCTGTGAATGGAGTGGATTATTACAACGATTCTAAGGGAACCAATCCCGATGCGGCGATCAAGGGAATCCAGTCCATGGATCGGCCAACGGTGCTGATCGGCGGCGGATACGATAAGGGTGGCGATTTTTCTGAGTGGATCCGGAGCTTTGACGGAAGAGTGAAGCGTCTTTTGCTTCTGGGGGCCACTAAGGAGCGGATCGCTCAGAATGCAAAGGATTGTGGATTTACGGATTATCAGTTTGTGGATACACTGGAGGAGGCGGTGAGTACAGCCAGCGAGCTGGCTGCGGCGGGAGATGCGGTGCTTTTGTCGCCGGCATGTGCCAGCTGGGATATGTTTGATTCCTACGAGCAGCGGGGGAATATGTTTAAAGAATTAGTGAATGGTTTGGAGTGAGATCGGAATGAAAAAAAGCGGGCAGGACCGGGCCAATTATCAGCGGGAAAGTACCTTTGATTACAGTCTCCTGCTCATTACCCTTTGTTTGGTAGGGTTTGGGCTGCTGATGATCTACAGTTCAAGTTCATATACTTCACAGGTGAAATATAATGATGCTGCTTACTTTTTAAAGAAACAGCTATTTGGAGTTATTGCCGGAATCACGGCGATGCTGGTGGTGGTAAATATCAACTACCATGCCTACATTAAGAAGATACCAGGGCTGCGGATCCGGCTGGTCACACTGATCTATTTCGTGGCGGCGACGCTGCAGGTTCTCGCTTCCTTGATGGGAGCCGAAAAAAATGGTGCCAGGAGGTGGCTGATCATCGGCCCCTTATCGCTTCAGCCATCAGAGATCACCAAGATTGCAGTGATTCTGATCGCTGCCTATTTCATTCAGCTGCGTCCGAAGGAGATGAGCAAGCTACGGGGAATTGTGCGGGTGTTTGTGCCGGTGGGGCTGCTTCTGGGGCTGGTGGCGATGGAAAATCTGAGTACGGCTATTGTCGTCTTTATCGTTGCTTTCGGAATGTGTTTTGTGGCAGCGAAAAAAAAGTGGATCTATATCGGGATCATTTTGGTGGGGGCTGTATTTTTTGCCTTGATCATTCTGTTCGGAGAAGGCTTCCGAATGGAGCGGTTTCAGATCTGGTTGGATGTGGAGCACCATGAAAAGGGATTTCAGATTTTACAGGGACTGTATGCCATAGCCTCCGGAGGCGTATTTGGAACGGGGCTGGGAGAGAGTATGCAGAAGCTTGGCTTTATTCCTGAACCCCACAATGATATGATCTTTTCCATCATTTGTGAAGAACTGGGAATGGTGGGAGCAGGCATCGTTATACTGATGTTTATTCTTCTTCTTTGGAGGATCTACAATACGGCGGTGACGGCGCCGGATCTGTTTAGCGGATTGATTTGTACCGGTGTCATGATACATATTGCCACCCAGGTGATGATGAACATCGCGGTGGTGACCAACTCCATGCCCTCTACGGGTATTCCGATGCCTTTTATTAGTTATGGAGGAACCAGCGTGTCGATCCTTTTAGCAGAGATGGGGCTGGTCCTGGGAATATCGAAAAAACGGACTAAGACATGACACCATAACCTTCTAACCGCATATTTATAATATTATCATGAATATGTGGATGGGGGATTCCGGTGTTAATAGAAGTAGAGGGTGGCAGAAAGGCTGCCGGGGAATTGACAGTGCAAGGTGCCAAAAATGCAGTTCTTCCTATGATCGCAGCCACAGTACTGTGCAGACAGACAACGGTGATTGAAAATTGTCCCAGGATACAGGATGTCTATTCCATGACAGCCGTACTAAAGGATATCGGTGCAAAGGTCAGTTGGGAGGAAGATAAGCTGATCATAGACACAGCTTCGGTGACCAAAAGCGAGATTACCCAAAAAGAGGTAGGGGATATCAGAGCTTCCATTCTATTTCTTGGCAGTATGTTAGGCAGGATGCAGGTGGCAGGAATCCGCCTGCCGGGGGGATGTTCCATCGGTGCAAGACCGGTGGACTATCATCTGGCAGCATTTTCTGCTATGGGAGCAGAGACCAGCCAGCAGGAGGATGTCATCTGTTGTGAGATCAAACACAGAGGGGAAGAGCGGGTTAAGCTTCCCTATCCTAGTGTGGGAGCGACAGAAAATGTGATCTTATATGCTGTGCTTCGGAAAGGGATTACGATTCTTGAGAATGCGGCAAAAGAACCGGAAATCAGAGAATTATGTGAGTTTCTCCGGCAGATGGGCGCCCAGATATATGGTGATGGGGAAGAATGTATCACCATCCAGGGTGTCAATGAACTGCAGGGTGTGATTTACCGGCTGAAAACAGACCGAATCGCTTTTCTCACCTATGCGGCAATGGTGGCCGGAAGCGGTGGTAGCGCCTGCTTTAGGGTGTATGGTGATACCTTTGAGGCAGAGAAGAAATATCTTGCCAAGACCGGTTGCCACATGGAGACCACAGGAGAGCAGATCAGAGTCTCTGGCGAAGGCGGGATCCGACCGGTTCCCTATATCCGGACAGAGCCCTATCCTGGTTTTCCCACCGATGCCCAGTCGTTATTTTTGGCCCTTTTATCCCGTTCCTACGGGGAGAGCTTAATCGAAGAAAGCGTATTTGAAAACCGGTTTCTCGTCGCCGGGCAGCTGAGGAAGATGGGGGCAGATATTGAGGTGGCGGGACAACGCGCCTGTGTTAGAGGGGTGACGAGACTCCACGGAGAGATGGTTCAGGCCACGGATCTTCGCAGCGGGGCAGCACTATTGCTTGCTGGTGTGATGGCGGAGGGGAAGACAATGGTAGATCAAAGTCATTATATACTTCGGGGATATGAGATTCCGGTGGAAAATATGCAGAGTCTCGGCCTGTGTGCTAGGTATGTGGTCTAGGACAACGATTGCAGACCACTGTAAAGGTGTGCTGGTATGTTGACATAAGGAGATGGATAAAAATGAAAAATATACCATGGAGGATCGTGGTTCCCGTGTCGGTGGCTGGTATTCTTTTGCTTGTCATTTTTTTGTTTCAGGTGACGACAGTGACGGTGGAAGGTAATACTTTTTTTTCGGAAGAAGTAGTGGCCTCGGAAGTCTGCGGAAGTTTTATGGATAGAAATATCGTTGGTTCGTGGCTCAAAAACCATCTTGGCTTTTCGGCGAAACTTCCCTATGTGAGAGAGTACGAGATCACCTATCCGGGAATTCATCAGATTCATATCAAATTGTATGAGAAAAAGATCATTGCAGGGATTGTATATATGAATCAGTATATCTACTTTGATAAAGATGGCATGGTGCTGCGAAGCACCAGTGAGGAACTGCCGGATATACCATTGTTTGAGACGAAGACTATGACGACGTTCACCATCTATGAGGAAGTAAAGATGGAGGATGAGGAACTGTTAGGACAGATCATGAATCTCGCCAATCTATTTCAGCATTACGGGGTGGACTGGTCACGGGTCATTTTTGATAACAATAATGCCGCCTATCTGTATGCTGGGGAGATCCAGGTGAAATTGGGCAAAAAAGACAGCTACGATGAACAGATTTCCGCTCTTTCCAGTGTACTGGCGAAAGCACAGGAAGAACAGCTTTCGGGAGAGATTGATATGACAAATTATCATTTTAAGGGAGATATTATTCTTAAGAAAAAATGAGTGCTGACAAAACAAAAAACTTGCAAAACTTGCATTTTATACTTGATTATTTTTGGAAAAAAATATATTATATATAATATATGCTTTAATGCGCGTATATTCTATATGATTTTTCTCATCGTTTAGATTTTCTTTTTAGATAGAAGGAGGAACTGTAGTGCTAGAGATTATGAATAATGAAGCAGAATCCACCGCTAAAATTCTTGTGATCGGAGTTGGTGGCGCTGGGAATAATGCTGTGAACCGGATGATAGACGAGGGGATCAAAGGTGTGGACTTTGTCTGTGTAAATACGGACAAGCAGCATTTACGCAGCTGCAAGGCTCCCATGAGCATGCAGATTGGCGAGAAGCTGACCAAAGGGCTTGGGGCAGGAGCGAAGCCGGATGTCGGAGAAAAAGCTGCTGAGGAGAGCCGTGAAGAGCTTACGGAGATCATAAAGGGTTGTGATATGGTATTTGTCACCTGCGGTATGGGAGGCGGAACTGGAACCGGTGCGGCGCCGGTAGTTGCCCAGATCGCTAAGGATATGGGGATATTGACAGTTGGCGTGGTGACAAAACCATTTAAATTTGAAGGAAAGCAGAGAATGACCAATGCGATGGGGGGCATTGACAAGTTAAAGCAGCATGTGGATACACTGATTGTGGTTCCCAATGATAAATTACTTGAGATTAGCGACAAGAGGACATCCATGGCTGAGGCGTTCTGCATGGCAGACCAGGTATTGCAGCAGGGTGTTCAGGGTATTACCGATCTGATCAATATGCCTGCACTGATCAATCTCGATTTTGCAGACGTTGTCACGGTTATGCAGGACAAGGGTATTGCACACATCGGAGTCGGAAGTGGAAAGGGCGAGACGAAGTGTCTCGACGCGGTTCAACAGGCCATCACCAGTCCGCTGCTTGAGACAAGTATCGATGGTGCATCTCATGTTATCATAAATGTTTCAGGTGATATTGGATTGCTTGAGGCGAATGAAGCTGCTACATATGTCCAGGAGATGACAGGCGAGGATGCCAATATAATCTTTGGTGCTATGATGGATGAAGAACATTCCGATACGGTTACGATTACGGTGATCGCTACGGGGCTGGAAGAAAAAGATGCCATGTCACATTTTGGACGTTCCTTTAGCACAGGAAGCAGTTTTCTGGGTGAGACATCCGCTACGGTTTCTGCGATGCGCAGGCCCAGTTTTTTATCCGGTATGGGGAATCAGCCGCGTAACACTGCGGGACAGTCTCCGGTATCCAAACCGTCGCAGCAGACTACGGTTGAAGATATGCCGGTAGTGACAAGAACTGTGACGCCATTGAAGCCGACAGCACCGTCAGAGAGCCAGGATATGCAGGAAGGAATTAAAATACCACCATTTCTTCAGAAAAATAGAAAATAGGAGGACTAAAAGATGTCTATAATGGTTAAAACAATGATACAGGTATTATATATTATCATCTGTATCGCGATTGTGGTTGTCGTTTTGATGCAGGAAGGAAAAAATTCAGGGCTGGGTGCCGTTTCCGGTGCCGCAGATACTTACTGGAGCAAGAATAAGGGACGTTCTACAGAAGGTAAGATGGTAAAGATCACCACCGTACTTGGCGCTTTGTTTATCATTCTTTCCCTTGTACTCTGTGCAAACATGTAGATTCCATACCGTAAAATTGAGCCAGATAAACAGTAACCTCTGAAGAGTCTTTGTAAGGAAAGCTTCAGAGGTTTTCTTTAGTGTCTCCTGCTGGCTGACGACAGCCACAATATGAGAAAGAGAGGAAAAAATGGATAGAAAACAAATGGTATATCATTTCATATGTGAGGATGATTATAAACCGTTAAAGGGGAAAGAAATGGCATTGCTTTTTTGCGTGCCCAAAAAAGAAAGAAAACAGTTTCATGATATACTGGATGAATTGGTGGCTGAGGGAAAGATCATATTGGATCGGACAGGAAGATACCGGCTGCCAGAGGAAAATGTGAACACAGGAGTCTTTATGGCTACCAGCCGGGGATTTGGTTTTGTGCGTGTGGAGGGCAGGGAAGGAGATGTCTTTATTCCGGAGCCCTATATTTCCAATGCCTTTGACGGGGATATCGTAATGGTGCAGATTTTCCGGGAGGGGGACGGGAAAAAGCGCTGTGAGGGAAAGATCATAAAAGTTGTAGAGCGTAAAAATGAGACGGTGGTTGGGACATTTACGAGAAATAACCATTATGGATTTGTCGTGGTGGACCGGGAAAAATTTACCAGCGACGTCTATATTCCCAAGGGAAGGACAATGGATGCGGTCACTGGCCACAAGGTTGTGGTGGAGATTGAGGATTTTGGGGACGGCGTGAAAAATCCAGAAGGAAAGATCATAGAAATTCTGGGACACAGCAACGATCCCGGAGTGGATATCCTGTCAATTATACGGGGATTTGGACTGCCGGAAGATTTTCCAGAGGATGTGATGCGCCAGACAGCACAGGTTCCTTCTGAGGTAACCAGTGAAGAGATTGCCGGCAGGATGGATTTTCGTGGCTGCCAGACTGTGACGATCGATGGAGAGGACGCCAAAGATCTCGACGATGCCATTACTTTGACCAGGAGAGAAGATGGAGGTTTTGAGCTGGGTGTGCATATTGCAGATGTGACGAATTATGTTACAGAAGCATCGGCGCTGGACAGAGAAGCATTGAAGCGGGGTACCAGCGTGTACCTTACAGACCGTGTGATTCCTATGCTGCCCCATAAGCTGTCAAATGGAATCTGCTCCTTAAATGAGGGCGTGGACCGGCTGGCTCTGAGCTGTATCATTTCTTACAATAAAGAGGGGAAGATCCTGGATTCCCGCATTGGGGAGTCGGTGATCTGTGTGGACCGGAGGATGAGCTATACAGAAGTAAATTCCATTGTAACGCTTCGGGATGAGACTGTGCGGGAAAAATTCCGGGAACTGGTTCCGATGTTTGAGACCATGAAAGAACTGGCGGGTATTCTGCGTAAAAGCCGCAAAAAGCAGGGATCGATTGATTTCGATTTTCCAGAGTGCAAAATCGTGGTAGATAGACAGGGAAAACCTCTGGATATCGTTCCCTATGACCGGAACACTGCCACCCGGATCATCGAGGAATTTATGCTGGCGGCGAACAAAGTAGTGGCAGAGGATTTTTTCTGGCAGGAGATTCCTTTTGTATACCGTACCCACGAGTATCCTGATCTGGAGAAGATCAAGGAGCTGGCGGCGCTGGCAAGAAGTTTTGCTTATACGCTGAAGGTGGGCAATGAAGAGGTTCATCCGAGAGAGATCCAGAAGCTGATCGAGAGCATCGAGGGCTCCGAGGAAGAGACATTTTTAAGCCGGATTACCCTGAGGGCGATGAAACGTGCCAGATACTCCACAGAAAACGATGGTCATTTTGGTCTTGCCACCAAATATTACTGCCATTTTACATCGCCTATTCGAAGATATCCAGATCTACAGATACACCGGATCATAAAAGAAAGTCTGCGTGGCGGTATGAGTTTACGGCGTCGTCAGCATTATGAGGACATTCTTCCCGGTGTGGCAAAGGCCAGCAGTGATCTGGAGCGCCGGGCGGACGAAGCGGAACGGGAAGTGGACAAGCTGAAAAAGACAGAATATATGAAAGACCGGATCGGAGAGGTCTTTGAAGGTGTGATCAGCGGCGTGACCTCCTGGGGGGTTTATGTGGAACTTCCCAATACCGTAGAGGGTATGATCCGTCTTGCAGATATGGAAGATGACAGTTATGAGTACGACAGTGAGAATTACAGGGTGACAGGAAAATACAGTGGAAGAGAGCTTAGACTGGGACAGAAGATAAAGGTGCAGGTGGCGCATGCCGACACCTTTACCAGAACAATAGATTTCGTGATTCCGAAGGAGGTTTAGGAAAATGGGGAAGGATACGGTAAAACTGATTGCCAACAACAAAAAGGCATGGCATGATTATTTTATTGAGGATAAATATGAGGCAGGGATCGAGCTTCATGGCACGGAGGTAAAATCCATACGTATGGGGCACTGCAGTATCAAGGAGGCATTCATCCGTGTGGAAAAAGGGGAGGTATTTGTATATGGCATGCATGTCAGTCCATATGAGAAGGGAAATATTTTCAACAAAGATCCTCTGAGACCAAGAAAACTTTTGCTTCACCGTAGCGAGATCCGAAAGCTGATTGGTAAAATGGCGCAAAAAGGTTATACGCTGGTTCCCCTG
The DNA here is from genome assembly GCA_910575665.1 of Eubacteriaceae bacterium. Taxonomy (GTDB): domain Bacteria; phylum Bacillota; class Clostridia; order Lachnospirales; family Lachnospiraceae; genus Eubacterium_F. Next base: position 18,195 of record CAJTFB010000022.1, read on the forward strand.
CAGGTGTATTTTAAGGGAAGCCTGATCAAGATCGAGATTGCTCTGGCAAAGGGTAAGAAACTCTATGACAAGCGGGAGGACATCGCCAAGAAGGATCAGAAGCGGGCGGCAGAGAGAGAATTTAAAATAAAAAACATATAATGAAGGAAGAGAAGAAACTAAGCGGCGAGATGAATGTTTTCGCAGAAGATATTTCGAGCCCATAAGTGCTTTACATTTGGCTTTGTATAAAAAAATAAAAATAATTGTAACAAAATTGTAATAAAATTAACAAAATTGCATATACTCTACAATAAGTGAGGTAGAGTGTATGAAAAGAATTAAAGTTTTTGTAATGATATTGTACATTATGTTTGTGGTTGAAATCCTTGGTGCCTGGAGCAACACTCCGAAGGCCAAGGAGACGGCGGCCTTTACGGTAGCGATTAAGCCACAGATGATCATGGAAGAAAATGAGGCAGCGGCAGAGGAGCTGGCAGCACGTGTTGAATATGCCAATATAAAAGCGCAGGAAAGGATAAAAAACAATGAGTATTACTCCAGTGTAAATGAGGAAGAAGAAAGGGAACGGGAATATCGACTGGAAAAAGAACGTCAGAGAAAAGAACGTATCCGTCAAAAAAAGCGGGAAGAGCGCAGGATCCTGGAGAGGATCGTGGAGGCTGAAGCGGGAGATCAGGATCTGAAAGGCCGGATTCTGGTGGCAAATGTAATCATGAACCGCGTCAAGTCCAAACATTTCCCTAATACGATAAAGGCCGTTGTGTTTGCCCATCGGCAGTTCTCTCCGATCCAAAATGGCAGATACTATAGGGTTACCGTTTCCCAAAAGACAAAGAAAGCAGTAAAAAAAGCATTGGAAGGTAAGGACTATTCTGACGGAGCACTCTATTTTATGTGCCGCAGCGCCTCAAGCCCTTCCAACGTAGCCTGGTTTGACCGGGCTTTGAGAAAAATCAAGACCTACGGCTGCCACGAATTTTTCCGGTAACTGTCAAGCCATGCACAAAAAGAAAAGAACGCCCTGGCAAGCTTGCTTGCAACAGGGCGTTCTTTTCTTTTTGTATACGGCGATCAGCCGAAGCGAGATGAAGGAAACGAAGTTTCCGAAATCGAGCTTGCATGGCATGAAAGTTGTAGAGCGGAGTTTTTTGGTGTAATGTATACGGCGATCAGCCGAAGCGAGATGAAGGAAACGAAGTTTCCGAAATCGAGCTTGCATGGCATGAAAGTTGTAGAGCGGAGTTTTTTGGTGTAATGTATACGGCGATCAGCCGAAGCGAGATGAAGGAAACGGAGTTTCCGAAATCGAGCTTGCATGGCTTGACAGTTGTTTGCGCGGAGTTTTTTAGTGTAATGTATACGGCGCCCAGCCGAAGAAACTCAATAAAAAAATTTTAAGAATAACGCTATTTCGTTGGGCAAAGTGTCGTTTGTCGCAAGTTTGTGTCGTTGGTGCCATTTCGAGTAAATCAGGGAATTAATGTGGTATAATAAGGGAGTAGTATTGGCTCTGGATCTACGTGGGAAGTGAGGTGAAAGAATGCAAATTATTTATGGTTGCAGTGAAGAAATTGTACTGCGTTCTTTTCATAAGGTAGTCAATTCAAGTTAATGATTACAGTTGTGTGCAAGCAAAATAAAACATTAAAGGAGAGGTAGATAATGAAAATAAAAAAATTAAAATTATTATGTTTGGCAATAATTTTAGCCATGTTAAGTGGTATTCCATCATTGCACCTGCACCTTGGGGTGATAATAAAAAAATATCTAAACTACGTCAGTATATATTTAGCATACCTGCAAGTAAAATGAATTCGCAACGGGGGAAAACAAAATGAAAAAGAAAATATTCTGCTGGATTTTTGTGTGCCTGCTGACCGTAGTGATGTGCCTTCCATCTGGCTATGCTCATGCTGATTCCATTACAACACAGGGTAAGTGTGGAGATAACGCTGTTTATACCGTTGATGCTGAGGGTGTTATGAGGATATCTGGAAATGGAAAAGTACATAAATTTATAGCGGACGCCGTGGTAAAGAGAATCATTGTGGAAGATGGAATTGAAGAAATTGGTCAGGAAGGTCTGGCTGGTTTTGGAGAAGTGACGGAGATCCAGCTTCCAGCCTCTGTAAAGAAAGTAGGTGAATGGGCTTTCAGGGCATGTAAAAACCTGAATAAAATTGTCTTTTCAGAAGGGCTGGAGGAGATGGGAAAAGAAGTGTTTTTTGAAGATTCTGCACTAAAGGAGGTTGAACTGCCGGATACCTTAACGAAGATGGGTCCCCAGTTGTTCTATTATTGTGAAAACCTTAAAAAAGTAAAGCTGCCTAAAAACCTAAAGGAAATTCCATGGGGCATTTTTGCGAATTGCCAGAATCTGGAGGAGATAATCTGGCCGGAAAATTGTAAAAAAATAGGAGCTAATATATTTTTTGAGGCAAACAGGATCACATCCTTCACAGTGCCAGATTCCGTGGAATACTTAGATGAACATATGCTGAGTGGAGCAGATAATCTTAAAACCCTGGTTGTGGGAAAGGGAGTTACAAAAGTAAAAAGATCATTTGCTTCAAAAGCCATGTCCCTCCGGAAAATTGTTAATCATTCCAATATAACGATACCGCTGCCTTTTGAAAAAGACAGGAGGCGATGGTTTGTGAATGGAAAGAAAGTTACAAAATTGAAACCGGGGAAAACGGCGGTCATGCATGGAAAAAAATATAAGGTTACATACGACCTTGGGGGAGGGAAAGCAGTATGCAAACTTCCTAAAACCCATACCTATGCACAGGATACGGCATTACCCAAGGTAAAGAAAAAAGGGTATACCTTTTTAGGCTGGAGGACAGACGGAGCAAAAGATGGGGACAACACGACTGACAGGATTTCTAAAAGGCTTTATGGAAAGATTTCTGCCAGGGCAATACTAAAAAAGTGTAAGATAAGTTCTAAAAATGGAAGGATCCATGTGTTGGTCAAGGATCGTTTCTATGGGACGAAAAAGTACAATAAAAATAGTGATATTTTTTATTACAGATACGCAGATAATAGAGAAATGAAGGATGCCAAAATGGTTCTGTTCACGGCGCCATATGGAAAAGGTGTTTCGCAAAAACTTAGTAAGGGAACCTATTATATCGAATTAGCACAGGCATTTGCGTATCAGGTAAATGACTACGAATACGATTATGAAGAGTATAAGCATCCGACGGGAGGATGGATCGGTAAATGGAAGGTAGTCATTAAATAAGTACTGGTTCACTGTAAATTAACCTGCTATACACCTCTGATGGTATCAGAGGTGTATAGTTCTTTTATATTATTTTACTATATCGGATGGGGAGATCGTTACAGAATACCTAGCTTGACGGCGCGAATTTGAACCCTGTTTCGTCCTGCGCTATCACAATCCGAAATCTTCGACCTCCGTTTGTGATTTTCCAATTTACAAGAAAACGGAATGAAACGTACTGGAGGTACGTTGATTGACGTTGACGCAGAAAATTGGAAAATCACAGGCGGAGGCAGGATTCAAATTTGCGCCGTCAAGCTAAGATAATAGAATGTAAGAAGCTTTTCTTATCCCGCTATTGTAAAAAGGAGAAAAAGGTGTTAATATAGAGGTCACTAGTATGCGTTAATCAGTGAAAAGGATAGAAAGGACTGGTATTTGTTATGAGTATCATGTATAAAAGTACAAGAAGCAATGGAGATAAAGTGACAGCTTCCCAGGCGATCTTAAAGGGGCTGGCAGAGGATGGCGGATTGTTTGTGCCGGATGGAATTCCGGAGCTGGAGATGGGGCTGGAAACACTGGCGGATCTTTCCTATAAGGAGACAGCTTATGAAGTTATGAAGTTGTTTTTGTCCGATTTTACAAAAGAAGAGCTGATGTACTGTATCGATGGTGCTTATGATGATAAATTTGATACAGAGCAGATCGCTCCCCTGGTGAAAAAAGACGGTGCTTATTATCTGGAGCTTTTTCACGGAAAAACCATTGCTTTCAAGGATATGGCGCTTTCCATTCTCCCGTATCTGATGACGACTTCGGCGAAGAAGAACGGAGTAAAAAATGAGATTGTCATTCTGACAGCTACCTCTGGAGATACCGGAAAGGCAGCGCTGGCAGGATTTGCGGATGTGCCGGGTACGAGCATCATTGTATTTTATCCGAAAAATGGTGTCAGCCCGATCCAGGAGAGGCAGATGTTGACGCAAACGGGAGAAAATACCCATGTGGTAGGCATCGTGGGAAACTTTGATGACGCCCAGACTGGTGTGAAGAAAATGTTCGGTTCCAAAGAACTGGCGGCGCAGATGAATGAGGCGGGATACCAGTTTTCATCAGCAAACTCCATTAATATCGGCCGTCTCGTTCCCCAGATCGTTTATTATGTGTACGCATATGGACAGCTGTTAAAGCAGGGAGAGATCTCCTGCGGTGAGAAGATCAATGTGGTGGTTCCTACGGGGAACTTTGGAAATATACTGGCGGCATATTATGCTAAAAATATGGGCATTCCGATCAACACACTGTATTGTGCGTCCAATGAAAATAAAGTACTATTTGACTTTTTTAATACCGGAAAATATGACAGAAAAAGAGAGTTTATCCTTACAACGTCTCCCTCCATGGATATTCTTATTTCCAGTAACTTAGAAAGGCTTATCTATCGCATAGCCGATGAGGATGCGGCAAAGACGAAAGAGCTTATGGATGCTCTGGTCAGCGAAGGAGAGTACAGCATTACGTCGGAGATGTGCGAAAAATTAGAAGACTTTATTGGTGGCTATGCTTCTGAAGAAGAGACCCATGCCGCCATCAAACGACTGTATGACAAGACCGGGTATATCATGGATACCCATACCGCGGTGGCAAGTGAGGTATATTATAAGAAAGCGGAGCAGACAGGGATTAAGACCGTGATCGCTTCTACGGCGAGTCCATATAAATTTACAAGAAGTGTGATGAATGCCATTGACAGCAAGTATGACAGTATGTCAGACTTTGAACTGGTGGATCAGCTGAAGGAAATTTCTGGTGTGGCTGTGCCCCAGGCAATCGAAGAAATTCGTTTTGCCAATATACTTCACGATACCATCTGCGATAAATCAGAGATGGAGCAGACGGTAAAGAACATACTTGGAATATAAGCCGGCGGCATGTCAGGCTGGCTTGGAAGGGAAAGGCGAATGAATTTCAGACCATGTATCGATATTCATAACGGCAAGGTGAAGCAGATTGTCGGTGGAAGCCTGAAAGATGCCGGTGATCAGGCGGATGAAAACTTTGTATCTCAGCTCTGTGCGGCGGATTACGCCAGATTGTACAGGGAAAAAGGACTTTCCGGCGGTCATGTTATCCTTCTTAACCCGGTGGGAAGCGAATACTATGAGGAGGACGTCAGACAGGCGGAGGCCGCCCTCAGAGAATATCCCGGCGGACTACAGGTGGGAGGTGGGATCACCTGTGACAATGCCATACATTTTCTGGATGCAGGAGCCAGCCATGTAATTGTCACCTCCTATGTGTTCTCAGGTGGGGACATTCATTTTGAGAGACTGGAAAAGCTTTCACAGCTGGTGGGAAAAGAACATCTGGTTCTCGATGTGAGCTGTCGAGAAAGAGATGGGATATACTATATTGTTACGGACCGGTGGCAGAAATTTACAAAACAGCCTCTGGATGAGGCGCTTATGAGCCGACTCAGTGGATATTGTGACGAATTTCTCGTTCACGGTGTCAATGTGGAGGGAACTGGCGGCGGGATCGACCGGGGGTTAGTGAAAATTCTTGTAAAAAACACAGAGATTCCTATTACCTATGCTGGTGGCATTGGAAGGATGGAGGATCTGGAACTGCTGGATGAGATGTCTCGGGGACGAATCCATTTTACCGTGGGAAGTGCATTGGATCTTTTTGGTGGAACCTTAAAATTTGATGAAATTATTACAAAGTATAACAAATTATAAAGAAAAAATATAGTGCAAAAAACGACGTAAAAAGGCTGTTTCTTTAAGAAACAGCCTTTTGTTTTGCCAAAAGGGGTTGATTTTTTTTAAAGTTATGATATAATATGTTACATATTTGTTACAAATTGTAGCGGATAATATTACGTAATTTGTTTGAATATTAATAAAAAATCAGACGGTTACAAAAAAGTAGGAGATACTCATGAATTCAAAAAAAGCATTCAAGATTATTATACCATTTGTTTTTGCCGTTGCATTGAGCGTATTGATTATGGGGACAACAGCAGAGGCAGCGAAGAAACCTTATACGGACAAAGATTTAAAGTATATGGCAGCGATCATATACTGTGAGGCGGGCAACCAGTCTTACGCAGGAAAAGTAGCAGTGGGATGTGTGGTTATGAACCGGGTGAAATCTTCAAGGTTCCCGAATACGGTGTTGCGGGTGATCAAGCAGAAGGGGCAGTTTAGTCCAGTGCGTCAGGGTAAGTTTTCCAGAGAGGTTCGCAACGTAAATAGAGGGAAATACGCTTACGGAGCAAGAAGAAGCTGCATGAAGGCAGCACAGGAAGTACTGGAAGGTCAGAGAAGTGTGACCTATAAAGGAAGAAAACTCAGCATGAGAAAATATCATTTTTTCAGTGGAAGGTTATCCCGTCCGAAACTTAGAATCGGAGGACACCAGTTCAAATAAAAATTACTGGGAAAAAGAAAAGCAGCCGTCTTTGCACAAGTTCGCTTGAAGGCAGAGGCAGCTGCTTTTAGATTTTACGGTACTGGCCGGGGCTGACTTTATAGAATTTCTTAAAGGCATTTGAAAAATGTTCTATGGAAGAATATCCGATCCGGTTGCTGATTTCAGTAATTTTCAATGAACTGTTGCGAAGCAGTGTCTCAGCGGCAGCCATGCGCGCTTCCAGCTTCATGGAAGAAAAAGATTTATTGTAATTCTTTTCGAGCAATCGCTGTGCCTGGCGGGTGCTTAAGCCGATGCTGTCGGCAAGCTGTTCCAGTGTAATATCCGCGTACCGGCAGAGAAAGATTTCGTCAATTACCAGCAATGTATTTTCTTCCTGCAGCAGATGAACACTAAGTTTATTCGAAGGAACTGGAAGTTTATTATCATATATTTTTCCGTCAGAAACAAAGTTCCGCACACACTCGATCATAAGCTCCGCCAGAAGCAGCGGAATTTTCTGCCTATAACCAGGCTTTTGATTCGTTTTTTCCCAAAGAATTGCCTGCGCCAAAGCGTCGATCTCCTTTCCGGCGTCGCCGAGCCACAGGTCGTGTTTTATAAACTGATCAGCCAAAGGACTGTTTGATTCGGATTCTGATATTAGGAAAAAAAGACCGAACTCAGTCAAGGATTCCGATTCGTCAGGGATCTGCTCGTGGGCGATATTAGGTCCTGTTATGTAGAGCACTCCGGGGGAAAGCGGAAATGTTTGGTTTTCTAAAACCACAAATCCTTTTCCGGCGGTCACATAGTGGAGTTCAAAAGCATTTTTGCTGTGGGAGTGGCGAGGGAGCGGTTCTGTAAAATGACGGTAACTGATCATGGGCACATGGATCAATGTGTCTTCCAATGTAAAGCTATAATTCTCTATTTTCACAGTAAATACCTCCCTTGGATTGAAATATTATAACCTGCGATTATGTGACAAAAACAAGGATGATATGTCTTATTATACTATAAAAAAATAAAAGTACAACAGGTAAAATGAGAGTATAATAGGTACGGTTATAAAACCGTCAGATGAGGAGGGTGCTTATGAATTGGAAAAGAAACAAAAGGAACAGAAACTATATCAGAAGAATCGGCAGCTGTTTACTTTTGGGTGCATTGACACTGACAAGTATATCATTTTCTGGAATTGCCAAAGGGGGAGATCACTTGAAGAAATCTTATGCAAAAAGCCAGGGGGGGCCGGCATTACAACTTCAATATGACGAACCGGCTGTAGATTGGGAGGCCCAGGCCCTGCCCATCGGGAATGGACGCATTGGGGCAATGGTATTTGGCGGTGTGGGAAAAGAGAAGATCCAGGTCAATGAGGAGACACTCTGGTCCGGGGGACCAGGAGCGAATGCATCTTATAAAGGAGGGGACAACTCTCATTCATCGGAAAAGGTACATACTGCACTTCAAAACGTCCGACAGTCGATACAGGATATGGTAAATGATTTTTCTACAAATAATGCTGCCTATTTTGACAGTGATGGAAAACTTGTGACACACAATTATAAGGATCTGTTGAGTAATTCCGCATTTTCAAAGAATCTGAATCTGTTAAAGGGAGTTAAGAACAATTTTGGAACATACCAGACCCTGGGAAATATTATTATAAATGATCCAGCTTCGGGCTCTGACGAAGGATATCGTGACTATGTGCGCAAATCAGATCTGAATAACGGCATGGAAACCGTACATTATGTGTGGAATGAGATAACTTTTGACAGAGAGTATTTTGTCAGCAATCCGGCGAATGTTCTTGCCATAAAGCTTACCGCGGATCAGCCAGGGGCCATTACCAAAGAATTTTCATTGGAATCCGAGCAGAGGAAAAAAGAAATAGTTGTGGACGAAGAAAATGGAACGGTTACGATGACAGGGCAGCCATCGGATCAGAAAGAGAATGGTTTGAAATTCGCCCAGCAGATCAAGATTATTCCAGAGGGAGGCAGGATTTGCAAATCCAGTAACTCCACTCTTTTGGTGGAGGGTGCGGATTCTGTTGTTGTCTTGATGGGAGCCGCGACCAATTATCAGGTTGATGATTCCGGCGCCACCTACGATTATTTTAAACCAGGTGAGCCCCTTGATGATGTGGAGAGTGAGATCGGGGCTGCAGTGGAAAAAGGTTATGACAAGTTACGCCAAGAGCACATAGAAGACTACAAAAACTTATTTGACCGTGTAACGCTGGACCTAAATGTTTCAGACATGCCGGAAAAGATGACGGACGATCTGCTTTCCGGATATGGAAAAGAAAATACCGCGGAAGAGGACAGATATCTTGAGATGCTGTTTTTTCAGTATGGAAGATATCTTTTGATTTCCAGTTCCAGGGAGAATAGTGTGCTTCCGGCAAATCTTCAGGGGATTTGGGCACAGCGACTGGCGCCGGCATGGAATTCGGATTTTCATACCAATATCAATTTACAGATGAATTACTGGCTTGCAGAGCAGACAAATCTTACCGAGTGCCACACAGCAGTGATTGATTACATAAACAGCCTGGTGGAAAAAGGAAAGGTAACTGCCCAAAAATATTATTGCCAGCAGGACGGGTCCGACGTGAGGGGATGGGTGATCCATCACGAGAATAATATCTGGGGAAATACCAGTCCGAGCGACTGGACAACGGCTTTTTATTTTCCTGCGGCCGCGGCGTGGATGTGTCAGGATATCTGGGACAAATACCAGTTTAACAGTGACAGGGAGTTTTTGGAAGAAAATTTTGATACAATGCTGCAGGCGGCATTGTTCTGGGTAGATAATTTGTGGGAAGACGAGCGGGATGGAACGCTGGTGGCTAACCCATCGTATTCGCCAGAACACGGCGTATTTTCCCTGGGATGTACCAGCGATCAGGCCATTATATGGGAATTGTTTGAAGAGGTAAAACTTGCCAGCCAGGTTCTTGGAAAAGAGAGTGACAGCGAGATCAAGGAGATTGCGGAAGCACAGCAGAAATTATATATGCCGGAGGCAGACCGTCTCGGCGGACAGCTGGCAGAGTGGAAAGATGAGACGACTCTGGAGGTGACGAATTCGGATAATCACAGGCATCAAAACCATGTTTCTATTCTTCATCCTGGTACTTATGTGACAGCTGGAAGATCTGAGTGGGATGATAAAATGCTGGAGGCGATCCGGGTTACGCTGGAGAAACGCGGTGATGGTGGAACCGGCTGGAGTAAGGCGTGGAAAATAAATATGTGGGCGAGAATGCGGGATGGAGACCGCGCGAGAAAGCTTCTGGGTGAACAGCTCACTGGCTCTACACTTGCCAATCTGTTTGATACCCATCCACCGTACCAGATCGATGGAAACTTTGGCGCGGCAGCTGGTATCACGGAAATGCTGCTGCAGAGCCAGGGCGATTATATTGAACCCTTGGCTGCCCTTCCTTCGGGATGGGACACTGGCTCCGTAGATGGAATCAAGGCAAGAGGGAATTTTGAGATGGATTTCTCCTGGGAAAATGGTGGCATAAGTGAATGCCGGATCACATCTAACAGCGGAAATCCGTGCAAAATTAAATACAATGGAATCGGAAGACTGAACGTATATGACGAGACGAACAAGCGATATGTAAAAGCAGAGGCTTCAGAGAATACCCTTGAATTTTCCACAACAGCAGGGGCTGTATATGTTCTCACAAATGATGAATCGTTGCCAGTGGTGACGGCACCGCCATCGGCTCTACCTTCTGCTTCGCCGGACAACATTCCCTCAGCCACAGCGACACCTGACGCGACGGGTTCTGAGATTCTTGTCAATAATGAAAAGAAGCCTGTAAAAATTGGGTCCACGGTGGAAAAGAAAAGCTTGGTATATAAGATTACCTCTTCCTCAGCTGTTCAGTTGACAAAAGTGCGTACGTCGAAAAAAAGTGTTGTGATACCGGACAGGATTACCATTTCGGGCAAAAAATATACCGTTACCACCATTGCCAATAACGCTTGTTTGGGCAAAAAAATAACAAAAGTAACGATTGGTAAAAACATACAAAAGATAGGACGGAAGGCATTTGCCAATTGTAAGAAGCTGAAAACGGTCATTTTTAAATCCGTAAAATTAAAAAGTGTTGGGAAACAGGCTTTTTATAAGACAAATCAAAAAGTAAGGGTGAAATTGGGTAGAAAAGTTGTTAAAAAATATAGAAAGATGCTGACAAAAGGAAAGATTTCTTCAAAGGCGAAATATGTAGCTGTAAAACTTAGCTAAATAATGATTGAACTAAGACTCCATCGTATCATTTAGATATTTTCAATGATATGATGGAGTTTCATTCAAGGTAGAAGATCCTTGATTTTCCTGATTGAAATCTCTTTCCGTATGTGGTATCATATACAATATATGTGTATTAAGGAGGCTTTTTCAGCGATGGCAGAACAGAAAGAAGAAGAGATTATTTCTAAAAATTTTATTGAACAAGAGATCGAAAAAGATCTAGAAGCAGGTGTTTACAAAGATATTATGACGAGATTCCCGCCGGAGCCAAATGGATACTTACATATTGGACATGCCAAATCCATAATTTTAAATCAGGGGCTGGCGAAGAAATACGGAGGAACATTTAATCTGAGGTTTGATGATACAAATCCTCAGAAGGAAGAGGAAGAATTTGTACATTCGATTCTCGAAGACGTAAAGTGGATCTGCGGAGGAGAAACTCCCCCGGTATATTTTGCTTCGGATTATTTTGATAAAATGTTTGAGTGTGCCGTGAAGCTGATCAAGAAAGGGAAGGCATATGTGTGCGACCTGACGCCGGATCAAATCCGGGAATACCGTGGGACTCTGACAGAGCCAGGAAAGAACAGTCCCTATCGGGAGCGTACCGTAGAGGAAAATCTGGATCTGTTTATGAAGATGAAAAATGGAGAGTACAAGGATGGAGAAAGAGTTCTTCGGGCGAAGATAGATATGTCATCACCAAATATGAATATGCGTGACCCGATCCTTTACCGGGTGGCTCATGTCAGCCATCACAACACCGGAGATCAGTGGTGTATCTATCCGATGTATGATTTTGCACATCCCATCGAGGATGCAGTGGAGGGAATCAGCCATTCGATCTGTACGTTGGAATTTGAGGACCATAGATCGCTTTACGACTGGGTTGTGCGGGAATGTGAGTTTGAGGTACCGCCGAGACAGATTGAGTTTGCGAAGATGTATCTCACCAATGTGATCACTGGGAAACGGTATATTAAAAAACTGGTGGAGGATGGGATTGTGGACGGATGGGATGATCCCCGTCTCGTATCCATAACAGCACTGCGGCGCCGTGGATTTACAGCGTCTTCCATCCGTAAGTTTATGGAGCTTGCTGGGGTGTCCAAGAGCAACAGTTCCGTCGATTTTGCGATGCTTGAATACTGTATTCGTGAGGATCTGAAAATGACGCAGCCTCGAATGATGGCGATCCTTGATCCGGTGAAATTGGTGATCACCAATTATCCGGAAGGACAGGTAGAGTATCTGGAGGTTCCGAATAATCAGGAAAACCCAGAGATGGGAACGAGAAAGGTACCCTTTGCAAGAGAGCTTTATATCGAGAGGGAAGATTTTATGATCGAACCTCCGAGAAAGTATTTCCGGCTGTTTCCTGGGAATGAAGTCCGGCTGATGAGCGCTTATTTTGTAAAATGTGAGGATTATGTCACCGATGAGAATGGCAATGTGACCGAGGTGCACTGTACCTATGATCCGGAGACAAAGAGCGGCCTAGGCTTTACCGGAAGAAAGGTGAAGGGAACGATACACTGGGTTGCGGCCCCTACAGCTGGTACAGCAGAGATACGTCTGTATGAAAATCTTGTGGATGAAGAAAAGGGTGTTTATAACGAAGATGGGTCGGTAAATATCAATCCTGATTCTTTAAAGATCTTAAAGGAATGTTATGTGGAGCCGGCGCTGTTGGATGTGGAGCCGGGAGATAAATTTCAATTTATGAGAAACGGCTATTTCAATGTGGATTCTAAGGACACAACAACAGAACATAAAGTATTTAACCGTATTGTTTCGCTTAAGAGTTCTTATCGTCCTGGGAAATAGTTTGACAGATAAGTAATGCGAATAAAACATGAACTATGCAGATATTGTGACGGGGCGCTGCCTGCACAAACATTGCGTATATAAAAAATGCAGCGCAGAAATGAGGGTAATTAATGAGTAATTTATTTGCTGGGCTGGAGAGTCTGGGACTGAATGTCAAAAAAGATATTGATGTATATGACGAGGATAAGAAGGAAACGAATAGTGGACAGGAAAATGAAAATAAACCGAAGGAGATGGCAGAAGAGGATCTGCTGTTTGAAAAATCCTATACCTGTCCGGTGTGTGATTCTGAATTCAAGAGTAAGATGGTGCGTACAGGAAAGGCAAAGCTGGTGTCAGCGGATACGGATCTGCGTCCAAAGTATCAGGGAATCGATCCCTTGAAGTACGATGCGATCCTGTGCCCTAAATGCGGGTATGCTTCTCTGAACCGATATTTTAACTTTGTGATGTCTTCCCAGTCAAAGTTGATCAAGGAACAGATTTCACAGAATTTCAAATATGAATCAGAGGAAGATAAGGTCTACTCCTATGATGAGGCGATCATGAGATATAAAATGGCGCTCTTGAACACGGTAGTAAAGAAAGGTAAGACCAGTGAGCGCGCATATACCTGCCTGAAGCTGGCATGGCTGTTCCGTGGCAAGAGGGAAGAGGCGTTGAGAAATGGTGCGTCAAAAGAGGATGTGGCAGAGGATTTAAAAGAAGAGATCCAGTTTTTGGAGAGCGCTCATGAGGGATTTGAGGCAGCATTTTCCAAAGAAGCCTTTCCGATGTGTGGCATGGACCAGTATACGGTGATGTATATGGTAGCAGAGCTTGCCAGACGTATCGGTAACAATGAAGAGGCAAAGCGCTGGGTGTCCAAAGTTTTGGTGGCAAGAGATGCCAACAAGCGGATCAAAGATAAGGCGCTTGCCCTGAAGGAACTGCTTCAGGACGCAGATGAATAATGAATGGATGGAGAGTTTAGAACATGTCGATGGATATGCTGATGGATATTTTACTGGATGGATTGCTGGACAGTCTCAAACTGGTACCCTTTTTATTTCTGACATATCTCACCATGGAATATCTGGAGCATAAGACCAGCACCAAGACTCGTGCCGTCGTTCGGAGGGCGGGAAAACTGGGACCGCTGGCGGGCAGTATTGCGGGGGTTTTTCCTCAGTGTGGATTTTCGGCAGCAGCTTCTAATCTGTATGCTGGCGGTGTGATCACCACGGGAACGCTGATCGCGGTCTTTTTGTCCACCTCGGATGAGATGCTTCCGATCTTTATCTCTGAGTCGGTGTCTGTCCGGGCGATCGCGGTTGTTCTCGGAATCAAGCTGGTGCTGGGGATGATCACTGGTTTTCTTGTAGATTTTATATTTCGTTTCCGTCCGTCTCCTATCCGGTATAAGGAGATCCATAGTATGTGCGAGAGTGAACACTGTGGATGTGAGGAGGGGATCTTCCCCTCAGCACTGAAGCATACAGTGAAGATCTTTCTTTTTGTATTTTTGTGCTCTATTGTATTGGGATTCCTAATTGAGCTGGGAGGAAAATCCCATCTGGCACAGTTTTTGTCAGGCTATCCGGTTCTAGGACCTCTCCTTGCCGGTATCGTAGGATTGATCCCGAACTGTGCTTCATCGGTAGTGATCACGCAGCTATTTCTTGGAGGTTTGATCAGCTTTGGTACGATGATGTCAGGACTATTGGTGGGGGCCGGCGTCGGGTTGCTCATTTTATTCCGGACAAATAAAAGATGGAAAGAAAACCTTTCCATCCTATGCATATTGTATGTGTCCGGTGTGGTCTGGGGGACAGTGCTGGATATTATATGGAAACTTTATTTGTCATAGCCAGGCGTGGCATCGCCGTGATAGATGCCATTACATTTGACCATGGCGCGGGGCAGAGCGTCCTTTGATGTCTTCCAGGGGGCATCTACATTCCGGTAATCAAATTTATCGATAAACCAGGAGACCTCTTCCTCCATTCTTTTCAGGTTGGTAAGGAAGACTTGGTCAAGATCCTTTGTAAAAGTGTCCAGAGTGTTTCCGTGGAGATGTTTCGGAGCTGTCTCGTACAGCATTCCGTAGTGCTCCAGACAGAAACCTCTGGATTTTTTGAATTTTCCCTGAAATGCCAGATCATTTTCATATAGATAGAAAATCGTAGCGATATAGCGTTCGTAGGTGTGACGAATCCGGTCGCAGATATAACAGGAGCGATGGACCATTTCTGTATAGTTGTAAACAGGTGTTTCTTCTTTTTTTGAAAAAAGTCCGCCAGTACTTTTTCTTCCCTTCTTCTGTAATAACTCAATGTTTTCTATCATATTCTTCAAATGAGTGTCGAGGATCAGAGCCAGCCCCAGGCGATTTTCAAAGTCATACATCATCTGCATATGATGGGCACAGAAGCCGATCTTATCAGTGGTGAGACGGATATCATCCTCCATATAGCTGGGCCCCATGGCGAAGGCGACACCATCGTCATCCAGAGATTTTTTTATGGCACATATGGAACATTCACAGTCCTTATCAAAAATATCATTTACTGGAATGGTATAAAGCTGTTCTTTCATAACGACCTCTTTTCTGTAATATTTAATCTATGGTTCATTATAACATAATTTATGAAAAAAAGCAAAAAAGTGAGAAAACAAGAGAAAAATAAAGATATTATTATATAAACAGGAAAATAGTAAAAAATACCAGGCACTTCGATTTGCAAAACAAAGGATAAGTGACTATTATTAGATTAATCGCTAGCACTCAACCAGAGAGAGTGCTAACAAAAATGAATAGAATGATTGGAGGAAATAGAAATGAAATTAATACCTTTAGGTGACAGAGTTGTATTACAGCAGTTAGATGCAGAAGAGACGACGAAATCTGGTATTGTACTTCCGGGCCAGGCACAGGAAAAACCACAGCAGGCAGAAGTAATCGCGGTTGGTCCTGGCGGTATGGTAGATGGAAAAGAAGTAAAAATGGAAGTTAAGGTCGGAGATAAAGTTATTTACTCAAAATATGCGGGAACCGATGTGAAATTGGAAGACCAGGAATATGTAGTTGTACGCCAGAATGATATCGTGGCAGTAGTAGAGGAGTAAACAGAACATTTTCAATGAAATAAATTAGTTTAGGAGGCATTTTATCATGGCAAAAGAAATCAAGTTTGGAGTAGAAGCCAGATCCGCACTGGAGACTGGAGTAAACAAGTTGGCAGATACTGTACGCGTAACACTGGGACCAAAAGGACGTAATGTCGTTCTCGATAAATCTTTTGGCGCACCGTTGATCACCAATGATGGTGTTACCATTGCCAAAGAAATAGAGTTAGAAGATGCATTTGAGAATATGGGAGCTCAGCTGGTTAAGGAAGTAGCTACCAAGACCAATGATGTTGCTGGAGACGGTACAACGACAGCTACTGTTCTTGCTCAGGCGATGATCAATGAGGGAATGAAGAACTTGGCAGCAGGTGCGAATCCGATCATTCTCCGCAAGGGAATGAAAAAAGCGACAGACTGTGCAGTGGACGCGATCAAAGAGATGAGCGAGACTCTGCAGGGTAAAGAGCAGATCGCCAAAGTAGCAGCTATTTCTGCCGGGGATGATCAGGTTGGAGAGATGGTGGCAGATGCGATGGAGAAGGTTTCCAATGATGGAGTTATTACCATCGAAGAATCCAAGACCATGAAGACAGAGCTTGATCTGGTAGAAGGTATGCAGTTTGACCGCGGTTATCTCTCCGCTTACATGGCTACAGATATGGATAAAATGGAAGCAAATCTTGAGAATCCATATATTCTCATTACAGATAAGAAGATTTCCAATATTCAGGAGATTCTTCCACTGCTGGAGCAGGTGGTACAGTCCAGCGCCAAACTTTTGATCATTGCTGAGGATGTTGAGGGCGAAGCACTCAGCACTCTGGTACTGAATAAACTTCGCGGCACATTCCAGGTTGTAGCAGTGAAAGCCCCGGGCTATGGCGATAGAAGAAAAGAGATGCTCAAAGATATTGCCATCCTGACCGGTGGTGAAGTGATCACAGAGGAGCTCGGTCTTGATCTCAAAGATACCACCATGGATCAGCTCGGACGTGCAAAATCCGTAAAAGTTCAGAAAGAAAATACCATTATCGTAGACGGCGAGGGAGATAAGGCAGAGATCGATGCTCGTGTATCCCAGATCCGCACTCAGATCGAGGAGACAACATCTGACTTTGATAGAGAGAAGCTGCAGGAAAGACTTGCCAAACTGGCAGGCGGTGTTGCAGTGATCCGCGTCGGCGCAGCGACAGAGACCGAGATGCAGGAGGCAAAACTTCGTATGGAGGACGCCCTGGCTGCAACGAGAGCTGCTGTAGAAGAGGGAATCATCTCTGGTGGTGGATCTGCTTACATCCACGCTTCCAAGAAAGTAGAAAAACTGGCTGCTGATATGGAAGGTGATGAGAAGACTGGCGCTAACATCATCTTGAAAGCACTGGAATCCCCACTTCGCAGAATTGCAGAAAATGCAGGACTGGAAGGTTCTGTGATCATAGATAAAGTAAAGGCAGAGGAGCCGGGATTCGGATTCAACGCTTTGACAGAGCAGTATGTAAATATGGTGGAAAATGGAATTCTTGATCCTGCAAAGGTGACAAGAAGCGCACTGCAGAACGCTACCAGCGTAGCTTCTACACTGCTGACCACAGAGTCTGTAGTGGCAAACATTAAAGAAGACGCACCGGCTATGCCTGCTGGCGGCGCCCCAGGCATGGGCATGATGTAAGCCACCCGCAAGGAAACCAAGCGCCTGCCCTTTGGGCAGGCATTTGGTTTCACCGGGTGGCTTAGCGAAACGTGCAAAAGCGCGATAGCGCGGACTGCACGAAGTGCAGGGCACGTAGAGCTAAGAGGAAGGCGAAACGTGAGGGAGCGCGATAGCGCGGACTGCACGAAGTGCAGGGCAGGTAGAGCTAAGAGGAAGGCGAAACGTGAGGGAGCGCGATAGCGCGGACTGCACGAAGTGCAGGGCAGGTAGAGCTAAGAGGAAGGCGCGGGTTTTACGAAGTGCAAATTACGAATAAGGAGAAGTTACATGGAACAATTATATGCAGAATCCAGCGTAAAGCAGAAGACAACCGGAAAAGTAATCTTTCTGAAAACCGTATTAATCATTGGTGTGATTCTTTTATTTGCCATTGGATTTCTGAGTGGGATCACTCTTCTCACATTGCTGTCTATTGCAGCCATTATCGGGCTAATCTGGTATTGGCCGAGATTTAAAGTGGAATGGGAATATGTATTCTGTGATGGACAGTTGGATTTTGACCAAATCCTGGGAGGAGAGAAAAGAAAAACCAAGCTGAGAATAGAGCTGGAGGATGCGGATGTGATTGTCCCAATGGATTCTCATCGTATGGACGGTTACAGGCATTTATCGGTGATGGATTATTCCTCTCTCCGTCCAGAGGTGGTAAAGTATGGGATTGTAATTCGGCTCGAAGGAAAGGAAGACAAGACGGTGCTGGTCTTTGAACCGGGAAAAAAGATGCTGGATATGATTCAAACAAAATTTCCAGGGAAGACAGAAATTGCAAAATAAAACAGAGAAATTCAGAGCCATTGTGAGAGTAAGAGCTTGTAATGGTTCTTTTTTTGGTCTAAAGATTAGGCGACACTAGCCACTTGACAGCGCCTATTTGCGCCACCAGGCAAAATTGAAATAAAAAACAAAAAAATTTTGACATATTTTTACCCATTTTTTACCATGAAATGGACAAGATATGGGTATACTATATACTGCATATGGTATGAGGGTAAAATTTAGGCCAAAAGATGTATAATATGGAAAAACAATGATTCGTGTCGCATGTTTCAGCGATGGACGTATCAGAACGGAGGTTGATATGGGGATCATGAAATTTATGCCGCCTGCACTTCGAGTAGAGTATATGGCAAAACGAGGAATCCCATTTACGAAGGGTTACGATGTTAAATTTGATAAAGACTATGATACAAAATCAAAGGATTATATTCGTTATCAGTCTGTGAAAAAAAATAAGTTTTGTATTGAGACCGATATAGAACAAGAAAAGGGAATGGCTGTCCGGACGCAGGAGAGAGAGCAGGAGCTGATCGAGACATTTAAAAAGGAGCGATTTTCCTTTGAAGAACCAGGTATTTTTCTGAATCCATACGGGCTTACGCCTCTTTGCGCGTATCTATTCTTTTATACAGAGGAAGAGTGCAGCGTTCGCTTTTGTGTGGAGGGAAAAACCAAGGAGGCTTGCATCACAGATCATGCTAAGGGACTTTGCAAGTGGCATCGGGTACCTGTTTACGGTTTGTATCCCGACATGGAAAATACGGTGTTTCTGGAGCTGATTAATAAAGATGATCAGGTGGTGGGAAAGAATAGAATTCACATCCAAACAAAACCGCTTCCAAAGTCTATGCAGGATCCAGTGCAGGTGGAAAAACGGACTGAAACTTCAGCGATGAAGCTGATTTTTGTAGCGGGAAAAAGTACAGTGTATCCTTTTGCTTTTGATGAATATGGTGATGTGCGCTATATCATGACCTTTAGGCCGAGGGGCTATGGCTATTTTCCGCTGGCGAACGGAAGATTTATCGTTATGGAGCGGCAGGCGCTGGTTCCCACCTATATGATCCCTCACTCCACACAGATGTATGAGATGGACTGGCTGGGCAGGGTTTATCGGACATATTACGTTCCTAATGGAATTCACCATGATGTATGTGAAATGACGCCGGGGGGCAATCTTTTGGTGGTAAGTAATTCCCAGTGCGGACATGTGGAGGATTGTATTGCAGAAGTAAACCGCCAGAATGGAAGAATAGAAAAGTTTTTGGATCTTCGGGAAGTTTTGAAGACCGCTTACCGCGACCGGACGAACTGGATTCATATCAATTCGCTGGAGTATGATCCGAAGACAGGACATGTTGTTTTTTCGGCGAGAAACCTTCATAGTATTTTGTGTATCGACTGGAAGACGGATAAACTGCAGTGGATTCTTGGGGAGACGAATTTCTGGAATAAAACACCCTGGGCCTACAAGCAGCTCAAGACACCTAAGGGGATGCCCTGGCATTTCCAGCAGCATTCGGTGAAACGGATCCACGGAGATCTGGACGGGAACCCGGATACGTTCCATCTCATTCTCTTTGATAACCACTGGAATTTGAGACGGAAAATTCCAGCGTATGACCAGGACGAAAAGTCTTATGTCACCATATATACCATCGATGAGAAAAGAGAAACGGCGAAAATCGAAAAACGATTTGGCGGGATCAAATCCAAGATCACTTCTAATGGTATTCTTAAACTGGAAGAGAGGCGGCTCTTTTACATGGGAGGCTTTCTGGCGTATCCAGAAGAAAATGAGGGATGGTGCGGCAGGATCAGTGAGTTTGATTATGATACGGAAAAGGAACTAAACCGATACCGGCTCCGCTATTATTTTTTCCGTGCTTTTGAAATGAAGCCGAATATGGCGGATCTGGCATCGGCGATGGATCTGTATGAGGAGCCCTGTGTCGGTTATCTCCAGCCTTTTGAAGTGATGGAAGAGGAGATGACGATTCCGGAGAAAATGGTAGAGGAGGCTCCGCTGGTATGCCAGGAAGAGCGGGTGCGGCTTCAGATCGAGGATGGAAATCTCTGGGTTAAGTCGAGAGATCATCTGGTGAGCCGAGTATTCATGCTTGGGGACAAAAAAAATTATGTAAAAGATTTCCGGGAACCAGAGCAGGAACAGGATTTGGCTGCCGAGATGGAATATTTTCTTTCGATACCACTTTACAGTTTGTCTGAGGGAGAGTATACTATAGCAGTGGAGTTTAAAGGCGAACTCTATAATACGGGAAAAAAGATCAAAATTAACTAACGCGAGGAGAGTATAGGATGAAAAGAAAAGTACTGATAGCGGGAGCTATGGCGGCATTGGGGATCGTGCTGGGTACAGCTGCCAATGCAGAACATTCACAGGCTGCTGCGAAATATACCATTTCCAAATCGACAAAGCCTTATAACAGTTCATATCGAAGGTTGAAAAGCTATAATAGCAAGACGAAACATTATTATACGATCAAATCTTACCTGGAGCGCCTTAAGAGTAAGGGGGGAGGTACTCTGGTTCTGAAAAAAGGAACTTACAAGGTGTGTTCTACACTTGTAGTCCCGTCTAATGTAACAATCCAGCTGAAAAATGGAGCCAAGATTAAGAAAACCAATGTGACGGGAAGTTCCTCTCTGAAACCCTCCAAAACGTTGTTTAAGCTCAGTAATTCCAAGGCGAAAAATTATAAAGGAACCAAAAAGGTTACCATTACTGGTAGTAAGAATGCCACCATTGATATGGGGAAAGTACCAAATGCCATTGGAATCGATCTTAGCAATAATTATTATGTCACTGTCTCTGGTATCAAATTCCGTGGAAAAAAGGGCGGTACATACATGAATATTGCCGGAAGCAAGAGAGTCCGGGTCGAGAATTGTACTTTTGCAGAAGGAGAAAAGAAATCCGGAGATAAATACAAAACCGCAATTACGATTAATTCAGCTGGGGCAGTTCCCTGTGAAAATGTAAAAATTGTGTCCAATACGTTTACCGGACTGGAAAATGGAATTGCATCCACTAAATATAAAAAAGCGAAGTATTCTACCAAAGTATCCATCCAGAAAAATACTTTTACGGATATGGAAAGTTCCGCTGTCCAGGGAAAGATGTGGAATGCACCAGTCATTTCAGACAATACGGTAAAACGTAAGGATAATGCCATTTCTGCGGCAACGGCATTTAAGCTCTACAGCATGTCGGAACCGACTGTGACGAAAAATAAGATCAGTAGCTGCCGTTACCCGATCTCTTTTAACCGCTCATCCAGCATTAACAATGTGGTATCCGGGTCAAAGATCGAGCAGATGAAAAATAATACTGTGAGCAATCTGGGACATTACTATGTTCTGTACAAAAATGGATCCACCTCCAGACTGCTTTATTTCCAGACAAAAGAGGACAATAACTTCACGGTATCCCCGAATTCCAAGCCTTACCGGGAACATTATGATGACCAGGCGGCATACACGGCAAATGGCGGTCAGACAAAGACCTATTTTATGCTTCGTTCTTATATGGAGCAGCTGGAATACGCAGGCGGAGGTACCATCACCCTGACGGCTGGAACCTATACCCTCAGCCATTCGGTATGTATTCCTTCCAATGTGACGGTAAATCTTTCCGATGGGGTAAAGGTGCAGAAGGTAAAGGCAGTAAATACAAATCTTGCTACCAACAAGACGATGTTTGAGATCGTTCCTCCTTCCAAGGAGGGAGTAAAGAATTCTGTGGGCGGTTACAATGGTTCCCAGAACGTGACGATTCAGGGAACAGGTTCAGCGGTGATCGACTGTGACAATGTAGTCAATGCCATGGCGGTAGTAATGGGACATGCCCGTAACGTAAACATCCGCAACATTGCATTTACCAATGAGTATGGTTCACACTTTATCGAGTTGAATTCATCCCAGAATGTCAATATTGAGAATTGTTCTTTTACGGATTTCCGGATCTATGACAATAAGAGCCACAAAGAGGCGATCAATATTGATACCACGGATTCTAATAACAACGGATTTAATTATGAGTGGTCCAACCATGATCGCACGGCATGTGACACGGTGAAGATCAACAATTGTATCTTTACCAATATGGGCGTGGCAGTGGGAAGCCACACATACTCTGTAAATACGGCAAACCAGCAGATCTACCATGAAAATGTGACGATACAGAACTGTAAGACCAACCAGACCTACAATGCGGCGATTCGTATCTGGAACTGGAGAAATGCCGTGATCAAGGACAATTCCTTCCTGGGAGTTCAGGGGCTGGAGGATAACAAAGGCTACAACTATACTTGTATCCTTGTAAGAGGCGCTGTGAATCCAACGATCACCGGAAATACATTTAGTAAAGGCGGAGTGAAGAAATATTATGCGGTGGTGATCCGCATGCAGACTTCTGCCGAGGTGGAGGCGGCTGTCAATGCCGGGTATGCAGATACGATCTGCGAGATCTCTTCTCAGAACCTGGAGGATTTGAAAAACAACACGGTTCTTGAGGGATGCCATAAGAAATACCGAATTATCAATGCAGATGGTTCAGCCACCGGGGACTACTTTAAAGAATCGTCTTCCGCAGAGGATGGAGATTCTTCTGAATCCGGGGATGGACCAGACGGAGAATAAATGAGATCATTTAACAGGAATGTGGGGTTGCCGATTGACAATCCCACATTCCTACGTTATAATGAAACGATGTAGAATTAATTTCGATGTGCATGTCTTTTGAGGCTTTGTACAGGAATGGAGGAAATGGATAACATGGCTGAAGTGAAGAAAAATATTTTGACAGAGGAAGGGTTAAAAGCTCTGGAAGAGGAACTGCAGGATCTGAAAGTAAACCGCCGTAAAGAGGTGGCGCAGAAGATCAAAGAGGCGAGAGAGCAGGGAGATTTATCGGAGAATGCAGAATATGATGCAGCCAAGGAAGAGCAGCGGGATATAGAACTTCGGATCGAAGAGATTGATAAAATATTAAAAAATGCTGAGCTGGTTGTGGATGATGATATTGATTCCAGTGTGATCAACATCGGATGTACCGTAAAGATCAAGGATCTGGAATTTAATGAGGAAATGGAATATAAAATTGTCGGTTCTACCGAAGCAAACAGCCTGAAAGGAAAAATTTCCAATGAGTCTCCTGTGGGAAAAGCTCTGATCGGAGCGAAAAAGGGGCAGACAGTCGAGGTGGAGGCGCCATCGGGCGTATTAAAATATAAGATCCTGGAGATCACGAAGAGCTGATCACAGATTGTATAACATATGAGATAGACAGGAAAACAAGAAGGAGAGAGAAAAGTGGCAGAAGATATCAATCAGTTGATGAAGGTCAGAAGAGAAAAACTGGCTGCATTACAGGAAGAGGGAAAAAATCCATTTGAGATAACAAAGTGTGAGGTGAGCCATCATTCCCAGGAGATCAAAGACCAGTATGATGAGCTCGAAGGGACAGAAGTTACGGTGGCAGGTCGTCTTATGTCCAAGAGAGTTATGGGAAAGGCGTCATTCTGTAATGTTCTGGACAGAGACGGCTCCATTCAGGGCTATGTGGCGAGAGACGAGGTTGGAGAGGACAGCTATAAGGCATTTAAAAAATTTGACATAGGCGATATTGTACGGATGGAAGGAAAGGTATTTACCACAAAGATGGGAGAAATCTCCATCCATGTAACGGGAATTGAGCTTTTGAGCAAAAGCCTTCAGATTCTTCCAGAAAAATTCCACGGTTTGAAGGATACTGATATCCGTTATCGCCAGAGATATGTAGATCTTATCGTAAATCCAGAGGTCCGTGACACCTTTATCAAGCGTACCCGGATCATCAGTGAGATCCGTCGTTTTCTCGACGACCAGGGATTCCTGGAAGTGGAGACCCCGGTACTTGTACCGATGGCTGGCGGAGCTGCAGCGAGACCCTTTGTGACGCATCACAACACGCTGGATGAGGATCTGAATCTTCGTATTTCTCTGGAGCTGTACCTGAAACGGCTGATCGTGGGCGGCCTTGAGAGAGTGTATGAGATCGGACGTGTATTTCGTAACGAAGGCTTGTCGATTCGCCACAATCCGGAATTTACCCTTCTGGAGTGTTATCAGGCATTTACAGATTATTATGGCATGATGGATCTGGCTGAAAACCTGTACCGTCAGGTCTGCCAGAATGTACTGGGCACGACAAAGATCAGTTATGACGGTGTGGAGATTGATTTTGCAAAACCATTTGAGCGTCTGACCATGGTAGAAGCTGTGAAAAAATATGCAGGAGTGGATTTTGACGCCATTCAGGATGTAGAAGCAGCCAGACAGGCGGCGAAAGACCATCACATTGAATTTGAGGAGAGACATGGCAAGGGAGATATCCTGAACCTGTTTTTTGAAGAGTTTGTGGAGGAAAAACTGGACCAGCCGACCTTCATCATGGATCATCCGGTGGAGATCTCTCCCCTTGCGAAGAAAAAGAAAGACAATCCAGAATATACAGAGCGTTTCGAGCTCTTTATCACCAAGAGGGAAATGTGCAACGCTTTCTCCGAGCTGAACGATCCGATTGACCAGAAGGAACGTTTTATGAAGCAGGAAGAAATGTTTGCCGCAGGGGATGAGGAAGCACATCATCTGGATGAAGATTTCATCTGTGCCCTGGAATATGGTATGCCGCCTACAGGAGGCATTGGGTTCGGTATCGACCGGCTTGTGATGCTGCTCACGGATTCCGCAGCGATCCGGGACGTACTGCTGTTCCCGACGCTTAAGAGTATTGAGAAGTAAGCACAATATATAGTGAAACGACCAGAAGAAAGCACAACATGTTGTGCAATAAGTGAGGGGATTATAAGCCTTTAAGCCAATCTTAAGCCAATCCATGCAGGAAATGATACAAGAAAATGTAAATCACGCAGGAAAGAACAGTAATTCCTAAAAAATATAAGGCAGTCAATTTACAGGAAAGTGTAATTTGACTGCTTTGTTATAATGTGGATTGTAATTAGGGGATGAGGTATTAAACAATGTGTATGCTGTGGATAGTGCTGGACAGTAAATAATTAAAGGTTATATGTTAGGAGGAAATATGGAAATGGGGATTACTGATAATATTACAAGGAAACCAACAGTGTTTGTTAGTTCTACTTGTTATGATTTAAATAGTGTAAGAAAAGAAATTAAAGAATTCTTTGAACAGCAATTAGGTTATGAAACTATTTTGTCAGAATATATGGAATTTCCAATTTCTCCAGAAAGAGATACATTTAAAAATTGTGTAGATAATGTTGATACAAAGGCAGATATTTTTATATTAATTGTGGGGACAAGATATGGATATGTCATGGAAGATAAGAAAAAATCTATAACCAATATAGAATATCTCCATGCAAAAGCAAAGGGTATTCCAGTATATATATTTATTCAAAAGAGTATTATAGAAACATTACCTAAGTGGGAAAGTGAACCTAATACAGATTTTTCAGAAATAGTAGATAACACAACTTTATTTGAGTTTGTTCAGCATATAAGGAGTGAAGATAATAAATGGACTTTTGAATTTGAGTGCGTTGAAAATATCATTGAATGTTTAAGAGTACAAATTGCAAATTTGCTTAGTGATAGTCTAGTGTTACGCAGGCACAAATATAAAAATGGTATCCCCAAAAAGGTAATGAGTTATTTTGGAGAAGTATTTGAAATAGCAGTTGAGAAACCACGGTTATGGGAATTTCGCTTATTTGCAGCGGCATTAAAAGACAACATGAAACAGACTGAGGATTTGCAACTTGACTTAAAGTACGGAATATCATTTGAAAAAGTTTATGTGGTTAAAGATTTGAAAGAATCTGTGGAATGGATTTTAGTAAAAATTTTTGAATTAAAGAATTATATTTCCATGATTGAACCATTGATAAATGATGCATTGACAATGGCATTAGGTGTTCCGGGTAAATCAGGTAATGAAGAATATATTATTTACGTTGCGGAAAAAGTGGTGGAAGTATATAAATTCTTATTGAACTGGTCACTAGAATTTAAAACAGTTGTTGTGCCAGAGGAATGCTCTGAATTAACAAAAAAAGTTTCAGAAATAAATATACCAATGGCAGAAAAGATTGGTAAAGATATTAATGACTATTATGAGCAATTGCAAGAGCAGATTAATTTGCCAACAACGGAGAAAAGGGAATTCAAATTTGTTTTTGATATATGTCCACCAGATTTGACAGAGGTATATGAAGATATAGAGAAATTTAGCAGAGAGCTGGGGATTTATCTTCCAGAATGATTGAGCAATATGGGCGTTTTAGTTTACATTCGAAATTTTGTACACTGTATTTAGAGTGAAAGAGACCCTACCACAACAGAAAGAAAAATAGAAAAAATTCTACCCAAAACCATACTTCCGTAAAAAGGGAATATGGTTTTTTTATGCCCATATATCATTGTTGCTATTGTATACGTTTGGAAAATATATTTGTTGGTTATTGTGAATGGATATATCTGTATGTTTCGGGTATTGTGGTTGTAGCAAAACAAAGAAAGGAGCTGGTACAATGGAAATGAAAAACCTATGCGGAAAGATTCCCGTAGAACTGCACCTCAAGGTAAGAGCTGAAATTGAGCAGAGGGAAATCAGTACACAACAGTTTATCCAGCAGGTCATCGAAGAACATTTTATGGAAAAAGGAGTGAATCATATGGAAGCAAGAACAATAGCAGTACAGGTAAGCGAGCAGTTATTTACAAGGCTCAAGAACGTAGTAGCATGGAAAGGATGCAAACAGAAAGAATTTCTGATCAGCGTAATCGAAAAAGCAATCGAGGAAGTGGAGGCGGAGATGAAACAGGCAGACGAGACGGATACGGAATCCGGCGAGTAAGAAGAACAAAAACGGAATTAATGCTACATAAACGGTATGGAAATCAAAATCCATGCCGTTTTTTTATGAAAGGAGTCAAGACAATGCATTTTACTGGAACAAAATATCTTCATGAGATAGAGTCGCTTATGCAGGGAGTCCCCGGCTTTTCTGTAAAAGGACATGGAGGCATCATACTGAAAAAAGAGATGGAGGACTGCATCCGGGGGCAGCCACCACCAGATAATTATGAGGAAATGATGTCAGAGATCATGGCGGCTGTGCATTACAAGCCGTTAGGAGAGCGTTTGAGCCGATATTTGAAGGAAAGTGAGGGCAAGGCAGTGGGTTACCGGAATGAAAAGCACAGAGAGATATTTGAGGAAATAACAGCGAAGATGGACAAGAAGAATTATGCCCTTTTGTCTGCCCTGTATCTGCTGACGGCAGATTACAGGCTGTGGAAGATTATGAAGCACCATACGCAGAAGAATGCGGTTGATTTTGCGGGTGTCAGCCTGAAGGGAATCCATGAAAACGGTTATACCCTATACTGCGTGGCAAAAGATTTATATCTCGGCACAAAGCATCTGTCAGTCAGCGACCTTGCCGATACGGAGTTGATACGCCCGCAGATATTTATGCTGGTCTGCAATGCGATGGCAGTCCGTAGGTTTGGCATGAAAGCAATTCAACTTGCAGAAAGGAGAGAGAATCCGTGATAACAGTAACGGTACGTAATCACAGCCACTTTACCACCCTTACCTTCCCCTGTTCCGAAAATGAGATGGAAAAGAAACTGGAGGAACTGGACCGGTGGGATGAGACAAGTACTACCCTATTTGTTGATAAAGTAACTGAGCCGGAAGAACTATCCATATTGCAGGGCCGTTTTATTAATTTAGATGAGGTAAACTACCTTGCTAAGCGAATGGACAGTTTTGATACACAGGAAATCAAACAGTTTTTTGCCGCTGTCCATCACTGTACATTTGCACATGTTAAGGACCTTATCAATCTGACCTTTAATCTGTCCCGGTTCACGCTGATACAGGATTTGAGCAGTATGGAAGCGGTCGGACAAGTACACAGATTTACACTGTCGGGAGGTATGGGAAAAGAAGAAATGGAGAGTACAGACTTTGCCAATATCGGCAGGGAACTGCTGGAATCCGGAAAGGGAAAGGTTTCGGAGTACGGGATTTTGTTTGTGAATGAAGAAATCCCGTTTGATGAAATCTATGACGGTCAGGTGTTTCCCGAATATTATTATGAGGCCTGTCTGTGTACGGCAATAATGGAATATAGGGGAAAGACGGAGTATGCCTATCTTCCCTGTGAGGAACAGGCAATTGAAAAGGCTTTGCGGAGGATGCACAGTTCTCGTTTTTCCTGCGAAAGCGTCCGGCTGCTTAATTGCAATATCCACAATGATGTATGCAAAATCACTTTTGAAAAAATACTTGAGGATGAAGGGGTGTTTGCGGTCAATGAACTGGCAGAGGCGGTCAGTCATTTCCGTACAGAGGATCAATGGAATAAGCTGGCTGCCGTGACAGAACTGGCAGACGTAAGTGACAGCAAATCACTGATAAATCTCGCAAGACATCTGGATTGCTTTGACTTCATCCCGGAAGTGCAGGATCAGGAGGATTTGGCAAGGCACTGGATTAAGGCACATGAGGAATATGAAATGAGTCCGGAGCTGGAAGATTATTTCTTGTATGAGCAGTTTGGAGAGCAGATTGAAAACGATACGGCGGGAATGTTTCTGCCGGAAGGTGGATATGTCTATTTGGAGGAAGGGCAGAGCATGGAAGAAATCCTGCGGGATGAGGAAACGGAAAACATGACATTGGGGGGAATGTGAAATGGTCTATACAGAGATTAAAAATAAAAGAGACACGTTGGTACTTGGATTTCCGAGAAATGCTGCGGATATGCAGATCAAGCTGAGTTCCATCGGTATCCATAAGAATGTAAAGGATATACCATTATCCGCTCAGGAAAGCGATGATATCCGTGTCAGGCTCTACGCAGAAAATAACATCTGGAACCATTTTGTCCGGATATTTTCAGGTACTGAAAGTCTTGCCGATGTCAATGAGGCTGTATGGGCGATACTGAAGGCAGATGAGGTAATCAAAACGGAACTGGAACAGAATATTATCCACGACCAGTATGATTCGGTGCAGGAACTGCTGAAAGATATTGAGGGAATGACGGTATCGGCAGGAAAGTATACCGAATCCTTTTATTTTCCGCTGAAGGGCATGCTGGATGAGGATGAATACGAGGACTATTACGAGATTGATAATATGTTTCTTCAGGAATATAAGCATGATATCCGGGAGGCAGTCGAAAGAGAACAAAGCATTGGAGATATGGCACAGTATTTCAACCGGAGCGAATCCGTGAACGAAAAACTGGCATCAGCCGTATGGTCGGTGGACGAGGTGGGTGGAAACCTGTACGGTCGTGTCAATGTAAGACTGAAAGAGCCGTTGACAGAAGGAGAAACGGAAATCTTAAAAGAGTGGATCAGCGGACAGAATTCGGATGGTCTGGGCGAAGGGTTTGAGCAGAGGGCAATTGAGACAGAAGAAGGCGATCTGTATGTTTCTTTCTGGAATAGCGGAGATGGTTACTTCGTCTACAGTCAGGATGAAATGGATGCGTATCTTCGCCAACAGCATGAAATGCGGATGGGAGGAATGTAAAAGCAGCGATCTTCCCAAACAAAAAACATTGGAAAGGGGGGATGCGAAATATGATTGTGCCAGATCAAAGACTCTATGAAATCAGAGATCAGGAGGAAAACTCATGAATGAATATGAAAGACTGTCCCGGCAAGCAGAGCGGTATAAAAAGCAGTATCCGCCGGGAACACGCATTCAGCTTATCGAAATGGAGGACCCGTTTGCACCCATCCCTTCCGGCACCAGAGGTACGGTTAAGGTGGTAGATGACATCGGGCAGCTCCATATGCATTGGGATAATGGCAGATCGCTTGCCGTTGTTCCGGGAGAGGACAGCTTCCGGAAACTGACGCCGGAGGAAATAGAGGCAGAAAATCAAACTGCATCCGAGACGGAGGATGCAGACCACAACATGACAATGGGAATGTGAGGTGACAGGAAAAAAGTAAAGAATGGTCGGATGCCTTATGGCAATACGATTCTTTGATATGTTTGCAGGAATCGGTGGTTTCCGGTCAGGGCTGGAAGCAGTCGGTGGATTTGAGTGTATCGGTTACTGTGAAATAGATAAATATGCAAAACAGGCGTATGAAGCCATCTATCAGACAGAAGGAGAGGTGTATTTTCATGATGCAAGAGCCATTGAACCAGAGAGCCTGCCGGATATCGACCTTATTTGCGGAGGATTCCCATGCCAGAGTTTTTCAATTGCTGGAAAGCGGGGCGGGTTTGCCGACGCAAGAGGAACGCTTTTCTTTGAAATCGCAAGGATTGCCGCCGTTAAAAGACCTGCATATCTGCTCCTTGAAAATGTACCCGGACTGCTTTCGCACGACAAAGGCAGGACGTTTGCGACAATCCTCCGTGCGCTTTCTGAGCTGGGGTACGATGTCACATGGCAGGTGCTTAACAGCGCAGATTTTGGTGTTCCCCAGTCCCGAAAGAGAGTGTATATTGTTGGATATCTTAGAGAGCGATGTCCCGGAGAAATATTTTCTTTCACAGAAACAAATGGAGCGTCTCTTATACAATGCATATCCGGAAGGCAGGGAAACCGGGTGTACTCCAGTGAAGGATTAAGCTGTACGCTTACCAGTGATGCCGGAGGATTTGGCGGGAAATCTGGTCTTTATGAAATCGGGCTGCCAATCAAAGTAAAAACCAAAGCCGGATACCAGATCGCCACACCGGGAGACAGCATTGACCTTGCCTATCCTACCATGAATTCCAGACGGGGACGGGTAGGGCATCAGATTGCACACACCGTGACAACAAACAGCACACAGGGGCTGTTTTTTATTGACATGAATCCGCCGCCCCATCTTACAGAACTGGCACGGTGCATCACGGCAAGCCAGGATGGCGGCATCAGCAATCATAAGGGTGAGCGTTCCGGGGTGCTGACGGAAGGAGGACCGAGGGCAGTTATTACACCGGACAAAGCAAAGGTGCGACAGCAGGGCAGGAGGATGAAAGCGCCAAATGAGCCGATGTTTACCATTACAGCACAGGACCGTCATGGCGTGGTACATCATGGAAGGGTAAGGAAACTCATGCCAATAGAGTGCTGGCGGCTGCAGGGATTTACGGATGAATAATTTAATAAGGCGCTTGCCACGGGACTTTCTGATGGCAGGCTGTACAAGATGGCAGGAAATGCAGTAAGTGTTCCTGTCATTTCTGCTGTTGGAGGGAAAATAAAAGAAATCAATGACCAGTATGGCATTGTGAAATGAGGTGGATAAGTGGTTAAGCGAAACAAACAGGCAATTATGCAGTTGGTAGTGGATAATCCGTTTAACGGAGATTTTTATAATACGGAGCTGGAACTGCCTGCTACAAAGGCTGAGATCAAAGATGCCATGCACAGGGGAAGGGCAGTGGGCAGAAATCCCGAAACCTTTGGGCTGGTGATTACCCAGTGTACGGCACTGCCGGATTTGGCATCGGTGGATTTTGACAGACCTACCATTGACGAATTGAATTTCTTTGCAAAGCGTTTGGAACAGCTTACCGAATGGGAACAGACTGCCCTAAACCGGGTATTCAACCAGAGGATGGAAGAAGGGGCATACCGGACAGGAGTTCCGATGAAAGAGTTGATCAATCTGACTTATGGACTGGATTGTGTCATAATTGCACCGGGTGTGGAAAATGATGCACAGCTTGGTCAGTTTGTGATTGAGAATGATTTGAACGAGGATGTATCTTCCATTTCGGAGAATGCCCTGTATCTGCTGGATAAAAGCCGGATTGGAAAGCTACAGAGAGAAATCGAAGGCGGTAAATATGTAGACGGAAATTACATTGTGACAACAGCGTATGAACTGCCGGAAGTCTATGACGGAGTGCATCTGCCGGAATTACCGGGGCAGACAGAGGATGAAGAGGATTATGTGTTCCGTCTGGAAGTAGCAAAAGCACCAGAGGGAGAACAGGAAAGACCGCCAGAGGAAAGGCAGTGGATCAGTCTGCCTGCGGAAAAAGAAAAGGTGGCAGAGCAGATAAGGGAACAGTGTGGGGAGGGCATTGAAAACTGTGTTTATTATGGTTTTGAATCTGCCATCCCGCAGATTGGCGAGGAAATGTTCGGTACGATGCAGGAGTTTGATTTGTTGAATGAGATTGCACAGCGGTATTCTGCTATGAGTGACATGGAGCAGATCACATTCAAGGCAGTATTGGAACATGAAAGACCAGAGAATCTGGCAGAGGCGGTGGAGGTTATGGAACATCTTCCGGAATATCAACTGGATTATGTGTCGTGGGATGAGGCGGATTTTTTTGCCAGCCATCTCCTCCACCATCTGGATACAGAATACGATGCCAGATGGCTGCACAATTTTACATTCCGCAAAGAGGATGCATTACTCATTGAGCAGCTCGGAGCAGGCATTACCGGTTATGGTATTGTCTCCGCCCGTGGAGAGTCACTTTATCGGCTGGCATCATACCCGGAGCCGAAAACCGGCGTATCCGATAGCGAACAGTGGGAAGTTGTGGAAGTGTTGGGGAGGAAAGCGTTGTTTGCCAATGAGAGGATAAAAACGGAAGATATACCGGAAGGGATGTATCGGTATGATTTACGG
Source organism: Eubacteriaceae bacterium (assembly GCA_910575665.1). Classification (GTDB taxonomy): domain Bacteria; phylum Bacillota; class Clostridia; order Lachnospirales; family Lachnospiraceae; genus Eubacterium_F. Next base: position 51,239 of record CAJTFB010000022.1, read on the forward strand.
GATAACGGGCTGGGATGGTTTTCCTCCATTGAGAAGTCCGTAAAGGTAAATCATGCGGGGACACTGTTATTCACGGAAGATATAGAACTGAATGCAGGGGAGTATATTGCATTTGCAGACGGGGATTCCCCGAATTTCCTCGGATATACCATGACGGTGGAGGAATTCAGGAATATGCAGGAACAGGAGAACCAGATGGGAGGCATGCAGTTATGAGTATCAGTAAGATTACAACCGATGACCTGCGGCATATGAAAGACAATGAGGCACTGATTTTACAGGGCTGCGGCGGGGATTTGCAGGAATGGGTGGATGGCGTAAACCAAATGCTGGCGGAAGAAGGCATCCTGCTGGAGGGAACAGTTTTTAGCAACTGTTCTTTTTTTGAGCATGAGAATCTGACCTGCCTGCTTCTGCCCTTTGAGGACGTTAAGCTGGATGTAGGGAAACTTGCAATGTGGCGGCTTTTGACACATCAAATCTATGGGGGGACATGGTTATCGGACTATGTGCCGAACCGTCTTGGAGGCTTTACAAAAGAAAAACCAGAGCAGGGTGTCCAGCAGAAACCGGACTGTCCGCTGATTGGGCAGAATGGCAACATTTTCAATCTGGCAGGCATTGCCTCCCTTACCTTAAAGGAACGTGGCATGAAGGAACAGGCGGAGGAAATGAAAGAACGGATTTCCTCATCCGGCAGTTACTCGGAGGCACTGAACATCATAGGGGAGTATGTCAATATCACTTCTGAAGAAGAAATGGAGGAAGATATGTGTCAGGGGGAAAGCCTGCATCCCTGATGGCTTTCTGTCAACCAGACAAAAAAGTGAGCAACGTGTAAGAAAATAAGAGGCCGATATCAATCACCCGGAAGAAGGCTGGTATCGGTCTCTGCCGGGTGGCTGGTACTGCCGCAAAGGAGGTGGTGGCAATCAGGACACCGGTAAGCTGGATGGGAAATAAAACGTCCATTCTGCACATTTTATACGCACTGTTTCCGCAGAAATATGGAAGATACATTGAGCCGTTCGGCGGCTCCGGGGCAGTGCTCTTAGGGAAGAAGGTTCCCGACAAATTTGAGGTATATAACGACTATAACCATAACCTCGTCAACCTGTTCCGCTGTATCAGGGACAGACCGCTTGCCTTTATCCGGGAGCTGGGCTTTTTTCCGCTGAATGCAAGGGATGATTTTCTGGTGTTAAAGAAGTTCTTTGAAAAAGAAGAATTTACGGAGGAATTCATGGAACAGGAGATGGAACTGACGGATATCCTGCTCCCAGCGGTGCAGGCAGGAGAAATCCGGGAGCTGTACCGGGAGGCGAGGGAGGAATACGATGTGAGGCGGGCAGTCATGTTTTTGAAACTGCTCCGCTACAGTTACTCCAGTTCCGGCAAAAGCTATGCCTGCCAGCCGTTCTCCATCCGGAGTCTGATGGGGCTGGTGCAGGATGTCAGCAGACGGCTGGAAAACGCCATTATAGAAAATCAGGACTTTGAGGTATTGATCAAGCACTACGCAAGACCGGACGGTTTTATTTACTGTGATCCGCCCTACTACACCAGTGAATATGTCTATGAATGCGGCTTTACATGGGAGGACCATGTCCGGCTGCAGAATACCCTTTCAGAAGCAGAGGGGAAATGGCTGGTATCCTACAATGACTGCCCGGAAATCCGGGAGCTGTATCAGGGTTACGAATTCTTTGATTTCAAACGGGTCCATTCAATGGTGCAGAAATACGAGGCGGGAAAAGAGTTTCCGGAACTGCTGGTAGGCAACTATGACCTGTATGGGAAAGAGAGGGATAAACCGAGACAGCTCTCGTTTCTGGAATTACAGGAAGAATCGTGTCAGGATGTAGAGCGGATACTTCGGCAGGGGATTTTGTCAGGACAAAAATAAACGATGGAGGTGATGTGATGAAAAAAATGTATCGTGTTCTCGGAAAAAGAGGACGTATTACCATTCCCGAAGAAATCCGGCAGAGTACTGGATTTCACTATGATGATATCGTGTCATTTACACAGCAGGATGAAGATACCGTCATAATCCGGAGGGAGAAAATATGCGATCACTGTAGAGATAGGGAGGATGACAGGGATCATGAAAAAAGCCTCCTTGATTTTTTGAACAATCTGTCGGAGGAACAGCAGAGGGCAGCGATTGTCCATCTGTCAGAAAATATAGGAAAAAATCCGGTAGCGAAGAAAGGGGGAACAGGCAATGGATAGGGATTCACCACTATATACGTCTTCATGGGAGGCGGCAAGGAAAAGTGACGAGACAACCCTGTGGATCAAAAGCCATAATGCAAACTGTGACTGTGCTAGAGCCATAGAAGATGCCATCCGCAGGAACTTTGATGGGAAATATCTGGAATCCGGCTGTGCGAAAGGGGTAATTGAACAGTACGGTTTCCACCGTGTGATGTGGGTGCTGGCAAATACGCTGAAGGAAAAAGCACGGGACGGGCGGTTCTCTAAAGAGAATAAGGCATGGTCCCAGACATTTTATATACCGAAAGACCAGCGGAGGAATGAGTTCTGTGTACAGAGCCATCCGGCGGTTCTGGATGGGTTTATCGATAAAACAAGAGAGGCGTGGGAAATGCTGGATTTGTTTGACAGTTCGCACTGCTGTCAGGGGGAAGATGGAATGGATTACACAAATCAGGTGGTCGTGCTTTGTCCGTTCAGCCTGAAAGATCAATATAAGACACCAGAGGACCAGTTGTTTTTTGCAACAGGGGGCTTTGGATGTTCCCCGACAGCCAGAGGAAGAAAGGTATTTGGTACTTTTCTTAAAGACGGAGAATCTGCACAATTCCAACGTTCAGATTTTATTGGTGTGATAAAAGAGGAATTTTTGCCGGAGTGGGCAGCGGAAAAACTGCAGGAACTGTTGCCACCGGAAGAAAGCATATCAGAAGATATGCAGATGGGAGGGATGTAGCGGCATGAAGATAAAAATTTATCAGATAAATTGCGAGAGAGACGAGTATCGTGTAAAGTACAGGAACCTTATGGACACAAAGGTATGCCAGCAGTCATCGGAGATTGATTCCTCCATTTATGACCGTGTGTTTATAGGAGATGTGGACTGTGAAAGCATGGAGGATGTATACCGGCTGTTCAACACAGAAGGGCATCGGCTATTCCGGGAGCATTCCCTTTCCGTATCGGATGTCGTGGAAGTGGAAAAGGAGGGGGATTCTGATTTTCATTTCTGCGATTCCATTGGTTTTCAGGGAGTCCATTTCAAGCCGGAGCAGGCACAAGAACAGGAGAACCTTATCCGGGTGCTGGTAGTTGAACCCGGAAGAAAGCCGTATGAATCCGAAATCCCGAATACACTGGATGGCTCGCAGAGGGCGGTAGAAGGAAGGATAGAGTATGTTTACAACGAGGATAATACCATCTTTGTCGTGAACGAGGAAGGAAAAATCAATGGCTCCGAGGGCAACCGGCGGATAGAGGGAGATGTACTCTGCGGTTGCTTTTTTGTTGCCGGGGATACGGGGGAAGATTTGTGTTCCCTGACGGAAGAACAGATGCAGAAATACAGTGAAAAGTTTGCCCAGACGGAGGAAATCCCACGGGAAGAAATTGAGGAGCATACCGGATTTACCTTGTTTCCGTGGTAAATCCGTATGAAATAGAAATCACAGTAAATGTGTAGAAATGGAGGATATTATGGCAGCAAAAAAGGAGACTGCTCCCAAAGGGACAGCACAGAAACAGAACAAAGCAAAAGAGGAAACACAAAAGCAGAAAGTATCCGTACCGTCTATTGAGGCGAGGATTGACCGTCTGATTGACAGAGAGGACAGCAGCATCAGGGCGGTTGCCAGTGTCAATATCGGAGAGGCTTTTGCCGTGCATGGGATCAAGGTCATTGATTCTTACAAAGGGCTGTTTGTATCCATGCCGTCTGAGAGTTATACGGATAAAGATGGAAACAAACAGTACAGGGAAACCTGTCATCCCATCAATGGAGCGGCAAGGAATGAACTGGTTCAGAAAGTGCAGGATGCCTATCGGCAGGCACTGGAGGAACAGCAGAGCGAGAATGAGGCACAAGCGGAGTCAGAACCGCTGGCACAGGGAATGTAACTGTAAACAATTATATTTTATTCAGACAGGACGCATCAAGGTGGTGCGTTTTTTGTTTGAAATGAAACGCATATATGAGTATGCAGAAAAGAGGTTAATCTATGAAGATTAAAAAATTATTTAGAAGGGCGGCTGCCGTGGTTATGGCAGTGGCAACAGCAGTATCTATCTTACCGACAGCGAATGTATCCGCTGCCACTGGGGATGCGGGAACGATCACCTTTGAAGTTGCCTGTGACTCCAACGGGAATGCAATCAAATATAACAGCAGTGCAACCATAAACGGGCATACGGCAGGGGAAACGGGGAGAGCAAAGAACCGTGTCTTCGTAGACGGAGATACAGCATTCTGTATCGAGCCGGGAGTGTCCCTTCATTCGGGCGATACACTGAAAGAGGCATCCTCCAAGACATGGAAAGCTCTTTCCGACAATAAAAAGAAAGCCATTGGGCTTGCCCTTCTCTATGGCTATCAGGGAAACAAGAAAAATCTGAAAGGCAGCGATGATGAAAAGTGGCTTGCCACGCAGGTGCTTGTGTGGGAATTTGTAGCTGGCAGCCGGAAAGCAACGGGAAGTTTCAAGAGGGAGAATACCACCGTTTACCATCTGTTCTTCGGCTCCACACATGCAAATAAGGGAACAGAGGCGGTATATGACCAGATCGTGGATTTGATGACAGAGCATAATACCATTCCAAGTTTTATGTCTGAGGATAAGGAAAAGATTCTGAAAGACATGAAATTTAAGGATGGCAAATATTCGATTACGCTGACAGATAATAATAAGGTGCTCTCCGATTATACAATTACTTGTGGAAACAGCAAGATCAGCCTTTCGGTATCAGGAAATAAGCTGACTGTCACATCTACAGAGCCGCTGGAGGATTCTGCCAGAATCAAGGCAGTACGAAAAAATGTGCCAACAGTCAGCAGCAGTGTAAAACTGATTGCTTATGGTTCGGATGACCTGCAGGATATCGTAACAGGGGTTGAGAATGCCGACAAGGTCAATGCCTATGTGAACGTACAGACAAAGGCAGGAAAACTTGCATTGAAAAAGACATCCGAGGATAGCATAGTAGCCGGGATTTCGTTTACCATCAAAGGCGAAGATTTTGAGAAAACCGTGCAGACCGGAAATGATGGAAGCATCACAGTGGAGGATATGGTTCCGGGAACGTATACGGTAACGGAGGCCTCCTATGAGCGTTATGTGCCACAGCAGACCAAGACGGTGGAAGTCGTAGGAGGGAAAACTGCTACCGTAAGTTTTTCCAATATTCTTAAGCGTTTCAATGTAACTGTTACCAAAAAAGATGTGGAAAAAATATTTCCACAGGGAGATGCCTCCCTTGCCGGAGCTGTCTATGGAATCTATAAAGGCGGGAATCTGGTTGACACTTATACAACGGATATTAAGGGGCAGTTCACTACAGCTTATTATGTCTGTGGAAATGACTGGACCATTCGGGAAATCAGCCCATCAGAGGGGTATTTGTTAGACAAGACAATTTATCCTGTAGGAGCATTACAGCAGACTTACACGGTGCAGTACAATGCTTCGACTCTTGATGTAGTTGAGGATGTTGTGAAGGGAAAGATTGCAATAATCAAGCATACCGATGATGGAGAAACAAAGATTGAGACACCAGAAAAAGGTGCAGAGTTTGCTGTATTCTTAAAGAAATCAGGCAGCTATGACAAAGCGAAGGAAGAAGAAAGAGATTATCTCATTTGTAATGAGGACGGTTTTGCACAGACAAAAGAACTGCCCTATGGCTGGTACACGGTACGCCAGACAGTAGGCTGGGAAGGCCGGGAGTTGATGAAAGACTTTGATGTGTTTATCAACAAAAATGAAAAAACGTACCGCTTTGTTATCAACAATGGAGAGTTTGGGGCGCATGTCAAGATCGTAAAGAAAGATGCTGAGACAGGAAAGACCATTCCATATGCCGGGGCGGGATTCCAGATTTATGATCCGGAGGGAAATCTTGTGACAATGACCTTCACCTATCCGGAGATTACGAAGATTGATACGTTCTACACAGCGGAGGACGGCATGCTGATTACACCGGAGAAACTGCCATACGGAAAAGGATATTCACTGGTTGAAGTGCAGGCTCCGTATGGGTATGTCTTGGATTCCGAGCCAGTCAAGTTTGATGTTGTGCAGGATAAGTCTGAGAAAGAGCAGGAGATCACAATCATTAAAGTAGAACGCCCCAACATGCCGCAGAAAGGGAAGATTACGGTTACCAAAACCGGAGAAGTTTTCTCTTCGGTAACTGCCACCGGAGGCGGGTATCTGGATGAGATTGGAAACGATGTTGCTTTCCCGAACCTGTATCAGCCGGTGTATGCCGACAAAGGGCTGGAAGGGGCAGTATACGAGATTACGGCAGCCGAAGATATCATCACTCCGGACGGCACAGTCCGCTGCAAAAAAGATGAAGTGGCAGCGACCATCACAACCGGGGAGGACGGAACAGCAGTAACCGAACCGCTCTATCTTGGGAAATATGAAATCCGGGAAGTGACAGCACCGGAAGGCATGGTAATCAATGACACGGTTTATGAGGCGGAACTGACCTATGCCGGACAGGAAGTAGCTGTTACGGAAACAGAAGCTGAGTTTTACAATGAGAGGCAGAAGGTGGAGATATCCCTTGATAAAGTGCTGGAGGAAGATGAACGCTTTGAGATTGGGGATAATGGGGAGATACAGTCCGTGCAGTTCGGACTCTATGTAGCGGAAGATATCACAGCGGCAGACGGTACTGCTATTCCAAAGGATGGGCTGCTTGAGATTATTTCCTGTGATGAGAAAGGAAAAGCGGCTTTTCGGACGGATGTTCCGGTGGGGGCAGAACTTTATGTAAAAGAGTACAGCACCGACGCACATTATATTCTTTCCGAAGAAACCTACCCGGTAGAGTTTGAATATGCGGGACAGGAGACAGCCCTTGTAAAAATCAGGGTAAATGAGGGAGAAGAAATCGAAAATGAACTGATCTATGGTTCCGTAAAAGGACACAAGACGGACCGGGAGACAGGCGAAAACATCGCAGGCGCTGTCTTTGGGCTGTTCTCTGCCAAAGAGACAGAATTCACACAAGAGACAGCAATCCTTACCGCAGAGTCGGATACGAACGGAGTATTCGGTTTTGAAAATATACCGTTTGGCGATTGGGTAATCCGGGAGCTGAAGCCGGCCGAGGGATTTTTGCCAAACAGCGAGTTATACCCGGTTTCGATTGCAGGGGATGGACAGATGATAGAGATTACGGTTGTCAATGACCGCATTCCGGAACTTGGCACAACTGCCACAGTGGATGGCGGGAAGGAAATCAATGCCACGGAAGTATTTACGCTGGAAGATGTGGTTTCCTACAAGCATCTCATACCAGGAAAAGAGTATGTGGTAAATGGTGTGCTGATGGATAAAAATACGGAGAAACTGCTCCTTATTGACGGACAGGAAGTCCATTCGGAAGCAGTCTTTACACCGGAACAGCCAACGGGAGAAGTGGTTGTGTCTTTTACGTTCGATGCAAAATTCATCAAAGAAGATACCAGTATCGTTGTTTTTGAGTCCTTGTATAAGGATGGGATGGAGCTGGCAGTCCACGCTGATATGGAGGATGAGAACCAGACAGTAAAAGTCCGTGTTCCCAAGCTTAAAACGAAAGCAACGGTTGACGGCAAAAAGAAAGCGGAGGCGGATAAAGAGATCACCATCGTAGATACGGTAACCTATCAGAATCTGACGCCGGGCAAAGAATATGTTGTTCAGGGCATCCTTATGGACAAGAAAACCGGAAAGCCATATCTGGCAGATGGGAAAAAGGTGCGGACAGAGGCCGCATTTGTACCGGAGAAAAAGAACGGTAAGATTGAACTTGCGTTTACCTTTGACGGCTCCGGCATTAAGAAAGATACGGAGATTGTTGTGTTCGAGACACTGTACCGTGACGGGGTGGAACTGGCGGCACATGCAGATATCAAAGATAAAGGGCAGACTGTCACGATTGTGCCGCCTGCACCGGTAATACCGCAGACCGGAGACAGTTCCATGACCGGCTTGTGGCTCGGATTGGGAGCTATTGCCCTTGGGGGACTGATTTCCCTGTTCTTCATCAGGAAAAAGAAAGATGAGGATTACGATTCATGAAGCGGGTATATATCTGTTCCCCGTTGGGCGGGGATGTAAAAACCCATATCGAGCGGGTAAAACGGTATACGCTGTATGCACTGAAATGCGGGATGGCTCCGGTCGTTCCGCATTTTTATGCCCTTGTGCTGAATGACGACATCCCGGAGGAACGGGAACTTGGCAGACAGGCGGGGATGAACCTGCTGTGGCTCTGCGATGAAATATGGGTGTTCGGGGAAGTCATCAGCGAGGGGATGGAGGCGGAAATCCGCTTCAGTAAAAATCTGAATCTTCCTGTCCGGTATATAGCGGACAGGGCAGTAACTGGTAAATATTAAAACACCAGAAGGGAAATAAGCGTGTATAGAGATTCTAATACGATTGCAAATGTCCCGGAAATGGAGGTAGTAATGAAAAAGAAAACAATGAAGATTCTGTTGTGTCTGGCACTGGTTGCCGCCGCTGTGTTTATCACGACTAAGCCTGCGATGGCAGCCGGGGATGTGTCATCCGCCATTGAAAAAACTTGGAAATCGGCACAGACACAGGTTAAAAATGTGGTAAACAACGTTGTGTTCCCGGTCATTGATATGATTCTGGCGATTCTGTTCTTTGTCAAGCTGGGTACGGCATACTTTGATTACCGCAAGCATGGACAGTTTGAGTTTACAGCCCCGGCAATTTTATTTGCCTGTCTGATTTTCACGCTGACAGCACCGCTGTATATCTGGACGGTTCTGTAGGGTCTGGCACGGATGATGTAAAAATGCAGGGGAAGGATTCTTCCCCTGTCAGGAGGTGATTATTATTTTTGACTGGTTAGGAGACATCATTGGAGGAATTGGGGATGCCATCGGCGGTGTATTCGACACGCTGGGCGAACAGATATCCAATGTAATATGGGATACCATGCTCCAGTGGTTTTATACGGCAATATTTGACGCTGTGGCTGATTTTTTTACGATGATGGGAAGTATGGGGGCAGACATTTATGATCTGAAATGGGTACAGGCAACCATTCAGCTATTCACGCTGTTTGGCTGGTCGTTATTTTGTGCCGGAACGGTGGTTGCCATATTTGATGTGGCGATTGAATACCAGAGCGGCAGGGCAAATATCAAGACCACGGCAATCAATGTACTCAAAGGATTCTTTGCCTGTTCGCTGATTGGAATCGTGCCGGTGGAACTGTATAAATTCTGCATCAGCCTACAGAACACCTTTGCCGGTGACCTTACCCGCATCTTTGCCGGACAGCAGAGTCTGGGACTATCCGGTACGAGTACATCGGTGCTGAAAGGAAGTTTTGCACTGGCAGGGGGCGTTAGTCTGAATTTATTTAATCTGCTGGCGATGATTGCCTTTGCCTACTGCGTGATCAAGATATTTTTTGCTAATATCAAAAGGGGCGGCATCCTGCTCATACAGATGTCGGTGGGGGCATTGTATATGTTCAGTGTGCCGAGGGGATACACAGACGGATTCAACCAGTGGATGAAACAGATTGCAGCACTGTGCCTTACCGCATTTATGCAGACTACGCTGTTGTTTCTCGGCTTGATGACGTTTACCGATAACATGCTCCTCGGTCTCGGTATTATGCTGGCGGCCAATGAAGTGCCAAGAATTGCCCAGCAGTTCGGTCTGGATTCCTCTGTACGGGTAAATATAATGAGCGTGGTTCATGCCACAACGACAGCGGTCAATCTGACACGCTCCGTGGCAAGGTCGGTAAAATAGCAGAGACAGAAAGAATCCGGTTGATACAATGATTTTTCTGCCGATGCATCAGAAAGGAGACGGGGATGACAGAAAACGGAGAACTGACAAGAGAAGATATCATGATAGAGAGTGACATGGAAGTTGCCGATGACAACGAAAACCAGATCGTGGCCTATGTGGAAACGTGGTTTGACGTGGACCGGAAATTTGGGCTGCACACCCGTGATGAAGCCGAGACATGGGTGAATCTGTATGCCAGATACGATGTGGCAGAGGATTCCCTGTCAATGGAATATGTAGTAAGCAGAGAACACGAAGAAGAAACTCATGACTATATCCCAACGGAATCAGAGGCGGAGATGATAAAGGGGGCAATCTGCGAAAAGCTGGAGGAATATTATGACTGCACCCTGGAGGAATTCTGCCGGAGGGAAAGCGGTATGACAATGCATTGAGATAATAAACATTTTTCCCCGTTTGGACTGGATAGTGGCAGAGACTTATGGTATGTTGTGTTGCTGGAAAGGAGGGGGAATATGAGTATTCTGAGACAGTTATATAAGGGGGAAATACATCCTGCTGATACCATTATTCCGAAAACGGAAGAATACAGGGAATCCGTGCAGGAAATGGACCGGTTTGAAAAACAGATGAAAAAATGGATGACAGAGGAACAGATCGATATGTTGGATGAATATTTCAGCATATGGCTGAAACATGAATGTTTTCTACAGGAAGAAGTGTTCCGGCAGGCATTTATTATGGGAGCAGAACTGCAAAGGGAAATTGGATTTTGAAAAGCCTGCAGAAATCGTATGATTATACCCCGGAGGAATTGCCAGAGGGAGCATGGTAATGCATGAAAATAATTAAAGATTTTCCCCATTTGGACTGGATAGTGGCAAAGACTTGTGGTATGTTGTGTTGCTGGAAAGGAGGGGTGATAATGGGTATCTTAAAGCAGTTATATAATGGGGAATTATATCCGGCTGAAAATAACGTGCCGGATACGGAAGAATACCGCAAAGCAATACGGGATGCAGACGGTATCGAAAAAAAGTTTACAGCGGATTTGACCGGGGAACAGCATGAATTATTTGAACAATATATGAGTGCTACCGCAAAAATTGATAAACTGATACAGGAAGAAGTATTCCGTCAGGGCTTTGTGATGGGAGTAACCCTGCGAAAAGAAGTCGATTTGTAAAAAGGAGGGAACATGCCTATGGATATTCTTGCACAGCTATTCCGGGGAAAAATCAATCCTACGGACTGGACGCCGGAGTCGGAGGAATACCGGAGACGTCTGAAAAAATCCGGAGATATCGGGCATGCATTGTCAGCAGACTTGACCGAGGCACAAAACAGACTGTTTGACCAGTATATGGATGCCCGTCTGGATATGGAAATTCTCGTTCACGAGGATTTGTTCCGCCGGGCATTCCTGCTGGGTGTGCAGATGCAGAAGGAGATAACAATAATCTCGGAACAGGAAGAAGCTTAGAAATTCAAGAATAAGTGGCAGGAGGCTGCTTGTTCTTGTTGGAAAAGAAATCAGGAGGTGTCCTATGACAAGTTATTTATATCCGCAGAATCTGAAAGCCACAGCCAACCTTTGGCTTTGGGGACTGCGGGATTTTGCAATATTCAGTATTGCTGCACTATTGTCGGTACTGGCACTAGCACAGCTCAGGATCATTATGCCTGCTGCTGTGACATTATGCTATGGCTTTTTGTCCATTCGGCTGGATGATACCACCGTGCTTGACTTTATCCGGTATGCCGTGCGGTATTTTATATCCACGCAACAGAAATATGAATGGAGGTAATGCGAAGGAAACTGCCGGGCTTGATACGGCCTCGCCGTGCAGTTTCAAACTTACTGTAAAAAATGCAGTACCGTTTCTTCGCATAGAAAGAACGCAAAAACAGCATTCTTTGAAATTGAAATCGTGCTGCAAAAAAACAGTAGCACATGAAATGGAGGTAAGCGGACATGGCTAAGAAAAAGGAAAAACGCCAAAAGAGGAAAAGAGGACGTTCCGTGCAGGAATTTATGGGGATTACCACATTTACCAGATATGGACTCGCCACGAATAAGGGCGAGCTTTTATTTTTTCTGGTGTCGCCCACCAATATATCTGTACTGTCCAGTGTGAACATTGAGATTAAAATCCGGCATCTTATGATGGTGCTGTCAGCGATTCCCAATATTGAAATTACCTGCACGGATTCCTGTGAGTGCTTTGATGACAACAAAAACTATCTGCGTGAGAGGCTTAAAGAGGAACAGAATCCGAGCATCCGAAAGATTCTGAAGAAAGACATTGATATGCTCGACAACGTACAGGCAGAAATGGCAACGGCAAGACAGTTTCTGTTTCTTGGCAGGTGCAAGGGAATGAAACCGGAGCAGGTGTTCCAGAGTGCCAACCGGATTGAGAAAGTAATCTCCGAGCAGGGATTTGAGGTGCAGCGTATGAAAAAGAATGATATCAAGCGGTTCCTTGCCATTTATTTTGAGGCAAGCATGAACGGTGACCAGATGCCGGACGCAGACGGCGGGCAGTTTTTTGAGATGGAGGAAGATGGGGATGAAGAAAAAGAAGTGGTATAGGGTTTTGGCGGCAGTATTGGCTGCCATTGTTTTATTCAGCAGTTTTATGGTAATCCGGGAACTGCTGACCAAGCAGAAAGAAAAAAAGGAATTCGATGAACTGGCGGAACTGGTTATCACGGAGGAAGATTCCGATGAAGTCCATCTGCCTGTAAAACGGTCGGAAGAAAAAAAGAAACGGAATCTGTCCAGACTGTTTGCCAAGAATGGGGACTGCATCGGGTGGCTCTGCATTCCGGATACAGCTGTCAACTATCCGGTCATGCATACGCTGGATGAACCACAGAAGTACCTAAAGAAGAACTTCTATGGCAGTTATAGTTTTTCCGGTGTCCCGTTTCTGGATGCCAGATGTACGCTGGAAAGTGACAATCTCATTCTCTACGGCCACAATATGCGGAACGGGACGATGTTTGCCGGACTGCGTGGTTACCGGGAACAGGCATTCTGTAAGAGTCATCCGGTTATCGAATTTGAGACGGCAGAGGAATGCGGGTATTATTCGGTGTTTGCGGTAATGACAGGTAATACCGATAATAGCTGGTACCGATTCATCGACACAGAGACACCGGAGGAATATGAAAAATATATCGGGAAGGCGAAAGCAGCCTCGCTCTATGAGACGGGAATCACACCGGAATATGGGGAACAGATACTGACGCTGTCCACATGCACCGGATTGGCAAGGGATAGTAGACTGCTGGTATTGGCAGTCAAGAAAGAGTATTAAAATCAGTCGTTTTGCAGGAGAGGAAACGGCTGATTTTTTTATGCTGTTTTTTCCGTAGCAAGGCGTGATACAGACAGGAGGTTAGGGTGAAAAATATATTTTTCACCCGGCAAGTTTGTGGCTGCGCGTTGCTTGCACAAACATTGCATCATGCGCAATAAAGCAAAGGTGAACGAGGTTCACCTTGCAGAAATGAGGTGAAACTATGTTCAGACGAAAACCAAAAGTATTGACACCGGAGCAGATGGAGGAAATCTGTACAAAAGATTTTTTTGATATGATTCTGCCTGGAAACATCAAATTTTTTTCCGACCATTACATCATCGGGGATTCTTACCGTTCAGTATGGGTCATCCGGGAGTACCCGCCATCCACCGAGGAACAGGCAATTCTTTCCCAGCTTGCCGACCGGAACGGGGTAACACTGCGTATTTACCACAGGCTGGTGGAGTCGATGGAGCAGAGGAAGATTTTACAGAATGCCACCAGAAAAAACAAGCTGATGTCCGGCGGCAACAACGTCAATGAAACCATTGAGGCAGAGGGCAACTTACAGGATGTGATTGAACTGCTTGCGAATCTCCGCAAAAACAAAGAGCCGCTCCTGCACTGTTCCGTCTTTATTGAGTTAAAAGCAAGGAATATGAATGCACTGAAAGAGCTGCAGAGTGAAATCTCAATGGAACTCACCCGCTCCAAGATATCCGTGGACCGTCTCACGCTGCGGCAGAAAGAGGGATTTCTGTCTGTTCTGCCCGTGGGGATAAACCAGTTCGGGGCGCAGTATGAGAGGGTGCTCCCGGCAAGTTCCGTGGCAAACCTGTATCCTTTCAACTTTTCTGGCAAGACGGACCCGCAGGGTCTGTATCTTGGCAGGGATAAATACGGCACAAACATCCTTGTGGATTTTGACCGCAGGGCAGAGGACAAAACCACTTCCAACATCCTCATTCTTGGAAACAGCGGGCAGGGAAAGAGTTACCTGCTGAAACTGATTCTTACCAACATCCGGGAGTCCGGCAAGATCATCATCTGCCTTGATCCCGAATCCGAGTATGAGGAATTGACAAAGGCAATGGGAGGGTGTTATATCGATTTTATGTCAGGGGAATATACCATCAATCCGTTAGAACCAAAGGCATGGTCGGACAGTACGGAAGAAACGGAAGCGGATGCACCGGAGGCGTTCCGGAAAGTGACACGTCTAAGTCAGCACATCGCCTTCCTCAAAGACTTCTTCCGTTCCTACAAGGATTTCACCGATGCACAGGTGGACACCATTGAAATCCTGCTGATGAAACTCTATGCCCGGTTCGGCATTACCGACAGCACCGACTACAGCACCAAGAAGCCGACAGACTTTCCGGTAATGTCTGATTTCTACGAACTGTGTGAGGAAGAATTTATGACTTACGATAACAAGCGGAAATATCTCTATACCGAGGAAATGCTGCAGGAGGTATGTCTCGGCATCCATTCCATGTGCGTGGGGGCAGAGTCCAAATATTTCAACGGACACACCAACATCGTGGATGACAAGTTTGTCTGCTTTGGCGTGAAAGGGCTGATGGACACCAATAAGCGGCTGAAAGACGCCATGCTGTTCAACATCCTGTCCTATATGTCCAATGAACTGCTGGGGAAGGGGAATACGGCAGCCTCCATTGACGAGCTGTATCTGTTCCTCACCAACGTGACAGCCATCGAATATATCCGCAATGCCATGAAGCGTGTGCGGAAGAAGGAATCGGCAATCATTCTTGCCAGCCAGAACATCGAGGATTTTCTGATTCCCTCCATCCGGGAGTTTACCAAGCCGCTGTTTTCCATCCCGACGCATCAGTTCCTGTTCAATGCCGGGCAGATCAATCCAAAGGACTTTATGGATGCCCTGCAGGTGGAGCAAAGCGAGTTTGAGTTAATCAAATATCCAGAACGGGGAACCTGCCTGTACCGATGTGGCAACGAGCGGTATCTTTTGCAGGTCATTGCACCGGATTATAAATCAGCACTGTTTGGAAAGGCGGGTGGACGATGACTGCCACGGTAGGGGCGGCGCTGAAAAAGGTTGCGGTAGCCCTGCTGACAGACAAACGGGTACTGAAAACGCTTGGCGGGATTGTACTCGGTATTCTTATTATTATCATTATGCCAGTTGTGGCTGTCATTTCTGTATTCAACGGAACCATTGAACTGGATACCAATGCCCTGCAGCAACAGATCGTGGCACAGATGACGGCAGAACAGAAGGAAGAGCTGCAGTTTATTGAAGACACCATGAATGCCATTCAAACCGAGATGACAAAGGCAGGATTTCCGGAACGGGTAAAAGAGGCGCAGGTGCTGTTTGTCCTGGCTCTTTCCGATTATGCCCATGAGCCGGATTTTGTTACAAAGCTGGTTGGCTGCTTTGTCAAAGACCAGACGGATGAGCAGCTCATAGCAAAAGTGAATGAAACTTTTGGAACGGAACTGGATGCCGAGGAATTCTCCAAAGTGATGGAGGGTATCCGTTCCACTACGATTGACACTTCCAATTTTACCAATGCGGAAGGCAAGAATAATCTGGATTTGGTCAAATGGGTGATTCAGGCAGAAAAAGCAGGATGGGGTTATGTGTGGGGAACATCCGGCGAAGTGCTGACTAAGAAGACTTATGAGGCACAGAAG
Source organism: Eubacteriaceae bacterium (assembly GCA_910575665.1). Classification (GTDB taxonomy): domain Bacteria; phylum Bacillota; class Clostridia; order Lachnospirales; family Lachnospiraceae; genus Eubacterium_F. The sequence goes on from CAJTFB010000022.1 coordinate 67,251, forward strand.
AAATTGTATCCCTCTGAGGTGGGCGGCTATGCGGATTTCATTGAGAAAAACTGGCTTGGGAAACGGACGGCAGACTGCTCCGGTTTAATCCGGAGTTACCACTGGCTGAATCCCCAAACCAGAAAGATTGAAAATGGGAGCAATGGCATCCCGGCAATGACAGCAGACGGGATGTATCAGGCAGCAAAGGAAAAAGGCAGCATCTCGTCCATACCGGAAATCTCCGGTCTTGCTGTATGGCACAGCGGTCATATCGGAGTCTATATCGGGAACGGGGAAGTGGTTGAGGCGATGGGAACAAAGTATGGGGTGGTAAGGACAAAGCTTGCTTCCAGAGGATGGACTCACTGGCTGAAGATACCGTATATCAATTATGAGAAAGAGAAAGGCGACAAAAAGGAAGATAAGAAGAAAAAGGGTGGGAAGAAAAAATCAAAGTCCGCAGATGGGAAACCGTCAGGGTAAGATTTGTTTCGATTGGAGAATTATCCTTAACGGTAGTTTGTTGGAAAGGAGGAAGAAATGAAAATAAAAGGAATGATGATGAGGAAAGAGCCTCAGTTTAAACTTCACGAATGCAGCATCGAAAAACTGGTGGTATTGCCGGAACCGGAGTACCGCCAGTTTTGTACGAAAATGCTGGCAGACTATGACTTTATTGTGGAGAACAAGGAATTCATGTATGCGGAAGGACCAGCAGGGAGAGAGCGGTATCACTGTCTGCTGGTCATGGGAGAGGATTCCGAGGACGGGGTGCTGGTGGAAAGCGAGGGGGCTGACTATGCCAGATATGTAGCGTATCAGCCAAATATAAAAAGCTATCTTCGGGAACAAATGCGTATGGCTGCCGATGACATCCTGCAAGGAGAGATGGGAAAACAGGCAGACGGTTCATGGCTCATTGGCTGGGATGACATCAAAGAACATCTGGATATTACGGTAAGCCGGACAAACGGCATCGGACAGTTGCTTGTGGAGGAACTGAACCGCAGGGAAGAAGTGGCGGAAGTCATGGCCACGGAGGACGGCATTGAGATGTCCATGATTCTGGCGAGGGATCAAAATGCAGATATGATGGATTTGTTTTCTGTGATGGGATGCAATCTTACTGGTGTCTGCTTGCAGTATGAAAAAGAAAATGGAAACATGGAAGTGATTGCAACATTGAACCGGGATACCCTGACTGCAGAGGGAAGAAAAGAGTGGAAGGATATCCTCAATGCAAAGGTAAACGCCATCACTCCCGGCAGTGCTGGTATCCTGGTTACGCTGTCAGGATGTGAGGCACAGAGGATTTCTGATTTTGCAGGAATGCTTGCCGGACATTGCCAGCTTGAAGAATATGAATGCTGGGTAAGGGATGAGAACAGGAACTATGCACAGGGAGAATCATCACAAAAGACGGACAGTGCAGCGAGAAAGATTGGACTATAGTCAAGAGAATGGACACATTTTTGTGTAATTTATTTTTGAGAGCAGCAGCTTAGTGCTGCTCCCAGTATAACATTTCTTTCTCGTTTGGGGTCAGGAGACCGAGGGAACTGTGTGGTCTTCTGGTGTTATAATAGCCTTCTATGTATTCAAAGA
>CAJTFB010000023.1 GCA_910575665.1 Eubacteriaceae bacterium
TAGGATTTTTGGTTTTTCGCCATGCTGAACATCTCCTTTGCTCTTTCATTTGATAGTATAGATTGTTCAACTTTTTCTGTCCACACTTATATACTAACACCAAGCACCTAAGTATAGTCCACCTTGTGTACTTGCTGAAACAAGTTGCTGAATTTGACTTTGGCACCTACTACCTTGAATTGCATACATCAAATAACGATTATCAACAGAATCATTTGTTCTAATAAAAGCAACACTTCTCTGAAATGCAGCTCTTGTTAATCCATCAAATATGCAACATCTTCCTATAGAACCAACACAACTAAAAAGAATATCACCTTTTTGAGGAAAACCATTCTGTGTAATAAAAAAATAATCAGATTCTGAAATATAACTTTCATTTTTTGAAACGTTTAAATAATTATCAAATACATTTTTTGCACTCAGCAATAAGCACCCATCTTTTTTTCTATTATAAGTGCCATGCGTTCCATCTTTAATTATGCAAAAATCGTCAAGAGGCATTGTCACCCAATTATTAGGTATATCACCAATCTCTGTATGTTTCATTTCCCTTACCATGAGAATCCCATCCTTTCCAGATGGCTCTTAACTTTCGCCTCATAAGTTACAGTCTGCTTCATAAGGTCTGGAAGTGTATCCTCATAGCGCTTTGAAAGTTCAATAATACGGTCAGCGAGCTGATGTGAAATCGCTGTATGTAAATTAAAAATCCCGTTTCCAATGGAGTCATACCACTTCTTACTTACAAGTAAATCCATGATTTCATCATCCGTCAAAGCTGCATATCTTTCCCGAGCCTTATTATCAAGGGTCTTATCCATATCTTTGATAAGTTTCGTTGATTCTTCTGATTTCTTAGCTAATTCATATGCTTCTTTGAGTTCTTCATAATCATCAGCATATACTTCTGGTACAGAAGCCTCAGCACGAGCCAAATCAAGTGCATAGGCAACAGAAGCTTTCGTTACCGTTCCTTTCTCTGTATAGGCAGTTTCCAGGATCTTGTTGGCGTTTATATAATCTACATATTCCTTCTTTTTCATAGGAAGTAAGCTTTGTAACTCTAATAGACCATCGATAAGCGGAGTGTGAACATGGCTCATAATTTCAAACATTTTCTCCTGAATATCCTTACTTTTGACTTTGCCACCTTCAGCAACTTCTGACAATGCAGAGTCCTCTGATGATTCCTCTACCATTGACATAAGACGAGCGTCTGTTTCAGCCACAAACTCAGTAAGTTCATCAATAGCCTTCTTCTCTTCTGAAAACAATGCATCAATAATAATTGCCTTCGGTATAAGTTTTCCCTCCCACCCCACAATCTTTAATTCCGGATTGCCATCTGCATCCGTCTTCTTTGTTTCTTTCATGATATTCTCTATTTCTCTTGCTGCACCATAGCCTTCATCTTCTGCGATGATCAAAGACACATCATCACCAAGTACCTCATTCCAATAGGCAAGAAGTACTTGATAAACATCGTATTTATTGATAAGTGAAATACTCTCAAACTCTTTCAGGATTGCCTGCGCAAGATCTACAATCAGTTTTTTTGCGGATACTGTACCATTTAATGTCTTAAGTTTAGTATCTGCGTATGCTTTCCACTTTGCAAAGGCCTCATCTATCATTTCACCATAAGTTGCAAATTCTGCATTAGAATATATCGTCTGACGGATTATATCCTCTTCCACTTTCAATTTATAATAACCTTCACTGAATACACCTAATAACTCGTTCTTCAAAGTTGGAAAGGCTGTCCAAAAACGACCTAAAGCATCAATATCCGCAGCAGGAATACCACCATGAATATGCGCATAAATATTCTGGATGTCTTCTGGGTCAGAAGAATCGATATAACGAGAAATATTTAGGTTATATCCATTTTTCTTTTTAATTTCTTTGTTAGGCACAAAACGAGCATACTTCGGGTCATCCGTGATCTGCTCATTAAAAGTGGTAACAATTCGATAAATATCCTGCTCTCGAAGTCTATTCTTACTTCCGTCCTTAACATATCCCTTCCCTGCATCAATCATAAAGATACCCGCTCGATTCTCTGCGCCTTCTTTATCAATAATTAAAATACATGCAGGGATACCTGTACCATAAAAAAGATTAGGTGGAAGGCTGATAATTCCTTTGATCCACCCTTTATCTATTATGGTCTGTCTGATCGTTCCTTCTGCATTTCCACGGAAAAGAACACCATGGGGAAGAATAACCGCAGCCTTACCTGTAGATTTCAGTGTTTTCAAAATATGCATTAACCAAGCGTAGTCACCATTCTTTTCGGGTGGTCTATCTCCATAACCAGTGAATCTTCCGAATTCTTTTAAACCATCCGACCAATTCTTTAGGGAGAAAGGAGGATTAGCAACGATATAGTCAAAACGCTCTAATTCAGAAGCATCATCTGTTCTTGTGAACTGAGGGTCAGAAAATGTATTACCAGCCATGATTTTGATAGTAGCCTTGTTATGAAGTACCGCGTTCATTTTCGCAAGACCTGCCGTCGAACCTTCTTTTTCCTGACCATATCCAGAAATCTCAAAAGGAGCCTCAGCCACCGCCCTAATGAGCAACGAACCACTGCCACAAGCAGGGTCACATACTGTTGCATCATGATCGGTGCATTTATCGATTCCAATTACCTTTGCCAAAATACGGGATACCTCGGCTGGAGTATAGAACTGTCCCTTGCTTTTGCCGCTTTCCGTAGCAAAATTTCTCATCAAGTATTCGTAAGCATCACCGATAATGTCATCGCCTTCGGTTTTATTCTTTGAAAAATCTAATTCTGGACGTTGAAATATAGCAATAAGCTTTGTGAGCTTATCCACCATTTCTTGTCCTTTACCGATTTTTACTTCATCATTAAAATGAGCAATATCAATAACACCCTTCAAGCTTTCGTTAGACTCAGCAAGACAAGCAATAATCTTATCTATTCCTTCACCAATATTTTTTTTATTCTTTAGTGCAATAAAATCGTCAAAGGAACATCCAGTTCTTTTCTCCGGGTCAGGATTCGGGTCATTTGCCTTATCAAAAACGGTCAAATCTCCGTATTTTTGTCCTTTATATTTATCTGTTACATACTTCATGAACAAAAGCGTTAGTATGTAATCTTTATATTGTGATGCATCCATGCCTCCACGTAAAGCATCACAGCTCGCCCAAAGGGAGCTATACAATTCCGTTTTCTTAACTGCCATAGCCTGAATCTCCTTATCGTATAGTTGCCTTAGCCATTACTCAATAGCGCTCTTTCCGCTTTTAACCCATATATCAAGCTCTGAACATTTAAACTTCCATTGCTTTCCTATTTTATGAGCCGGTATTCCTTTATCGTTACGAATCCAACCGCGTAACGTAACAGGCTTAATACCCAAGTAATCAGCAGCTTCTTCAATGTTAATCCATTTATCATTCATCTTTTCTTCCATGTTTTCACCTTTCGAAGCTGTTTATAGATACAATGCACCAATATTATATCCATTTCAAGTTTAAAAAACAAGTAGTTTTCTGATATTTGTTGATAGTTGATAGCTGTTTTCTTGAAAATATATAAACTTACCATATTTTTTATAAGTACTGGGCATAGTTAGGTCATAAGCAGAAAATCTTTGTTGACAAAATGAAACGCTATTGTACAACTGGATAAATCTACCCCCCCTCAAATTCGAGGGGGGTAAAATCTGGATTATAAAGCCCTTCCCATAATCCAAAAAACTCCACTAACCCAGCGCTCTTCTTCCGATGATCTTCACATACTTCGGAAGGCCTTTTTTCTTCAGCGCCTTCCGGTACTCCTTCTCTTTGCTCGCCGGCACCTCGATCACCAGGTCGCGTCGGGCGTCATCGAAGATCCCCTTCCCCCACTTTCGGATCTTCTTTGATTTGATCACCACACGCTTCAGCGTCGCCCTCTTAGGGTCCGCTGTTTCAAACGCCCCTGCCCCTATCTCCTCGACATTTTCCGGTATCGTCACCTTCCGCAGACCGGTGTCCAGAAAACTGGAGGGACCGATCCGCCGGAGGGAGCAAGGCAGCTTTACTACAGACAGCCTGCGGCTTCCCCAGAATGGGTGTGGATCTGTCTCCTCCACCCCCTCCTCCAGAATTACCTTTCTCAGATGTTCACAGAAAAAAATGCATCCTGTGAGATCTTCTTTACCCCGCCGGGGATCCTCACCTCCCTAAGCCCGGAACACTCAAAGGCTCCCTCCCCCATCACTTCCAGGCTGGCTGGCAGGCGGACTTTTTTCAATTTGGGAGTATCCCAAAATGCACTGTTTCCTATTTCCCGAAGCGTGTCCGGCAACTCCAGTTTGGTCATGTTGCGAAATTGAAAAAAGGCAAAGCCACTGATCTTCGTAATTCCTTCTTTGATTCTCACCCTGCGGGCTTCATCGTAAAAGATACATCCCGGTGAAATCGTATCCTCATCGGTATGTTCGATCTCTGCCATCTCCCCCTGTCCTGACACCACCAGTTCCTTCTTCCTGGTGTCGTAGCTCCAGCGGATGTTTTTCTTCCAGCTTCCTTTGTGGATCTTCGCCTGCGCCGTGCCGGCGAACAGGCCAGCACACACGAGAAGGACAGGCAGAATAAATAGTGTTCTTTTTATGATCTGCATGATGTTCTCCTTCCTGTTTCACTAATCCAGCGCTCTTCTTCCGATGATCTTCACATACTTCGGAAGCCCTTTTTTCTTCAGCGCCTTCCGGTACTCCTTCTCTTTGCTCGCCGGCACCTCGATCACCAGGTCGCGTCGGGCGTCATCAAAGATCCCCTTCCCCCACTTCCGAATCTTCTTCGATTTGATCACCACACGCTTCAGCGTAGCCCTCTTTAGGGATGAGATTCCAAAAGCCCTTTCTCCTATTTCCTCCACATTTTCCGGTATCGTCACCTTCCTGAGACTGGTATTAAGCAAACTGGAGGGACCGATCCTTCTTAGAGAGCGGGGCAGCTTTACCATGGACAGTCTGTGGCTCCACCAGAATGCGGACGAATCAATTTCTTCCACTCCCTCTTCCAGGATTACCTTTTTCAGATATTCACAGGAAAAAAAAGAAAAAAACGATATCTTCTTTACCCCTCCGGGGATCCTCACCTCCCTAAGCCCGGAACACTCAAAGGCTCCCTCTCCGATTACTTCCAAACTGGCTGACAGACGAACTTTTTTCAATTTGGTAGTGTCTTGGAATGCTGCATACCCTATTTTCTGGAGCGTGTCCGGCAGCTCCAGGCTGGTCATGCTGCGAAAGTCACAGAACGCAAAATCACTGATCTTCGTAATCCCTTCTTTGATCCTCACCCTGCGGGCTTCATCGTAAAAGACCCATCCCGGCGCGTCCTGTCCCTCATCGGTATTTTCGATCTCTGCCATCTCCCCCTGTCCTGACACCACCAGTTCCTTCTTCCTGGTGTCGTAGATCCAGCGGATGTTTTTCTTCCAGCTTCCTTTGTGGATCTTCGCCTGCGCCGTGCCGGCGAACAGGCCAGCACACACGAGAAGGACAGGCAGAATAAATAGTGTTCTTTTTATAATCTGCATCTTTCCCCCTCCTCTCATCCTCTGGCGCCATTCGTCAGTTTATGATCAGGGATGAGGATACCACTGTCCCCCAATATGAGAAACGGTCTCCAATAATACCCCTTTCCCTTCGGCACACTGCAAGTATACATCGGCGTCTTCTCGTTCCCTTTGTACAGTTTCACCTTCGCACCGGACCGGGACAAAAGATCCTGGTTTTTTCCACTGTAATTCCGAACAGAGAAGCTGTAATAACCGCCCTCCTCCAACTCATAGATCTTCGTCACTTCCGGTTCGCTCCCATCTCTTACATCCTTGACGATCTCCGCCCTGTCGTCCTTCTGGAAGACATAACCCAGTTCCGGCCGGAAGGTCTTCTCCACAAAATAGGTCATATAAAAATAATACCCCGTTTTGACATCTGGAATCTCTGGAAAATCCACGATTAGAAGAGAATCCAGATCCAGCGATGGATCCTCCCAGGTTAGCTCTACCCGATAAGACAATTTACTGAGATCATATTCAAAATGATAAATATCACACATAACCTGGGTATCCTCTTCCGTCTCGGTCTCTTCTCCATAAGTGATGCGGGGTATACTCCTGCCGCTCTCCGTGTATACCCTGCCCCCGGAAAGAATGGAGCAAAAACGGTTTCCAGATTCTTTTTGTGTCACCGTAAACCGCAGCTCACTGTCCTTCGAGACACAGAATTCGAAACCACCCTTCTCCGATGGCACCGTCCCCAGAAGTTCCCCGGTCCTGCTGGAATATATTTTTCCCTGCACCGCTGACTTAATGCCCTTTTTGGGCACATTTTTCATAACCTGAAAATCTTTTGTCTTCTGGGAGACATGCTTTAGGGAAATACACCGCAGTCTGTCCCTGACATCCCTCAGTACTCCGGCATCCAGATCTTTTAGTCCGTAAAGCTGCTCTGCAAATTCACCAGCTTCCCCCAACGCATATGCTTCCTTGAAGTACTTCATCTGAATAAAGCGGTCCCCGCTCTTTGAGGTCTTTATATGCTTAGTGATATCATAATAAGAGGGCGCCCCATAGACAGCAAGACATTTTTTCCCCGATTTAAAACCGGTGAATCCCTTATCTGCGCTGACCTTGATCCTCTTCATCAGGGCACTGGCTGCCTTTTTGGCATTCTGATATCTCCGCTCATAGTATTTCGTGGAATCCGCCCTTTTCTTCCCGGTCTTTTTGTCCGTCTTCTTATGGGCGATGGCGCTCCACAGGATATTCTTTTTCTTCTTTTTGTCCCGGCAAAAGGTACTGTGAGCATAGGTATCTGTCAGGGTGTGAAGCGCCATTCCCATCAGGAGAAGACTCCGCTCCTTCTTCGCCTTCTTATCCTGGCAGTAGGAGTTGATCTTTCCCCATGCCAGACTTCCAATCTTATCCTCATTTTCAAAGGCATGATTGATGCCTTCGTAAGCATTTTTCAGTTCCTCATTGTTGTGAAAAACCGATGCAGTCATATCTCGTTGGATGTTCACCCTTCCCTCTCTGTACATTCCCTCTGCCAAAGTGTAGAGATAATAGTAACTCGCCAGATAATTGGACTCTACTTCCTGTTCCCCCGTTTCCTTATTCCACTTCTTTTTTCCATAATAGCCGTGAAACCATGGGTGGGCATGCATCCCCTTACAGTCTGGGTTTTGCTCAGAATCTGAAAGAACCGCTCCTTTTTTTAGGATTATAATTTCTTTTCTTAAATTCTCCCAACTTCTCTTATACTTTCCGTCCTTCATAACATTCTTTGACACAAATGCCTCGTGCTCATTTCCGCCCCAGCTCCCATAGAGACTTCTCACCCCGGCATCGGTATCTATGTCCTCCTCGTTCTCCATCCCATCCAGAGTAAAGTCTGAATAGTCAGCACTTTCCTCTTCCTGGTAGAGAACGACAAATTCATCATAGTGCTCCAGGGCATATTCACAGTCGATGAGTCCGCGGCCGTACTCCCCGGATGTATCGCATTCCCTGGCGGTGGCGCCGATCAGGCTGCGGATAAATCCTGCCGTTCTGGAAGTATCCTTCTGCCAGAGGATCGATGCCAGTCCCACTACATGAGGAACCGCCATGCTGGTCCCTGAAAAGATCTGCATGCTGTCAAAGGCGCCGCGGGACAGGATAAACTCTCCCGGCGCCACCACTTCTACATCCTTCCCGCCGGCGCTCCCCTCCGGCCGACTGGCAACGCTGTCCACAGCTCCCACCGACATAACTTCTTTGTACGCCGCCGGATACTCTGTCTCCCCGTCGTTTCCCGCCGCCGCTACAAGAAGGAGACCAGCTCTGTGAGCTTTGCGGATCGCCCTGTGCAGCTTTTCTGAATCCTCTTTCATCCCAAAGCTCATACTGATGATGTACGAATCCTTTTCTATCGCCCAGTCGATGGCCTGGATAACTCGTTCTACAGTTGTCTCATTATTTTCGTCCAATACCTTGGCTGAGATCAGATCCACCGTGGGATTCACTCCTTGATTCCACTCATATCCGCTATCCAGAACCTGAAACAGCGAAGATTCAGAGGTTTCCTCCTCACCTGCCAGACGCTCATCATCTTCCCCTTCGCATTTCAGAACCTCTGTCTCAAAATCGCTGTACTGTTCTTCCTCTGTGCCGTACTCATCCACACTCGCCGGTGTTCCCCCAGGATTTGACGCCAATACTTCCGCCACCGCTGTCCCATGTCCGCTGACGTCTTCGTACAGGGGAGAATACTCATCCTCTCCCGGAACAAAATTCTTTCTGTCGCTGACATAGACTTCGTCGCTGTAATTCACGCCAGAATCCAGCAGCGCCACCCGGACCGCTCCCCTGGGATGCTCCAGAGCTTTTTTGACAATGTCAGAATCGGCATTGATCATCTCCATATTCCAGTCCTGGTTCTCGACGTCATGATAGATATAGGCATCCGTCTCCGGATCAAAATCTTCCTTATCTCCGGTCTCTATCTCAGGAGGGACCGGAGTGATCTCTTCTGCAGCCGTTTCATCGCTGGCACTTTGGATCTGATTTTTCTCCGGACATGTGATCTCCTCTCCTGACAATTCCGCCTCAAAGCCAAAACAAATCTTTTCTCCCGCCCGTATCCTGGCATTATAGTCCATATTGGCAAGCTTATATGTACCAGAACGGTTGTCAAGGATCTTTGCATTCCAGATATTTGTGATCCTGGCTGTGTAGTGAAATGAAAGCTGCCAATCGTCTATGGTGCGATCTGATTGATTATAGATCTCCGCCTCTATGACAGCATGCCCGTCCCATTGATTCACGATTCGATAGGAAACAGAATATTCCTCTGGCTGGTTTTCCCGCTGCTTACCCAGAACCAATTTCATCTTGTCCAGATCCCCCAGATGCCCCCTGTCCATCTGGTAGCCAAAGGTGACTTTCTCTCCCGGCTCGATGCTGCGGTTAAACTCCTGATAAGAAAAAGTAATTGTTTGATCCTTTTCCACCCATTCTGCATTCCATGCATTCGCCACGGTTCCCCCGGAAAACCATGACAGGATCTGCCAATTGCGGATGGTTCTGCTGCTAGTGTTTTCCACAACCACCTCTGCCACCGAACCATCCTGCCAGGAGGACTGCTCCTCCACCGTGATCTCATATCCCTCTCCCTGATATACCTTTTTCGTTTCTGCCGCGCGAGCAGACGGCAGACCACTAAATTCACCTAGGATAAATCCAAGGATCAATAGTATCGCCAAAAGTCTGTTTCTTCGTTTTTTCAATGCCGTATTCCCTTCCTTTCCTCAAAAAATAGTATGTATTTACCCTTATATTATAACATTCCATTTTCTGGGATTCAACGGAAATTCGGCGTTTTGGCGTGAACGACACAAATTTGCGACGAACGACACAGCTCTCCATTCCTGGCTATCCTATTATTCTTTTACCGGCAGCCACACGGTGATCCTCGTGCCAAGCCCTTCCCTGGACAGGATCTCAAAATGCCCCCGGTGTTTATCTACGATCCATTTGGCGATGGAAAGTCCAAGGCCGCTTCCTCCCGTACTGCTGTTTCGTGCCGCGTCCGACCGGAAAAACCGCTCGAAGATATGAATAACATCCTGTTCTTTCATCCCCTCACCGCTGTCCTGTACAGAAAAGAAAATCTCACTTTTCCCATTCTCCGCCTTTCCCACAGAAAATAGGATCTCATCTCCCTCTCTGCTGTACTTCATGGCATTATCCGTCAGTATGCGTATGGTCTGCTTGAGCATGGTAGCATCTCCCGTTAGGAAAAATCTTCCTCTCTCCGGCTTTTTTAGGGCGTACCGATGATTTTCATCGATCATTCGGGACTCCTCATATACCTCCTTTACCAGTTCTTCCAGATCCACCTGTTCCTTTACCATCTGATTTTTTCCGCTGTCGGATCGGGCTAAAAACAATAACTGTTCTACGAGAGCCGACATATGTTCCGACTCATGTTTGATCGCCTCGATCCCCTCTTCCAGGACGGTCTCGTCCTCTTTTCCCCAGCGGTCCAGCATATTGGCATATCCCTGGATCACGGAGATCGGTGTGCGGAGTTCATGGGAGGCATCCGACACAAAACGGGACTGCTGTCGGTAAGAATCCCTCATGCGGTCGATGAGATTATTCACCGCCTGTTCCAGTCCCTGCAGCTCCTTGTCCCCGATATGAAGATGCTCCCTGCCATCCTCCGGGTTTACATTGGAAATGGCATCCTCCAAAAGATGGAATTTACTCTCGTCAAAAGCGATACTACTCAGTTCTTCCGCCTTTTTTGCCAGCTCATTCAGGGGGTGAAGCTGATACCGGATCTTCTTTGCGCCACCGACCAGTTGACAGAACAGCGATAAGATCTGCACCGCCCCAGCGATACACAGGCACGCTGCCGCAAAGATAAGAAACATCGTCATATCTGCCTCCAGCACCCTGTCCTGTCCTCGGTCTACAATATAATATATACTCCCTGACGGATTTCTTCTCTCAAACCATCGGCTCACACCTCTCCACATAAAACTGCCAAAATGATTCCTTTCCACCGCCACACACCAGGCGGCAGAAGCCAGTAAAAACATCCCCAGATCCATCCAGAAATAGGATGAAAACTGCTTCCAGACAATCTTTCCGTTGATCCTCCGGGCGATGGAGGACATTCTGCTACCCTCTTTCCCTTTACTCATCTTCTGGCCTCTCTTCCCGGATCACATATCCCACTCCCCGCACGGTCTGTATCATCCGTATCCCAAAACGCTCGTCGATCTTGCTTCTGAGATACCGGATATAGACGTCGATCATATTGGTCTCCCCCATATAATCATAACCACATACCCGGTTCAGAAGCACTTCTCTGGTCATAACAATATTTTTATTCTCCAGCAGGATCTTTAACAGCTCAAACTCCCGGTTGGTCAGCTCCACCTGCTGGTCCGCCACCCTCACCTCATACCGCCGGGTATCCATCATCAGCTCCCCGAACTCCAGACAGTTTTTCTTCTCTGCCGTCCCGACTGCCGGTCCCGTCACCGCCGCCTTTTTTAAAACCAGACGGATTCTCGCCAGAAGTTCCTCGATGGCAAAGGGTTTTGTGATATAATCGTCAGCGCCTCCGTCCAGTCCTGCCACCTTATCCATAACAGCATCTCTGGCGGTCAGAAGGATCACTGGCAGGGTAGATGTCCTGCGGAGTCTCCGCAGCACCTCAAAACCATTGAGCTCCGGCAGCATAATATCCAGAAGCATTAGATCATAGCTGCCCTTTTGAGCCTCTGCCAGTCCCTCCCGACCGTTGGCGCATTTACTTACCTCGTAACCCTCATGTTTCAATTCCAGCTCGATAAACCTTGCAATCTTTTCCTCGTCTTCAACGATTAGTATCCTCTCCGCCATCTGTAAACTCCTTTTTGATCTTTTCTGCGACATTGGATGCACTGTCCATCGCTTTGTTCACATCCACTTCCACCTTGTCGATCCCCTCAAATGAATAGTGGCAGCCACAGAACAGTCCCACCAGCATAACCACAAAGACACACCAGAATGTGATAATAAGTATGATAACAAATACCGTAACTGGAACGCTGATGATCGTCTTGCCGCCGCGCTCCACTTTAAACAACGTCTCATTTCCCCTCTGGATCATACTTCCACACCAGCTAAAAAAACTGTTCAATGTTTCACTAAACCCGCCGCGGTTCTTCTGGGTGGAGCTTGCCGCCTCCTCGATCTTCTCCGGCTCCTCATACTGTGTCGTATAACTGGTGTTTTTGGGTTCCTTTACCCTTCCCTGCTTTTCCAGATACACGATGGCGTCCAGAAGATCCCAGCCACACTCCTCCAGCGCCTGTTTCGCCTCCTCGTAGCTCACATCTGCCTTTTTTCTTAACCGTTCGACTTTTTCTAATTCGTCCATACAATCCTCCATTTCCCCACATCTGCCGGATGTGGCTCTCCGTTTGATATTTATATCATAATGTATCCGAATTAAAAGATAATTGACGAAACATTAAAATTAGATTAAAAATTAATTTATTTTCTAAGTTATTACTCCGAAACCAGATTATTGAGCCACATCCCCCGTACCAGAAGCACAAATCCCACCGCTGCTTTTATGACGTCCACGCCGCAGCAGACAAAATAAAGGGGAACAATAGGCAGACCGGTATACCTGGATAAGCACCAGGCAAGAGGGATCGACACCGTCCAGATAAATCCACTGTCAAACAAAAAGGTGATAATGGTCTTCCCTCCGGAACGGATCGTAAAATAGGCAGCGTGCAAAAAAGCATTCACCGGCATATACACCGCCAGAATAAGAATAAACCTGGTCGCGAGATGTCGTATATTCTCAGAAGTCTCGTATACCTGTGGGAACATAAACGCCGCCCCTGCCAGAAGCATCGCCACCCCCACACAGATTCCGGTGGAACAGAATATGATCCGGTATGCGCTTCTTTTTGCCTCCTCCATCTTTCCAGCGCCCAGAAGCTGTCCGACGATGATCGCCACACTATTTCCGATGGAAAGAAATACGACATTAAAAAGATTGTTCAGTGTATTGGAGATATTCATGGCGGCGACTACCTCCAGCCCGCGCACCGAATAACACTGCATAAGCATTGCCATGCCCGCTGCCCAGAACCCCTCATTCAGCAGCAGAGGCGTTCCCCGCACCAGAATTTTCTTTACCAGTTCAGCCGGGATATAGAGACTCTGGTACAACCCCCGGATAAAGGTATTCTTCTCATGGTTCCGATGAGTCCAGACCAGAATGATCGTCATCTCCACCAGTCTCGCCGCCACCGTACCAATAGCGGCGCCGCTGGCACCCAGGGCAGGCGCCCCGAATTTACCATAGATCAGGATGTAGTTTAAGATCAGGTTTACCAGCACAGACACCAGACCCGCCTTCATCGGCACTAGCGTCTGCCCCGTCTCTTTTAACGTACCGGCATATACCTGGACAACCGCAAAAGGAATAAATGAGATCATCACAATGTGCAGATAATCCAGTCCATACCCTAACGTGTTGACGATACTTCCCACGCTCCCCTCCTGGTGCAGATAGAGCTGGATCAGAGAGTTACCAAAAGTCCCCATAACCAAAAGCCCAATTATGGTGATAACCCCGCAGCAGATCAGTTTGAACCTCACCGTATACCGCACTCCCTCATCATTTCTCTGACCAAAATACTGCGCCGTAAAAATACCTGGTCCCGACACCGCGCCAAATACCAGAAGATTGTATACAAAAACTAACTGATTGGCGATGGCAACTCCCGTCATCTGCTCCGTTCCCACCTGTCCCACCATGATATTGTCCAGCATACTGGCAAAATTCGTGATCCCCATCTGGATCATCATAGGGACGGCGATGCCAAACAGGCGGCGGTAAAAAGTCCTGTCCCCGATCAATTTTTCTCTTACTTTATGATTCACTGTTTTCCTCCATTTCTATTCCCTCCGAAGTCCAGACCTGGGATTTTGTATCCACCAGCACCAGCTGAATCTCCGGATGAGAGGCAGCAAATTGAACTGCCTTCTCTTTCCCCATCACAAACAGGGCAGTGGCAAGGCTGTCCGCCGCGACACCGTCCTCTCCAATAACCGTAACACTGGTAAGATCGCTCTGCGCCGGCGCTCCGGTCCTTTTATCTATAATATGATGATATACCTTTCCATTCTTCTCAAAATATCTCTGATAGGAACCAGAAGTAATCACCGCCTTTTCCCCGATGCGTATCGTTCCCAACACGCTGGTTCCGTCCGAAGGATCGGTAATGCCTACCATAAACGGCGTTCCATCTGGTTTTTTCCCGAAGGTCTGTACGTTTCCACCCAGAGACACCACCGCCGCCTGGGCGCCTCCTTCCCGAAACAGTTCCGTCAGTTTCTGGGAGAGATATCCTTTGGCGATGCCGCCTAGATCGATCTCCATTCCCTCAGGCAGCGTCACCCTATTGTCCGGCTCTAGCCGGATTTTCGAGGCATCCACCTTTTCTAACAGACGCCCAAGCTCCTCTGGTTCTGGTACCCGGTACTCCTCCTTTGTAAATCCCCAAGCACGCACCAGGGGATAGATGGATATGTCAAAGAGTCCTTCCGTCTTTTTTGATATCTCGATGCTTTTCTGAATCAGCTCATAGGTTTCCGGAGACACCTGTACCGCTCTGCCCGACGACTGGTTTAATTTCGCCACATCACTGGTCCTGGTATTGACGGAAAAAAGTCCCTCATATTTTTGAACCAACTGTTTGGCCTCTGTCAGCAGTTCCGATGCCGATTCTCCGTACACCGTCAGATCCATTATGGTATCCATGGCAAAGATCTCTGCCGTCTCCTTCTCCGAAATGGGTGTACTCCCACAACCTGTTACTGTTATCAAAACCAGGCATACCAATGCCACCACACACAACATTATCCCACTTTTTCTTATCTTTTTCCTCATTTGCATTCCTCCCGTCCCTGTGCCGCCTCTCTCGAATACACACAGCCACAGTAATTTTGCCGATATAAATGATATTCCCTGGAGAGCTCGATGCTTCTCTTATACCCGTTTCTCTTCTTAAAATCCGATGGAAGATAGGAAATGCCATATTCTTTAGACAGCGTCTCCCCGATATCCATCAGCTTGTCCGCATTTTTATGGGGACTAATAGATAAAGTGGTACAGAAATAATCGGCCCCATCTTTTGCTGCCATCTCAGCAGTCTTTCGAAGCCGCATATCATAGCATCGAAAACAACGTCTTCCACACTCTGGCTCCTTCTCAAGCCCTTCCGCCATCTCAAAAAACAGCCTATTATCGTAATCCCCATCCAACAGCTGCACCGGATTGGGATAATGGTTCTCCTCCACGAGACGGATCAGTTCCGCCTTCCTTTTCTTATATTCCTCTGGTTCGGTAATATTCGGATTATAAAAATACAGGACGATGTCAAAATAGGCAGAGAGGTACTCCAGTACATAACTGCTGCAGGGAGCACAGCAGCAGTGTAGAAATAGTCTCTTCTTTTGATTTTCCTTTACGATCTGTTCCAGTAATTGATCTAATTCTTTCTGGTAATTTCTATGATTCATCCCTAACCTCACTTCTCTCGTATCATGACTCTGTCTTAGCTCGGTTCCTTCAATCCGATCACCGCCGCCAGGTTTCCTCTCTTTCCCTTTGTATATCGGTGGGAAAACAAAAGCTCTGGATATTCGTTGGTACACAAACCGCTGACGGCAATATGCTCTGGCTTCATGCCGGCCTCCCGCAGAATAATCTCATTGGCATGCCAGAGGTCCAGCTGATAATGGCCATTTTGTTTTTCCTCGTAGATCTGATCCCAGTCCGCTTTGTCAAAAACTTTTTGAAACTCTGCGATCACATCTGCACTGACCTCATAACAGCTCTGGCAGATCGAAGGTCCGATCACGGCCCGCAGATCTTCCGGACGGGAGCCAAATTCCAGGCGCATCCGCTCCACCATCTTCTCACCCATCCGCAAAACTGTTCCCCGCCATCCGGAATGTGCATTTCCCACCGCATGCCGCACTGGATCATAAAAGATCAGCGGCACACAGTCGGCAAAAAAAGTCATCAGCATCACTCCCGGCTCATCAGTCACCAGACCATCGGTCTCCCGGATGCGGCGATTGTCCTCAAACACTTCCCCGGTATCCGCCTTCCCCACCCGGAGAATCTCCGTCCCATGGACCTGGTCTGTCAACACCAGCTGTTCTGGCTCATATCCCAGCGCCTTTGCCAGCAAACAATGATTCCTCTTCACATCCTCTGGACGATCTCCCCTGGTGAAGCTTAAATTCATCGCAGCACAGTCACCACGGCTCACTCCGCCCAGTCTGGTAGAAAAGCCATGTATGACCAGATATCCGTCAAACAGCGGAAACTGCAGATAAGGCACCCCCTCTGCGTCTATATATCTAAAATTTTGATTTGATTTAAATATCATTTTTTCCCCTTTCTGTTCACTTGCATAACTTTCACAGAATATAGTATACTACATTCATATAAGATTGAACAGAAAAAATGGAGGGATTTTATGCCATCACTATACGCTCACCACTCCTTTGGGAAAGAAATATACAAAAAACTTCCAGAGGATCTCAAGCAAATCATCCGAAAATACCCGAACGCTTTTAATGCTGGACTCCAGGGACCTGATTTCCTATTCTTCTATCGTCCCTTTATCAAATGCGGCCCCAACAAACTGGGTCGCTCCCAGCACAGCCAGCCTTTTTGTGATTTTCTGGAGAGAGTGCGCCCGGTGATCCGCAAAAAAGGGAAGGACTGTGGGGAATATGCCTATCTCCTCGGCTTTATCTGCCATTTTATGCTGGACAGCGAAAGCCATACCTATGTCAACAAAAAAGCGAAAGAACCCGGCTATAATCACCTCGTGATGGAAATTGAATTTGATCGATATCTCATGAAAAGAGATGGCAGAAATCCACTTCTCTATCCCGCGTGGAAACATATCACCTGGGACAAAGATACGCTGGATGCCATTCACGGGATCTATGGCTTTTTTGAGCTTTCAAGGGAAAAAATCAAAAAATCCCTGCGATCCATGTCCTTTATCAAATGGTTTTTTACCACGGGAAGAACCTTCCGCCGGTTATTTATCCGTCTCGGTATGTTCGTATCCTGCCACTATAAAAAACTGGAGGGACATATGATGGATCTGGTGCCAAAAGGAAATGCCAAAGAGACAAACCGCATTTTAGACAAAATCTATCATAACACCCTTGGCATGTGTCTGGATATGATCCATCAGTTTGATGCCGTCATTCTCACAAATTCCCCATTCCATGAACGGTTTGGCACGAACTTTAAAAGCAATGAACAAATCCCAGGCGAAAGCAGTCCCCAAGCATCCTGAAACCAGGATACTTGGGGACTTTATTCATATACAACACCAAATATACATAAAATCTATTTGATCTTAATCGTAATCGTCTTCTTTACTTTTTTAACCTTTGCTGTCACCTTTACTTTTCCTTTTTTCAAGGCTTTCAGTTTGGCTTTCTTACTACCCTTACTCGTAATCTTAGCCAGCTTTTTCTTATTGACTGACCATTTCACTTTTCCAGAGACATTGGTGAGCTTTGCCTTCAATGTAATGCTCTTACCCTTTTTAACCGTCTTCTTTGCTGTGATCTTGATCGAAGCTTTTTTCTTCTTCACCGTTGGAGTGGCAGTCGGAGGCACAGTGGTCTGCGGTTTATCAGCAGGCGGATTTGTACCTGGTCCCTGTGGTGCTGGTGTCGGAGCAGGTGTCTGCGCCGGCGCTTCCACTTCCCGCTGGATCTTAACGGTATAATTTTTCATCGTCACATGATCTTCTGCATATACCTTCAAGGATAATATAGTCGTATCAGCTTTCAGAGAATATACCTGGGCTTTGGCGTCATTGATCAGCTCATCATTGACATAGACAAGTCCATATCTATCTGCAATATCAAATTTAAGCTTCGTACTCTCCGTATTGGCCGGCAGCGTTACCGTAAATTCCTCTCCGCTCTGAGCCACGGTTCCATTGTTACATGTAACTGCATTCAGAGAAGCGTTATTGTTGTAATTGATTGTCGTAAACAGACCACCTACCAGGCGGGCGCTGTCTGCTGTGGCAGAAGCACTCTCAAACTTCAGAACAACTACTGTATAATCCTTACCTTCAACCTGAATGGTCTTTATGTTCTTTTCCAGAACATCGGCAGGGATCTCAAAGGACTCTGAATAAAATGCCTCTACTCCTGTGTAGTTCAAGGTCTTTTCAGCAATCACTGTATTCCCCACAGAGATCTTAATGGTCTTGCCATTATCTTCTTTGGCAAACTGGCAGAGAACGGAATTCTTCTTTTCCTGATTCACAATCATATTGTAAGCGAAGTATCCGCCCGCTTTGGCAAGACGAGTACTGCCTCCGCCATCGATGGTTCCAGCTTCTGAATTACTCTCATCCATCTGATGAATGTCATCTTTTTCATACTGTCCATAACCCGGCTGGGTGGAATCAACTTTGCTGGCATTCAGTCTTCCATTTTCTTTATTTGCCAGAATCTCTCCCTCGTCAACCGTCTCAAAAGGACTCTTAAAGTACCAGTAAATACCATATCTCTCATCATTCAATGTATTAAAGGGAACAAAAGTCAGTGTCTCCCCAAAGAGTTCTTCTGCATCCGTACCTTTTAGTTTAAAGGTAAGAGTATCTGCAGACGTATCTCGAACAAGATAGGTATTGATATCTGCAATAAATTCATCCATCGTAAGCATTTCCTGAATGGTCAGTGTCTCATTTCCCAGAGGCGTCGCAGCTTTTGAATCTCCATACGAAATACGAATATCCTCTTCCTGGGAACCAACCACCTTATACAATGGCGCTGTCAGATTTGCACCCGCCCATGTTGTTTGATCCATTTTTTGCGTCCCAAGTCTGGCTGCCAAAACCGTTGGACCATACTGGAATCCATAAACTGTATTATTATCCGGAAGACCAACTGCCTTTACTTCCATAGGATACTTGATCGAAATCTCATCGTTTTCTTTCCAGTCCCTTGTGATGGAAATATAGCCATTGGAGCTGACTGCATCTTTTATCTCTTCTCCGTTCACTTTTACAGTTACCTTGCCACAGGCCCAGTCGGGTACCCGCAGGGCAATGGCCGCGTTGGAGGAAGCTACACCATTTAACAAATGCATTTTGAAGGATGCTTCCTCAGAATTTGTCACATCGGAATTCTGTGTGATCTCAAGGTTTTTCTCATTCCATTTTACCCGGGAAGCCACATACTGGTTTACAACCAGTGTCGAATCGTTATGGAAATAAATACTGTCTCCCAATTTTGTAAAGTTTTCCATACCACTTCCGGTACAGCACCAGAACATGTTATTTGCTGGATCTGGATTTCCAAAAGTCTTATAATATCCAGTTGCCATCGGAATAAAATAAGCAGCTGCGGCACCATCATCTGCCTTTACCGCTCCCATGATGGAATTTCTAAGTGTGGTCTCATAGTAATCAGAATATTTCTTCTCTCCAGTAAGTTTATACAGTTCACGTGCTAATTTCAGCATGTTGTGGGCACAGCAACTCTCACATGTTGTCTTGGTACGTGTAGCATCTAGCTTCTCCTCCTCACGGAAATGCTCCATTACACTGACCCCGCCCGTGATATAAGCATATTTATCTACTGCCATGTCAAAGAATTTTTCAGCCCATTCCAGGTACACTTCATCTCCCTCACCCAGTTCGTCTTTTGCCTTCAATACAGAATAACGTTTTAAGGCTCCCACAAACTTAGGAATCGTGGTGTTGGCATGCTTACCATTCAGTTTGTCAGCTTTACCAGATGTAACATCCTTAAAAAGGTCTGTCTGATCAAACTTGTGAGCGCTCTCCAGATATCTCTCATCCCCTGTATAGTAATACAGATCATACAGACAATCGTTCATTCCGCCATACTCAGTCCATAACACACGATTGTTTGTGGAAGTGTTCCACTTGCTGGAGCGGTTGTAGATCCAGTCACCGAGACCTTTCGCAACTTCTAGAGCCTCTTCATTTCCCGTGTATTTGTATGTATCCACCAAACCGGTCAGCATCTTGTGCATATTATACCAGGGCACCCATGTATCCCCGGTTGCTTTTCCCTCGATAATATCAAACTGTAACTCCACATTTTGAGGATCCTTAATCTGAGCGCCGAAGATAAATCCCGTACCGAGTTCATCCTGGCACTCCTTCAGACCGGAGATCAGCGCCGCTGACTTCTCTTTCAATTCCTCGTCTCCCACAGCCCTAACTGCCTGTGCAACTGCGGAGAGATAGTGACCAACACTATGACCACCCAGAAGACTGTCTTCCCAGCCTTTATACGGTTTTATACCTTTTGTGTCAACACCTGCTGTCTCACGGAAACGGGACAGCAGACGATCGTTATCAAATTTTTTCAGAAATTCGATGTCTGACTGCTGTGCTGCCAGATAATAACTGTCTGTGATCTCCACATCATCCAGATTAAACTGCGAAAGATCCTGCATGGAACTCTCTGCCAGCACCTTAAGATCAAACTTTTTCTTATATTGCAAATCGCCCATAGAAACCGTTGCCTCCAATGTCACCTGTGCGTCCGGCTGACCTGCCGCCGGTCTTGTCACTGTTCCGTCTGTGGAAATGGCGTCTTCCTGAGAAGATGTCCAAGAAATACTACTTCCGTTCTCTCCCCATTCCGGCAGTGTAAGATTTGATGTGACCTGTTCTGATCTGAATTTCAGAGCACTTACATCTTTACTAAGCGCTGTTTTATTCTCATCCTTACTTTCCGCCCTAGAAACGGATGCCCCCATCGGAGTAATGCATCCAAAGACCAGGGCGCCGCTGAGCAAAACTGCCATTCCTCGGTTTATCAAGCTTCGCCTTTTTTTCTGCATCATACCTACCTCCTCGCATTTTGGTATTTGTTGATATCTACTATGCCATAAAGGATAAAATATGTAAATAGCAAAAGGTAATATGGGGTGCGAAAAGGTAAGATTTTTATATTTTCTTTATGACTGAACCTTTCAATTTCGTTACTTTATGGTAAAATAATATCAGGGTGAAAAGGTTATTGATCAGAGAGGAGAAACACCATGGAAGAATTGAAAATATCACTTTCCGCACAGATCCGTTATAAATTCTATGGGCTTTTTGAGGCCCCCTCCAAAGAGTGGATGCACATGTCAAGAACTCTGGAGGAATTCCAACTTATTCTAATGGTAAAAGGAACTTTGTATATTGCCGACGAAAAAGAAAAATACATGGTATCCACCGGCGAATATCTGATTATGAAACCAGGTTTCCAATACGGGTATAAACCTTCCCAGTGCTCCTTTTACTGGGTCCATTTTGACTGTCCCTTTATGAATGTTCCAAAGGAACAGATCATCTCCCTTCCCTGCCGGGGAAACATCAAAAACCTGGGACGCTTTCATGTCCTTTTTACACAACTAAATGATATTTACGTCACCTATGAAAACCAATGCGCCACGAATTTTTTTGCTACAAATATCCTGCTTGAACTATTTAATCAGGTTTCTTCTAAAAATCCTATTCCTGCTTCGGCAGAGGACAAACTGCATCGGAATATTATTACTTATATTAAATGGAGCCGGGCCTACCGGGTAAAAGTGAAGGACCTGGCAGAGCATTTTGGATACCATCCCAAATATCTCTCCACTGTCTTCCGAAAAAAAGAGGGTACTTCTTTAAAACAATACCTGATCGACCAGACCATGGAATGTGCCAAGGAAGAGCTGTGTAATACCGAACGGAGTATCCTGTCCATCGCACTGAGTATGGGCTTCTGTGACGGACAAGCCTTTTCGCATTCCTTCAAACACGCCGTGGGGGTAACCCCTACAGAATACCGCAACAGTCATCAGTTCCTGGATAAAAACGATAACTAAACTTCTTCACACAAAAACCCCTTCCATCCGTTAAAGATGAAAGGGATTTTTTGTTTCTATTATCCTGCGTTACTGAAAGACGCATAAAGTTTTAGTTTGTTGGCTCAAATGTCCAAACCTGATTGGTGCCTTCCCAATATGCATTCTGCACTACATTGGTGTTATCAGCCACTCTCAGATGAAGACCACTCTTATCATTCGTAACTTTGGTCATAATACCAAACTGACCAGCTACAGAGGTAGTTTTGAGTTTAAACTGCTGTGCTTCTCCACTGTATGCATGATAAATATTCATATTCGTATTATCGGTAGTACCTGCACTACTTACATCAAGCATAAAATCGCCCAGAGCACTGGTAAGTGTAACATAACCGTTATCCAGCTTTCTCAGATACCATTTCTCTCCTCTGGAACCAGTCTTAGCTCCAGCTTGTACATTCTGTCCTGCTGCTCCAACATTTCCTTCTACCTGAAGGTATTTTCCAGATGCTGGATTTTTAATGCAGTACCATCCGTTTGGAAGAGTTCCACTAACGGTGGTGTTTGTCTTTAATGTGCAGACAAATGTTGATACACTGTTGGCTGGCAGATATGCCCAGAATCCATTGCCATCAAGTGCAAGATTGGATGTCTTAGCCAGGTTCTCACTTCCGGATGTACGATAACGATCTACATTTGAGATGTTCTGTCCATTTACAGCAAATTTCTGTGAAATATTAGAAGATCCCTTGTTTACTGCTACGATCACTGCTTTTCCATCTCCAGTAAAAGCAGACACATGTACGCCATTATTCGGGTTCTCCGTAGCTGCTACTCTTCTGTAGCCAGGACGGATGAATTTTGAATACTGTGCCATACAATAACCACGTTTACTGATGGTTCCGTTCTCTCTCATCGGACTATAGCTTCTGCGGATGTACCACCATACATATGTCTGAAGATTATTGATCATCGCATTATGTATATGATCCGAAACACCCAGTGCTTCCGGCCATCTGTCGGCAGAATTGTTATCGCTGTTCGGATAATATACTTCTGTCATCCAAAGCTCTTTGCCTGCTCCCTTCTGCTGGAACAGAGGATAAGCGAAATCTTTAAACTGTGTTCCATACAGATGGGTTCCCATAATGTCCACATTGGAAAGCGCCTGTGGATCATTCAGAATAGGATCTGACATCGTCTTGTTGTAAGAGAAGGACTCTGGTGCAATAAGACGGCAGTTGATGGAACCTGCATGATACTTCAGGAAGTTCAGGATCTCACTTGGTGTCCACCATGTCCACTCATGTCCGTAATCCGGCTCGTTTGCCATAGAAATGGCATACAGGTTTACCCCATTGTTTTTCATAAATGTGACAAAATTATTCAGATGCTGTGCATACTGAGCGTATTTGTCATGTTTCAAACGCTTTGCTTTCGTATCCCCATTGCGATTGAAGGTCTCTGTCAATTCGCTTGGCGGATTCCACGGAGTTGCAAAAACAATAGCACCTTTTGCTATAGCAGCTTTTGCAGTCGCAACTTCCTTGTACCAGTTCCGGCTGTCAGAATCAATCCAGATTCTAAGAATAGAAAATCCCAATTGATTGTCACCATTACCAAATGCTGTCTCTCTTTGGGACGCTGTCAGGTCTCCCGCCCAAGTTGGGTGATTCATTCCACCAAATCCTCGTATCTCCTGATACTTCGTATTCAGATTGATCACCGCATCACTAGCTGCTTTTGCCTCCGGCGCCTGAATTGGAAATACACCGATTACCATAGCAACTAAAAGACACCCCACCAGTAACGCTCTTGCTGCTTTCTTAAATTGTAACCCCATAAAAATTTTGCCTCCTTTTTCTAAATATTTTTTATGAGCCTAGTATAATACAGAAAATGGTATTTCACAATGACCGATTCCGTCATTTTTTTGACATATTATGCAATTTGCGGCAACAATAATGCTCTCTTTTGTTAGTATTGCACAAAAAATAATAGCTCTTTTTATTCAAATCTACAGAAGGCTTCTTTTTTTGCTTTGTGTTAAAATTTCCCCAAAATTGGTCCTTTTTTACATATCAAAAAACATTTTTATAAACACTTTATATTTCATTTATTCTTTAGTTAGATACCATTTACTCTTTTTACTCTTTTGTTAGAGTCGGTACATATCCATCAATAATTTCCATAATATCTGACCGGTAGACATTTCCCGACAATACATCTCCATCCGGCCCGATGCATATGCTGCGTATATCTTCTTCCTTTTCTATATAAGGATTGACTGGCACAGCTATTGTATTCATTCTCCGCCCCTGGGTTTCCCAGCTAGGCCGGATTGGTACGAGTCGGGATCTCTGTCTCTTTCACTGCTCCCGCAAAGATCTTCACTGTCTCCAGCGGGATGGTCTCCTGATGAAAGGCATCCACTGACAGCAGAACAGCATTTACCCCGCTTTCTGCAAGCTGTTGTACCACTCTTTCTATTTTTTCCTTTTCTTTGCTAAAGAAGCCGTTGGTGATCAGCTGCCTTTTTGACTTTTAATAGTTAGTCTTTCTTTATGATTATGAAAACACATCACTTCTGACTTTTTACAAAATCCTCATACAATGGAGATCCAGTGTGTTTTCTTCCGACAGGGTAATCCTCAATGAGCCATGTGCAATCTCATGCGGAAGCCCAATTGCAAGAAGTACATGGGAAGGATCTAATAAAATCAGCAATGATTCCCCTTCAATAAACCGAAAACAAAAATTCACATTATTTGGCAGTCTGTCGGTTTTATGCCCATTCAGCCTGACATAGGGTATCTCTGATAAAACTCTTTCTATCAAATGATCTCGCAGTACCATCTCCTTCCTGATTCTTGATTCCATCGTTTCCCCAGCAATCTCTGTTGCCTTTCCAAATCCAACAATTCCTGAAACATTGGCCCTTCTGTTCCGCTCCTGTGTACCACCATGTATAAGGGAACGAATTTTTACGCCTTTACGGATATACAGTATCCCGATTCCTTTTGGCCCGTTAAATTTATGTCCGCTTGCAGAGAGCATGTCTATATTCATATCATAAACATTTATTGGAATATGTCCGTATGCCTGCACTCCATCTGTATGGAACAGCACACACAGTCAATAAGCTTTTTCCCCTCTTTCATTGTTAGAAGAGAATTTTCTGATACATTGTTATTTCTTTCCATATGCCTGGGCATTGAACCTGCAGCCTCCATCATATTATTGTTCCCCCTCCTGCCACCAGGCTTCCGTCATATAACAACAATGCCTGTCCCGGTGTTACTGCCCTCTGTGGCTCTGAAAAGCTGCACTCATACAGATCATCTCCCACTTGCCGTACCGTACACCTGGAACCTTGGTGATTATAACGTTGCCCAAATAAATCTTATTTTCTGAGAAGTCCGGCTTTGACATATAGTTTATCCGGGATATATACACTTTTTCGGACAGATTATCCTCTAACTGTCCGATTACAATTCACCGATGAATCCACACCGCCGCTAAATAACATATTGATCTATCAAAAGCCCATACTGCCATTCCAGCATATCTTTTAATGTAATCTCCTCTAATACGCTGTTTATTGCCGCATCCAGCCTTTCCCATACTTTATAATTAACACAAGTTTCTTTATTTTCACAGGCAATACCATTTTCTCCTACACACTCTGTTGGCGACATATTACCTTCTACCGCCTTTAATATCTGCCCAACTGTATATTCTTCCGGTGGATACCTAAGAGTATATCCGCCATTTTTCCCTCTTAAACTTTGCACCAAAGCTGCTTTTTGTATTCCCGAAACAATCTGCTCCAGATACTTTTCAGATATATGCTGCCGCCTTGCTATATCCTTTAAACGAACCGGCTGTCCCCTGCTATAAGTTGCCAGATCCAGCATAAACTTCAGTGCATTTTTTCCTCTCGTTGATATTTTCATATAGCAAAAAGCCTCCTAAATCTACCAGTTAATATTATTTCTTATACCAGTATCCATAATCAATTATTCCCCTGTCATCTCTAACATACGATCCAATGGTTTCATCGCTGCTATTCTCAAGTCTTCAAGAATGTCAATGTCTCCCTTCAAATTTTTCAGTCTATTTAATACCTTTTCTATCCGTACTTTTTTCATGTTCGGACAAAATTGCCGATGTCCCACAGAATAAAACTTTTTGGCAGGATTTTTCTGCATCAGTTCGAAAAATACGCCAATTTCCGTGCATATAATAAAAGCACTGCACTTGGATTGTTCCACAAAATCTATTATTTTTGATGTACTGCCAATAAAATCAGCAAGTTCCAAAACATCTTCTGTACACTCCGGATGTGCTAATACCAAAGCGTCCGGATGAATTTGTTTAGCCGTTCTTATATCAGTGCCATGAATACTTTTATGTACATGGCAAAAACCATCATTAAATATAAACTTCTTTTCCGGCACCTGTTTGGAAATATAATGAGCCAAATTGTAGTCAGGAATTAAATATATATATTTATTTGGCAATGCTCTTACAATTTTTAAAGCATTTGAAGAAGTTACACATACATCGGACTCAGCCTTTATCTCTGTTGTGGAATTTACATAACAGACAACTGCTACATCATTATATTCCCTTCTGACCTCCCGTATTTTTTCTATATCTGCCATATGGGCCATTGGGCAATCAGCACTGTCATCCGCCATATATACTTTCTTTTGGGGATTTAAGATTTTTGCACTCTCACCCATAAAAGTAACGCCACAGAACAATATATTTTCTTGTGTTATCCTTGTTGCTTTTTCCGCAAGATAGTATGAATCGCCAACATAATCTGCTATTTCCTGCACTTCTCCATCCACATAATAATGTGCCAAAATCGCCACATCTTTTTCTTTCTTTAATTGTAAAATCTCATTCCGTATACTCTGTTCTATCATCTTCTGCCCCTTACTTCTTAATTCCCTGCATCACACAGCTCTTTCTTTTTTGTGTTGTTTTACAGCATCACCTTATCCTTAAATTTTTCTAATGCTGCCAGATAATCAATTCCCATTTTACTGATATGGATATCTTTCCTTGTAAGATATCCGATCGTCATCTTTTCACTGGAATTTAGTCGTACCGCAACATAATCCGCGCCATTCAGTTCTTCACAAATAATACCGGAACAAATCGTAAACCCCTGAATGCCTATCATTAAATTTAAAAGGGTTGCCCTGTCGCTGGCTTTTATCAATTTCTTATAGGGTACCGTGCTTAAAACCTCTTCCGCAAAATAAAAGGAGTTATGTTCCCCCTGTGAAAAAGAAAGACAGGGATACTCCATAAGTTCCTCTATGTCAATCTGCTTCTTTCCTGCCAGAGGATGCATTTTTGCCATATAAACATACAAACCACAGTCAAATATCGGATGAAATTCCAAACGGTATTCTGCAAATATTTTTTGTAATACCTGTCTGTTAAAATCATTTAAATACAAAATACCCAGCTCCGATTTGTAATTCCTTACATTTTCAATTACCCTGTGGGCTTTCTCTTCATGTATTTCAAATTCATAATCATTCATCCCATACTGTCTGATGGTTTCAATAAAGGCCTGAACTGCAAATGTATAATGCTGCAAGGACACACTGAATTTCTGTTTCGTTTCCTTTTTGGTAATATATTTTGCCTCCAGCAATTCATACTGTTCTAACACCTGTCTTGCATACCCTATAAATTCCTCTCCCTCTGGTGTCAGGGAAATACCTGTTTTCGACTTGTTAAAAATCGGTATCTCCAATTCCTTTTCCAGACTGGCAACTGCACTTGACAGGCTGGGCTGTGAAATATACAGCTTTTTTGCAGCAGCATTCATGGAATTTTCTCCGGCTGCATATACAGCATATTTTAATTGTGTCAGTGTCATATCATTGATATCTTCTTTCTTTTTCAGTCTCACAAACATATTACTCTAATAGGTTTGTATGTATTGATTTTTCCCTACAAGTACGTTATACTTTGAGAAAAAAGGAGGAGACCCATGATTTCAACAAGAGGACGGTATGCCCTGCGTCTGATGATCGACCTTGCCGTGCAGGATACAGACGAATATACCCCGTTAAAGGATATTTCCGAAAGACAGGGCATATCTGAAAAATATATGGAAATTATTATAAAGCAACTGGTAAAACATAAACTAATTCACGGTCTCAGGGGCAAGGGCGGCGGCTATCGGCTTTTACGCAGTGCTGCCGACTATTCCGTTGGTGAGATACTGGAAGCTGTGGATGAACAGCTTGCGCCTGTATCCTGCCTGCTGCCGGAAGCAGAACCCTGTGACAGGAAACCCATCTGCCCCACCATTGCCATGTGGAAAAAATTTGATACGCTGACGCATGAGTTTTTCTATGGCATCACGCTTGCAGACCTGGCAGAAACATAAATGCACCGCCTACCGGACATCCTCGAAAGAAAACACATGTAAGAATTTTTTTGCACGTTCTGTCCGAGGATGTTCAAAAAATTGTTTTGCCGTTCCCTCTTCTGCAATTTTACCCTCATCCATAAACACAATCCGGTCTGCCACCGCCTTCGCAAACTGCATCTCATGCGTGACAATCAACATCGTTTTTCCCTGTCTTGCCAATGCCAAAATGACATCCAGCACCTCCCTGACCATCTCCGGATCAAGTGCAGCAGTTACCTCATCGAACAGCAGAATTTCCGGGTGCATAATCAGGGCGCGGACAATCGCCACCCTTTGTTTCTGTCCGCCTGACAACTGCCTGGGGTAACTGTCTGCTTTATCGGACAATCCCACCTTTTTTAGCAGTTTCAGTGCTTCCTCTTTTACTTCATCCTTTTTTCTCTTTTGCACTTTGACTGGGGACAACATAATATTTCCAAGCACGCTGAGATGCGGAAAAAGGTCATAGCTCTGGAAAACCATGCCCACCTTCTGTCTTAAAAGGCCTGCACTTTCCTTAACGCCCGATATTTCCTTTCCCTGGAAGCTGATACTTCCAGACTGAATCTCCTCCAGGCCATTGATACACCTTAGTAAAGTGCTCTTCCCACAGCCGCTTGGTCCCAAAATTACGACCACCTCCCCCTCCTGTACGTTCAGGTTCAGGTCATCCAGTATGATATGTCTGTCAAATTTTTTTACCAAATTTTTAATCTCTAATACGGTATCCGCCATATGCTAACTCCATTTCCTTTCCAAATATCGGGCTGTCATGCTGACAGACCAGCAGATGACAAAATATAAAATGAAAATTACCAGAAAAACTCCAAACGCTGCATTCGGACTCGACATGCGGTTTGCCTCGATAATCTGCTGCCCCACCTTCAGCACCTCCACAACACCAATCATCAAAATCAGGCTGGTGGTCTTTATCATACGGGTAATCAGATTGATAGATACCGGAATCAGCCTTCGCAGTGTCTGCGGTAAAATAATATAAAAATATGTCTGTCTCCTGCTTAATCCCAATGCCTCGCTGCTCTCATACTGATGTCTTGGAATACTGAGCAGTGCGCTTCTGACCAGATCCCCCATTTCCGCAGTCCCCCACATGACAAACACAATGACAGCTGCGGTCTCCCCCGGCAGATTCCATCCCATACTTCTGGTAGTACCAAAAAACACAAGAAATAAAAGTACCAGTTGCGGCATTATCCAAATAAATTCCAGATAAAATTTTGTCAGGAACCGGATCAGCCTGTTCTTTCTTGTCATCAAAATTCCCAAAAGAATTCCAAGAGGAATGCTAATCGCAATGGATAACAGGCTGATTTCTACCGCAATCCAAAGCCCATAAAACAGCCGGAGCAGATTATTGCCTTTCAGAAGAACCTCAAGTCCCAAATCCGGCATAACGCACCCTCCTCTCCACGACCGCCCCCAGGATGGACACCGGCAGTAAAATGAGCAGATAAAATACTACCAACAGGGTAAGGCTTTCCGTCGTCTTATAATACAGGCCAATCAAATCCTTTGCCGTAAACATCAAATCCATCAGACTGATTGCTGAAAATACACTAGTTTCTTTAAGGAGGAAAATGATGTTCGCCAAAAAAGCCGGAATGCTGGTAGAAATGGCCTGTGGCAATACTACATAGCGTATCGTCTGCATCCTGTTCATTCCCAGACTGTATGCACTCTCCCGCTGAATATCCTCCACACTGTCCAGAGCGCTCCGGAATGCCTCCGCCATATAGCTTCCTCCAAGAAAAGCTAAACCTGCCACCCCGCAAAACTCCGGTGTCAGAACAATTCCTATTTTAGGCAGACCATAGTAAATGAAAAATAGCTGAACCAGAAGAGGTGTATTGCGGCTGACCTCTATATAAATCATCACAATCCGCCGCAAAATCGGAATTTTTTCATACAAAATCAATGCACAGACCAGACCGATTACGATTGACAGCAGAATCCCCTCTATTCCTAACTGTACTGTTAAAACAGCCGCTCGTTCGTATAAGGGCAAAACACGTTCTATGTATGCAAAATCCACTATGGCACCTCCCGTCCGGAATTACTCCGCACTCTTTCGAACATGCCGGCTTTACCGGCACAAATAATCAACGAAAAATGCTGCTTTAGCATTTTTCTAAGAATGACTTAGTTTCACTTGGGCAATGTTATCTACTGCCTTAGTAGAACTTCATTCTTTACTCTTGCCACCTTCCACAACCAGCGTTTCTTTGTATTCATCACCATAAGTTTCCGTCAGCGTTTCATCATAGTCCTTATTGAAGAACTGTTCCTCTTCCAGCTTCTTAATGTCCTCGTTAATCCAATCCAGCAGCGTAGTATTTCCTTTGGTAACGGCAGGCGCAATCGTATCATTGCTCCCCAGACTTGGAATGCCAACCGTAAATCCGTCATTCTGCTGGGAAAAGGCAATCACTTCCGTGTTATCATTTGCCCATGCAACACCTGTTCCATTCTCAAAAGCCTCCTTTGCCGTCGCATAAGAATCAAATTTCTGCAATGGGATATCCGGATAATTTTCTGTCAGATATGTCTCAGCCGTCGTTCCGGAAATGATAATAATTTTATCGTCTTTATTCCAGTTATCCAGACTCTTGACTACATGGTCATTCCTGCTGACCACGCCTAATGCCACATTCATGTATGGCAGTGCAAAATCAACTTCCTCTTTACGCTCATCTGTTACCGTAAAGTTTGCCAGAATAATATCAACCTTTCCGGTCTGCAGATACTCAATCCGATTCGCTGCCTCTGTGGAAACATAATTTGCCTTTACGCCCAGATCCTTTGCCAGTCGGTCTGCAAAATAAACATCGTAGCCCTGATAATCTCCATTTTCATCCACATAGCCAAATGGGTTTTTATCGGAAAATACACCAATGTTTATCGTTCCGTCCTTTTTAATCTCATCCAGCGTTCGGTAGATGGTTTTCCCTTCTTTTTCAGTTGCATCCCCATTATCTGCTGATTTACCGCAGCCTGCCAAACCCATAGTCAATGCAAACGCCACTCCTAATACAATCCATCTTTTTAACTTTCTCATCTTCTTTTCTCCTCGTATTCCAATTTCTATGCACTTCTTTTATCAATCCGGTTCACAATCCATATTCCTACTTCTTGAAAAAGCTGGACAATCAGCACAAGAAATGCAACTGTAACAAGCATAATATCCGTCTGATAGCGATAATACCCATAGTTAATGGCAATCGCACCCAGTCCTCCTCCTCCTACGAATCCTGCCATAGCAGAATATCCAAGAATCGTTGCCATAGATATAAGTACACCTACCAGAAGTGATGGTTTCGCTTCCGGCAAAATAACCTTATAAATAATCTGTAACCGTGAGGAACCCATTGACTTAGCTGCCTCTATCACACCTGCATCTACTTCTTTCAAGGAAGACTCAACCATTCTTGCCACATAAGGCGCTGCCGCTACTACTAATGGAACGATTGTAGCAGTAGATCCAATTGTCGTTCCCACAATCAATCTGGTCAATGGAATGATTGCCACCAACAAAATCAAAAACGGAACAGAGCGCAACAGATTGATCAGAATCCCCGTCACAAAATGAATTACCCTGCCAGGACATATTCCATTTTTATCTGTGATAAAGCAAATCACTCCCAAAGGAATTCCTATCACATATGCAATCAGAGTGGAAACCAGTGTCATATATAAAGTTTCTTTTATTCCGTCAACCAGTAGTTCCATCATCTGCAAGTTCATCTTGCATCGCTCCCTTCTACAAAATGAATCCCTTTTTTTCTAAGCATTTTTTTCACGATATCCTGTTTCTCCTGTTCCGCCGGCATCTCTACCAGCATTTGCCCAAATGCTTTTCCACCAATGTTTTCTGTATTGGCTCCCAGTATATTAAGTTTTATGCCACTTTCTAATACCAATGCGGCAAAAACAGGTTCAAACGAGGATTGTCCGTCAAATGCAATCCGGATACTGTGCCTGTCTGCATCCGAACCTGCTTCATCCTTATCCGGCAAAATCAGCCTTCTTGCCGTTTCGGATTTTGGATTCAGAAAAACTTCCTTTACCTCTCCGGCCTCCTCAATCACACCTTCACTCATTACCGCCACTCTGTCACATACCTGCTCAACTACACGCATTTCATGTGATATGATAATTATCGTTACCCCAAGCATTTCATTAATGTGTTTTAAAAGTGCCAGAATAGACCTTGTTGTAATGGGATCTAAAGCACTTGTCGCCTCATCACAAAGCAAAACTTCCGGATTGGTCGCCAGTGCCCTTGCGATAGCAACTCTTTGTTTCTGCCCTCCTGACAACTGGGATGGATAAGATTTTTCTTTTTCTTCCATATCTACCAGCTTTAGGAGTTCTTTGGCACACTTTATTCTATCCTTTTTGGAAACACCTGCCAATTCCAGAGGATAACAAATATTTTTCAACACATTCCTTTGTTCCAATAAATGAAACTGCTGGAAAATCATTCCCATCTTTTGTCTGGCATGGCGTAATTCCTTTTCACCTGCAGATGTCAGCTCCTGATTTCCAAAATAAACTTTGCCTGACGTCGGCATTTCCAACAAATTGATACACCGAACCAGAGTGGACTTACCTGCACCCGAAAACCCGATAATCCCATAGATTTCCCCTTTTGAAATATGAACGCTTACATCATTTACGGCGATCACTTTCTTATTGGAGGAAGAAAATTCTTTTGTAATATGTTCCAGGCGAATCATTTCTACAGCCTCCTTTACTCCGGCGGATTAAAATATAGGAACTACTGCGCCTTCATACTTATCCTCAATAAACTTTTTGACCTTATCCGACTTTACTGCATCAATCAGCGCCTTTATCTTCTCCGCATTTTCATTCCCCTCTTTGACAGCAATAATATTAGCATATGTCTTTGCTGCCAGAGAATCTGTTCCTTCCGAAGCCAGAGCATCACTTAATTTTAAATTTGCTTCGAGCGCATAATTCGTATTGATTGCGGCAACGTCCACATCTTGTAAAGCTTTCGGAACCTGCGCTGCCTCTAATTCCTTAATTTCAAAATTCTTTGGATTATCCGCAATATCTTTGACTGTCGCAGTAAGACCTGCATTTTCCTTCAACTTAATCAGCCCCTGATCCTGCAAAAGCAACAGTGCTCTCGCCTCATTTGTGGTATCGTTAGGAACTGCAATAACCGCCCCTTCTTTCAGGTTCTCCAAGCTATCTGATTTCCCGGCATAAATTCCAAATGGTTCATAATGGATATCCGCAACACTTACAATATGTGTCCCATTTTCTTTATTGAAGTCTTCCAAATAAGGCAGATGCTGGATATAATTCGCATCCAATTCCCCACTTTCCAGTGCTGTATTGGGTATAATATAATCGTTATATTCTACCACTTCCAGTTTGTACCCCTGTTTCTCCAGTTCATCTGATACCGAACGCAAAATTTCCGCATGGGGCGTAATACTGGCTCCCACCTTAATCACCTCTAAATTCTTTTCAGAACCAGCATCTGCCTTTTTATCTGATGAACCAAAATCCTTACCTCCGCATCCTGTCAGCAATACTCCTACAATTCCTAAACTTAAAATCAATGTAATCAATCTTATTTTCATGTCTAAATCCTCCTGCTAGTGTGCGGTAGTGTCAAC
Source organism: Eubacteriaceae bacterium (assembly GCA_910575665.1). Taxonomy (GTDB): domain Bacteria; phylum Bacillota; class Clostridia; order Lachnospirales; family Lachnospiraceae; genus Eubacterium_F. The sequence continues at coordinate 33,603 of CAJTFB010000023.1, forward strand.
TTTATATACCCAAAATCGGCTCAACCCCAGTAAATTCAATGGTTCCAGAGGTTTTAAAAGCCTTTACCTCCCCTTTCTTTGGCTTAGGCGACCAAAATTTTACGTCGGGAACCCGGGCAAGGCCGGGCTGAAAGCCCGTTAAATTCAGCCTTGACGGGGTTTACGTAAGTAAAATATAATCGGCCTCAGTCAAGGAAAGGGGGTCGATTTTTTCATAATCCGTTTGACACTACCTAGTGTGCTATTATATATCAGCAACCAAATCTTCATCTTTTACCCAAACAATGGCGTTGACAGATATCTGTCCCCGGAATCAGGAAGCAATACCACAATTGTTTTCCCCTTATTTTCCGGTCTGCCAGCTAAAAGAGAAGCCGCCTTTAATGCCGCACCGGATGAAATTCCGACCAATATGCCCTCGCTGACTGCAAATGCCCTTCCTTCCGCAAAAGCATCTTCATTTTCGACAGCAATAATTTCATCGTAAATGTCAGTGTTTAAGATATCCGGTACAAATCCTGCCCCGATCCCCTGAATCTTGTGCGGTCCCGGTGTTCCTTTTCCCAACACCGGACTGCCAGCCGGCTCTACAGCCACAACTTTCACATCCGGATTCTGTTCCTTGAGGTATTCCCCGACACCGGTAATCGTTCCGCCTGTTCCAACCCCTGCCACAAAAATATCTACTTTTCCATCCGTCTGCTCCCAGATTTCCGGTCCTGTTGTTTCTTTATGTACTGCCGGATTCGCCGGATTTACAAACTGCCCCAGTATTACCGCCCCATCGGTCTCTTTCTGTAACTCCTCCGCTTTGGCAATGGCGCCTTTCATGCCCTTTGCACCTTCTGTCAGAACCAATTCAGCTCCATATGCTTTCAAAAGATTTCTTCTCTCTACACTCATCGTATCCGGCAATGTCAGAATCGCCCGGTATCCCTTTGCTGCAGCAACTGCTGCCAGACCGATTCCCGTATTTCCACTGGTCGGCTCGATAATCGTTGCCCCTTCTTTTAGAATTCCCTTTTTTTCTGCATCCTCTATCATGGCAAGTGCAATACGGTCCTTCACAGAGCCTGCCGGATTCAGATACTCCAGTTTTGCAAGAATTACGGCATCTGTCACTTCTGCCTGTTTACTGTAACGGTTCAATTTCAATAACGGCGTCCTGCCAATCAGTTCCAATGCATTTTCTTTTATTTCACTCATAATCAATCCTCCATTTCTTTACACAAAAAACAGCTGCCATATACTTCCAACAGCTGCAACATCTCATAATATCCAATCCTACCTGTCAGCCGTACATGGAATACAAATCTTATTTCTACCTGTCATCGTATGACAGCACATACACCTTCTCCTGTTATTTTCCATATTTTTCATCATGGTAATCATTCCTTTCTTTCCTATTTCAATAGTAGGTTAATATGTTTTATATTATAGCCATGCACATACTCTTTGTCAATATTACTTCTTCCAGTTTTTTTCTATTGTATCTAATAGGCATTTCCTATTACCCGCCTATACATAGTTTTTTCAGTCTTTGCAGCGCCTCCTCCAAAACACTTCTCGGACACGCCACGTTAATTCTCTGAAAACCTCTCCCACATTCTCCGAAAATCTTACCGCTGTCCAGCCATAATTTTGCCTGGTAAATAATACGACGGTCGAGTTCTTCCGAATCCAGCCCCAATCCCCTGAAATCCAACCAGACCAGATAGGTTGCCTCCTGTTCCACCAAAGCCACACCGGGCAAATGTTCTGTTACATACTGTCTGGTAAAAGCAATATTGTCCTTTACATAAGACATCATGGCATGATACCATTCCCCGCCTTTGGAATATGCTGTCTCACATGCCACCAGTCCCATAACGCCAAGCTGGCTGATGCCTGCCGCATTCAGTTCTCTCCTGAATTTTCTCCGCAGCGTCCGGTTCGGAATAAATATATTGGACAGCATCATCCCCGCCAGATTGAATGTCTTACTGGGAGAGGTACAAACCACGCAGATTTCCTCAAACTCTTTTTTCAAGCTGGCAAATACATGATGCTCTCCCTGGAAAATAAAATCATGGTGAATCTCATCACTGACGACCGTCACTCCATAACGGATGCAGAGTTCCCCCAGTGTGGTTAATTCTTCCACCGTCCACACCCTGCCTACCGGATTGTGGGGGCTGCATAACAGGAACAGCCGGACGCTCTCTTCTTTGATTTTCTTCTCCAAATCTTCAAAATCGATATGATATTGATTGTCCCCGCCCAGATATAAATCACTGCTTATTACGTTCCTGCCATTGTCCCGGATTACCTCTGAAAAAGGATAATAAACCGGCTGCTGGATTAATACGCCATCTCCCGGCTCCGTATATGCCCTGACTGCCATCGCCAGTGCAAACACCACCCCCGGCGTCTTGATGAGCCACGGCTCCTGCGGCTCCCAGCCATGCCGTTCCTTCATCCAGTCCCGGACCGTCTCAAAATATGGCGTCTGCACCTCGCTGTACCCAAAGATTCCATGACCCGCCCATTCTGCAAGGGCATCCTCCACATAGGAAGAAGTTCTGAAATCCATATCCGCCACCCACATCGGCAGCACATCCTCCGGCATGCCCCGTTTCTTTGCAAAATCATATTTCAAACACTTCGTATTGCTCCGATCGATGACCGTATCAAAATCTAAGTTTCGTTCCATAACAATGTCCCCCTGCCTCCTGTCATTCCCAACCAAGTGCTTTGCGCTTTGCCTTAAAATCATCTACTATTTTTTGCCCCAACACTGCCGGATCGGTGTCCACGTTCATCGATGAGCCAAGCGTTTCCAAAGTCCCATGTTTCAAAAACTCAATCACATTTTTAGAACCATGTATCTGCGCCTCTACACAGTGATAAGAACTGATTCCATTCAGCCTGAATCCCAGCGCCGCATCAATCCCCTTTTCATTTCCCCACTCAGGAGACGAAAACGCAAACGGCAGTTCAAACATCTTATGCCCCAATTCCCCTGCAATACCGGCGAAAATGCCGCTGGAACGGGTGTTGTCAATACATTCTCCCACATGCCATACCGGGGGCAGATCCGGTTCCAAAAACGCCCGCAGGCGCTCTCCTGCCCTCTCCTTCCCAGCGACAGCGCAATATCCAAGTTTCATCAGCGGAAAAGAAGCACAGCCGTTGGACAGTATGAGCACGTTATTTTTCAGCAGTACATCCGCAACATCCACGATGCATTTTTCATACAGGACTTTAGGGTTATTACAGCCGACCATATTTACTACGCCCAGGATCTCTCCCTCCCGGATAGCCTCCGCCAGCGGTTTCATACTGCCGAACCGCTTATGTATATACTCCACGGAAAATCCGACTTCAGCCTCTACCTCATAGGATGGAATATACACTGGAACGCCCTTTCTCTGTCCAAAACTTTCGATGGCACGGCGCACGATCTTTTCTGCCAGTTCCTTCGTCTCACCAATATTGGCATGGACGTGGTCATACTCATAGCGCTCTGCCCCTGGAAGCCGCGCAGATTCACTAGTTGTTACAACGACCGTTTTAAAACATTTGGCCACTTCCATAATGGATGGGAACACATCCTGTACATCCGCAACCCATAAATCCAACGCTCCGGTTCCCAGTACCAGTTCCGCCGATACTGCATTTGACAGGGGAATCACTCCACTATAACGATACATTGCTGAAAGCCCGGAACAGCATATACCATAAAAACGTATTCCCTTTGCCCCTCCCGACTTCGCCAGTGCAATCATATCCTCACGTTTGCCCGCCTCCACAATCTGACTGACAAGTAAAGGGAGATGCCCATGCACAGCAATATTAACATATCCTTTTTCCAATGCGCCAATATTTACCTTAGATGTTACCCTGTCTCCTACCCCAAACAGGCTATCCGTTGCAATAGAAGCTCCCACCACCCCGGAAAAGGTAAACGCAAGCCCGCAGCGCAAAAACTGCTGCATAATGCTTTTCCAGTCACCGTCCGTTGCACAGCCAGATTTGTGATACGCCTCGAACACCTCATGGTATGCACTGACCGGCAGAATATCCAGTGCCTCCCAGACCTCCTGCCGTTCCTGCGCGGCGCAGGCTGAGATAGTTTTATATTCATCCGGTACCGTCCTTGACAAGTCTTCCAACAGTATGTCTGCCAGATCTCTTGCCACGTTTTTTATCTGGCGGTTTTTCTGTTTGATGCCGAAAACCTCCGCTGTGCTTCTGATTTTTTGTTCGCCAAGGATTGGCACATCCAGCCTGCCCTCCGCTGCCCATTTCAATGCGAGCATAACCTCCCTCGCATGCATGCCGTGCTGGGCTGCACCGGCAGCGGCACTCCGCAGCAGGTTCCTCGCCACAATCAGATCCGCATCCGCACCACAGACTCCTTTGGACGCCTTCGCTGTGATACGGCACGGCCCCATATTACAGATCTTACAGCAGATACCGGCAAGACCAAAATTACACTGTGGCTTCTGCTGGTCAAAGCGGTCGAATGCCGTATCAATCCCCAGCTGCTCCATACGCAGGAGCATTTCCCTTACCGCTGGATCCGGTGTCTGGCTGACTACATCCTCTTTGGCGGGAAATGTCTTGCGGTACTCGTTTACTGCGTCCATATAATCCCGGATAAACGCCTGCGGATCCTCTTCTTCCCCGTTCTGGTGATCCGCTTTTAACGTCACGGTGGGCACGCCATGTTCATCGAACCCAATCAGATTCCGATGGGAATGTATATGCGCTGGCGTATTCGCATGCACATGAATATGTTCTTTCTGGTGCTCGTTCATAATAATCCTCATTTCTGCACACGTTTTTTGTGCATAACAAATTTGTGGCAAGTGTGCGCAGACACAAATTTGCGTGTGAAAAATGTATTTTTCACACTAGCTCCTTTCCCGTCTTGATATACTAAATATTGTACTCGATATAAGTGTCTGCCTTGAGATTGAACAGTTCAAAAATCTTATCCCGCACATAGAGAAAATCCCCGCTTGTGCGGTCGCGGTAATGGTGCAGCGGCACTTCTGCCACACTCTTTACCTTTCCGGGATTCGGTGTCATGACGACGACTCTATCTGCCAGGTAAACTGCCTCTTCAATATCGTGCGTGACAAATATGATCGTTTTTTCCTCACGCCGGCATATTTCCAGAATGTCGTCCTGGAGCTTCATCCGGGTAATGGCATCCAACGCGCCAAACGGCTCATCCATGAACACGATCTCCGGATCTACTGCCAGTGCCCGCGCAATCGCCACTCTCTGCTGCATACCGCCCGAGAGCTGACGCGGATAGGATCTGCTAAATTCCGAAAGTCCCACGAGTTCGATATATTTTTCTGCCGTCTCTTTCCTCTCTTCTTTGGAAAGTCTTTTTGCTTCCAGACCGAACTCCACATTTTTCTGCACGGTCCTCCACGGCAGCAATCCGTAATTCTGAAAGATCGTCACATGTTTTACCGATGGACCGGACACCTCTTCTCCAGCAATCTGAATGCTCCCATAGTTTACCGGTGCAAATCCCGCCATTGCATTAAGCAACGTACTTTTACCACAACCGGAAGGACCAAGCAGGCAGATAAACTCTCCCTTATCGATTGTCAAGTTTACCTCTTCCAGCGCCGTAAATTCCTTTCCTCCTTGCACAAAGGTCTTTCCCGCATTTTTGATTTCGATATATGCCATCACTCCACACCTCCCCATGCTTTCAGGATACGTTTTTCCAATAATTTTAAGGCGGCATCCAGCATCAGACCGATAAAACCGATAACCAGAATGGTCGCCAGTAATATGTCAGCCCTTATATTATTTCTTGCATCAATAATCTGATATCCAAGCCCCGATTGCGCTCCTACCATTTCACCAGCCACAAGGAATATCCACGCTGTTCCAATTGCAAGATGAATGCCGTTTGCGATCTGTGGAAAAGCCGCTGGGAAAATCACTTTCCACATAAGTCCCAGCTGACGAATACCAAAATTTTGTGACACTTTCAAATAGATCGGATCCACATTCCTCACCGCCGCAACGGTTGAAAGCAGAACAGGAAAAAATGCAGCAATAAATATAATGACTACGGCCGGAATATCTCCTATGCCAAACAAAAGTACGATGAAAGGCATCCATGCCGTTGGGGATATGGGACGCAGCAACTGTACGGCCGGGTTGACATATTTAAAAATCCAAGGCATCCTTCCCAGCATCAATCCCAAAAAGACGGCAGCTATAACAGAACTGACATATCCTGTAAGGAAACGGTACATGCTCGTTCCAATATTGGTTACAAGTGTCCCATCCCCGCACATTTCCAGCAGTGCCTGCCATGCCTGCAGCGGTGAGGGAAACAGGGTTTCACTAAAATCACTTGAAAGAAACAGCAGTTCCCATATGCTTATGAGTATCGCTATGGAAACGAACACATTTTTAACGGATAAAATCTTTTTCATCTGACCCTCCAGTCCTTTCCTCAAAAATCACTTTTTACAAAATCCCCATAATCCGGTGGATTGTCGGAAAGCCCATACTTTTTTACCTTTTCCACCAGAACATCGTAAGTATCCTTGGTAATATCAAGATCTTTATAGGAAATCCACTGCAGGGAAATATCCAAAACCTCATCTTTCTGGTTCAGGTACTCTTTCGCCACTTTTTTCGCTTTTTCCTCGTCCAGTCCTGCACCCGCCGCTTTGTAACTTTGCACAAAACTTTTTGCTTCATCCGGATGGGCTTCGATAAAAGCATCAGTAAGCACCAGTCCGCAGCAGAGAGAATCTTCCCAGAGTTCCTCCGATGAATATAACACCTTGCCAACACCAAGGGATACGCCCATCGCCCCGAAAGGTTCTGCCACACAGTAACCATCAATCGTGCCGCTCGCCAGAGCAGAGGGCATTTCGGTCGGGGCCAACTCCGTGACATTAATATCATCCATGGTCAGTTTTCCCTTTGCCAGCGCATCATTTAGCAATATATTATGGGAAGACTGGCGGTGTGGAATTGCAAATGTTTTTCCCTTTAAATCGCTGACATCCTTAATTTTATTGGATACAATCAGGACATTTCCATCCTTATGGCCGAGAGCAACGGCCTTAATGCCAACTCCCTCCTGCTTTGACTTCATGGCAAGTTCGATCAGCACAGAAGCCCCATCGACCTTTCCGGAATTGAGTGCATCCAACAGTTCCGGCCAAGAACCATATTTTATAAGTTCTATTTTTATGCCGTCCTTTTCCTGAAGTTCATCCGCCTCCGCAAGCACCGCCAGGGAATGGGTAATCGGCAGGTATGCAATCTTAATTGTTTTCCCATCTCCTGTCTTATCCGTGCTGCCCTGTTTGCTTCCACACGCTGTAAGCGATACAAGCATTACTACTACCATAAATAATGTAACTATCTTCTTTACCATTTCTTTCTTCCTTCCTTTTAAATCCAATGTAGAGATTGTTTCAGCATTCTATATGACTTTCTTCTATTTCCCGAAACACCTGCTCCAGCTCTTCCAATAAATCCCTACTGTTCTCAATTCCTACCGACAACCGCAGGGTACTGTCCGTAATGCCGTTCCGTTCCCGTATCTCCGGCGGGACATCGGCATGGGTCTGGGTAACCGGATAGGTAATCAGCGTCTCCACGCCTCCCAGGCTCTCCGCAAATTTAATCATCCTGACCTTCTCTAAAACTGCCAGCGCAAAGTCCTTACTCTCCAACTGAAACGTAATCATTGCCCCGAATCCTCTCGCCTGTTTTTTCATAATCTTATGTCCCGGATGCTCTGCGAGTCCCGGATAAATCACTTTCGTGACTGCGTTCTGCCCGGACAGCCAGCCTGCAATCCGTATCGCATTTTCCTGCGCCTTTTCCATCCGGATTCCCAGCGTCTTGATACCTCTCTGAATCAGAAAACAGTCAAATGGAGCCAGTCCCGCCCCCGTTGTCTTAATCAGAAAACGCAGTCTCTCGCTGATATCCTCACGGTCTGTCACTAAAAAACCTGCCAGGGTATCATTGTGCCCGCCCAGATATTTGGAACCGCTGTGTACCACAAGGTCGGCGCCCAGAAGAAGCGGATTCTGAAAATACGGAGAAAGAAACGTATTATCCACAATCAGCAGAATACCCCGCTTCTTTGTAACTTTCGAAAGTTCTGCAATATCGGTTACATTCATCATGGGGTTGGTCGGCGTCTCAATGTAAACCGCCTTCGTTTTTTCATTTATGTACGTTTCCACATTCTCCCTGTAACAGTCAATACTCGAAAAAGAAATTCCGTTTTTTGCCGAAATATTCTGAAACAGCCGGATGCTTCCCCCGTACAAATCGGAATCTACAATCAGATGGTCACCCGGTTCAAACAATTCCATCATCAGGGTAATCGCAGCCATTCCGGTCGATAAAGCCAACGCATCGATTCCGCTTTCTAAGGACGCCACAGTTTTCTCCAGATGTTCCCTCGTCGGATTCTGCAGTCGGGTATAATCATAACCGGTACTTTTCCCTGCTCCCGGATGGGCATAGGTAGCTGTCTGATAAATCGGATAGCTGATTGCCCCGTAATTATCACTGCTTCCCTCCTCTTCCTCCAGATGCAGACATCTTGTTTCTATCTCTCTTGCCATTTCACACATCTCCTATCTCAAAATTTATTCCCACGTACGCAATGAGCCAGGCGCACACATTCTTCCTGCCTTTTTTTTGCCAGCTTCATGCCATTCTTTACAAATCCGCCCTGAAACTGTTTACGGATTATCCATGCGTAGCGATTATCCGCATTCTCAAATTTCTGGTATTGAAAATCGAGAATTTCCTGCACATCAATCGGTATCCTGGCAAAAAAATTCTTCATCTCATCAATGATATTTATGGCTGCCTGCGCTGCCGAGCAAATCCTGCCATCCGGCAGTGCAATTTTAACCGTTTTCAAATCATAATGCGCAGCATTCTTAAAATTCTGTACGGCGTGTACCTGATGCCGGACGGACAGTTCTTCCTCCGGTCTGCAAATCAGCCAGACCATCAATAACTGTGCAAACAGGACGTCTTTTACTTCCAGCCCTTCTGCACGTAACGGATTCAGGTCAAACATCCTAAGTTCAATATGGTTCACTCCATTCTTCCGCAGGTTCTCCAGATTGTTTTCTCCCGCCGGTTTCAGACGTATCGGATAGTATAGTTCCGATGGCGCCTTTAACAGTCCCTGCAGCACATATTGTTCCATACTGTCTGCATAGGCTTCGATGGACTGATAATCAAGCACCGGAGCAAAGTCATTCCAGTAACCCAGCTCGCTGCACCGCACAGAAGCCAGCCCCATAAACACATCACCCCCACATACTCCCTTTTCCACAAAAGAACTGTCGAGGAGCGGGCTTGCCGCTGTAACCGCTGTCAGTATCCAGCCATAAACAGCCAGTGAACCGGCAAGTTTCAGATATAATTTGTTTTTATACTCCTGAAAACTTCCGCCGCCCTGTATATGGAAACTACTCTGCAGCAATTCCTCAGAAAACGAAAAGTTGACATGAATCCCTGAAAACGCCATCCGGTATCTTCCATATTTATCGGACAGATAATCCCGGTAAACCGTCTTAAATTTCTCCTCCCCATCAAAAGCCGCAACCGGTATATCATTTTCATTTCGGATATACGGTGGATTAGAGAACGGCCACAGGTATTCCCGGACACTCAGACCGGATAACGCCTCCTGTATGCTTATATAATGTTTCTGTAATTCCTGCAATGCCGCCTCCGCTGTCGTGTGAGGCTTCGTATTAATTTCCGTCTGGTTCTCACAAAAATCCCTGACGATAAAATCACTGTCTTCATATGGCTGCCTTGTATGGGAAAATGTCCCATCTTCCAGCACCCGTAAACTTTCTTTCTCCAAACCAAACATACCGTCCATAAGATGTTTTCTGATATGTGAATCCTCTATATGTAACATATAATTCCTCCTCATAATGTCGAATAATCCAAAAAGAGCAGTCTCATTTTCTCCGGGTCTTCCACATACTCATAGCCATGTTCTGTCCCAGTCCGCATCCATTTTCCATCCCGAAATGCCAGCAATGTATTTAACGGCAAGGGTTTCCACTCCCGCTCGTCTAACGGAACCGTACTAAACACATATCCCCCCTGCCTCCTGGACAGATACAGGCTGTTCCGGCAGTTTGTATGGACATAAAAGTATTCTCCGTCAAAAAACATAAGATTCAGTTTATTCCCATCGGCAAGTTCACAGATTAAATCATCCAGCACCCGAAAACGTTCTGATGCGTCCAGAGGGTATCCAGTTTCCCTGTATCTGTCATTCATCCGGTCTGTAAGCAGATATAAAATCCGTTCGCTATCCGTCTGTCCTTCCTGTATATAAAAATATGAATCCAGCATTTCTCCCTCAAATATGGTGCCATTATGTGCCAGCGTCCACATCCGTCCCATCTCATCCATTCGGATAAAAGGATGGCAGTTTTCGTACTCCATATTTCCCTTCGTCGCCAGCCGGATATGGGCAATCATGCGGTCTGACATAATCTTCCTGCTTCTATATTCACGCAATCTGGCGCTTTTTGTGGACGATACCGCCTGCTTTTCCATCTGGACTGTACCATTTTCAAAAAATGCCATTCCCCATCCATGCGGATGTTTGTCTCCATGCGAAAAAAACACATCCAACAAGTGATTCAATTGTATTTTCCGGGGAGTATTTACTCCAAACAATTCACACATAAGGACTACCTCGTTTCCATATTTTATAAACGATACCGGTGGGACTCGAACCCACAACTTCAGCTTTGCGAGCCTATGCCATTCCAGCGGCCACGGCATCAGATAAATCATATAAACCTACTTTGTTTATAGGTTTATAATAATCCATTTTTCCTCTTTTGTCTAATTAAAAAAAACTGCAAGATGTTATAGGAAAAAGCTATAACATCTTGCAATTTCAAAATATATTTTCCTGATTCAAGATCCAATAGACCACCACACAAATACTCACTGGCATCTGTTCCGGGAATGATATAATTAATCATCTGGATAGCAAAAACAAACGCCCCATAGGAGTTACAATTCTTTTCCTGCCATCAAAATAAACTCTGAAAAAATCTTTCTGCTGTTTTCATCCACTAAACAGGAAAGCTCTGGATGCCACTGTATGCCCCAGATAAATCTTTTCTTCGGTACACACACTGCCTCAATCAAACCATCCTCCGAAACCGCCATAGCAGACACTTTAGGTGCCAGTGTCAAAATTGCCTGATGATGATAACTATTTACCATAAGAGTTTCCTTTTTCAACAACTTGTACAATGGACTGTCCCCTATAATTTTTACAGAGTGCACTGGCACATCATATGGTGGTATCTGATGATGTTCTGTGTCAGAGGAATGCTCTGATGGTAAATCCTGGTATAATGTTCCTCCCATAACTACATTGATGCACTGTATTCCCCGGCATATCCCCAAGAGTGGTTTATCCTGCTCATATACCATGCGGAATAATATTGTTTCCATTTCATCCCGCTCATGACAACACTGCCCGCACATCCTAGAACGCCTCTGCGCATACAAATTAGGAGAAATATCTTGTCCACCAGCATATAAAAAACCATCCAATTCCTCTGCTAGCTGTTGTAAATTCTCTTCATCTGATGTTAAAGGAAGCATAAGCGGAATTCCCCCAGCCTGCTCGATCCCTTTCATGTAACCTGGTAGCATCCAATAACTTTCCCGTTCTATATCTACCAGTGGAACAATCCCTATAATTGGTTTCTTCATAACCATCCTCCAAAACAATGACTCTTTTCTCGTTGTTGGTATTTCACCATATCAATACTTTTCTATTAACTTTATTACCGCAGTATTTGCGTATGTCAAAGGTTCATTATGCACAAAAAAGGCAACTCTGTTAGAAGGGGCATAAAGTGTTTCAAGGATATCGCCTTCATACGGATTTAAAATATTTGCCAATGGCTGCCCGATCTCTACTTCCTCTCCTGCCTTTACCATAGGCTCAAAAATACCAGACTTTGCCGTTTTAATTAAAAACATTTCCTCATCATGTACAACCTTGGAATGTATACGGCCTGGAACACTGTATTTTATCATTCCCTGCCCTGACAAAAAATTCATCACTGCCAGAACTGCCTGGCCTGCACTATTGGGGTCAATCCAGGAAGTTGTAGACGTATACAGTGAAAATGCCTGTGTTTCCCACACCTGCCAGTTATAGTTTAATGTTGCTGTATCATAAGGCCTTACCTTGCGGATAATCACGTAAGGGAGGCCAAACTGCTTTGCTGTCTCAGGATCACTAAATCCCTCATCCATCAGCCGCACATGAGGGACAAAATCCCCCGGCATATAAAAAGATGTAAACTGAATGCCAAATTGATACTCTGAAATCTCCTGAAAAACACCATCTGCAATTCTCTGGGTAGTTTCCCCCAGATTATATCCCGGAAACATTCTGTTAATATCCGTATTATCTGTTGACCAGAACCTTTTCTGTATGTTCATGGAATACGGATTGATGGAAGGCAGGATTAATATCTTATGCCCATCTGCAATTCTTCCTTCCTCCTCAAGCTGCTTCATTTTCTTAACCAGCCTAGAACAGCAATACAGCTGCTGCACTTCATTTCCTCTGGAACTCCCCACGATGCAGACCGACTTTTTTCCCTCGCCAAATTCATATCCTGTCACACGGAATGCATCCCTGTACAGCCCCTTCATTTCATAAATCACTCTTTTATTCATAACCGCATACCTCCTTTTTCAACAGCCGCCCCATAAGAGAACCCTCCACTACAACCGGATAATCTCTTATGGTAAAAAGCATGCCGTCCTCGGGAGCCTGCACCTCATCCAAAATCTTTCCACATAACGGATCTACAATCTGTCCTATGGTTTCATCTTTTTTCAATTTTGCGCCATGCTGTACTGTCGGGATAAACACGCCCCCAACACTTGCATTCAGATAACAGACATCCTCAGGATTCCGTGAAATAATTGGTTTCCTGACCGGTTTTACTTCTCCCTTCCAGATCCCCATCTTCTTCATCAGCTGAAAAATCCCATCCACCATCTGCTCTCCATATCTCTGTGTTATGCGCATCCCTACCCCCATTTCTACTACTAACACCGGAGTCCCGATATGGTTCAGGCTGTATGCAAAGGTAGATTCTAACACCGTACTGGCTCCATGTACCCAGACAAAATCAACATTAGCCTCCTCTGCCATTGGTACAAGGACATCCTGATGCAGCTCATTAATACGAATCTGCGGTATCTCAGTCAGGTAAATATTGCTGGCATGGATATCAAACACGCAGTCAGAACCCGCCACATCCTCCATAATCCGGGCAACCACATAGTCCATCATGCTTCCATCAATATCCCCCGGAAATAAACGGTTCATATCCAAATCAAATGCCGGAATTCCCCTGGTAATCGAATCAATTCCCAGAGGATTCATTGCCGGATAAATATCTACAATTCCTGCCAGGCATTCTTTGTTCTGTTCTATACGCCTCTGCAGTTCAAAGCATACGTACTGTCCCTCCAGTTCATCTCCATGGATACCAGTAACGACACTAATGCGTTTCATATCATCCGTGAAATTCTCTGGAGCAATGCGGTTTTTCCTAATCTCCAGCATCTCATCTACGGGCAGCCCCACTGCTGCTATCGTCTTTATCATGTTATTCTTTCCTTTCTCACTCACATTTTTCCACCAAAACAGATACCGTCTGCAACTGTGCCCCACTATTCCACATAAGCCCCCGGTTAATCGCACAATCTGATGCATCCCTGCCATGGCCAAGTTTAATATAATGATCTAATACCAGACAGTCATTTGTCGGGTCAAATGCAACCCACCGGCCACCACAAAGCGCCTCTGCCCAGGCATGGCTTGCACCTTCACCAATAATCAGTCCACATACATACCGTGCAGGGATTCCCGCCATCCGAAGCAGTGTAATATAAATATGTGCATAATCCTGGCAAACACCTCCACCCAGCCCCCATGCCTCATCCGCTGTAGTATTAACCTGTGTGGCTCCCGGCACATAAGAAAAATCCTGATGCAGCCTGTGCATTAATGCCATGCATATTTCATAAGGGCTCTTACACTTTGAAAAATCCTGTGACCTGTAATATTCCGAAAGTCTGGAACCAGGTACACACTTTCCATGGGGAACACGGAAAATACCGGTTGTTTCATCCCCGACCTCCTCCTCATAATCTGTCTGTAGGATTTCCACATCCCCGGTGGCCTGAAAGATAAACTGATTATGAGTCTCTGTCTCACAGCCATATATCTGCCTGTTTCCAAAAGAATCCTCTCCCCAGGAATACGTCGTTTCAGGCAATACAGAAAGCTTTAGTCCCAGTAAATGCTGCCTTGCATCTTCTTTTGGGATGCACTTAATTGTAAAATAACACCTGCCGACATATTCCTCATACTTAATTTCCATCTTATACTCAAAGTGCAATACTGCCACAAAAACACTCCTAACCTGTAACCTGTTACTATCCATGGTAACAGGTTATTACTATACAATTGCCTCAACATTAGATACAATTTTATAGTAATCCAAATCAGGATTTTCCACAAGGCTTTTCATCTGCCCCAGTTTTACCTTATTATAAACCAGCCCGCTCCTTTCCACCCTTGGAATCATGCGGCACACCTCTCTGATCAGTTCCTCCCTTGATACTTTCAGCCGTGCATACATATCAATACGCTCAATCCGTTTTCCTGCCTTAATCATATTCCGAACCTGCTCAGAATCAATCTGGTCATCGGCAATTCCCCAGAACGATAAAATATGGTCAAGGAGATACTGCAATTCTATCAGCGGTGACTTGCTTACTGCCGCCTTATTCATATCATAGACAGCAAGCTGTATGTAAGAAAGCGTTTCCGAGCCAATGCTTTCCCTAAGTACAATGGCATTGTCATATGCCCGGTTAAGATTGCTGATGATGGAATCCGGATTGTCCGCATCAAAAGGGTAACGCCTCAAAAAATCCTCCTTCGATGAATAAATGTTTGGTATATCAATGGATTCGCAAAATGTCTGATAACTGTCAACTGTTTCATCAATCATGCTGTCAAACCTTGGAAAATAGAAACGAAGTGTCGTATATACACGCTCCGTATATCTTCCCAGCCAAAATAAATGATCCGCCTGTTCTACTGATATAATACCCATGTGTCTTTAAAACCTCCTCCCTGTGATGAATTCACAATAAACGAATCTGTATTTCTGGAAAACCTCGTCAACCCGCTTTTCCAGACTAACGGTTCTTCCGCCATCACTACAAATGCTCTCAAATCTGCCTTTCTTGGCACAATTTCCCCATTGTCCACAATATCCAGATCCTGAAAATCAATCACTTCCTGTGCAATAAACCTTCTTGGCTCTCTCTGTAACAGGGAAATAAAATCCTGCTTCTGCTGCTTTGTCATGGAACTGCCAAATACAACACCATAGCCTCCTGCCTCTGCTACATCCTTCAATACCAAATCATCAAAATGGGCCAGAACATACTTCATATCTTCCTCATAAAAAGGCAGATAGGTTGGTGCATTACTAAGAATTGGTTCTTCATCTAAATAATACCGAATCATCTTAGGTACAAAATAATAAATTCCCTTGTCATCTGCCACTCCATTCCCCGGTGCATTGATCAGCGCAACATTCCCTTTCCTGAACACTTCATAAAGATGCGGAATACCTATCAGGGATTCCGGGTTAAAGTTCATCGGGTCCAGATACTCATCTGATATCCTGCGATATACCGCTCCCACCCTTTCCTTTGTGCCATCGGAAGCAATATAGTACAATATGTCATTTTCTACAACCAGTTCAGAACCCGTCGCAAGATGTGCCCCTGTCTTTTCCGCCAGATAGGAATGTTCAAAGTAAGCGGCATTATATCTTCCCGGCGTCAAAATCACTGTATGCCCTCCCGGGTTCACATAATCCATCGCCCTTCGGAGCAAATCCGCATAATTACGGTTGTCCTCCAGCCTGTAATCATGAAAAGTATCCGGTGAACTCCTTCTACACAGCTCCCTGGCAATCATGGGATAGGATGCCCCGGAGGGCACCCTTAAATTATCCTCCAATATATACCAGTTATCATCCTTTCCCTTTACCAGATCAATTCCTGATATGTGGGAATAAATATCTTTTGCCGGGACTACCCCCTCACATTCTGCCATATATCCACTGGAAGCAAAAATAAAATCCTCCGGGACA
Source organism: Eubacteriaceae bacterium (assembly GCA_910575665.1). GTDB lineage: Bacteria > Bacillota > Clostridia > Lachnospirales > Lachnospiraceae > Eubacterium_F. The sequence continues at coordinate 49,886 of CAJTFB010000023.1, forward strand.
ACTCCATCCTTTACAATCTGTTTCTTACCGTAAATATCTTTTAAAAATAAATTTAAAGCCATAACACGCTGCTTTAGCCCCTTTTCCAGATGGCTGAATTCCTCATGTTCAATAATCCTTGGAATAGAATCAAAGGGAAACAACTGTTCTTTAAAAATATTATTTTTATAGATTCCAAATTTTACCCCGTAGCGTGCTAACAGTTCATTGATTTTGTCTGTGTGCTTTAATAATTCCATCTGCTGCATGGCGATTCCTCCTTCCAAATACTTTCCTAGAACGCCAAAAGGCGCTCTGCTTATTGCAGAACGCCTTTGTTCATAAACCGAATATAAGTATATTCCATTTTTCATTTTGTGTCAAGTTTTAATTAACTTCCTGTACAATCGCCCAGCAATTTTGCATAATATCCGTTTGCAAGATGGAGAGGTGCCACTGCATTATGTCCTGTTACACGATCCTTCGTTACCAAAGTAGTAACCAAGGCATCAGAATACTTATAAAACATACTGTCATGCCCCACACATAAACCCATCACAATATTTAAATCTGTTCCTTCCGCATTTAACAACTTTGCCTGAAGAATTGGGTTGCAAGAATTGATTCCAATATTCTGACAATCCACATCAATTCCAAACTCCGTCTTTGCCACCGCACCTGCTTTACACCCTGCCCCATACACCTCGAAGCCATGACTTCTAAGTATTTTTGCCAATTCTCTAGTTTCCTGAATCAGGCCGACGCAGGTGGCAATTCCGATTTTATGATATCCCATCCTTTTCATAAATTCGACGGTTTCCTGTACCCTTGTCCACACACAATATCCATCATATTCTACTTTGGCGGCAGTCTGCATCACCTTTCTGTTTTCACCGGTGTATTCCTTCATTGCCTCATTTTTAACAGTTTTATCCATATGCGTTGTCAAACAAAACGGCGGATATGACTTATTTTGTACATCACAATTTACCACACCGCAATCCACACAGCTTCTCCTTACATCATTCTCCATTTACTTCTCCTCCGTTCCACCGCTGAATGTCCTTACATTGCCTTTCTATATATCTCTGCAATTTCATCCTGAGTAAATACTATGGGATTATTTGCAACACCGGCAGCAGACACTTTCATACAGTTTTCTGCCATCCATGGCACATCTTTTTCCTCAATCCCAAGGTCTGACAAAGTATACTCCATATCAATATTTCGCAACAGGGTACGGATTTTGCCTGACAGATCGCCAGCCGTCAGACCACCAAAAATCCGGGCAATTTTTGCAAATTTAAAGTAATTTCCTTTATATGACTCTTCAATAATAACAGGAGTCAATGCTGCCAATCCTTTTCCATGGACAATATCTTTCAGTCCACTTGCCGGATGCTCCATACCATGTGCCAGAGTGACACCTGCCGTATTGATTACCATACCACCAATGGTACTGGCAAGTGTAATCTTTTCCCATTCCTCTTTGCCACCCCTGCCCTGATATACTTTTACAAGATTTTCTGCCAGCAGTTCTATAGCATAGACACTAAGCGCATCGGTAAAAGGCTGTGCAATCTTAGAAGTATACGCCTCAATACAGTGACACAGTGCATCAAAGCCTACAGAAGCCAATACATGTTTTGGCATAGTCATCATGCAATCCGGATCTACAATAGACACCTTTGCCACAATAGCATTGCATCTGAGAGATTTTTTGTCTCCATTCTCTGGATTCGTTAATACTGCAAACCCATTGCCCTCGGAACCAGTACCACATGTGGTCGGAATCAAAACCAACGGCAAGGCATGATCACTCTGTAACCTTCCATAAATATAGTCATTGATATCGCCGCCATTGACTGCCAAAAAAGCAATCGCCTTCGCGCAATCCATGATACTTCCGCCACCAATTGCCACTACCACATCACATCCATTGGCTTTCGCGAGTTCCGCTCCCTCAATAGCAGTGGTTGTAAGAGGATTCTGTGCCACCTTGTCAAAAAGCACCGTATCCAATCCCTCTGATTTCAAATTTTCATCCACTCTGTCATATAACCCTGACTTTTTTGCACTGCTTTTTCCAGTCACAATCAAAACTTTCCTGCCATAAGGTTTTGTCAGTTCTCCTACCTTATTCACTGTACCATTCCCAAACACAATATTCACCGGCAGGAAATAGGAAAATGCCATGCTGCTCTCCTGTACCGTTGCTGCCACATGACCACTGACAGTCTCCAAGGCAGCCTCCAGCACTGCTTCCTCCCTGTACTGCTGCCCATCTTCCGTGGCAATATCCACATGAAGGCCAAACTTTTCCCCGTATTTTATCTTACATATTGCAAAGAATACCACTCCCAGTACAGCCCAGCCGCCTGCCATAATCCATTCCTGCCATACCAGTGCGCTCCCAGAAAATGGGATAATATACATAACCACCATGAAACCTGACATCATAACCGCCATTGCGCCAACAAACTTATAGTTTTTTACCTTGTATGGACGTATCATTTCCGGTGCCTTACTTCTCAAAATAATAAATGACAGGGAGACCATACAATATGCCAGACAGCAGCCAAAGTTTCCGGCATCTACAATCCACACTAACATCTGACGTCCACAAAGCGGAGCCAGAATGGAAAGACCGCCAATCAAGTACAACGCATTGGTTGGTGTCTTGTGCTTTGGATGCAGTTTTGTAAAACATTTTGGAATCATATAGGAATCTGCCATGGAATACATCGCACGGCTTCCGCCAATCAAAAAAGAATTCCAGCTTGTGACAATTCCACACATGCCACCGATAATCAACACTTTTGCCATCACGCTGCTATGAAATGCTTTTGCCATGGCATCTGCTGTGACTAACCCGGAAGTCTGTGAAGATGCAGCAATTTCTCCCGCATTCATCACATATCCCACGCCAAAGATAATCAGGGCATAAAAGGTAACCGCCAACACAATCGACAAAATCATAATCTTTCCAATTTTTTTCAATGGTACATTGATTTCCTCTGCCGCCTGTGGAATTACGTCAAAACCAATAAAGTAAAAGGGCGTTACCACCGCTACCGCAAAAACTGTCTTTAAGATGTTTCCTGCAGAGTCACCAACAAACATCTGCCCCTCCAGATTGGTTGCGTCCCCTGAAAACAGGGATGCCACAATAAGAAGAATACCAACACCACCGATAATTACTGTCAAAACAGTCTGCAAAACAGCCGCTGTCTTGGCTCCCCGCACATTGATATAGGTAATAAACAATGCAACCAACATTGCTACCGCCAGCCATGACGCATAGATATCAAATCCTGCCACAGTATATAAGTATCCCTTTAAAAACATCGGATAAATATATGTAATAATGGTTGGCAGAGCGCATGCCTCAAAGCATACTACACTGACATACCCTAAGATAATCGCCCATGTACAGATAAAAGACCCCACAGGTCCCATCGCCTTATGGCTGAAAACATGCTCACCACCACACTGCGGCATTGCCGCTGTCAGCTCTGCATAAGTAAGCCCTACAAAAAATACCATAATGCCGCCGATTGCAAAACCGATTGCCGCTCCAATCACACCACCGGTTCCAATCCAGTCCCCGGTAGATACCACCCAGCCCCATCCAATCATTGCCCCAAAAGCAATCACAAGGATATCCCATGCACTAAACACTTTGTCAAATTCCGATTTCTTTGTCTCCATATATTGCACCTCTTTTCTGTTCTGCTATATCTCTCCAAATCGCAAGTCAATCATCTGCAAAATATATTTTGCAGTCTTTTCCAGTCCAAGCACACTGCTGTCAATCAGCATATGGCGCAGCTCCCGCTCCCCGCGGTTCTTATCTGTCATATACCTGTACCGGGCATGAAGCATATCATCATTATATTTCACCAGTTCTGCGGCTTCTTTTTTTGACATACCCTTCCGCTCCATCACATGCTCTATCCGCTTTTCCTCTGGTGCATAGATAAAAATATTCAGACAGTCACTTCTATCCTTCAGTATATAATTACCGCACCGCCCGATAATGACACAGGAGGACTCTTCTGCAAATTTCTGTATAACCTCAAACTGCGTATAGATTACACGATTTGTAAGATTCGCATATCTCGGTCCAAAAGAAGTTTCAAACTCATATTTTACTGAAGTTCCCATATCTGCCTTTTCCACCAGTTCCCTCTCAACACCAAGATGCTCCACCACCTGATCCACCAAATCCCTGTCATAGAATTTAATGCCCAGTTCCTCTGCAATTACCCGCCCGATATCCGGACCGCCGCTGCCATACTCACAGCCAATCGTTATTACAAAATGTTTCATCTGCATTCCTCCTCGTCTTTATAATGCCTCGACAGCATCTCTGATAATTTCTACCGCCTTGTCACAATCTGCCTCTGTCAGTATCAATGGTGGAACCATACGAATAATGTCATTACCGATTGCTGTAATCAAAAGCTTTCTGTCCAGACATCCATGCTTCACATCTGCCGCCCGAATACTTCCATCAAATTCCACACCAACTAAAAGCCCCTGACCCCTGACTTCTTTTACATGCGGAATATCAGCTAACTTCTCCATAAAATATTTACCCATCTTTTTTGCATTATCCGCCAGATTTCGCTCCAGCAGTTCATCAATCTCAGCCAATGCTGCTGCACAGGATACCGGATGCCCGCCAAAGGTCGTTCCATGAGAGCCCGCTGAAAGTGCCTTTGCCACTTCTTCCGTTGCACAAATAGCACCAATAGGCATACCGCCACCCATGGCCTTTGCCATAGATACAATATCCGGTTTTATATCATAGTTCATATAGGACATAATTGCCCCCGTCCTACACCAGCCGGTCTGTACCTCATCCAGCAGAAGAAGAATTCCTTTATTATCACAAAAACCACGCAGCCCTTTCATAAATTCCTGCGTTGCAGGATGCACACCGCCCTCCCCCTGTACCGGTTCTATCATAATTGCGATGGTATTTTCTGTATAAGCTGCCTTAAATGCTTCCAGATCATTGTATGGTACATAGGTAAATCCCGGCGTCATATCTCCAAATCCAATCTGACAGGCATTGTCCGGCTGACCGGTGGCACTCATAGAACCAAAAGTTCTGCCATGGAATGACATCTCTGCGGTAATAATGTTATATTTATGTGGCCCATACTTTTCCACACCGTACTTACGCGCCATTTTAATCATTGCCTCATTGGCTTCTGTCCCGGAATTTTGATAAAATATCTTATCCATTCCAATCGCCGTACAAATTTTCTCTGCCAAAAGCGCCTGGGGAATCGTATAGGGATAATTGAACGTATGCATCACATCTTCTACCTGTTCTTTTACTGCTGCCACAACCTTCTCATTACAGTTGCCCGCAGAATTCACTGCAATTCCCGCATAAAAATCCAAATATGGTATTCCATTTTCATCGTAGATGTACATACCTTTTGCCGTTTCTGCCAGAAAATCAAAACGCTCATAGGTCTCAATCATATATTTGTTTACCTTATCCTTAATCTCCTGTACGGTAAGTCCTGTATCTTTTAATCTCATATTCTTATCTCCCTTCAATAAAAAGAGCAGAGGCCATCTCAATTCCTGTGAGCGCCTTTGCTCTTAATTATTAAATCATTTTATTTTAACCGTGAACAAATCCATAAATACTACACTCTGTAAGATTATCCAGTAATCGTTTTTCATCACAGACAATCTGCTACTGCTTTTTCAAAGATATCAAGCCCGGCCTTCAACTGCTCATCTGTAATTACCAACGGTGCCAGAAAACGAATGACATTTCCATATATACCGGCACCCTCCACCAGAAGACCATTCCTGGCACAGATGTCGATAATATTGGCTGTCAATTCTTCTGCGGGTTCTTTCGTTCCATTATCCTTGACAAACTCAATACCAATCATACCGCCCATTCCTCTTACATCGCCAATTACGGAATACTTTTCCTGCATTGCCTGATAACGCTCTGTAACTGTCTTACCAATCTCCACAGAACGTTCCGCCAGATGATCCCGCTCCATAATTTCAATGGTTTTCAGCGCTGCCGCACATGCCAATGGATTGCCACAATAAGTACCGCCAATAGTTCCCTTTGGAACTGCATCCATAATTTCATCTCTTGCAATAATTGCAGAAAGCGGCACACCGGCTGCAATGGACTTGGCTGTGGCAATAATATCCGGCTGTACTCCTACTTCCTTCCAATATTCCGAAGCAAACATTTTTCCAGTACGGCAAAAACCACTCTGTACCTCATCCGCAATCAGTAGAATTCCATGATCATCACATATTCCCCGCACTGCCTGAATCCATGGAAGGGGAGCCGGAATAAATCCTCCCTCTCCCTGCAAGGGCTCAACCACGATAGCAGCAACGGTATCTGCTGCCCCACATTCTTCAAAAACATTCTCAATAGATTTGATATAATAGTCCAAAGCCGCATCTTCAGGCATCCCTTCCGGATTCCTATAATAATATGGAAACTGTGCCCGGAATACACCGCCTGCCAAAGGTCCCTGTCCGGAAGCATATGCCTTTTTTGATGTCATGGTCATAGTTAAATAGGTTCTTCCATGAAATGCTCCGGAAAATACAATGATATTTGACCGCTTTGTATATGCCTTCGCTATTTTCACTGCATTTTCATCTGCTTCAGCGCCACTGTTTGCCATAAAAGCCTTTTTCTTTTCTCCCTTTACCGGTGCAATCTGAGATAATTTTTCTGCCAAAGCAACATAACCTTCATGGGTAACTACATTAAACATACCATGAAAATATTTATCTGCCTGTGCTTTTACTGCCTCTACAATTTCTGGATGAGAGAAGCCAATATTTAAAACACCAACACCACCAATCCAGTCTAAAAATTTATTGCCATCCACATCCTGAATCATGGCACCCTCGCCCTTTTCAATTACCACAGGATAGCTGCATCCAACAGCTGCAGGTACTGCTTCTTTCCTTCTGTCAATCACCTTCTTTGCCTTTGGTCCCGGCAATGACTCTGTTACAATTTCCGGTAAATCTGTCCTTAACATAATCTGCTCCTTTCCCGCATTTGCGAAAAACTTCTATCATAAAACTTTTGGTGTATTACAGGCAATAATTGTCTAATAACTACTTTCCTATAATACAGAAAGGGACAAAGACATACTATCCGGTACGCCTTTGTCCCTTACAAAACCTATCATAACGCAATTCTTTTATAAATACTATATCACGTCGGCACAAAAAAAACTATCTTTTTTTATGCCATCAGCACAAAATACAGATTGACTTCCCACATTTTTCTATGCTATTGTATGCTTATAACACACGCACTATATAAACAGGCAGTGAATACACAAAACATACATAGGAGGCATATGGCTATGGCACTTTTATTGAAAACTATTTATCGAGAAACAAAAGAAAAATATAAACTCAGACTACTCTGTGGCAAAAAGGGATTAAACCGCATGATGAACTGGGTATATATTACAGAAGATATTGCAAGCTCAAGTTTTGTTCAGGGTGGTGAACTGATCATCACTACCGGCATCCGCTGCACGCAATCCAAAGATTGGCTCTATAAGTTTATCCAGTCATTAATAGAATTAAAAACCTGTGGTGTCATCTTAAATATCGGCACCTATGTTTTTCCAGAAGATGTCACGGAAGATATCCAGAAACTATGTAACAAGCATAATTTCCCAGTCTTCACAATGCCTTGGGAAATCATGCTCCATAATGTAACCAGAGATTATTACAACCGCATTTTTGAGGAATCACAAACAGAAATCACGTTAACTTCTGCTTTTTTCAATCTGATATTCCAAAGCAAAGAAGCTAACTACAGCCAGGCAATTTTGGAGGAATATGGGTATCAAAACACCAAACAGTATACCATCTGTCAACTCGCAGCTACTCCTGAAGTTCCCTCCGACAGACTCTCCCATATCCTCAAGGTATTTATTCCGAACTCCTTTCTCTGCCACACAAAAGACGCTTCTCTTATCATCACCTACCAAACAACCACAAATATACTCTCTCTGGAAATGCAAAAATTTCTGGCACAGCTTGCACTCTATTTTCCAGACAACCGATTTACTGTCGGAATCGGTTGTCTGGCAGATCTTTGTGGGCTCCCGGCATCCTATTTTCATGCAAAATCTGCTGTACAGATGGCTATTTATCATAAAACCCGTCTTTTTTGTTATGAAGACATGGGATTCCTAAAAATTCTGTTATCCTGCAATGAGCCAAACATCCTTGAAAACTATGTAGCTGAAAAATTGAATGGATTGCTACAACAAAACCATAAACAGGAGCAGGAATATCTGGAAACCTTGTACCAATATCTCATCTGCGATGGCAGCATAAAAAGAATTGCAGATGCCTTGTTCTGTCATCGTAACACTATAAATTACAGAATACGAATATTGAAAGAGGATATGGGATTTAATCTTGATGACAGCTACTGCAAATTTGAACTGATGGTAGCATTTCAAATAAAAGAATATCTCCAAATCATACACTGATGGATCTGCACAATTCTTATCAAGAATTTGTAGTTTCAATCAGACTTGGAATATTTATTTTTCATATCAGCTTGCTCTGTTCCATTTATAATTTATATGAAATGAAAGCAAGTTAGTGAATTACAAAATATGTCCCCCAAAAATGACATATGCTATAGCAAAACCGCCATAAATAAAATAGAATTTCGATATCAAAGCACCAGTATCTCATATCACAGTGAAATGCCAGTGCTTTTTATAACCACTTATGTTTTCTGAATGATTATCATATTGTCATTTTATCTAGAGATTTGAATTTCTTCTACATATAAGAGATTACCTGTCACTTCCTCCTTGTATTCTCTCCCTTTAATTTGCCAGATAAAAAATCACATTATAGGCAGTACATTTTTTGTCCGAAACATTGTGATATACACGGGGCACATCTGCAAGAAAGAATAACGATATTATTAAACCTGTTCCATGATACCTCCATCGTCCGTTTTAACATATTATAACATGCGCACAGACAAGAAATCCTTGCAACTCCATATATTACTTCAACTTGTCAGCTTCCGTTAACTCACGAATCACACGGCACGGGTTACCTGCCGCCAAACTATGTGGAAGAATGCTTCTTGTCACTACACTTCCTGCACCAATTACACTTCCCTCTCCAATGGTCACACCACCGCACACAGTAACATTCGCAGCAATCCAACAATCATTTTCTATAGTAATCGGTTTGGCATACTCCAAATTATAATAACTGCCATCCTCTCGTTGTCTTACATTCCTTTCTTCCGGCAAGAGTGGATGCATCGGTGTTTCCAAGGTAACATTCGGTCCGATCATTACATTATCCCCAATATATACAGGGCATACATCTAGACAAGTAAAGTTAAAGTTAGTTCCACAAAATTTACCGAAATATGTATTACACCCATAATCAAAATAAACTGGGGCTTGCAGACTTGGCAAATTAGGTGTATTGGGAAGCAATTTGCGAAGAATCGCTAAACGTTTTTCTGGTTCATCTTCATCAATTTGATTGTATTGTCTGGCTAGTTTTCGTGCTTTTATGAGTAATTCCGTCAGTTCTGAATCAGATGGGTCATACAACATTCCAGCAAGCATTTTTTCTTTTTCATTCATCTTAATAGTCCTCCCATAATAATCTTTGTTTTCCTCTTGTTAACTCGCTTTTTCTCACTTTTTCATATCTACATAGATGAGTTGTCTAAGTCCATGCCATTCCCCTTGGCCTAAATTCATGGATTTATGGATGTTTGGGGGCACTTAATAAGACGTCGCCTTATTTCGTTATGATCGGCCTTTCTTATCCCCAACTCCTTACGGCAGCCTAACCTCCCATGTCATACAGGATCACCTTTTCTACAGGGTCCTCAATTCCTTCGTTCTGCTTATCCATAAAGGGGCGTCATGATGCTCCCTCGCTGAGTCTGTGCTCTGATGGACTAAAATCTGACTTCGGCTCTCTATGTTTTTTTTCTGTCCTGTTCCTTTCAGCACCTTTCGGTGGACGTCTCCCTGAATCTCACAGCTGTTCTCCTTACGCTGCCTGTGGTTGCCTATGTATGTCAGACATCATTTTCTGCGGATCATAGGCTACTCCTTTTGTCAGTATGGCGTAGAAAACTCGTATCAGCTTACAGCTGATGGCTATCACTGACTGTTTCTTCTTTAGCGGATTGTTTGCTCTGGTTGTGTAATACTCATGCAGCGACCGAAATTCCGGATTTTTAGCAATTAACGGGATTGCCGCATTGAACAGTACTGCCCGCAGCTTACTCCGGCCTCTTTTACTAATGGTCGTCTGCCCTTTATGCTTTCCCGAACTGTTTTCCCTTAATGAGAGTCCGGCCAGTTTCTGTATTTGCCTTGGTGATTCGAAACGCCTCACATCACCAACTTCAGCCAGAAATCCAGCTACAGTGATTATTCCGATACCTTTGATGGCAAGCATCTGCCCGCTTTCAGGTATCTTTTTGCACAGACTTTCTATCTCTTCCATAACGGAATCAAGCTGTGCCATTTTATATTCGTAATCCGCAAGCAATAGTTTCATTTCATACCCGGCTGCCGAAGATCCTTTCTTTAAGCCTATGCTTCGTCTAGCTGTTTCACACAGGGTCACTGCCCTTTTTATCCCAACAGCTCTTAACTTTGCATCACGCCAGATCTGATTGATTTTCTCAGCCCCAAGTTCCACGATTGCTTTCGGAGTACAGGCTACTTTTAGAAGCAGCATACTGCTTTGTGCTTCATAATCCCTAAACACCTCTTTGTATTCAGGGAAATATATGGCGAACCATCTGGCAAATCTGTTTTTGATCTGGGTAAGTTCCCTGACAAGTCTCTTACGATTGGCCACCATAATCCTTAAGTCTGCATACACACCATCCGGTGTATATGATATGGAATACCTTCCGTCAATGACAAGCTTTGCTATCACCTTGGGATCTTTTCTGTCATTTTTGCTTTGGCTGTTATCATCCAGTTCCTTGGTCTGCTTTACCGCATAAGGGTTAACCATAACCAGCAGGATGCTCTCATCCTCAAGATAAGCACCAAGGTCAAACCAGTAATGACCGGTTGGTTCGATTCCTGCAATGACATCTGACTTTTTGTACTTGTCCTGTAACCACCGCATCCAGTCCTTGAAGTTTTCAAACCCTTCTCTGCTGTTGCTGAATTTAAAGACCTTCCCAAGTTCAATACCCCGCCAGTCAAAAACTCTGGCATAATGTGTAGTACTTCCAATATCGATTCCAACTACCAAAGTTGATTCTTTTACTTGATTGATTTTCTCATTTTGTTTACAATTCATATGTGGGTGTCTCCTTTGAAAAATGATTTTTATTAACCGCCAAGTTAACAATCATTATTCTATGGGTGACACTCATTTTTTGCAAACCCGCTATTTGTTACTTAACAGGAATGCTCCCTAAAATCCCGATTGGATTTTCACAAAATCTAAGGGATTTATTAACTCTTATATTTTGTTATCATGAACTGCTCTAACTACCGAAAACACTAAATTTATGCAAGGTGAGCATTCCCTTAGATTTTCCCTTATGTTATTTTCTCCCCCTTGCTGTTATGAACCCTAATGAGGGAAACTTTAAGGGAAAGAAAAACCTATAACATATTATAACACAAAACAATTAAGGTATGGGAACTGATTTGATATGCTTGTAAAAATTACGAAAGGACAAAGAAAATGAATCTAATATACGCAAGGTACAATATGTACCACAACAGTATTGATATTACTACCTTTGACGGTTACATATTACGAATTGACTGTAACAAGGCAGAAAAAGGATTAAAAACCACAGCATGGACAGACCATGTGCTAAATGCTATGGCAATAGATAATCCGCTTGAATATGCAAGGCTTTATCTCAACAACGAAATGCAGATATTTATAGACGCAGAGGATAATCAGGAAATTTGACATAAAAATGCTTAGAATCTTTTACAAAATGATTTTAAGCATTTTTTCATTTTTGCTATTTAATCTCCTTAAAAATGCCAAAAGAAATATAAATCCGCTCGAATGTAACACGACCTTCCCGTTTTGTAAACGAGTTTCACATTTTGAAAGCGACCTTCAAATTTTGTACCCGAAATTCCACTTTTGTAGCAACTTTCCCGTTTTTTTCTGCGGTTCTGTGGTATAATGGTCCCACAGCAGGATAAAAATGCG